>JAIOAQ010000019.1 GCA_019873735.1 Chloroflexota bacterium | reverse complement strand
TTTGACGTTGCCACGAAAGGAAGAAAATGAATATCCTGCTGGATCCTAACGTCTCTTATGTTTTGCTGGTGTTGGGTATTTTTCTGGCTGCACTGGCGCTGGTCTCCCCGGGAACGGGGATGTTGGAGGTCGGCGCGCTCTTTCTGGTGGCGCTGGCTGCCTATGGCGCTTACAACCTGGGGGTTAACGTTTGGGCCTTGATTGTACTTCTGCTGGCAGTCCTGTTGTATTTCTACGCCATTCGTGCCAGGCGGCGACAATTGGTCTTGGCGCTTTCCATTCTCGGCCTGATGGGCGGTTCGGCATTCCTGTTCACGGATGGCTGGAAGCCGTTGGTCAACCCCATCTTGGCCGCGATTGTCTCGGTGCTTTCAGCCGGTTCGATGTGGCTGATGATCAACAAGTCATTAGAGGCCCATCAAATGCGTCCGCACCACGCGCTGGACGCGTTGATTGGGCAAATTGGCGAAGCCAAGACGTACATTCACGAAGAGGGATCGGTGCAGGTAGCCGGCGAATTGTGGTCTGCCCGCAGCGTTAAGCCCATTCGAGCCGGCAGCCGCGTGCGCGTTGTGGAACGTCAGGGCTTTGTTCTCTTGGTCGTTTCAGACGATGAACCGTCTGAGAAATAATCATGTCCGTTTCAGATAAGGAGAGAATTTATGGAAGCACTTACACCCATACTTTGTTTGGTGGCAGTCATTGCCGTTATCCTGGTCATTTTCCTTGCCAATGCCATCCGCATTGTGCCGGAATATCAGCGTCTGGTGGTCTTTCGATTAGGACGCTGCATTGGCACCAAAGGACCGGGGTTGATTTTGCTCATCCCGGTGATTGACCGGGCGGTCAAAGTGGACCTGCGCGAACAGGTGCGCGAGATTCCACATCAGACCTCGATCACCAAGGACAACGCACCTATTTCGATTGACTTCATCTGGTACTACAAGGTGCTCGATCCGGCCGAGTCGGTGCTACAGGTCAGCAACTTTGAGATGGCCGCGCAAGGGATGGCCACGACCACCCTGCGCGCCGTCATCGGCGGCATTCCGTTGGACGATGTGCTCTCGGAACGCGAACACATCAACACTATGCTGCGCACCCGCCTGGACGAGGTCACCGAGCGCTGGGGCGTGAAGGTGACCAACGTGGAAATTCGCGAGATTATCCCGCCGCGCGAGGTCCAAGAGGCGATGAACCGTCAGATGTCGGCCGAGCGCGTCCGCCGCGCGGTGGTGACCGAATCGACCGGTACCCGCGAAGCGGCTATCAACGTTGCCGAAGGCGAGAAACAGGCGGCGATCCTGAAGGCAGAAGGTCAAAAACAGGCCGCCATCTTGCAGGCTGAGGGTGAAAAGCAGGCGCAAGTGTTGCGTGCCGAAGGCTTCTCGGTGGCTTTGGAAAAGATCTTTGCCACTGCCAAGAGCATTGACCAGAAGACCATGACGCTGCAATACTTTGAGACCCTCAAGGCATTGGGCGCTGGCGCTTCTACCAAGTATATCTTCCCGATGGAATTCACCAGTATGCTGGAGAATTTTGTCAAAGGCCGAGAAGAAAAGTAAGGCTTTGTGTTGAAAATGTGCTTTGAGGCCGCTCAATTGAGCGGCCTCACCTTAAGTTATGCTTATCCTGCCCGCCTCTATTCTGGATTTGAACGCATTGCACCGTTTGGAACACGCCTGCTTCCCCAAAGATGCATGGCCAATTTTTGACCTGATTGCCGTTTTGACTTTCCCCGATGTGGTGCGCCTGAAAGCGGTTGAAGATGGTCAAATGGTTGGCTTTGTGGCCGGAGATGAACGCCCGAGAGAAGACATCTCCTGGATTGCGACCATCGGTGTCTTGCCAGCCTATCAGCGCCGGGGCTTTGGAGCGGCTTTGCTGCGTGCCTGTGAAGCGCAACTGAAAACAAGCCGTATTCGCTTGTGTGTGCGTCTCTCCAATGAAGCCGCCATCCAGATGTACGTACGGGAAGGCTATCAGAAGATAGATACCTGGAGCCGCTATTACGACGATGGCGAGGGCGCGCTGGTAATGCAAAAAACTCGTCCGGGCTGATGCCTGGAGAGGAAAATCGAGCCATACTTTACCTGGTATTCAACGGGCAAGCAGAACGGGCGGGAAATGGTTCTGGCTACTCCCTTTCTGGTTTATCCTGCCTATCCTGTCCATCCTGTTTAAAGGGCAGGTAGTTACAAAGGATGAATGTTTTTCCGTTTATAATGCTTCTATGTTTTCCGAGTCTCTTCCTGACCCGCACTGGATAGCCACGCCTTCGGATTTGCAAAGCCTGACAGAGGAGTTGAGGCGCTGGCCGCATCTGGCTGTGGATACAGAGTCCAATGGCCTGTATGCCTACCGCGAGCGGGTGTGTCTGATTCAATTTTCCACGCCAAAAGCAGATTACCTGGTGGATCCGCTGGCGCTGGGTGATGTATCTCCCCTTGCTTTTATTTTTGCCGACCCAAAAATTGAAAAGGTCTTCCACGCAGCCGAATACGACTTGCTGGGCCTCAAGCGCGACTTTGGTTTTCAGGTGCTTAATCTCTTCGATACCATGCAAAGCGCCCGCATTTTGGGGTATCAGCAGGTGGGATTAGATGCCCTGCTTGGGCAAAAGTTTGGCCTGAAGGTGGACAAGCGTTTTCAAAAGGCGAATTGGGGTCAACGCCCTCTGCCGGCCGAATTGATGACTTATGCCCGGCTGGATACGCACTATCTGCTGGCCTTGCGCGATCTGCTTGAAGCGGAGTTGCAGCAAAAAGACCTGCTCTTGCTGGCGCGCGATGATTTTTCTCTGCTTGCCCAACCGGAGGAACCCAAAAATGGCCGCTCAAAGTTGTGGCTGCGGGCGGCCCGGCAATACCATCTGACGCCGCGCCAGCGAACGGTTTTGAGTGCCCTGGCACAGGCACGCGATGACTTGGCCTGCCGCTATGACCGTCCGGTTTTCAAAATCATTCGCGACGATTTGCTGGTGGAACTGGCCTGTCAAACCCCGCATGATAAGCGCGGCCTGCTCAATGCCGGCCTGACCTCCCGCCAGGCTGAATATTTTGGAGCGGAACTTTTGCAGGCCATCCAGAAGGGACGGGAAATGACCGTTGTACAGATGCCGGCCGCCGTCCAGCCCGACCCGCTTCTGTCCAATCGGCTGCGTGCCTTGGGGGCGTGGCGTAAAAAAGTTGCGCGCAAGATGGGCGTTGATTCCGATGTCGTCTTGCCGCGCCGCTATCTCGAAGGGCTGGCACAGAATCCGCCGCAGGACCTGGAGGCACTGGCCGAAGTGATGCGCCTTTCACCCTGGCGCTTTCACCGTTTCGGGAAAGAGATTCTATCTGTGCTTGGAGTCGGGCGATGAAAATATATTTTCACGGCGCAGCCCAGACTGTAACCGGCTCGCTGCATTTGCTTGAAATCAACGGCGCCCGGCTGTTGTTGGAGTGCGGCTTGTTTCAGGGGCGCCGAGGTGAGACGTACGCGCGCAACCAAAACTTCCCCTTCCAGCCTGCGGAAGTGGATGCGGTTGTCCTCTCGCATGCACATATTGATCACTCCGGCAATCTGCCCAACCTGGTGAAACAGGGGTTTACCGGCAAGATTTTCTGTACCCCGCCCAGCCGCGACCTGACCGGCATTATGCTTCTGGATTCGGGGCATATTCAGGAAGCAGATGTAATGTACGTCAATAAAAAGCGCGCCCGCCGCGGTGAGCCGCCGCTGGAGCCGCTTTATACCCTGGAAGATGCTGCCCGCGTGACCGGCATGCTTCAGGCGGTGCCGTATGACCAACCCTTTGAACCGGTGCCAGGGGCGACGGTGCGTTTTGTGGATGCGGGTCATATCCTCGGCTCGGCCGGGGTGGTGTTAGACCTGGAAGAGAAGGGGCTACGCAGGCGCTTATGGTTTTCCGGCGATATCGGGCGTCTTAACCTGCCTTTGTTGCGTGACCCCGTTTTGCCGGAGAAGGTGGATTACCTTGTGATGGAAACCACCTATGGCAATAAGCCTCACCGTG
The DNA here is from genome assembly GCA_019873735.1 of Chloroflexota bacterium. GTDB lineage: Bacteria > Chloroflexota > Anaerolineae > Anaerolineales > Villigracilaceae > DSXF01. The sequence goes on along the minus strand of JAIOAQ010000019.1, from coordinate 53,369 downwards.
ACCCTCAACAGGCCTATGATGAATTGCGCGAGGCCCTCAATCGGACGATTCGCAGGGGCGGCAAGGTCATCATCCCGGCTTTTGCTGTTGGGCGCACACAGGAACTGATTTATGACTTGAATCAGATGATTTACCGGCGCGAAGTGCCGCCTGTGCCGGTGTACGTAGATAGCCCTCTGGCGGTCAGCGCTTCGGATATTTTCCAGCGGCATCTGGATTACTTTGATGACGAGACGCGCCGCTTTGTCAGTGAATCGCGACACCCGGCTTTGAACTTCAGAATGTTGAACTACGTGCGGACTGTGGAAGAATCCAAGTTGTTGAATAATCGCACCGACCCGATGATTATCATCTCGGCATCGGGCATGGCCGAAACCGGCCGGATTTTGCATCACCTGAAAAATAACATCGAGAATCCCAATAACACCATTCTGATCGTCTCCTGGCAGGCGCCGGACACGCTCGGCCGCCGCCTGGCCGAGCGGGCGAAGACCGTCAAAATCTTTGGCGAGACCTATCATCTTCGGGCGGAAGTGGTGACCATAGGCGGCCTCTCGGCACATGCCGGGCAGGACTTCCTGCTGAAATACGCCCTGGCCTCCAAAAAACAGATTCGTCAGGCGTTTTTGGTTCATGGTGAGCCGCCGGCTGCGCTGGCCTTGCAAGCAAAACTGGTTGATGCCGGCCTGTGCTCTGTTGCTTATCCTGAACGAGGGGATATGGCCGAACTGACCTAGCGGCACTGTCCATCCATTGTTCTTAAGTTCGCCATCCCTCCTGCTCATCCTCATCTACCAACGTGAATTCGGGATAAGAATTTTTCTCACCGCAGAGAAGCAGAGGAAATGTCAGTTTCTCAAGAAAACTCCGCGCCCTTTGCGTCTCGGCGGTGAAAATTTACAGTCGGTTTTTCTTCCCGAACTGACGTTTTTAGATTTGGAATTGCTGCAAGCCAAAACTCGGCGTTGACGTCTCGCCTTTATCTCTGGTAAAATCAGCCGCCGGAGTGTTGTACCCTTCGCTCCACAAATCCAAAAATTGAAAGGGCTTGATGAAAGATGAAAGTTTTATTGCTCAAGGACGTTTACAAACTAGGCCGGGCCGGCGATGTCAAAAAAGTTGCCGATGGTTACGGCCGCAATTTCCTCATTCCGCAAGGATTGGCTGTGCTGGCAACGCCGGGTACGCTGAAACAGGTGGAACGTATTCGCGCTCAGGCTGAAATCCGCCGCGCGGCTGCCAACGAAGAAGCCAAGGACCTGGCAGCCCACATTCAGGGTTTACGCCTGAACTTCTTTGCCAAGGCTGGCGAGACGGGCAAGCTCTACGGTTCGATCACCACCGAAGATATTGCCACCGCAATCCAGCAAAAGACACGCTATGAGATCAAACGCCAGCAGATCGAAATGCAGCCTATCCGCACGCTGGGCAAGCATGTGGCCCGTGTCCGCCTGACGGTAGACCTGATGCCCGAAATCGAAATCCGCGTCTATCGGGAAGGCGAAGTGGTTGAGGAAGAAGAACCCCAACCCGCTCCGCTTGAGGCAGAGGCTGAGAAGCCAGCCGAAGCCTGATCCTTGTTTTGAGAGGAAGCATACATCACCGGTCTGCCTGATTGCAGGGGAACCGGTGATGTCTTCTTAAAAATCATGCCAGAAACAATCGGCCAGCAATTGCAAAAAAAGCGCCTTGCCCGCCGCCTGACGCTTGAACAGGCGGCAGAGGCTACGCATATTCGCTTGCCTTACCTGCAGGCGCTTGAAAATGACGATTTCACGGCCATGCCCTCGCCGGTGCAGGGGCGCGGCTTTTTGCGTCTGTATGCCCAGTACCTGGGGCTGGATGTAGAAGCCCTGCTTGAGGAAATGCGTCAGGCAGCCGCGCAGAAACCGGCTTCGGACGAAATTCCACTGACAGAATCGATGTCGGCAGAAGAAACGCCAGCGGCTGAGAAGCGGACTCCTGCCTGGAAGCGTTTGTGGGAACGGATGCGGACGGCTCCTCCTCAAGCCGCGGCCGGCGCGGTGGAACCCGAAGCGCCTCCTTCCCCCCAGGCGGAAACGCCGCCTGCACAGGCCATTACCCCGCCGGAGGCAGAGACATCCGCCCCGTCAGCCGAGGGCACGAGCGGGATTCCGGACGAGCCGCTTTCGGTCCGGCCAGAACCGGAAAAAGAAGAATCGGCCGCGGTTGTGATTCCCCGCCCTGTCCCGTGGTTGAGCCGTTTGTTTCGGCATTCCAGGCCGCCGGAGACGGCCTCTGCAGAACCCCCTGCAGAAGAAGCGCCGTCATCCCCATCCTCGGCTGAAATCTTCAGTGACATTGGGGCGCAGTTGCGTGCCCGGCGCGAATTGCTCAGCCTGACGCTGGAGGAGGTTGAGCGCCATGTCCGCGTGCGCCCTCGTTTGTTACAGGCGATTGAAGATGGCCGCTTTGACGACCTGCCTTCTCCGGTGCAGGCGCGAGGCATGCTGGGGCAATACGCAGCCTTTCTGGATGTGGATGCCGAAGAGATCTTAATGCGCTTTGCAGAAGGGCTGCAGGCCCGCCGCCGCGAACGCCAGACAGAAGCCGGCGAACAACCAGGTGGAAAGAAAACAAAACGGCTGAATGGCCCGCCTGGGTTCTTTACCGCCGATCTGGTGGTTGGCATGGCCTTAATCCTTTCGCTTTTTATTTTTGTCGTCTGGGCGGCGGCGCGTATTTTGGATAAGCAGCGTGAATCGGTCATCGCGGCCGAGCAGACTCAGGCGCCCTCGATTTCAGATGTCTTGCTGGCCACCTCTGCTTTAGAAGAGATCACCTCGCCCACGCCAACGCTGATTCTTGATGAAGTGGCGGCACCTTTGCAGACGGTTACTCCCACGCCTGGCCTTGCCTTGTTGACGCCGCTGCCTCCCAATGTGGTGCAGGTAACGATCAACGTCCTGGAACGCACTTTTGTGCGCGTGCTGGTGGATGGGCAGGTCAAATTTGAGGGCCGTCCTCTGCCCGGTTCGGCCTATTCTTTTGAGGGGAAGGAGCAGGTAGAGATTTGGGCCGGCAGCGGGGCGGCTTTGCAGGTGATCTACAATCAGAAAGACCAGGGGCGACTGGGCGGATTTGGGGAATTCGTCATTCGTATTTACACCCTGCAGGCGGTATTGACGCCAACTGCCACCATTGCGCCTACGGCCACTGCTACCCTGCCGCCAACGGCTACGCCCATTGCCTCGCCGACTCCGCCTCCCACCCAGGCGGGGGAGTGACAGCGGACATGCCAAAGAAGACGTTCTATCTGGTCTCGCTTGGCTGTGCCAAGAACACGGTCGACTCGGACTCGATGGCGCAGTTGCTTCAGCGGGATGGCTACCGTGCAGTGAGAAGCCCGGAACGCGCCGAGGTGTTGATTGTCAACACCTGCGGCTTTATCGGCCCGGCGCGGGAAGAATCACTGGAAGTCTTGCATCAGATGGCCGCCGTCAAACGACCTGACCAGATGCTCATTGCGGCAGGCTGCCTGACCCAACGATATGGCATGGAGGTGGCCCGCCAGGTGCCGGGGGTGGACGGGATTCTCGGCACGCGCCGCTGGATGGATATCCTTCAGGTGATACGCCGCTTACGTCGGGGTCCACATCCAGAGCCGCTGTACCATCTGCCGGATGAGGCTGTGACTGTCGGCATGGATGAGCAGGAGACGCTGCGCGCCAGCGTGGCCGGCGCAAGCGCCTATCTCAAAATTGCAGACGGTTGCCGCCGTCCGTGTGCTTTTTGCGCCATTCCTCTCATCAAGGGGACGACTGTCAGCCGCCCGTTGAACACAATTTTGGATGAAGCCCGCCGCCTGCGTGATGCAGGAGTGCGTGAGATCATCTTGATTGCACAAGATACGACCGATTATGGTCATGACCTCGGTTTACAGGATGGGCTGGCCATCTTGCTGGAACGTTTGATGGACGTTGTGCCAGATATAGACTGGGTTCGGATTATGTATGCCTTCCCCGGCTATGTCACCGACCGCCTGATTGAGATCATGGCAACGCACTCGCAAATCTTGCCGTATCTGGATATCCCTCTCCAGCATGCACACCCAGAAACGCTTAAACGGATGCGCCGGCCGTCAAATGTGGATTGGGTGCGGCGCACTTTGGCAAAAATGCGTGCCGCCATGCCGGGGCTGGCCATTCGTACTACATTCATCGTTGGTTATCCTGGCGAGACTGAAGAGGAGTTTCAGACTCTGCTGGATTTTGTGGACGAGATGCGCTTTGATCGGGTAGGCACCTTCCAGTTTTCATTTGAAGCCGGCACGCCTAGCGAGCCGCTGGGAGACCCGATCTTGCCGGAGATCAAAGAAACGCGTTACCAACGCCTGATGGAACGCCAACAGGCTATTTCTTTGCAAATCAATCAGTCTTTTGTAGGTCAAACCTTAGATGTGCTCATTGAAGGGTACAACAACGGGCTTTCGGTTGGGCGTTCCTACCGCGATGCGCCGGAAATTGACGGCCTGGTCTTTGTTGAAGGCCGGCTCGAGGTGGGACGCATCTTGCCGGTAAAAATTACCGGCGCCATGGCCTACGATTTGACCGGTGTACCGGCGCTTGAGTCGTGAAATCCGTTTTTGACCGCCTGGCCCTTTTTCTCAGTCTCACCGCGGTGCTGGCCGCCTGGCTCGTGGCCGACCGCGTCTTTGAGCGTCTTCCGCATCTGGAAGATGAAATGGCCTATGTCTGGCAGGCCGAGACGGCCGCACGCGGCCAATTGACCCTCCCCTCTCCGCCGCTGGCCAAAAGCCTGTTTGTCCCCTTCGTGGTGGATTATCATGGCCAGCGCTTTGGCAAGTATCCGCCCGGCTGGCCTTCTTTGCTGGCGCTGGGAGTGCTTTTGGGGCAGCGCGCCTGGGTCAACCCGCTCCTGGCCGGCTTGGCCATCTGGCTCACCTATCGTCTGGCGCAAAAGGTCTTCGATGAGCGCGTTGCCTTGCTGGCTGCTTTCCTGACCCTCACTTCTCCCTTTTTCCTGCTCAACTCTGGCTCTCTGCTTTCCCATCCCTGGTCGCTGGTGCTTAGTTTGGCGCTGGCGGTGGCCTGGCTGGACCTTTTTCTGGCAAACGCTGCGCCCATTGTCCCGGCCTGGATGCTGACCGGCGTCGCAGGCCTCAGCCTGGGGGTCCTGGCCTTGACCCGTCCGCTGACGGCAATTGGCGTTGGCCTGCCTTTTTTTGTGCATGGGGTGATTCTGCTCTGGCGTGGTTCCCCCCTGACCCGGCAGCGCGTGCTGGTCATTGGCGGGCTGGCAGTCGCGGTGGCCGCCCTCATCCCGCTCTGGCAATTTGCCGTCACCGGCGATCCCTGGCTGAATCCTTACAGCCTGTGGTGGCCGTATGACCGCCTGGGCTTTGGCGAGGGCTTTGGCCGGCAGGACGGCGGCCATGATCTGCATTGGGCCTGGATTAACCTGCAAAACAGCCTGAACGCCGGCTGGAAAGACCTGTTTGGCTGGGGGAGAATCTCGTGGCTTTTCCTGCCTTTTGGGCTGTGGGCTGTGCGCCACAACCGGCGCGCCTGGCTGGCGGCAGGTGTACCCGTTTCGCTGGTGCTGGTCTATTTGGCTTATTGGATCGGCTCTACCCTTTACGGGCCGCGATACTACTATGAGGGCCTGTATGGGTTGACCCTCTTGACTGCCGCCGGAATCTTCTGGCTGGCAGAAGCGGGCGCGCAGCCGCGCTTGCGGCGTTTTCTTCGCCCGCTCGTTTCTTTCCTGACCCTTATCCTGGTCGGCTACAATTTGGCATACTACCAACCCGAACGTTTTGCAGGCATGCGCGGCCTGTATGGGATTACCCGCGCTCAACTGCTGCCTTTTGAAACAGACTCTGCCCGCGCGGCCGCGCCGGTGTTGTTTGTGGTCCACCCGCAGAACACATGGACAGATTACGGCGGTTTACTTGAATTGCAAGATCCCTGGCTGACCAGCCCATTTATTTTTGCTTACTATCGTACCTCTGTACGCGATGCCGATTTGCAAGAGGCTTTTCCGGAGCGGCGCATTATCCACTATTACCCCGGTCGCGAGATGCCTTTCCGCCCGCCGTTGGAGTGAATGAACATTGAGGTAACCGGCTACTCTTGACCCTCCCGCAGGTTAGAACTGCCAAAACCTGCGGGAGGGTTGGCAGTTATAAGTCGAGCCCGCTCTTCTTCAGGCGACTCGGGCCAGCGCGGTTGCCCCAAGGATGAGAGCCGAAAGTATAAGGTTGATGTGCAGCAGCCTTTTCTGCCGTTGCGCCAGAAGGCTAAGTTCCTGGGTGTCGCCGGTCTTTTGCGTCTTCAGCATTGCCAGCCGCATTGCAGGCAGCACTTCCCATGTCTGCAATGCGGTGACTCCAAGCATAGACAGGTAGAGGATGTGTTTGATCAGGATCGCGATTGACCAGGGGTTGTGTACGCTCAAGAAGCCGGCATAGTCCCGATTCTCGCTCATCTGGAACATACCGGTTGCGGCCAGCAGCGCCAGGCAGAACCACCCCAGCGGCTCCAGGCGGCGTTGAATCGCATCCAGCAAGGCGGTTTGCGCCTCAAGCGCTAGACTGCGCTGCGCCGCCGGCAGGACCAACAGCCCAATGGCTGAAAGCCCGCCGAGCCAGATAACGGTGGCGAGCATATGCAGCCAGAAGACCAGAGTCAAAGCCCAGGCGGGCATGTCATTCTACGGGCTTGGGGTGGGAGTCTCCTCTGAGACCGGCGGCTCTTCGACAGGCGGGATTTCGGTGGGAGGGTAGCAGATGTTGTAGGCGCGCTTGGCGTTCTTGGCGGCCTTTTCATCCAACTCGCCGTAGTTCATGGCAAGCAGGTATTGCTCATAGGCTTCGCAGAACCGGCCGTCGTCATACAGGCCATCGCCGTAGCGACTCAAGGCAATCTTGTAACGCTCAGCGGCGGTCATTCCAGAAGCCGCGTCCCACATGGACGGCCAGCCGCTGGCTGCTTGCGCAAAGTAATTGACCGCTTGCGGCCAGTCTATTTCCCAAAAGGATGCGCCGGTGGTGTACAGGCGTGCTCCTGAGCGCAGTCCGTCGGCATAACTATCGAGCGGGCCAAAGCGCTCGGCCAGTGCCAGGTAGTACATCCCGCTTTCCAGTTCTCCCATTTTGGCAATCTTGTCCACGCCGTAATTGCGCAGGGCGATATAGTACATGCCGTCCACTTCGGCGGTGTGGTAGGTTGGGTCTTCTTTCCGCAACTGGTCGAGAGTCAGGATGACGTTGTTCCAGTCCTGAACAGCCATCAACTGTTGCGCCTGTTCAAAGAGCGCCTGTGCGCCGCGCAGATCTGGCGTGGGCGGCAGCGGCGTGGGCGTGGGAGTCGGCGTGATGCTGGACATCAGCAGGACTTGCGTCAGTTTTTCGGTTGCGCCGGGGAAGCCAGCATCTTTCTGCAGGATGAACTGGAGACGCTGCATAGCGGCTTCGTAACGCCCAGCTTCGATATCCTCCAGCGCCAGGTTATACTGTTCTTGTAATTGTTGGGCGACTTGAGTGGCTTGAGCGCTCTGCCTGTCACCCAGCGCGGCGCGATAACTGCCGAATCCGCTTAAGGCAATTACCAGAATGAAAATCAGAATATTTTGCCATGGAAAACGGCGGCGCGGTTTCTTGGCCTTGACGGCGGTCGGCTGCGTACTTCCCAGGTCGGTTGGTTGTGTACTTCCCAAATCGGTTGGTTGGGTATTCTCTAAATCTGTTGTAGACATGGGCGCTATTATACCGCTTTTGTGATGCTTAGAGGTTTAGCCTCTGCTTAGAACAATCGCGTGTGAAACCATTTGCCGCAGATTGTCGCGGGTTTGGATTTCTGCAGGCGTATGGGGGAAAAGCCAGGCCGCCGTCGAATTCTGATTGGCAATCGTGGTTACAGTTTGAAGACCAGGCGCAGATCTTTCCAAATGATCAACAGGGCCAGCCCCCATCCCAGCGCCATACCGGCCAGCGCCGCCAGATAGTGCGGGCCAGGCAGATAAGATGAGAGCAGGTATGAGACGATGCCTCCTGCCGCGGCAGCGGCCAGGCCGCGCCAAAGCGCCGACGCGGCGTGAATCCGTTCTGGCAGCCGGCTGTTTAGCCAGAACAACAGGGCGACGGCTTCTACCGTCAGCGAGATTTCGGCCAGGGCAATCAGGGGCGTGCCAAAGTCCCGGAAAGAGCCGATGGCGGTAATGCCAATGGTCAGGAAAACGCTCAGTCGAATCAAGATGCTAAAGACCGGCACCCAGGCTTCCTTGCGGGCATAGAAGGAGCGCACAAGCACCTCGTGAATGGTGTAGCCCGTCAGGGCAGCCAGGTACATGGTCGTCGTCCAGGTGAGCAGAGAGGTGTCGGCGGCGTCGAAGCCAAAAGCAAAGGCAATCAGCGGCCTCAGGCCGGCTGCCAGGATCGCGGCAACCGGCAGGGTCAATGCCAGCAGAACGCGGATGGCTTTTTCAATCGTCTGACGGAAGGAGGCCCATTCCTGGCGGGCGGCATATTCCGAGAGTGTGGGCAGCAGGGCAATTGCAATCGCCGTACCCAAAATGGTTTCTGGGACCTGCATAATCATCCAGCCATAGGTCAAGGCAGAGACCGCGCCCGGCTGGGCCAGGCGGGAGGCAAGGTTGTCGCGCATGATGAAAATTAACTGAATGCCCAGCATGGTCAGCAGGCGCGGCCCAACCAGTTTCAAGACCGCCAGCAGCCGCTCATCGCGTACATTCAGCGAAGGTGTCCAATGAAAACGATACTTGATGAGGCCGGGAATTTGAATGGCCAGGTGCAGGGCTGCTCCCAGGATGACGCCGTAAACCAGGCCGTGAATGCCCAACCCAAAGGCAGGCAGTGTAATGTTTCCCAGACGATACGGTTCGGCAGGCGAAAGTACCACTGCGCCAAATATCATCCCCAGGTTGTAAAGCGAGGGGGCCATCGCCGGCAACAGGAAGTGTTGATTGGCCTGCAGCCCGGCCATCACCAGCCCGCTGATGGAAAAAATGATGGTGGCAATCAGATTCAGGCGCATCAATTCTGCCACCAGTTTCTGATTTTCGGGCGAGAAACCGGGGACGATGCCTACTTCTGAGCGGACAATTTCTTCGGCAAAGATGGCCACCACCAGGGCGGCCGCGGCGGTGGTGAGAAAGCCGATATTGGCCAGCCGCGAAAAGAGGTCCCAGGCCGCGCGGCGTCCCTGCAGGGCAATTGTTTCGGTCAGGATCGGAATAAAGGCCATGGCCAGTGCCCCGCCCGAAATCATGGCGAACAGCAAGTCGGGCAGATTGTTGGCCGCGTTGAAGGCGTCCAATTCAATCGACAAACGGAACTGCCGCGCAATCAGCACGGAACGGACAAAAGCCAGTCCTTTGTCCAGTGTCAGGAAGAAAGCCAGTAGAATGGAAGTGCGGCTGAGAAAGGAAATCTTTTTCATCAGGTTTGAGGTGGTGATCGCTGATCACGCTGAAAACGAAAAATTGGAACGGCCGGTTCGAAAACCGCTTTTTGTCGCTAAAACGTCCCGAAGGCTGTCCTTGCCGAAACCTTCGGGACGTTTCATTAAAACTAATGGTGATGTTCTGCCGGCGGGCCAAAGCCCTCGGCGCCTGGTAGAGACTGAGCTAATTGTTCCGGCTTATGGATCAACACCGGCAGGCATTGTGGACAAATATAAAGGTTCTCGCCTCGATACTTAAGAGTCAACAGGGCGACTTCCTCTTCGGAACGTTTACAACGCAAACAAGTAAGCATTGTGTACCTCTAAATGCAATCTGATGAATTTGATAACCGCCTAGCCTCCCGCAGGTTCTGGCGCAATTTCCAAACCGCAAGGCGTCTCTGCAATTGCTGACATCGGTCACCAGCCCCGTTCTAAACTGCGGGAGGGTTAAGGGTAGGCAATTACTGAATTTGGCGTTTTTATAGCGTGCCTTTGTACATACCGCCATCCACGTTGAGCATCACACCGGTGATGTATGAGGCCGCCGGAGAGAGCAGAAAGACGGCCGCGTTGGCAAACTCTTCAGGCCGCCCCATGCGCCCAAGCGGGCTTTCCCTGGATTGTTTGGCAATTTCTTCTTCAACTGTGGTGCCGTTTTGCTGCGCGCGGAAGGCCATCAACTCGTAGACGCGTTCTGTCTCCGTCCAACCGGGAAGGATAGAGTTGAAACGAATCCCTTCCCTGCCCAGTTCCAGCGCCAGGCTTTTCGTCAGGCCAATGGTTGCCGAGCGGATGCTGTTTGAAAGAATCAGATTCGGGATGGGTTGTTTGACCGAGTAAGAAGTGATGGTCAGGACACTGGCGGCTGACGACTGCCGCAGGTAGGGCAGGGCGGCCCGGATGAGACGCACATGACTCATCAGGGACAGGTCAATGGCTTTTGCCCAGGCGGCCTCATCTAATGATTCGAACAGACCCGAAGGCGGCCCTCCGGCGTTGGTAGCCAGGAGGTCCAGTCCGCCCAGCGCCTCGGCGGCGCGTTTTACCAGTTTTGCCGGTTCGTCGGGCCCGGTTACGTCTCCAACCAGACCGATGACCTGCGTGCCGGTTTCTCGGGCAATTGCCTCGGCTGCGGCCTGGATCCGCCCTTCGTCCCGGCTGTTGATGGCAACCTTACAGCCTTCGCGTGCCAGGCCGAGCGCCAGTGCATATCCCAGGCCGCGCGAAGAGCCGGTGACAAGGGCGCGTTTATCTTTCAGGTGCAAATCCATTTTTTCTCTCCTTTACGTATCTAAAAAGTAGGGCATTCCTTAACACAAGGACACAAAGGTTTTCAAGATGAATTGTAACTGCCTGCCCTTAACCCTTCCACAGGTTAGAACAGGGCTGGCAAGATTGCAACTATCCACCGCGCTTGCCGCCTCTCTCCAGCGCTTTTTGCTGCAACGGCAGGAGAGAAGCGTAAATGAAATCGGCAACCGGTGTAGCGACGCCATGCTGGCGGCCCTGGCGGCCGATAACTCCAATGATGGAGTCGAGTTCAAACTGACGTCCTGCTTCTACATCGAGTTGCATGGAGGCCTTAATTTGTGGCGTGGTCGAATCGATGAAAGCCAGCCTTTTCTCAACCACATCCGCATCCAGGGCGACGCCCTGCGCCCGCGCCACTGCTTCCACCTCTTGCATCAGTCTGATGACCAGGGCGCGCGTCTCGGCTACGTTGCGCCACTCGCCAATTGGCAGCCGAGTCAATGCTCCCATCCCGCTGGCGGCAGAGATAAAAATCAACTTCTCCCACAGCGCCTTTTGAATGTTCTCAGAAACCTCAACGCTGATTCCGGCGGATTTCAGGACCGCTTCAATGTTGCGGACGCGCTCCGTTATTCGTCCATCTCGTTCCCCGAAGATAATGCGGCGAAACTGTGAAACCTGCTTGATGATTCCGGGGGCTTCAAGAGCGGCCGAGATTTGGGTCACACCATACAGGACATGCTCCCCGCCAATCACTTTCTGAATTTGCTCTGCGGCTTCTACGCCATTCTGCAGGCTGATGACCGCTGTTTGCTCGCCAACTGCGGGGCGCATCAATTTCGCGGCTTCATCGGTGTCATACGTCTTCACACAGAACAGGATTAAATCCACCGTCCCGGCCTCGGCGGGATTGGCTGTGGCTTTTACAGGAAAAATGTGGAAATCGCCATGAACGCTTTTCACCTGCAAACCGTTTGCCTGCAATGCCTGCAGGTGCGCGCCGCGGGCAATGAATGTCACCTCATGTCCTTGTTGGGCCAGCAAGCCGCCGTAGTAACCGCCTACGCCGCCGGCACCCATGATTAAGATTTTCACAAGACTCTTCTCCTTATTCGATATTGTCAGGTTCTCAAACTGCCTTCACAAAATTTCAATTTCCTCGTTCACAACCTGCCCGTCTGACCAGTGATGATCTACCCAGCGCGCTACGTTTTGCAAGGCGGCTTCTAAATAAGCGCGCTGATTGCCAATCATGGCACAGGCAATAACCGCCTCCTGCCACTTGTCTTGCAGATCCATCTCGGCAACGGAAATGTTGAACTCGCGCCGCAAGCGGTGTAACAGCGGCTGGATTCTCCCGCGCTTCTCTTTCAGCGAGGAACAGCCGGGCAGACGCAGGTGCAGGGTAAGCGTGCCGTTCATGCCAGACCTCAGATTTACGTTTTTTCTATTCCGTTTTACAATACTGTAATTCCCTGCTCGCAACCCTCCCGCAGGTTGGAACAGGACCGGCAACCAATGCCGGTAATCACGGAGACGACTTCTGGTTTGGACATTGTACCAAAACCTGCGGGAGGGCGGGCAATTATGGATTCAATACGCTTATGGATACCGAACGCGCTTATAACCTTGCTCTCGACTACCTCTACAGTTTTGTCGATTATAGCCTGAAAAAAGCCTCTGAACTGGCTCGCGCAGATTTCAACCTGGGGCGGATGTTTGCCCTGATGGAAATTCTGGGCAATCCGCAAGACCGATATCCCATCTTGCATGTTGCCGGAACCAAAGGCAAAGGCTCCGTCTCTGCCCTTTCGGCCAGCGTGTTGCAGGCTGCCGGTTACCGCACCGGCCTGTACACCTCGCCTCACTTACAGGACTACGTTGAACGCGTGCAAATCAACGGCGTGCCTGTTTCTCATGAGCGGCTGGTAGAACTGGTGGAGATGGTTAAACCGGCGGTTGCAAAAGTCCCGCAACTGACCACTTTTGAGATTACGACGGCCATTGCTTTTTTGTATTTTGCGCAAGAGCAGGTGGATGCAGCCGTGGTGGAGGTTGGCCTGGGCGGGCGGCTGGATGCCACAAATGTCGTCACACCGCGTACCGCTGTTATCACCTCGCTTTCGTATGACCACATGGCCGTGCTGGGGAACACGCTGACGCAGATTGCCGGCGAGAAGGCCGGCATCATCAAGCCCGGCGTGCCGGTGATTTCTGCCCCGCAGCAACAGGAAGCCCTGGAAGTTATTTTGCGCGTAGCCGAAGAGAAAGGCGCCCCCTTGACGCTGGTGGGCCGGGATGTTTTCTTTGCCGCGGGCAAGCATTCGCTGGATGGACAGACGTTTCGAGTCTGGACGACTGGCCGGCCGCCGTTAAATCTGCAGATTCCCCTGCTCGGCGCGCACCAGATCGAAAACGCCGCCGTGGCTTTTGCCGCCTTGCAATCCTTACGTCAGCAGGGATTTTCGCTGGAAGATATTCATATTCAAAATGGCTTTGCCGGGGTAAAATGGCCGGGACGTTTTGAATTGCTTCGCCGGCAGCCGCCGGTTGTGTTAGACTCGGCGCACAATCTGGATTCGGCGCATAAGTTACGCCAGACATTGGATGATTACCTGCCGGGCTGGCCTGTCATCTTGATTTTCGGCTCATCAGAAGATAAAGATGTGCTCGGCATGCTGCAAGCCTGGGCGCCGCGGCTGAAGCATCTCATCGTTACCCGCGCCGATCACCCGCGCGCGCTCGAGCCGGAGAAACTGCTTGGGCTGGCCGCGCAGGTCGGGGTCCCGGCTGAGCCGACGGAACCGGTTGAGGCCGCGCTTCGCCGGGCGTTGGAATTGGCCGGAGATGGGGCAGTGATCCTTTCGGCAGGTTCGATGTTCGTCACGGCAGAAGTGCGCACGGCCTGGCAAAAATTTATTCGTGAAGGAAGTGTATGAACCGTAACCCCTGGCAAGAAGAAGAGGAAGACGATTTCGACCTCTCACTTTCTCAACGTACAGATGAACTGTATCATGTGCCCAACCAGGAGCCGGATGAAGACGGTCTGATTGAGGCGGTTGTCTTGCCTCTGCGTGACCTGGTCATCTTCCCGCGCATGGTCTCGCCGATTTTTGTGGGGCGTGAAAGCGCCCTGCGGGCCATTCAGCAGGCGCAAGAAGACAATGAGACGGTCATCGGCTTGACTCAGCGCGACCCGGAGCAGGATCTCCCAGGCGTGAACGATTTTCTGCCCATTGGCGTGGAGATGGCGGTTGGGCGTTTGCTTGCTATGCCCGATGGCTCCAGTTCAACCCTGGTGCAGGGCCGCCGCCGGGTGGAGGTGGTTGAGTTTGTTCAGCGTTCATCTGTTTTGTATGTGCGGGCGCGCCCGATTGTTGAGAAATACACCTCCGATCGCCAGACCCGCGCCCTGATGCGTTCGGCGGTAGATTTGTTTGAACGCTGTGTCCAGTTGGACCGCGCCATCCCCGAAGAAGCCCACCTGTTTGCTTTGAACATTACCGAGCCGGGCTGGCTGGCCGATATGATCGCCACAGCCCTCTCGCTTGACTACAATGAGCGGCAAACCCTGCTTTTGATGACAGACCCCATTCAACGTCTGCAGAAGGTGAATGCTCTTCTGGCGCAAGAATTGGATATGCTCGAACTGGAAGACGAAATCCACAGCCGCGTCCAGTCGGAAGTGGATCGCTCTCAGCGCGAGTTTTATCTGCGGGAACAGATGAAGGCCATCCAGACCGAACTGGGAGAAGGGGACATCTGGACGCGCGACATTTCCGAACTGCGTGAACGCGTTGAGAAGGCGGCTTTGCCCGATGAAGCCCGTCAAACGGCGTTGAAGGAAATTGAACGCCTCAATCAGATGCCGCCCATGGCTCCCGAAGTGGGCATCATCCGCACCTACATTGACTGGATTCTCGACCTGCCCTGGCAGGTGTACACCGAAGACAATCTGGATGTCCGCCACGCGGCGCGGGTGCTGGAGCGCGATCACTATGGCCTGAAGAAGGCCAAAGACCGCATCCTGGAATACATTGCCGTCCGCTCGCTCAAGCCGAAGAAGGAACGGCAGCCGATCTTGTGCTTTGTCGGCCCGCCGGGGACAGGCAAGACCTCGCTGGGCAAATCCATTGCCGAGGCGCTGGGGCGCAAGTTCGTGCGCGTCTCGCTCGGCGGCGTGCGCGACGAAGCCGAAATCCGCGGCCACCGCCGCACCTACATCGGCGCGCTGCCCGGCCGCATCATCCAGACGATGAAACGCGCCGGCTCGGCCAACCCGCTCTTTATGCTGGACGAGATTGACAAACTCGGCCAGGACTTCCGCGGCGACCCGGCCTCGGCCCTGCTCGAAGTGCTCGACCCGGAGCAAAATCACGCCTTCAGTGACCACTACCTGGAACTCGATTTTGACCTCTCGAAGGTCATGTTCATCACCACCGCCAACACGCTGATGACCATCCCGCCCGCCTTGCTCGACCGCATGGAGGTGATTGAGTTCCCCGGCTACATCGAGGAAGAAAAAATCGCGATCGCAGAACGTTACCTCATTCCGCGTCAGATTGAAGAAAATGGCCTGGATGAGACCGCGCCGCGCCTGGAGCGATCTGCTTTGCAGAAGATCATTCGCGAATATACCTATGAGGCCGGGGTGCGCAATCTTGAGCGCGAAATTGCCAAGGTCTACCGCAAGGTGGCGCGTGCCAAAGCCGAAGGGAAGCGCGTCCCTGAGACTATTAATGTAGACTTGATTGAAAAATTGCTTGGCCCGCCCCAGTACTTCTTGAGTGAGGCCGAGCGGCAGGACGAAGTAGGCGTGGCCACCGGACTGGCATGGACCGAGAACGGCGGTGAAATCATGACTGTGGAAGTGGCCATTCTGGATGGAAAAGGCAATTTGCAAATTACCGGTCAGGTAGGCGATGTCATGCAGGAGTCGGTTCAGGCTGGATTGTCTTACATCAAATCCCGCGCGGCCTGGCTTGGTATTGATTTCGATATTTTTGAAAGGATGGATATTCATCTGCACTTACCCGAAGGCGCAGTGCCAAAGGATGGTCCTAGTGCAGGGATTACAATGTGTGTCGCCATGGTCTCTGCCATGACCGGGCGGCCTGTTTACCGTCATGTAGCCTTAACGGGCGAGATCACGCTTCGCGGACGCATCTTGCCGGTGGGCGGAATACGAGAGAAAGTGCTGGCGGCTCATCGCGCCGGCCTCAAAGTTGTGCTGATTCCCGAAAAGAATCTCAAGGATTTGGTGGATGTCCCCCGAACGGTTCGCACGGAACTGAAGATTGTTCCCGTTAAACACATGGATGAGGTGCTCGATCTGACCATCTCGCCCGAGATCGTCATCGAACCGCCGCGTCCCAGACGCCGCGATGGAGAGGGCGAGAACGAGCGGGAGGACTAAGGAGGCATACATGGCACAGTCGCTGAATGGAAAAGTCGTTTTAATCACCGGCGCCTCCTCCGGTTTTGGGCAGGAGACGGCTTGCCTCTTTGCCCGCCGTGGCTGCAAAGTAGTGCTGGCGGCTCGCCGCCTTGACCGCCTGCAAGATCTTGCCGAGCGCATCCGTTCTCAAGGGGGGGAGGCCCTGGCCGTGCCGGTAGATGTCGGTCAGCGCGAGGAAATTGATTTAATGGTGCAGACCACGCTGGACGTCTACGGCCAGATTGACATCCTCTTCAACAATGCCGGCTTTGGCCGCCTCGACTGGCTGGAGAACCTCGACCCGCAGCGCGATATCGAGACCCAGGTGGCCGTCAACCTGACCGGCCTGATGCTGGTGACGCGCGCCGTCCTGCCGCACATGCTCGAACGCCGCGCCGGCCACATCATCCACATGTCGTCTGGGGCCGGCTACATCGCCGCCCCGCTTTACAGCGTCTACGCGGCGACCAAGTTCGGCGTGCGCGCCTTCACCGACGCCCTGCGCCGCGAAGTGGCTCCCTTTGGTGTCAAAGTTTCCGGCATTTACCCCGGCCCGGCTGCGACTGAGTTCGGTCAGCATACCGGCAACAACGTCCTCAAGCGCTCCTTCAAAGCGCCGGCCTGGACCTCGCTCTCGGCCGAGGCGGTGGCGCGGCGGGTGGTGCGCCTGGCCGAACATCCGCGCCGGGCAGTCATCTTGCCCTGGTGGTTCCGCCCCGTCTTGTGGGCCGATGCCCTCTCGCCGGCGCTGGTGGATTGGTTCCTGCGGGTCGCCTTTGTCGGGCGCTTCCACCGTCCCCAGCCGTAACTGCCTAGCCTCCCGCAGGTTTTGGCCCAATGTCCAAGCCAAAAGATGTCTCTATAATTGCCGGTATTGCTTGCTGGCCCCGTTCTAACCTGCGGGAGGGTTAAGAGTAGACAATTACCGGCAGCCTTGATTTTCGCTCGTTTACGGAGAAACCATGAATCTCGAACGCCTTGCTTGTCTCAACGATGCCCTTCTCTCGGCCGGGCTGGATGCCCTGGCGCTCAACCCCAGCCCGAGCCTGGTCTATCTCACCGGCCTGCACTTTCACCTGATGGAACGCCCGGTAGTGGCGTTGTTTGCCGCCGGCCAGCAGCCGGTCATCGTTCTGCCCGAACTGGAAATGCTCAAGGTGGAGGGCCTGCCGGTCAGGGCTTTCCCCTATGGCGAAAATCCGGCCTCCTGGCAGGCCGTCTTCCGGCGGGCGGTCGAGTCGCTGGGACTGACGGGCAAGCGCATCGGCGTTGAGCCGCGCGCCATGCGTCTGCTCGAGTTCGGCTATCTGCGGGCGGGCGCGCCCGAAGCGGACTTCCCCGATGCCTCGCAGGTGGTCAGCCGGCTGCGGGTCCGCAAGGATGCGGACGAGGTCGCGGCGATGCGCAAAGCGGTGCAGATCGCCCAGTCGGCGCTGGAGGCGACTCTCCCGTCCATCAAAGTCGGCATGAGCGAGAAGGAAATCGCCGCCGAACTGGTCATCCAACTCCTGCGGCACGGCTCGCAATCGGAGATGCCGTTCGCGCCCATCGTCTCGGCCGGACCGAACAGCGCCAACCCGCACGCCTCGCCCACCGACCGGAAACTCCAGCCCGGCGACCTGCTGGTCATTGACTGGGGTGCGGCCTGGGAGGGCTACATCTCGGACCTGACGCGCACCTTTGCCGTGGGGCAGGTAGAGGCCGAGTACGAGAAGATTCACCGCATCGTCCAGGAGGCCAACGCTGCCGGCCGCGCCGCCGCCAAACCCGGGGCGCGCTGCGCCGAGGTGGACCTGGCCGCCCGCGCCGTCATCGAGCGCGCCGGCTATGGGCCATATTTCACCCATCGCACTGGTCACGGCATCGGCATGGAAGGCCACGAAGACCCCTACATGCGCGCCGACAACGAGCAGATTCTTGAGCCGGGCATGGCCTTCACCGTCGAGCCGGGCATCTACCTGCCGGGCCGCAACGGCGTCCGCATCGAGGACAACGTGGTCATCACCGAGAGCGGCGCGGAGTGTTTGAGCGATCTGCCGCGCGAGTTGAGGGTGGTTGGTTGATGGTTCAGGGTAAACGGGAGAGGCGGACCGAGGCGTCCGCCTCTTTTTGCATTGTTGACAGCCGTATTGTTTTGTGCTATTCTGTACGGCAGAAGAGGTGCTGTATGGAAGAAACCAAATTGACGATCCGCCTGCCGAAGCCGTTGTTGGATAACGTCAAGCGGTATGCACGTCAACACAACACCACACTGACTAACCTGATCGGTGAGTACTTAAGGCGCATCCCTGTCCAGGATGAACTGCTTGACCAGGCTCCTACTGTCAAGCGCTTGACCGGTACACTTTCTGCCGACCTGACACCGGAAGATTACAAGTCCCACCTGGAAGAAAAATATGGCCGCACCGATTAAGGCCTTGTTCGATCTGAACGTGATCCTGGATGTACTCCAGAAGCGTGAGCCTTTTTACGCGGATTCGGCACGCGCCCTGGCCTGTGCTGAAACCGGGCGCGTTCAGGGTTTTATAGCCCCCCATTCCTTGACAACGCTATTCTACTTGTATGCAAAAGACCAGTCGGCTGCAACGGCGCGGGTCACCCTGACCAGCCTGCTACAATTCCTGTCTGTCGCCCCTGTAGATGGAATAACCATTGAACAGGCGCTGAACCTGCCCTACCCTGACTTCGAAGATGCAGTGCTGATGATTGCCGCGGTTCAATGCGGGGCTGAATATCTGGTGACGCGCAACAAACGTGATTTCCAGCCAGCCATGGTCACAGTGATTGGTCCGGCGGAATTGAATGCGTTGATTGTGTAGAACGATTGGAGTAAGAAGATGAGCACTGTCATTGCTGAATACCTCGATCTGCTCGACTCCCAGCGCGAAGCCGCTTTCGCCGCCCTCGACGGCCTGACCGAAGCGCAAATCTGGCAGCGCCCCGCGCCCGGGGAATGGTGCATTGGCGAGATTCTCGACCACAACTACCTGCTCATCGCCAGCACTTTCCCCTACGTAAAATTCGCCTGGCAAACCCAGCATCGCCGCGCCGAAAAGCGGCGTGACCGCCCCTACCAGACCGAAATCGAGGATCTCTACCGCAAGTCTACATTCCCGATGTGGGTGGGATTCCTGTGGAAGCCGCGTTACACCCCGAAGCGACCCGCCCCGCTCGAACAACTGAAGGCCGAAAACCGTGACCTGCATGCCGCGGTGCGCGCCTTTTACGAGAGCAAAGACCCGGCCCTGCTTGGGAACGTTTTTGTCTACGACCCGTTGTTCGGGTCTATCAATCTCATCGTCACCCTGCGCATCGGCATCTACCACGACCAGTTGCATTTCGACGATGTGGTCAAGATGGCCGCCCAGTTGAAATCCAAATGAACGCCGAAACATTCTGCCTGGACGAGACAAAATGACCTCCTACTGCGAATACCTCCGTCTCCATCCCGAAGACAGCCTGAACAAGGCCTATCACGACACGCAATACGGCTTCCCGCTGACGGATGACGCCGCCCTGTTTGAGCGCCTCGTCCACGAGATCAACCAGGCCGGTCTTTCCTGGACCCTCATCCTGCGCCGCGTCCCCGAATTTCACCGCGCCTACGACGGTTTCGACGTGGACACCGTCGCTGCCTACGGCGAGGCCGACTGCGCCCGCCTGCTGGCCGATGCCGGCATCATCCGCAACCGGCGCAAGATTGAAGCGGCCATCGAGAACGCCCGCCGCATCCAGGCGCTACGCGGCGAGTACGGTTCCTTCAAAGGCTGGCTGGATGCCCATCACCCGCGCCCGCTGGAGGAGTGGGTGAAACTCTTCAAGCAGACCTTCGTCTTCACCGGGCGGGAGATCGTCAACGAGTTTCTCATCTCCACCGGCTACCTGCCCGGCGCGCACGACCCCGATTGTCCGGTGTATGAGCAGATTGCTCGCCTCAAGCCGGCCTGGATGCGCTGACCGGCTCTCTGTTTGCGGAAGGAGGAAAAATGTTTCGCAAGGTTGTCAAGATTCTGCTGCTGGTCATTGTCATCCTGCTCCTCGGCTGCAGTGTACTGACGGGGTGTTCGCACCTCCTGCGCGGGTTCATGGACTTTCCCTGCTTCGTCCGCTATGACGAGGCCGGCCGCTGCCTGAACGTTGATAACACCTTCGTCAATGTGCCAGACGCAGCGGAGATCGAAGTCTTCCTGACTACCTATTCGGCCGATTTCAGCGGCGGGGGATGTCACCACGAGGCGGTTGGGTCAGGGCGCCTGTCCGTAGACACTGCCGTCGGGACGCTTAGCCTCGAACGTTCGGGCGAAACCCTGCTGGTGAACGGTTCTCCGCTCGCCCCCGGCGAAACCTACACGGAGAGGCAGGCCTTCTCTTTCGACATCTGGGAGACTGCCAGCCTGGAGATCCAGAATCTCGGCGTGGTGGGTTTGTGCGGCCGACCCGAGGCCGCCCCGCGCCTGCTCGTCGTCGGTTCCTACGGGACGCGCTTGACGCTGCTCCGGGGAGCCGCGGTCACGCTATTCCTGCTGGCGGCGCTGATCCTGCTGATCCGCTCGCTGCGGCGCAAAGCGGCCAAGCCATAGCCCGAAGCGATACCCTTGACCCTCCCGCAGGTTAGAACGAGGTTGGCAATCACAGACTTGGGGTTTGGAATTCCCCGCTTAACCGGCAGAACCGTTATAATTTGCTTGTACCACCTGACACAATTCACTGTCAACTGCTCACTGATAACTGCTCACTGATGACTGATGACTGATGACTGATAACTGCTAACCGCCTATGACTCCCCTCCTCCTCCCCACCGCTGAACCCTTCTTCTTCCCCGGCCGCGGGGAAAACGCCAAGATCGGCTGTCTTGTCCAGCATGGATTCACCGGCACGCCCAAAGAGATGCGCTGGCTGGGCGAAGACCTGAACCGGCGCGGCTACACCGTCTGCGGGATGCGGTTGACGGGTCACGCCACGCAGCCCGAAGACATGATCCGCTCCCGCTGGCGCGACTGGCTGGCCTCCGTTGAGGATGGCTATCATCTCCTGCGCTCTTCCTGCGAACAGGTCTTCCTGCTCGGCCTTTCGATGGGCGGGGTGCTGTCGCTCGTCGCGGCGAGCAGGCTCGAGGTCCGCGGCGTGGTCGCCATGTCCACCCCCTACAAACTGCCCGATGACTGGCGTCTGCGTTACGTCAAACTGCTGAGCAAGATTCGCCCCTTCATGCCCAAGAGCGAACGTCCAAACGAAGGCTGGTTTGGCGATGCCTGGAAGCAGCATGTCGCCTATCCGGCCAATCCGGTGCGCTCGATCGGCGAACTGAACGACCTGCTGGGGGTGATGCGCGCCAGCCTGCCGCAGATTCGCGTCCCCGTGCTGCTCATCTCCTCCCGCGACGACCACTACATCGTCGAGAACAGCATGGAGATGATCTACGCCGACCTGACCACGCCGGACAAAGAAAAAATCTGGATCGAGGGCAGCGGTCACGTCATCACCGAAGAGCCGCAGCGGGAGACCGTCTTCAGGGCGGCGGCAGATTTCATCGAGCGGGTGTCCCGCACATGAGCGCCAGTTTTATCCTCCTGTGCGTTTCCCTTTTCACGTGGGGGATCGGCGAGGGACTGTTCTTTGTTTTCCAGCCCATCTACCTGCAGCAACTTGGTGCCGATACGATGACCATCGCCTCGGTCTATTCGGCCTTTGGCGCGGCGATGATGGTGGCGCACATCCCGGCCGGCTACCTGGCCGACCGCATCGGGAGAAAGCCCCTGCTCCTGGCTGCCTGGACCTCTGGCCTGCTTGCCACCTGGGTGATGGCGCTCGCCCGTACGCTTCCGGCCTTTATTGTCGGGATGCTGCTCTACGGGCTGACGGCTTTTGTCTCCTCCCCGCTGAACTCCTACGTGACCGCCGAACGCGGCAAACTGACCCCGGCGCGCGCCATGACCTTCATGTCGGCCGCCTTCAACCTCGGGGCGGTGCTTGGACCCCTGAGCGGCGGCTGGATCGGCGACCGGGTCGGCTTGCGGACGGTGTACTTCATCGCCGCCGGGCTGTTCGTCCTTTCCACTGCGGTCCTGATCTTCATCAAATCCCAGCCGCGCGATGGTCACGACACCGCCACTCCGCCTGCCAGCCTGTTCTCGAACGCGCGTTTCATCGGCCTGCTGGGCATCATCTTCATCGTCATGTTTGTCACCTATCTGCCCCAGCCGCTGACGGCAAAATTCCTGGAAAATGAACGCAACCTTTCATTGAGCGCCATTGGCCTGCTCGGCTCGGTCAACGGGCTGGGCAACGCCGTCTTCAACCTGTTCCTCGGTCAGTTCTCGTCGCGCCTGGGCCTGGTGCTGGTACAACTGTGCGTGGCAGCCTTCTCCCTGTTCATCTGGCGTGGCACTGGGCTGGGCTGGTACGCGGCGGGTTATTTCATCCTGGGCGGCTACCGTGTCGCCCGCCCCTTTGTCTTTGCGGTTGTCCGAGGGCTCATTCACCCGGCCCAGATGGGACTGGCCTACGGCGTGGCCGAGACGTTCAACGCCCTGGCGGTCATCCTGGCCCCGCTGCTGGCGGGCGCGTTGTATACCTGCGACCCGGAACTGGTCTACGCCGTCAGCCTGGGGTTGCTGGGACTGTCTGTTCTGGTCACCCTGGCCTTCACACCGCGGCCACGTTCCGAGGAGCCAGCCGCAGCCCATCCCTCCCTGGAAATTTGACCATGCTGAAAATTGTCACCCTCGTCCTCGGTCCCGTCCAGACCAACGCTTACCTGATTGCCGATTCCGAGACGCGCCAGGCGGCGGTCATTGACCCGGCCTGGGATGGCGACCTGCTGCGGAACGAAGCCGCCGCCCGCGGCTGGACGATCGAGCAAATCTGGATCACGCACGCCCACTTCGATCACATCGGCGGCGTGCCGGACCTGAAGCCGGATCCCGGCCCCGCGCCGGTCATCGCCCTGCACCCGGCCGAACGTCCGCTCTGGGAAGCCGGCGGCGGCGCGGCCCTCTTCGGCCTTTCCCTGCCCCCGCTGCCCGTCCCCGATCTCGCCCTCGCCCATGGCCAGACCCTCCGCCTCGGCCGCCAGACCTTCGAAGTGCGCCACGCCCCCGGTCACACGCCCGGCCTGTGCATCTTCTACAACGCCGAAGCGGGCGTCTGCTTCTGCGGCGACCTCATCTTCCAGCAATCGGTCGGCCGCACCGACCTGCCCGGCGGCAACTGGCAGGCGCTGCTGGAGAGCATCCGCAGCCAGATCCCCACCCTGCCCGACGAGACCCGTCTCCTCTCCGGCCACGGCGACGAGACCACCGTGGGCGAAGAGAAGATGTTCAACCCGTTCCTGTGAATATATCTGTGTAATCTGTGTAATCTGTGGCTGTAATCTGTGGCCGTAATCTGTGGCTGTAATAGCCAGAAAGGAAACCCGATGAAACGAGCCGTCAGTATTAGTTTGGGCAGTTCGTCCCGCGATAAAAAAGTGACCGTCCGTTTTGGGAAGGAGACGGTCGAAATCGAGCGCATCGGCACCGATGGCGACGTGGAGAAAGCCCGCCGCCTGTACCTGGAACTGGACGGCAAGGTGGACGCCTTCGGCGTCGGCGGCGTGGACCTGTACCTGCGCCTCGACGACCGAGAGTACCCGCTGCGCGCCGCCCTCAAACTGGTCGAGGGCGTGACCCGGACGCCTCTCTGCGACGGGCGCGGCCTCAAGCATACCCTCGAGCGGCGCGTCTTTGAGTTGGCGCGTCCGCAGTTGGGAGAGGTCCGCTTCCGGCAGGCGTTCGTCCCGGTGGCGGTGGACCGCATGGGGCTGGTGCAGGCGGTCGAGGAAGTCGCCGGGCGGGTCGTCATCGGCGACCTGATGATCGCCCTGGGCGTCCCCATCCCCGTCTACGGTCTGCGCGCCTACAAACGGCTGGCGCGGCTGCTCTTCCCGCTGGTGAGTTACTTTCCAATCTCCATGCTCTTCTATGGCAGCGGCGGCGCCGAGCACGAGCCGAAGTACGAGAAATACTTCGCCGAATCCGACCTGCTGGCAGGGGACTTCCTGTTCATGCGCAAGTACCTGCCCACCGACCTGCGCGGCAAGGTTGTGGTTACCAACACCACCACCGAAGACAACATCGCCCTGCTCAAAGCACGCGGCGTGCAGACCATCGTCACCACCACGCCGCGCTACGAAGGCCGCTCCTTCGGGACAAACATGATGGAGGCCGCGCTGACGGCCTACGCCGGGAAGGGGAGAAGATTGACGGACGAGGAGTTGGATGCGCTGATTGATGAACTGAACCTGCGGCCGGAGGTGTTGAGAGTGTAAAAGCAAGATGACCCGGGAGGAGGCGGGTCATCTTGGGGAGAAGGGGTGACTGGGTTGGGCTATGGTCTTATAGGCATGTCCTTTCTTTGGGTATTGGAAGGGAGGGCGTTTTTTGTCCGATGGTCTTATAGGCAACTCCTTTCGAACAATAGGCGGGGGCTGATTCTTGCCATCGACTCAGGCGTGGTTGGGATGTTTCCCGCAAACCTGATATCGTAAAGGCTCAATCACCGGCGAGGGGCAATTTGTTGTATTCTTCTTTGGATGGATTGGTAGCCTTGCAGGCGGCATTCATGCGGCGGATTGTGATAGACCGGTCGAGTAGTTCGCGCTGGCGGGCCTGGATGCGCATCTGCTCGTATCCGTTGGGGGAGTGACGGCGGGGCTGAGCGGTTGGGGCGATATTGTTTGCCGTGGAGGGGGCGGCTGCGGCGGGGACATGGATGCGTTGTAAGGCGACTTTTGTCCCGATGAGGATGATCGCGATTCCTGCAACTCCGCTCAGGACGATCAGGACGATGGTGAAACCCTGGCGAGCGCTCAACTTGATAGCAAGCACCTGTTCGTAATAGTTCTGGTCGGCGGCGATGCGGGCCAGTTCGGCCTGATAGCGGGCATCTTCCAGTTCCATCTCGTGGCGAATTTTACCGATCTCGGCTTGCGTCTCGGCGGCGGTAAGTTGTTCTTCGAGTTGATTCATCGCGTCCATATGGCGGGTCTCGGCCTGCATGCGCTCGGCTTCGGCCTGGCTGGTGACCGGGTTGAGCAGGTCGGTGCCTACGAGACCGACGCCGATGATGACGCCTAGGATGACGATCAAAAGGGTAAATCCTGAAATCCAGTTCATGGTTTTCTCCTTTCTAACAAGGAAGGACCGTATTTCTTACGTGGTCATCATAACATTTTGGGCGCCTGGTCACTCTTTTGTCCCCATTGCTGCAGATTTGCACTTTCCCCTCGTCAATATCAGCAGGAAATTAACTTCATCTCACAAAAATCTCTCAGCCCCTAATTGCCTGCCCTTAACCCTTCCGCAGATTAGAAAAGGGCCGGCAAGCAATACCGACATCATGGAGTCGCTCTGCCTTGGGCATTGTGCCAAAACCTGCGGGAGGGTAGGCAGTTATCTCAGCCCTTAGTTTCCCTACAAAAGGAGAACCCCGTCTGGATGGTTTGACGGGGTTCTGTCGCAATGTTTGGCTTCGTATCGAAGGGAGAGGGTCTGGTTTATTCGATAAACACCTCCTGGGTGGGTGAATAGGTTGATTACATTCTACTCCGGCCCTCGAAAAATGGTATTTCGTTCGTCTGGCAGATAGCCCGCGAGAATCTCACAAAAATCTCACAAGTGCTTGTTGACTTTTTCTCAAAAAGTATCTATACTGTTTGTGGAGCAAAGGAGCATATCTGTATGGCGGGTTCTCTTGGCACACTTTTCGCGCGATATAGGGCGCTGTTTATCTGGTGGGGAATCACTGTCCTGCTAATCGGTGCTGCCTTAGGCCTTCAATGGTGGGAAGCAGATTTGCCTGGTCGCTATGTCGACGACGCCAGAGTGGAGAATTGTCCGCTTCAAGTGGTTGTGACATACCCTAGACACTTATTGCTCCCTGTGGCTAACACACCCCAGCAAACCCTGTTGATTCAAGTCACCGGTCCTCAAAATGTAGAATATACGATTTCCCTCTCAAAGGCAGATTGGTTTGTTCTCTATGATCAGGATGGAAATGTCATCCCCTCTCATTGGGAGGGGAAAGGGGATGCTGTTTTTATGGCTGTGGTCAAAACGTATCCTGATCAAACGGCATCCGCACAGGTACATCAGATTGAATTGACAGAAAAGGGGGGAGCGTTTTCTTGTTCGGTGGACTTGGGAGAAATATCGGTTGAGACAGTTGACCGTTGGCGTTGGCGTTTGGGGCTTGGAATCTTTGCACGAAATATTGCCCTGCCGCTCGGCCTGCTTTCGGCAATTACGGGGTGGGTAGCCAGTTATTTGGGAAAAGAGACGGATAAACAGGAAGCCGCCTTTCGAGAGAAGTTGGCGAAACTCGCGTCCGAATTTGCGGCTGATCCACTTCATGGGGTGGAACAATGCCTGGAATTGAAACGACTTGTAGGTAAAAAATCTCTCGGCGGTGATGCAGGAAAGGAGTTGAGTCGCGTTGTCAGAGATCTGTTCAATTCAAACGGAGTTGGCAGGTTGCTGAAACAAATAGGAGAACTGGCCAATCGTCGAGACCAAATTGGCTTAATGTCGGCGCTTGGTTCCGTGTCTTCGTTTTATAAAGAGTTTGCTGCTCACTTAAGTAAGGAACCCGAGGTTGATACCGTGTTGGGGGCGCTAGGGCAAATTTATGCATACTTTAACGATCAGCGAAACCTGGTTTTACTTGACGCGTTTGCCCAGCCCACGAATACCTCGATTGGGAAAAGGGAACTCCCCTCTTTTGTGCGGCTGGCGGTGAAATGGTTGCGGGAATGGCGAAAAAGAAAGTGCATCGCTAAGGCTCAGAATGTGATTGAACGATTGCTTTT
Source organism: Chloroflexota bacterium (assembly GCA_019873735.1). Taxonomy (GTDB): domain Bacteria; phylum Chloroflexota; class Anaerolineae; order Anaerolineales; family Villigracilaceae; genus DSXF01. Next base: position 26,386 of record JAIOAQ010000019.1, on the reverse strand, counting down.
GATTTGGGATGCGCAAGATGTTTACAGCGCTGACTTGGTGATCTATGAATTGAATAAATTTCAATATGTTGACTTTCTTCTCGCCGCTATAAGAGAGACCGTAGAAAAATCACGAACTCGCCGCCGGTTGAAACGTTACAAGTCATTGGCCTGGTTACAAGGTAATCCTGAGCCTTATGAGTGGCCGCCCTTGCAAGCGACAGAACCGATCAGGTACCCTGCGTTAAACCGCTGGTTTGCTTCTAAGCCGATCATCAATGCGAATCTGTTTGAACCTTCTTCCAGGGCAGATCCTTTGTTGTTGGATTCTCGTCTCAAGATGAGCCATCAACCAGAAGGATGGGAAATTCTGGCAAACAATCATTCAGGGATATTTGCCTCATCGTGTTATGAGGATTTGTTATCGGCGGCGCTGCTTTTGCAAGATCATTTTCAAAGCGCTACGCCGCAAAACGTTTTCCCAATCCTGCTTGAGTATTCTGGCGAGTGGAAAGAATCGGATTGGTTGAGCATGCTGGCTCACCAGGCTGCTGAAACCTGGCTGGAGTTCCTGACGTACAGCCCAGACGCCTATCTTGACATGTACCCAGAAGAACGCCGTGCCCTGGCCTCCTGGTTTGGCTGGCATTGCGGCTCTTTGAAGATAGCCGGTGAAAGACTGCGGCAACGGCTCTTCCATGTTTGGCACAATCCCTCGGATGAGAAAAAGTCATCTGAGAGAAAGAAGGCGGGCGACTTGCTTCTGGATTTTCTGAAAGAAGGCGAATCTCCCTATTCCAAAGACCATCCTCCCTCCTCTGGTCAGTTCCTGGAATGGCTAAGCATCCGGCCTTTTGGCATTAAGCAGATGGTCATTTTGTTACTGTCCAGAGAACGGCTTCCAGAATCAATAACTCGCTCTATCGAAGATTATCGGCAGGACTTTTCTCAACGTAACCTGATGCTTAAACAGTTTTTCCTGACGAAAGATGTCCAGCCGGAGCAGGCCGCTGAAATAAGGTGGTCGAAAGAACGCCTCAAGAAAATTCTGGCACTGCGTGTCAATGCAGTAGGCGGCGACAGAGAAAAATTTGCCGAATTGTTCGAGAGCCCGCCTTTTGTTGCCCCTCCCGATTATGATGACCAGTTGGCCGAAAAGGCCGGCGGCTCCCTGCATCGAATGCTTACCCTTGGCCTGAAGATTCTCTTCCACCACGCCCAACACCACCCGGATATCCCTGATCTCCTGCCGGATGACTTTGCAGTGATTGACGAATCATGACCTCTCCCTCTTTTTCCTCCCCCCTCGACCTGTTCGACACCCTGCGCGCCGAAGATGAAACCGCCTGGCTGGGGCAGGTCTTCCTCCCTCCGCCGGGATTCGACACCATGCGCGGCATGCGCTCGGTCATCGTCTTTGGCGAGGAGGGCAGCGGCAAGACCGCTCTGCGTCTGCGGCTGATCGAAGCGGCGCGGGAAATGCCCGGAGGGGCTGCCCCGCTCGTGGTTGAGTGGCAGGCCGGGGTCCAGGAAGAAGCGGAGGGCGAAGCCTTTGTCAAACGTTTCGTGGACGAGATCCTCGATCTGACCGCCCAAACCCTGGCCAGTCACCTGGTCCGCCAGCCGGAACGTTTTACCCAGGCGGCCCGCTTCGCCCAGGAAGGGCTGGTCTGGTTGATTCATCACTGCTTGCGCACCGATAAGGAGTTGCTGCTCATGCGCCTCGAAAGCGAGGGCACGGCGGAGGGCATGGCCTGCCTGAGCGAGATTCTGAACCGCACTCCCCGGACGCTGGTTCCCCCCAATGCCACCTACCCGCGGCAGGTGACCGAAGTGGTGCGGACGCTGGGCGCGGCCGGCTTTGGCGGCCTGTGGGTGATGATGGACGGCCTGGATGCCTGGCTGACGCTGGAAGCCGCCGCGCTGGGCAAGATGCTGACGGCTTTGTTCTCATCACTGACCTTGTTCGACATCCCCGGCTTTACCGTCAAGGTGATGGCGCCGCTGCGGATGAAGAATCAGGTTTCGACCGCTACCGGCCTGACCCGCCGCCGGTTTGAAATCTTTGAACTCTCGTGGCCCGCCGAGACCTTGCGCGCCCTGTGCGAGCGGCGGCTGGCCCTGGCGATGGGTAGGGAAGCGTTTGGCTTTGCCGATCTTTCGCTGGATACTGATCTCCTTCCCTGGTTGGAGAAATACGGCGGAGCCGCGCCGCGCGGCTGGCTGGAGTTTCTGCGCCCCTTCCTGGACGCCTATCTGGCTCAGCCCCAGCCGCGTCCGCTCACGCCCGAGGCGACAGCCGACCTGCGGCGCCGCTTCCCGCCCCGTCTGCGCATGGATGCAGCCTTGAAGAACGTTTTCCTGGGCCATTTTCCGGTCCAGGGGTTGTCCGAGTCCTCGCTCAGCCTGCTCCGTTACCTTTATACCCACCCAGAGCGCGCCTGCGACAAGGAAGAGTTGTATTACCGCGGCTTGCGCGGCCTGGAACGTGCCCCGCGCGTCGTCAGCGATCCTGGCTGGGAAGATCCAAAAACGATCGAAGGCGTCATGGATACCGCTCTCTGGCGTCTGCGGCAGGGGGTGGAACCCGACCCCAAACAACCGATTTACATCGTCTCGCAGCGGGGCAAGGGGATTGTGCGCCTGGAGAACACCTGGTAAAAAGACAGGCCTGGTTGAGGGCCATGTGCCGCAAAGGCAAGGGGGTATCCGGCAAGGTTACGCCTTGTGAGATTTTTGTGAGATTAATGCGAGAGTCTTGAAATACTAAAGAAATCGCACATAAAAAGGCAAATTGGTAGCATAAGCCTAACCTATTCAGAGGTGCTTATGTAATGACTGCAATTCAGGAAACGCAGGTTGAGGGGCTCATCAGGCTTTCCAGCCTGGGTTTTGCTTTTAACCCCTTCGAGCGCCTGGAGGCCTCCAATGACCCCTACATTGCGGACTGCCTGATTGGCCACGAGATGTTTACGGTCGCTTGGGAAACTGCCCCGGCGGCCATTTTTGCCCCTGCCGGCGGCGGCAAGACCGCCATGCGCATTTACACCCTGCGCGCCTGTTGGTTGAGCAACAGCAAACGGCGAAAATTCCCTGTTTCGTATGATTTGCCGTTATTTGCCTCTCCGGCCGACCTGACCTGCCTCGAAGCCCATCAGTTAGGGCTGGCAGCCGCCGCCGCGACCGACTTGTTGCTGGCGTGCGCCTCCCGCCCGTCTCTTTACCTTGACCTTTCGCTCCCCCGCCGCTTGCATCTTCTGTCGCTTCTGCAGACGGCTTTGCCGGCCAGTTTGAAGTATGCACTCGACCTCCTGGCCGAAAGCGCTGACCCCAGGCTCCTTTCGGACCGTTTGGATCGCACCTATCTGCTGCCCGAGCCGGCCTTGCCGGAGGCGGTCAGGGCCTTTTGCGCCGCGGCGCAGCGGGACCTTGAAGATGCCTCCGCCGACCTGTGGGAAAATGCGGCCCTGTTCGAGGCATTGCTGGCCTTTATTTTCGAAGACCTTTCCTTTGAATCGGTTTTGATTCTGCTCGACGGGGTGGATGGCAGCGGTTTCCGGGCGGGGGAACTCCAGGCACAATTTGATCTCATTGCTCCTCTGCTCAATCACGCTCCAGCCTGGGCCGAGCGGCAGATTTATTTGAAGGCTTTTCTTCCTATTGAGCTGGATGCCTATCTGGCAAGTCAGTCGCCAATTTTTTATCAGCAATCTCTGCGGGCTGAGATTCGCTGGGACGTGCCCAAACTGGCCGAAATCCTCCGTCGCCGCGTCTATGTAGCCAGCCAGGGGCGCTTCGGCAGCCTGGACGCCCTCAGCAGCCCGGCCTTGCGTGACGTTGAGACGTTAATTGCCTCGCGAGCCCACCCATTGCCGCGCGAGGCAATTGCTTTTGCCGGCATCGTTTTGTCAAATTATCTCGAACGCGGGGGAGAGTACCTTGAGCCGGAGGATATTGCGAAGGCCGAAGAACAATATCCCCGGCGAAGTGTTTTCCCCGATTAGATTAACGGGAGGAATCATGATCACGCTTACCCCTTACTCCAAAGATACTTTTATTCATCGTGCTGAAGTGGATTTGATCCGGGGCAAATTCAAGCAATTTGTAGAGTCAGGGGGAAAGGAAAGCCCCCCCAAAGCGATTCTCTTGCGCGGCGAACGCGGTTTTGGGAAAAGTTGGCTATGTTTTCATTTACACCGGACGATATTGTCTGAATTTCCCAGTTTATCTTCGTTCTACGTTGCCCTTTCTCTCTTGCCAAAAGAATACGTTGTAGAGGCAGGTGAATGGGTCATCCCAGAAGATCCAAAGCCCGAAGAGACCTGTAAGAACCTGATGGCTTGGGTCTGCGATCAGTTGGAGATTCCCTATCCCAACGATCCGACCCTGCTCGAGGCGCGCCGGGCGCTGATCGGCGGTGTGGAAACGAAATTTACCGGCATCAATGCCCTGGTTCTGATTCTCGATTCGGTCTTCGAGGCCGATTGGAAGTTGCTGGAAACGGTCGAGCAGAACATGCTGGCCCCCCTGGCCGAACTGCCCAACGTCTTCTTTATCATGACCGGGCGCGGCCGGCCCTATCCCTGGATTTCGCCTGCCCTGCGGACGGGGATGAAAGAAGAAACGCTCAAAGAGTTCCCCATTGAACAACTGGCAAAAGGGAATGAGAAAGTCCAGAGCCTGAGCGGCGGCAGCCCGCTGGTGGCATATGCCCTGTTGCAGAGCGATGACCCCGTCCGCGCCCTGAATGAAGTAGTCGATTACCTGCTCGATGTGATTCCTGACTCGCCGGAGCGCCGCCGAATGCGCGAAGCCTTCGAAGCCTTGTGTGTGCTGGATGAGTTCCGTGAAGGGGAAATGGAAACCATGCTCAAGGCCTATTATGAAGCCAAAAATCAGCCCATGCCGCCCAATCCCATCCGCGAAGTGCGCGATGATTTGCTCAAGACTTATCTCTTCCGCTGGGAGGGCGGCGGTTTCCGCCTGGATGCTTCACTGAGGAACGTCTTGCAAAACTACTTGAAACATCACCAGCCAGACTTATGGCAGAACTTGAATTGCGCGGCGTATAAAATTTATCTTTCTTATGCTGAGAAATATGCGCAATATCGAAGCGAATATGAGAAATTGGCTGCGCCTTTTAAGGCCGTGTTGAATATGGCTGGCGGGCTAGCCGAGTGCGAGAAAACAATTGCAACCGTTCAGCCTGCATGAGGAGGGCACCATGATTAACGAGACCATGACCGGCGCTTTTGCGACCACCGAACTGGTAGGGCGGGAGGAAGAACTCAGGCAAATTCTGGAGCGTATTGAGAACAGACAGAATACCCGTCCCTGCATCATCTTTCTCAAAGGTGCAGGCGGCATTGGCAAGACGCGTTTGTTGAACGAGGTCATCGAAAAATGTAAGGATATGCCGGGCGTCAAGGCCAGCGACCGCTTGATTGACGCCTATCATCTACTCTACCATACCCCTGTGGAATTTGTCGCCGCGGTGTATGAGAGCCTCAAACCTTTGGGCGACGCACTTCGGGAGTATGAGCGTGCGGCACGCGTGTTGGCAAATCTGCGCCTTTCAGGAGAGGCTACCGGTGTGGACGAACAGGTTCAGGAGGTACTGAAGGCTTTTGTGGTCGGTTTGAAGGCGCTGACGACCCCTGGTGAAGGTGCTTCCCCGACCCGCGTGGTGATCGTTTTGGATACCCTGGAGCGGTTTTACTATGGTGCCGCCGAGTCCATGCTGCCGGATCTGCCGATGGCCGAAGCCTGGACCTGGCTGGTGGACCAGTTCAAAGACCTTGAAAATGTTATTCTGGTCACTGCCGGGCGGAAGGAAGCCAAACTGATCTTGCAGGGTCTGGATAAAGCGATCGAGGTACTTCCATTCTCTTTAGAGGAGTTCTCTCTTGAAGAAGCCCGCGAGTACTTTCAGGCCGCGGCCCGCGCCGCCCGCAAGAACCAGGCGCTTCGTGTCGCCAGTGTCCTCGAGTCGCTCTCAGTGGCTGAGATTGAACAGGCTTATCAACTGACCGATGGCCGGCCGGTCATGCTCGCCCTGGTGGCCGATTACGTCGCCAGCGGCGGCCTTCTTCAGCCTTTGTTTGACGAAGCACTCACTGCTGCGGGCAAGACCCCTCAGGATTGCTTCCGGGAGAAGATTCTCGAGCGCATGCTCAGCCTGGAACAATTGGGCGAAGTATTGCGCTATATGGCCTTGACGAGCAAGGGAATGGATGCTGAGATCCTGCGCCTGCTACTGAATATTCCCAAATATCGTTACGGACAGGCCGAAGAACTGTTGACTCATATCGAGCGGTTTTCTTTTGTCAAGCAACGTTTCGATCCTAAGCAGGAGAAGAAGACCTATTTCCTGCACGATGAGCTGTACGACATGCTGGCCCAGGCAGCCTACCGGGCGCTCCGCCAGCGCGGTGAGGAAGATAGGCAGAGAGTCTACACGCAGGTCATTGAGTATTACGAAGAGAAATTCAAAGAGGTGCGCCGGAGGCTAGGCAAGACTTTTGAATCTCTGAGCGAGGGCGGCGGTGGAAATTTCAACCTGGAGGAATTGAATGAACTGTATTCCCAGCGCACGGAAATTCTGCTTGCTCTCTTATATTACCGCCTGCGCCAGGATGGGCCCAAGGGCTACCGCCGCTGGTGGCGCTACGATCACGAAGCCATTGTCGGCGGCGACTTGCTTTTCAGCACCCAACTGCAACTGGAACTGACCGCTTATCTGCGTGAGTTGGAGGCCGGCAAAGAAGCGCGGCATCCGCAATGGGACGACGACCTGGTGCGTTGGTCGCTTCTGCTTCGCCCGGTCAAACATGCTTTTGCGCGCGAGCAGTACAGTGTGTGTTTGGAAGAATCCCAGCGGTTGGAAGCGGAGTACCCCGATAAATTAAAAGATCTATGCAAGAAAGCCATGCTCCTGGGCTGGAAAGCCTATGCCCTGGCTTATACTAAGCCGCCTGCTGCACATGGCGAATTGGGCCCTCTGGAAAAAGAACTGGAAGCCCATATAGAGGAATTGAAAGACGAGGATGTTCATCTCTGGCTGGCAAGGGTGCTGCTGGCCTTTGTGTACCGCGTGCGCGGGTATGCCTATCGAGTACAAGAGATGAACAACAAGGTCATTGAGTACTACCGAAAAGCCGCGGTACTGACTCGCGCAGCAGACTTGAAAGTAGAGATTGCCACCTTGAATAACGACCTGGGCTATGCCCTGATGGTGCAGGGCGAGTGGAGCGACGCCCGTTCGCTGGTGAGGAATGCCCTCGAAATCCGCCGCGAGTTAGGGCTGGGCTCGCTGGTCTCGGCCAGCATCAATACCCTGGCCATCATTGATACCTATGAAGGCATGTTCCGCGAAGGGGTGGAAGGCGCTACCCGCGCCCTCAACCTGGCGCGGGCGGTGAAAAACCCGCGCCGGATTGGCTTGGCCTTGCTTGCCCTGGCCGAAGCCACCCATCGTCAGTGCCTGGAACATGAAGAATTCGACATACATACTCGCTTAGATATACTTAACCGAGTGTTCGAGATGGCAAAGGAGGCATACGATATCTTTGACGAACGAGGCGAGAAGTCCCGCCAGGTGGAAGCCTTGGTTGAAATGGGTTGTGCTCGTCGAAACGCTCTACGATTGTTGGGTGAGTCCCAGACACAGGTATATGGAAAAGAAAAACTCATTAAAGAAGGCCGACAAGCGTTGGATCAAGCGGTCCAACTTGCTCGTGAATTGTCTGCTCCTCCTTACATTCACCCCAGATTTGTAGATGCTTTGGTGAATTTAGCCTGGCTGGGGTTTTATGCGGGAGAAGGAACTGAAAGGTTCGGCGAGGATGCCGAGAACACACTTAAAGACATTTTGAAACCTTATGAACTGAAACCAGGGAAGCCTCGTCCGGAAATTGTAGATAAGCCCGAATATCAGCCTTTGCTTTCAGTTCAATTGGGCAAGTTGTACATGCTCAAGGGACATCGTTTTTATCAAGACAAAGGCCATTTCAGTGAACTTTCCAGGCGCATAAAAACCTCTGAGGACGATGCCATTGTCGAGAGTGCATGTAAGAAATTGGCGGAATATTACTTCTTCGGGCTTGAACACAACGCTTTCTATGGAATTGAATCGCGCGGCTTACGTCTGGCTAAGCAGCAAGTCTTTGATCATCTCAAAGTACTGCGTCCTGAGAATTTGCGGATTTTCGAGAGGTGCTTGAGAAAAATGGAGGAGGATTACAATCTCCCTGGCCCATCCCAACTGCGTCAGATGCTGGTAAAACGGGCGCTGTTGGAAGAATAATGCGTTTTTCCTTTGCAAGACCAGAAGCGGAGAAGGCAGACAGCCCTTCTCCGCTTTTTTTATTGTTGATCATATTTCTTGGCTAATTTGCTCTTTGCGTTTCCAGAACACCCACTCGTTACATTTTTCACTTGACAGGTGTTGTATAATGTTTAATGGCTTCGTTATCGAAAGGGAGAACTATGCTTGCACAACATCATCCTGATTCGGGGGGAAGTGATTGCGCTTGTGCATCAATCATGCTTGCGCCGTCCCCGCGTTCCGATGAACAAGAGGATGATTGCGCCTGTGCAGGGAATATTTCGCGCTCCTGCACCGTGCCTGTTGGCGAGAATGATTGTGCCTGCGCTGCCGAGAGGCAGAGCGTTACCTGGCAACTCGCGCCCCAAACGATCCTTCAGCCGCTGACGGCGGACAAAATTCTGCTGGCCAACCCGGCCGTGGACGGGAGCCTGATGGTGCTCGACCGGCGGGAGGCGGCCTTATTTGCCGCCCTGACTGCCCCTCGCCCCCCGGATGATTGCGCGCCTGCTGACCGGCTGATCAGTGATTGCGCCCCGCCGTTTTCGGCCGAACAGGTGCGCGGCCTGACCCGCCACTGGCGGCGGATGGGCGTGCTGACTGCGCCTGAAAATCATTGCGCCTGCGCCGCCACCGACCCGACCTGCGGCCTGCCGCGCGCCCTGCCGGCGGCCCTCACCGCCTGGCTGCATCTCACCGACCGCTGCAACCTGCGCTGTGACTACTGCTACCTGCCTCACGTCCGCGAGGACATGAGCGCCGAAACCGGCCGCGCCGCGATTGACGCTACCTTCCGCTCGGCACTGGCCAATGGTTTGCAGGAGGTGAAACTCAAATACGCCGGCGGCGAGCCGCTCTTGCGTTTCCCCCTGCTGGTGGAACTGCACCAATACGCCCGCTCGCAGGCCGAGACGCTCGGCATTGCCCTGCAGGGAGTCGTCCTCAGCAACGGGACGCTGCTCACCGATTCTCTCGCCTCTACGCTCTATTCTCTCGACCTCCGCCTGATGATCTCGCTGGATGGCCTGGGACGCTACCATGACGCCCATCGCCGTTACGCCGGCGGACGTGGCACCTTCGCCGACGTGGCCGAAGCCGTGGACCTGGCTCTGGCGCACGGCCTGACGCCCAGCATCTCGGTCACGGTCAGCAGCCGCACAGCGGAGGGCTTGCCCGAGCTCATGGCCTGGATTCTGGAGCGCGACCTGCCCTTCAGCCTGAACTTCTATCGGGAGAATGAATTTTCGGCGTCTCACGAAGATTTACGCCTCGATGAAGAAAAAATCATCGCCGGGATGCTGGCAGCGTTCAAGGTCATCGAAGCCAACCTGCCGCGCCGTCCCTTCCTGGGCGGGATCGTTGACCGCGCCAACCTGTCCATCGGTCACACCCACACCTGCGGGGTGGGACAGAACTATCTTGTCTTCGATCAGAACGGGCAGGTGGCCAAGTGCCAGATGCAGATGCAGCGGCCGGTGACGGACGTCCCGGCGGCGGATCCGCTTGCCCTGGTCCGCGCCGACCGGCTGGGGGTCCAGAACGTTTCGGTGGAGGAGAAGGATGGCTGCCGCGACTGCCAGTGGAAGTACTGGTGCGCGGGCGGCTGTCCGCTGGCGACGTATCGGGCGACGGGACGGTACGATGTCAAATCCCCCAATTGCAACATCTACCGGGCGCTTTTCCCCGAAGCCCTGCGCCTGGAGGGCCTGCGCCTGCTGAAATACCAGGACGACCCCGAAGTGGTCGAAAAAATTGTGGTTTGAAAGACGACCTCCCGCCAAAATCCCGGCGGGAGGTTTTTTGACTCGTAGACTCGGCCTCTAACCCAGCCGCTTACTTGGCGTAATCTACCGCCCGTGTCTCGCGGATGACGGTGACCTTAATTTGACCGGGGTACTGCATGGTCTCCTCGATTTTCTTGGCGATGTCGCGCGCCAGGCGGGTGGACTCGAGGTCATCTATTTCTTCCGGCTTGACGATGATGCGCACCTCGCGCCCCGCCTGGATGGCGAAGGCTTGCGAGACGCCCTTGAAGGAATTGGCCATATCTTCCAGTGTGCGGATGCGTTTGATGTAGGCTTCCAGGTCTTCGCGCCGCGCGCCGGGACGCGCCCCGGAGATGGCGTCGGCTGCCTCGGCGATGACAGCCTCCACGCTCTCTTGCTCTACCTCGTGATGGTGCGAGGCGATCGCATTCACCACCAGTGGATGGACGCCATAACGCTTGCAGAACTCTGCGCCCAGAATGGCATGCGTTCCTTCCTGGTTATGGTCCATGGCCTTGCCGATATCGTGGAGAAAAGCGCCCTGTTTGGCAATTTCTACATTGGCGCCCAATTCGGCCGCCAGGATGCCCGCCAGTTTTGCCACCTCTACGGCGTGTGCCAACTGATTCTGGCCGTAGGACGTGCGGAATTTCAAGCGTCCCATCATGCGCAGAATTTCAGGGTGCAGGCCGCGCACGCCAGCATCAAAGGCAGCCTGTTCGCCGGCTTCATTGATGATCTTTTCTACTGCTTTGGTCTCGTCTTCAAGGATTTTCTCAATGTGTGCCGGGTGAATGCGGCCATCTATGGTCAAGCGCGTCAGGGCGCGGCGGGCAATTTCGCGTCGCACCGAGTCGAAACAGGAAATTGTCACCGCTTCGGGCGTATCGTCCACAATGACATCTACACCGGCGGCCTGCTCAAAGGCGCGGATGTTGCGTCCATTGCGTCCTACAATCCGGCCTTTCATCTCCTCATTGGGCAGCGGCACCACCGCCGAAGTCACCTCGGCCACATGTTCTGAAGCCACGCGCTGAATCGCATCGGCAATCAATTTTCGGGCGCGCTTCTCGCCCTCTTCGCGGGCTTCGGTTTCAATCTGGCGGATGATGCGCGCCATATCCCCGCGCGCTTCCTTTTCTACCTCTGCCAGCAAAATCTCGCGCGCCTGTTCCTGAGTCATTTGAGAAATTTCCTGCAGTTTTTTTAATTCATCCTCGTATAATTTCTCAATCTCATTCGCCCGCCGGTCAATCGAACTCTGACGCTTGTTGAGCATTTGCTCGCGCTGCTCCAAACGCTCTAGCCGGTTATCCAACTCGGCCCGGCGTTTTTGCAGACGGTCTTCCTCGCGGTTGATTTCGCTGCGGCGTTGGGCAAGTTCTGCTTCAGCCGACTGCACCACTTTAAGGGCGTTGTCACGCGCCTGGATTTCAATCAACCGTGCTTGTTCGGTGGCGGCCTTTAGAATATCCTCGGCTTTCTCCTGTTGTTCGCGCATCGCTTTTTCGTACTGGTAGCGGCTGAAAAAATACCCCGCTGCCAGCCCGATGATGAGTGTGATTACTTCAACGATGTAAAAGATCGGATTCATGGCGTTTCCTCATTATCGAAATTATTTTCGGTTCGCGACGAAGCCCGGGCCTGCTTCCCATTTGGCAGAGAGTCTTCGGCCTGAGATTGTTCCCGCCAAACCCGGCGGACGGCATCTCCAATGGCCTCATAACTGAACCCACGCCGGCCCAAAAACGCGCTCATTTTCTGGCGGAATTCAGCCCAGGTCAGGCCTGTCAGCCGCCGCGCTTTTTGCAGAGCGGCTTGATAAGCCAGTTCGTTTTCGTCTGGAACCTGTGCCAGCGCCGACTGAATGGTTTGCTCGTCTAATCCTTTGCGGCGCAGTTCCATATGCAATGCCCGGCGGCTGCGCGGACGGAAGGCGGTGCGGTTTTCTACCCACGTCTGGGCAAAGCCCCGGTCATCGGCAAGCCCGGCCTGATGCAGACGTTCAAGGGTTTCGTCAATCACTGCATCTGGAATGCCGTGCTTGCTCAGATTCTGTTTGATTTCTTCATCAGAGCGGGCCCGGTAACTCAGGAAGTTCAGGGCTTTTTGCAGGGCTACTTCGCGTGCATCCTCAGCCTGCAAAGAGACAATTTTTTCATCGCTTAGTTCCTGTCCTACCTGTAACCAGGCTGCCACAATGCGGCTCAAGCCGAAGGCAAACTCACCATCCAGGAAGATGTTGACTCGCTGGCGATTCTTCTTCTGCACCTCAATCGCTGTAATCTTGTGCATTGTTATAAAAAACTCAGCCGTAGACCTGTGCCAGGCCACGGCTGAGTCGGCTGCTTAGGATTGGGTACGCCTGCCCGGGTCCCGCGTGAAACGCTTAGACCGGGTAGGCCAAAACTGGTGACAGATGTCTGTCGCCTACGTTTGGAAGTATGTATTTGCAGTCAATTGTAGCCCAGTAAACCGTCCGTCCGCTATTTGACAATTCCATGCTAAACACGTGGGGCGGTTGACTTTTTATGACTCCTGCAATAACAGGCGTACCAGTGTTTTCCAAAGTTCCGTAGTTTAATCCGTGGCCGCACAGGAAAATGAAATAACCGAAGCATCTTCGTGCGGATTGTATTTATTATACATCAACTTTATATTTTCAAAGGTGTTGTCCAGATGAATTCAAATAACGGGTTATGCCTGCAAAAGGGCGTGTTATACTCAAGAGGTGCCGGGCCGTTCACAGGCTTGCAGTTTTTCATTACAAACTACGGATAGGATTTTTATTTGGTGGAAGCCATGCAAGATGATGAAATCCTGCTGCTGGCATCTCAGGGAGACCGCGAGGCCTTTGGGATGTTGTATGAGCGCTATGTAGACCGAATTTTCAACTACGTTTACTATCGGACAGGCAACCTTGACGATGCCGAGGACCTGACGGCGCGCGTTTTTCAGCGGGCGATGAAGCATATCGTCAACTACACCGACCGCGGGGTGCCGTTTTCGGCCTGGTTGTATCGGATTGCGCATAACCTGGTGGCCAACTGGTACCGCGACCGTTCACGCCGCCAGGAAATCCCGCTGGCGGATGCGCCTGTCCTTTCGGCGCATGGCGAGCATCCAGAATCCAGGCTGGTGCGGACGCAGGAGCAAGAAGCGTTGTTGCGGCATATTCGCCGCCTGCCGCCCGACAGACAGCAGTTATTGATCTTGAAGTTTGTTGAACACATGTCCAATGCAGAGATCGGACAAATCATGGGGCGCAGTGAGGGCGCCGTCAAGAGCCTTTATCACCGCACTTTATTGGCGTTACGCGATGAAGTGGAAGAAGACATTACTTTAGAAGGAGAGTGATGATATGTTGCGAATTGTGACCGATGGCGCTGCCGATATGCCGGCGGATTGGCAGGAGGCGTATGACATTCAGGTTATCCCCATCAATATCCATTTTGGTGATCAGACCTTCCTGCAGAATGTGGACCTGGACAATGAGGGTTTTTACCGCCTGGTGGATGAGACGAAAAAAGTGCCTCAGACTTCACAGCCGACGCCGTTTCAGTTCAAAGAATTTTACGAGCGTATTGCTCAGGCGGGCGATACCATTCTATCCCTCCATGTGACGGCAAAACTCTCTGGGACATTTGAGTCGGCGGTTGCGGCCGCGCGTGAACTGGCCGGAAAATTCAATGTCATCCCCTTTGATTCGGGTTGTGGTTCGGCAGGGTTGGGGATGATGTGCCGCGAAGCGCGCCTGCTGGAGCGGGCCGGGGCCGGGCTGGATCGTGTGCTTGAGCGGCTGAATGAGATGCGCCGCAACATCCGCATTATCTTGACTCTGGATACCCTTGAGTATGCCCGCATGAGTGGACGGGTGAAGACTCTGCAGGCGGCCCTGGCTTCGGTGTTGAATGTCAAACCGATTGCTGTATTGCAGGATGGCGTCTTGCATATGGTGGAAAAGGTGCGCACACGTCAGGCGGCTGTTGAGCGGGTGCTGGCGATGGTCAAGGAGCAGGTGGGGGATAGGGCAGTCCACATGGCGGTTGTCCATGCGCGTGACCCGCAGGCCGGACGTATGCTACTGGAACGCGTGCGCGGGCTTTTCAATCTCCACGAGGTGATTTTGACTGACCTTTCTATTTCTGTGGCCGCAAACCTGGGGCCGGGGACGGTCGGTTTGGTGGTGTACCCTGCAGACTGAAAAGGGGTTAATACCTGAAAAAGAGGTTGTCTATCCAATTAGGAAGTGTAAGGCGTGAGATAAAATGGACACAGATTCGCATTCTTTGACGCAGATGGAAACGTATCTGGCGCGGACGCTGAGGCCGGTCAGCGCTCCGCCCGGGCTGATGCATCATTTGCGCAGGCGGATTCGCTTGCCTGAGCCGGGGCAAATCCGCCAGCGTGTCAGCGACTGGTATTTTTTCTTCATCGTGGCAAGTGGTGTCATCTCTGCTGCGGTGGTCCTGGTGACGTTGGTCCGCGTGGTGTATGCTCTGACGCGGCGCAGAGCCTGATTCCATCTCAACTGAAAAACAGTGCCCGACAAGTCGTCTGTCGGGCACTGTTTTACTCTTCCCAATCCGGGAGTAAGGCGTGGCACAATTTGCTTGCCTCGGCGATCAAGTCGGTTGGGACCGGCAGGGAAAATGTTTCGGTGACGCGCAAAGTCAGGTGGGCCGCAGCCTGTTTCAGGTCCGGAGAGAGGACCGCTTGGGTTTGGATATGATTTAGGAGGGTTAGCACGCTGGCGGTTTGAACGGGTTGTCCAATACGTTTCAAGTATTCGCGGGCGGCAATGCCGGCCGCGCGCCGGGCGCAGACGCGCGCTCGTCCCTCGTTGCCGCTTGCGCGCGCCGCTTCGGCCTGCTCAAGTTCGCGGCGCAATTCGTCTTTCCAGTGCATGGCGATTCAATCCACGAAACGGTATTTCAAGAGGGTCCAGACGGCTTCAAAGGCATCTCTTAACTTGATTTTTTTGCCTTGTGAATAGTCGCGCGGGTTGAAGGAGATGGGCACCTCATAGATGCGGTAATGCCGTTTAAGCACTTTGGCAGTGAATTCCGGCTCAAAGTCAAAACGCTTGGCGTGCAGGGGCATGCCCTCAATCACCTCGCGCCGAAAGACTTTATAGCCGGTTTCCATATCGCTCAGGATGGTGTCGTAGAGCAGGTTTGTCATAAAGGTCAGCATTTTGTTGGCAACCATGTGCCAGAACATGGTAACCCGCCGCGGGCCGCCCAGGAAGCGTGAGCCGTAGACGACATCGGCGATTCCTTCTTGAATGGGTTTGAGCAAGAGCGGATAATCGCGCGGGTCATACTCGAGGTCGGCGTCCTGAATCAACAGGATGTCGCCGCGGGCGGCTGCCAGGCCGGTGCGCACGGCGGCTCCTTTTCCCTGATTCTTCTCGTGCAGGATAACGCGGATGTTCTGTGAGCCGTCGAATTCTTTTAGGATTTCACGCGTCCCGTCTTGAGAGCCATCGTCCACAAGGATGATTTCCCATGCCAATCCCACCTGTTGAACGCGCTTGACGATTTCACGCAGGCTGTTGGCTTCGTTATACACAGGCATGATGATAGAGAGTTTCATATTTTCCATGGGCTGAATTATAACGGCTCTTTGACAAACGTAAATCTCTACGTTTCAGCGTGCTATAATTTGAATATTCATCATCACCGCCTGCCGGGCAATGACCTGAAACTTATGGAATGTTTCAGACTGGGCAGTTTGTGTTAACCTTCATGACTTCCTGGGCTGGGAGGCTTCTATGACCAATCCTGTGAGACCCATTGCTGTAGCGGGGCAGTCTGGTTTTACGCCCCCGCCGATTAATCGGCTGGAGGATACCGGGCTTTCGCCGCTTTGGCTGCAAGACCTGGCACTTAAGATTCTCTATTTTCAGGGCTACCTTTCCGGTTTTCGAATCGCAGAAGAACTGGCCCTGCCTTTTGCAGGGGTGACCGACCAAATTCTGGAGAGTCTCAAGCGAGAGAAGATGGTGGAGGTCAAGTCTTCTCAAATGGGGCTGGGTGAAGGCTCGTATCAGTATGCAATTACCGGAGCAGGCATTGCCCGTGCCCGTGAAGCCCTGGAACGCTCGCAATATGCCGGTCCGGCGCCGGTGCCCCTGGATGTTTATAACGACTCTGTCCGCCGCCAAAAGAGCACCCGCGTCACCGTGACGACGCACACCATGCGCCAACTGCTTTCGCAACTGGTCATTTCTGAGAGCACATTCCAGCGATTAGGTCCGGCGCTGAATTCAGGCACATCCATTTTCCTTTATGGCCCGCCCGGTAACGGCAAAACCAGCATTGCCCGCGCGTTTGGCTCGCTGATTTCTCAGCAGGCGATGTACGTGCCATATGCCATTTACATTGATGGTCTGGTGGTCAAGTTATATGATGCCGTCAGCCATCAGGCCGTCGCCGAAGAGGATGGTACCCTGCCGGGTACCGGCTCCTTGCGAACCAGCACGCGCCGTGATCCGCGCTGGGTACGCATTCGCAGGCCTTTTATTATGACCGGCGGCGAACTGACCCTGGAAGGTCTCGACCTGGTCTTCGATGACGTGCATAAGTTTTATGAGGCTCCTTTCCAGGTTAAAGCCAACGGCGGCATTTTGCTGATCGATGACTTTGGCCGCCAATTGGTGCGGCCGCGTGACCTGCTCAACCGCTGGATTGTGCCGCTGGAGAACCGGGTGGACTATCTCACCCTGCATACCGGCCGCAAGGTGGAGATCCCCTTTGACGTGCTGGTGGTCTTCTCTACTAACCTGCCGCCGCGTGACCTTGTGGATGAGGCCTTCCTGCGCCGCCTGCGGCACAAAATTGAAATCGGCGACCCCAACTACGAAGAGTATCGTGAGATTTTCCGGCGCGTCGCGCGCGCCAAAGGAGTTGAATACAGCGATCAGGGTCTGGCCTATCTGCTTCAGGAGTGGTACATCAAACGTAACCGCAAACTGCGCGCCTCCCATCCGCGCGATCTCTGTGACCAGATTCTGGACATTGCTGCTTACCTTTCTGTTCCGCCGAGTATGAGCCGCGAAATGCTTGATCGGGCGGCACAGTCTTACTTTGTGGAATTGTAAACTGTATGTGGCCTGAACTCCCTCGCCCTGTCATCTTTGCCCATCGCGGCGCCTCGGCGCAGGCACCCGAAAACACGCTGGCGGCGTTTGAACTGGCCGCCCGGCAAGGGGCGCCGGCGATTGAACTGGATGTGAAACTCAGTGCCGATGGTCAGGTTGTGGTGATTCATGATGCCACAGTGGACCGAACCACTGACGGGAAAGGGCGAGTCTGTGATCTTCCCCTGGCGGCTCTGCGCGAACTGGATGCCGGTTCCTGGTTCTCCGAGCAATATCGCCGCGAATGCATTCCCACGCTGGCAGAGGTCTTTGAAACCTTGGGCAGGCGGCTTTTCATCAATGTTGAACTCACCAATTACACAACACCGCGCGATGACCTGGTGGAAAAAGTGACCGCGCTGGTTGCATCCTTTGGGCTGCAATCTCACGTCTTGTTTTCTTCTTTTTTGCCTCATAACCTGACCCGCGCCGCCAAACTGTTGCCTGAGATTCCACGCGGCTTGCTTGCGTCCCCTCGCCTGGTGGGATGGTGGGCGCGCTCTTTTGGCTTTGCGTTTGGAGATTACCAGGCCCTGCATCCTTTCCTGAATGATGTGACCGTCCAACAAATTGCACGGGTTCATCGCCTTCAGCGTCGTGTTCATGTTTGGACGGTAAATGCGGAATCCGATCTGCGCCGTCTGTTTCATTGGGGCGTGGACGGCGTCTTCACCGATGACCCTGTGTTGGCTTTGCACCTCCTGGAGGAAAGACATGATTCCAACCGAGTGGGTTGAAGAAGCGCAGCAGCGCATTGCAGCGCATATTGTGTGTACGCCCCTGTTGCACGATCCGGCGCGAGGCTTGTACATCAAGTGGGAAAATCGTCAGGTGACTGGTTCTTTTAAAGCGCGGGGCGCGCTGAACAAGGTGCTTAGTTTGCAGCCCTGGGAGCGTGAAAGGGGCATTGTCACCGCATCGGCCGGCAATCACGGTCAGGGTGTGGCGCTGGCGGGCAGTCTCACCCATACGCCGGTTGAAGTCTTTGTCGCTGAAAACGCCGTATTGGTCAAAGTACAGGCCATTCAAGCGCTTGGCGCAAAGATTCATTTTGTCTCTGGCGGGTATCCGGAAGCCGAATCGGCCGGCAAACAATATGCATCCGAAACCAGGAAAACCTGGGTCTCGGCTTATAATGACGGCCAGGTCATTGCCGGACAGGGGACGCTGGCGCTTGAAATTGCCGGACAAATGGCAATCTCTGCCGATCAAACCTGGCTGGTACCGGTCAGCGGCGGCGGTTTGCTGGCGGGTATCGCTGTCGGCTTACAGCGTTTTGCTTCGCGCCCGCGTTTGATTGGCGTGCAGGCAGAGGCAGCCGCCTTTATGCATGCTTTGTACTACCATGGCACGCAGGCAGGCGTTCCTGATTTGCCGTCTCTGGCCGACGGTTTGACAGGCGCGGTTGAAGATGACGCGTTGACAATCCCCATCATCAAGAAATATGTGGATGATATTTTGCTGGTCTCAGAAGATGAGATCGCGCACGCGGTGGCTTTTGCCTGGCATACCTATGGGGAAAAGATTGAGCCCTCGGGCGCGGTTGGCCTGGCGGCTGTGTTGAGCGGCAAGGTCTCGGCCGCATCCACACTTGTCCTGATTTCAGGCGGCAACATTCAGCCCGACCTGCACACCAGGATCATCTCTACCTACAGGACGCAGGCGTGAAGTTCTGGCCCCCCTCTCGCATGTTGAGGCTGCTTTTGGCGTTGGCGCTGCTTACGTCTTTTCTTGGCCTGCATGCTGTTGTCTTTGCACAGGATGATTCCGGTAACGAAGCGGCTGTGAATGCTCTCTTAAACAGCATGACAGCCGAAGAGCGGGTAGGCCAGTTGTTCCTGGTCACCTTCCAGGGCACAGATGTTGGCCCGGGTACGCCGATCTATACGCTGGTCACGGAACATCACGTTGGCGGAATCGTCCTGCTGGCGGCAAACGATAACTTTGTTGCTGCACCCCAGACCGCAGCCGAAGCCTATCGCCTGACCTCGGAACTGCAGGCTGCCGAATGGAATTATTCGCAAGTTGAGCAGGTCAATCCCGTCACAGGCGACAAGGTCCGTTATAAATATGTGCCGCTTTTTGTTGGCATTTCACAGGAAGGAGGCGGCCCAGGGTACGACCAGATTCTGGATGGCCTGACGCCCATGCCCAGCCCAATGGCTATTGGGGCCACCTGGAACCCTTCTCTGGCCCAGCAGGCCGGGCAGATTATGGGGCAGGAACTTTCTGCCCTGGGATTCAATTTGTATCTTGGGCCATCTCTGGATGTTTTAGATTCCGTTGACCGCGCCTTTGCCAGCGATACTCAAACGCATGTCTTCGGCGGAGATCCGTACTGGGTGGCCGAAATGGGACGCGCCTATGTCTCCGGTTTGCACCTGGGCAGCAATGGACACTTGCTTGTAGCCGCCAAGCATTTTCCGGGACGCGGCAGTGCGGACCGTTCCCCCGAAGATGAAGTGGCTACCGTGCGCAAGTCGCTGGAACAATTGAAACAGATTGAACTGACCCCTTTCTTTGCCGTGACCAGCAGTGTGCCGTCAAACCCGGAAAGCGCCGATGCGCTTCTGGTTTCGCATATTCGCTATCAGGGTTTGCAGGGCAATATCCGCGTGACCACGCGGCCGGTCAGTTTTGATGCCCAGGCGCTGGGGCAGATCCTGGCCCTGCAGCCTTTTGCTGCCTGGCGCGAAAAGGGTGGACTGGTCATCTGTGATGATTTAAGCAGCCGGGCTGTCCGCCAGTTTTACGATCCCACCGGTACCACTTTCCAGGCGCGTTTTGTGGCGCGTGATGCTCTGCTGGCCGGCAATGACTTGCTCTATTTTGGAAACATCGTTTCCAGCGATGCTCCCGATACATACACGACGGTTGTACGTTCGCTGGACTACTTTGCCCAAAAATATCGCGAAGATCCGGCTTTTGCCTCCCGTGTTGATGATGCGGTCAAACGCATTCTACATGCCAAACTTCGCTTATATCCCCGTTTCCTGTTTTCTGGCGTACAGGAGGCCTCGGGCAACCTTGAAATCCTCGGCGCGTCTCGTCAGGTCACCTTTGAGATTGCGCGCCAATCGGCAACCCTGATCAGCCCCGACGTCATTGACCTAGATACCGTCTTGCCTGAGCCGCCTGCGGCACGCGACAGGCTGGTCTTCATCACCGATTCAACCCCTGCCGCGCAATGCAGTACCTGCCCCGCTCAGGCAGGCCTGGCCGTGGATGCGTTTCAGCAGGCCGTATTGCGCCTGTACGGCCCTGATAAGGGCGGTGAGGTGCTTGCCAGCCATTTGAGTTCCTACTCGTTTGATGATCTATCCAAATTGTTAGACCGTTCTGATGGTCAGGCGCTGGAAACGGACTTGCGTCGCACGCGATATGTCATCATCTCCCTCGCCGGTTCTGCGCGCGAACAACCGCGCATTTTGCGCCGCTTCCTTTCTGAACGTCAGGACTTACTGAGGGACAAACGGGTGATTCTCTTTGCGTTTGGCGCGCCGTTTTATTTGGATGCGACCGACATCTCGAAATTAACGGCCTACTATGGCCTGTATGGCCAGACATCACCCTTTGTTGAAGTTGCAGTGCGTTTGTTGTATCAAGAACTTTCGCCGCATGGGGCTTCGCCGGTCTCCATCCCTGGAATTGGCTATGACATGATTTCCGTGACCTCTCCAGACCCCAACCAGGTGATTTCGCTCTCTCTGGACCTGCAGCCGGCTTCTGCCTCCACCCCAGATTCTACCGGCCTGACGCCCGAACCAACCGCCATGCCGCTTTTCGAAATCGGAGATACCATTGCAGTGCGCACAGGCGTCATCCTCGACCATAATGGACATCCTGTTCCAGATGGGACGGTTGTGCGTTTCTTGCTTGTCATGCCGGAAGAGGGCGGAAGCGTTGTGGAGCAAAAAGATGTGGTCACCTTAGCCGGTGTGGGCCGCACATCCTTCAAATTAGACCGCTTTGGTTTGTTTGAGATTCGGGCGATTAGTGAGCCGGCCATGCTCTCTGAAGCCCTGCAATTGGACGTCTCTCGCGGCGCTTCCTCGGCAGTGACGGTCATTGCGCCTACGTCGCCGGTCACGGCTGAACCGCCCTTAGAGACAACTCCGGTGCCTGCGGAAACACGCCGCGATACGTTGACCTCTGACGGTTACCCAAGGTTGGGAGGCTGGCTGATAGTGATTATCCTGTTGGGGGTCGGGGGCTGGTTGTCTTACTGGGTAGGTTATAACCTTTTCTCACGTCGTTGGGCGGTACGCTGGGCTTTGTGTACTTTGTTGGGCGGCCTGGCGGCTTATAACTACCTGGCGCTTGGACTGCCGGGCGGTGTTGCCTGGGTTTTGCGTGGAGGCATCCTGGCGGTTTTGGGTGTGACCGTTGCCGGTTTGTTGTTGGGGGCCTGTGTTGCCTGGTTATGGGCCAGCCGAGGGTATCACAGACGCTGATGCTTCGCGTTGGGGGGAGTAGGAAAGATTATCTATTTTCATCTGCTGGCGGTTGTGATTGAATTAAAGCATGCGTTGGGTTTATCTTGCTCCTCATCTGGACGATGCGGTGCTTTCCTGTGGCGGCCTGATTTACGAACAGGCCAAACAGGGCACGCCGGTGGCTGTCTGGACATTGATGTCCGGTTATCCCTGGAACAGGCGGCTTTCGGATTTTGCCGCCGGCATCCATGCAGAATGGGGAACGGGTGGCGCCTGGCGCACGGTTTTTATTCGGCGTCAGGAAGACCGCCGGGCAGCGCGCCTTCTGGGCGCCCAGGTGCAACATTTCCATTTTCTGGATATGATCTACCGGCGCTCAAAGACTGGTGAGGTGCTTTACCCCAAGGACGTTTTTGTGGAACGCCATCCGGCTGACCGGGATTTGCCCGAGCGCTTGGCGGCAACACTGCGTTCTGCTCTGCGCCTGGATGATGTCATTGTTTGTCCACTGGCAATTGGCGGTCATTTAGATCATGTTCTGGTGCGTGAAGCGGTAGAAAAATTGCGCCGCCCGCTTTGGTATTATGCTGATGTCCCTTATGTGCTTCAGCACCCGCAGGCGTTAACGCCTGCCACGCGCGGCCTGGTTTCGATACTTTTCCCAATTTTTCAAGCAGGGCTCCAGGCGTGGATCTCCGGCGTGCTGGCCTATGCCTCTCAAATATCATCCCTCTTTGGAGACAGCGAGAAAGCGCAAGAGGCTATTCGTTCTTACTGGGCAGTTGAGACCGGCCTGCGCTTGTGGCGGCCTGGGTGAAGAAGGTGCAAGGCCAAAAATTTGAACTTTGAGAAAGCCCTGTGCTCTTTTTTAATCGGGCTTGATTTGCGTCTTAATTCATGTTATATTTACTGCGCTGGTGGTAACCTAATTTCTCATTGCATCTCTGTCTCAAGAGATGCAAATTCTATTACTTAGGACAGATGTTTTATGCCGACGACGTTCCTGACCAAAGAAGGCTACCAAAAACTGCAGGAAGAACTGGATTACCTGCGTACCGTAAAGCGCGAAGAGGTCGCCAATCGCCTGCATGAGGCTATGGAGGGGGGCGAACTGATTGAGAATGCCGAGTATGAGGCTGCCAAGAATGAGCAGGCCTTCGTTGAAGGCCGCATTCAGGAACTGGAAATTATTCTTGCATCAGCCCACCTCATAGACGAAAGTCAGTCATCGCCAGATGTCGTTCAAGTGGGCGATACGGTGACGATTCAGGAAGAGGGCGGCGAGCCGGAAGTGTACACCATTGTCGGCGCGGCCGAGGCCAATCCCCGCGAAGGGAAAATTTCCAACGAATCGCCGATTGGGAAGGCCATTCTGAACCACCGCGTGGGTGACGTGGTCACCGTCGAAGCGCCGGCTGGTTCCTACAAAGTCACAATCAAGAAGATCGAATAGGCCTGGGGTCAGCCCTTTAGGCCCCGCGCAGCCTGCCTGGAGCGCGGGGCTTTTTTGTACCATCTTTGTAACCCTCCCGCAGGTTAGAACAGGGCCAGCAAGCAATACCGGCGATCATCGAGCCTCTTCTGACCTGGACATTGCGCCAAAACCTGCGGGAGGGTAGGCAGTTACCCATCTTCTCTCTTCCTGCCGGCCCAGGTCCAGGAAGGGGTAAAATAGCCTCAGAAAGGTTTGAGTCATGGCTGAGTATTCTTCTCTCGAAAAAATTCGTCTGGAAAAAATTGAAGCCCTGCGCAAGGAAGGGATTGAACCCTACCCCACCCGCGCCGAGCGGACACATACCAGCGTCGAAGCGATTGCCGCCTTTGAGGCTGCCGAGCGCCTCGCTCAGGACGGACAGCCGGCCGAGGTCCGCGCTACGCTGACCGGCCGCCTGCGTGCCGTTCGCCCGATGGGCAAACTGACTTTTGCGCATATCGAAGACGGCGAGGGCAAGATTCAATTGTTCTTCCGTATCAACGAACTGGGTCAAGAAAAGGTTGATTTTTTCAATAGCCGCTTTGACCTGGGCGACTTTATCCAGGCCGCTGGGGTGATGATGCGCACCCGTTCCGGCGAGGCGACCTTGCTGGTTCACGACTTCAAAATGCTGGCCAAGGCCATCTCGCCCCTCCCCGCTGCCAAAGATGAAACCCTGCCGGATGGTACAGTTATCCGCCACGCCGCGCTGGAAGATCCCGAACTGCGCGCCCGCCAGCGTTATGCCGACTTGGCAGTCAACCCCGAAGTGCGCGAAACCTTCCGAAAACGCGCCGCCATCATCCGGTCACTGCGCGAATTTTTAGACGGGCAGGGCTTCCTCGAGGTGGAGACGCCCATCCTCCAGCCCCTCTACGGAGGCGCGGCGGCGCGTCCTTTCGTCACCCATCACAATGAACTCGACCAGGATATGTACCTGCGCATTTCGTTTGAGTTGTATCTCAAACGGCTGCTGGTGGGCAACCTGGAAAAGGTGTATGAAATCGGGCGCGACTTTCGCAACGAGGGGATTTCATACAAGCACAACCCCGAATTCACCCAACTGGAATTTTACTGGGCCTATGCCGACTATCTCAAAGTGATGGAGATGACCGAGCAAATGCTGGCTTTTGTCTGCCAGAAGGTGACCGGCGGGCTGAAAATCACCTACCAGGGCCAGGAACTGGATTTCACCCCGCCCTGGCGCCGGCTCTCGATGCGCGATGGAATCCTCCAAACCAGTGGCATTGACATCAGCCAGCATCCCACCGCCGAATCTCTCTATCACGCAATCGTCCGCCTGGGCAAACAGCCTGCTCCCGGCGCGACGCGCGGCAAGTTGATTGATTTTCTGGTCAGCGAATACCTCGAGCCGACTCTCATCCAGCCCACCTTCCTCTACGATTACCCGCGCGATATTTCCCCGCTGGCCAAGTCCAAACCCGGCGACCCGCTCACCGTGGAACGCTTTGAGGGCTATGTGGCCGGCTTTGAACTCTGCAACGCCTTTACCGAACTCAACGATCCGCTCGACCAGGAACAGCGTTTCCTTGAAATGGGGCGCGACTACGCTGCCGATGACGAAGAAAAGCACCCAATGGATGAAGACTACCTGCGCGCCATGCGCTATGGCATGCCGCCCAACGGCGGATTTGGCATGGGCGTGGATCGTCTGACCATGCTCCTGACCGATAAGCACAGCATCCGCGAGGTGATTCTCTTTCCGCCGGTTCGCAAGGAGGAATAATGCCGACCAAAAAAGTCTGGCTCTTGGCCGGAGATGGACTTGCCCTGGCGATCATCACCCTGGTGGGCTTTGCTTCTCATGGGGAATTGCAGGCCTCCTTTGCCGGGCGCATGCTGACCACTTTCCTGCCCCTGCTGGCGGGCTGGTTTCTGATTGCTCCCTGGCTTGGGCTTTTTGACCTGAAGGTGGCTGCCGCCCCGACTCAACTCTGGCGGCCGGTGTTGGCCATGCTGCTGGCTGCCCCGCTGACGGCTTTCCTGCGCGCCGCCATGCTCAACTCGGTTGTCCTGCCGCTGTTTGTTGTCATTCTGGAGGGCAGCGCTGCCGTGGGCATGCTCGTTTGGCGCGGGGTGTGGCTGTTGCTATTTGGCCGCAAGTAGGCCGCTATTCGCCTGCCTTGCCGGGTTGCCTGCCACAACCTGATCTTTGACTCTACCGCAAAAAAACGTTTCTAACGCAAGGGCGCGAAGCCGCCAGGGGTTTTCTGTAGGACAAGTCCTGCCAAGAACAGCACTGCGTCCCGAATTTGCGTGTAAAATATCCCCATATGGACGAATCCTCCCTCATCCGTGACGCCCAGCGCGGCGACCTGGATGCCTTCAACCGCCTCGTCCTCGCCTACCAGGAGGCCCTCTTCAACACTGCCCTGCGCATCCTCGGCGACGAAGACCTGGCGGCCGATGCCACCCAAGAAGCCTTCCTCTCCGCCTTTCGCTCCCTCAACGCCTACCGCGGCGGCTCCTTCAAGGCCTGGTTGCTGCGCACCGTCACCAACGCCTGTTACGACGAGTTGCGCCGCCGTAAACGCCGTCCCACTGCCCCGCTTGAACCGGATGACAGCGATGGCGAAGAAATCGAATCCCCGCGCTGGCTGGCCGATCTCGATGCCTCCCCCGAAGAACAATTCGACCAGGCCGAACTCGAACACGCCATCCAACACTGCCTCGACGCCCTGCCGACCGATTTCCGTGTGGTGGTTGTGCTGGCCGATATTCAGGGCCTGGATTACAGCGAAGTCGCCCGCGCCGTGCGCGTCCCGCTTGGCACCATCAAAAGCCGCCTGGCCCGCGCCCGTCTGCGGTTGCGCGAATGTCTGCAGGCTTTTTGGGAACTTTTGCCCGCCGCCTTCCGTCTGCAAAGCGAGGATCGTGCATGAAACAGATGCCCACTTTTCGTGACGCAGAAAAAATCTCCGCCTACCTGGATGGACAATTACCCCGGGCAGAGATGCAGCGGTTGGCCGTCCGGCTCCAATCCGACCCGCAACTGGCCGCCGTTGCCGAAGCGTTGCGCCAGGCCCGGGCTTTGCTCCGTCAAACTCCCCGCCGGCGTGCGCCGCGCAATTTTATGCTCACGCCTGAGATGGCCGGCATTAAACCGCCCATCCCGCGGCCCGTGCCGTTGATGCGCTTTGCCGCTGCACTTGCTGCTTTTTTGCTTTTTGTGACCCTGGCTGTGAATACAGTTGGGCCGTTGGCTGCTGTCAGCGCGCCGATGGCTTATGGAGGTATGGG
>JAIOAQ010000018.1 GCA_019873735.1 Chloroflexota bacterium | reverse complement strand
CTTGAAGCTCTTTATGTATTGTTTCAATCGGCGTCAACTGCATAAGCATCGCTTTCCTAACTATCCCGCTCATGTATTTCAGTTCACCTAACCCACACTTTAGCCACTCCCACATTTACTTTTCAAATAGTTTTTAGAAACTGTTCCAGGGCGATAATCGCTTCCTGGTAGGCCTGCTTCAAATCGGCTAAAAGGTTCTCAGTATTGGCCGGAAACTCAGATGGGGTGGCTTTTTCGAGAGCCAGAGCCAGTTCGGAGACTTTCGTTGCCCCTACCGTAGCGCTGCTAGACTTTAGGGTGTGGGCTGTCCTGTGAAAGGTGACCACGTCGCCAGCCTGAAATGCCCTGCTTAGTTGCGCCATCAGGGTTTGAGAATTGGTCAGGTAGGTCTGGACAATATCCGCAATGAAACTGTCGGCTTCTTCGCCCATCACTTCGCGATAGGCATCCAGGGCGGACCGGTCAATAATATCCATGGTATCTCCTTTGTGATCAGGCAGGTGGTAGCGGCCGGCACTTTTGCAGTGCCTGGATCAGTTCCTCTACCCGCACCGGCTTGCTGATGTAGTCATCCATGCCGGCTTCCAGGTAGCGTTCGCGGTCGCCTTCAAGCGCGTCGGCGGTCATGGCAATGATGCGCGGCGCACGCTGGGGATAGCGTTGGCGGATGTGGGCTGTGGCGGTAACGCCGTCCATTTCGGGCATTTGCACATCCATGAGGATGACATCATACTCTTGACGTTCGAGTGCCTCAAGGGCCTCCAGCCCGTTTGAAGAAACGTCTGCCAGGTAGCCAAGCCGCTTGAGCAGATTGATGGCCACTTTTTGGTTGACGGGGTTGTCTTCCACCAGCAGGATTCGCAGATGGTGCTCATGTCCCAGGCTTTCGTCTAGTTGGGCCAGGGTGGCCGTCTTCTTGACCGGCTCGGCGTGTTTTTGAATGATGCTCGTCAGTACCGATTGCAATTGGGCCGGCTTGATCGGCTTGGTCAGATAGGCAGCAAAGGATACTTTCTCAACGTCTTCTTGCTTGTAGCCAAGCGAGGTGAGCATAATGAGCGGGAGAACATCGGGCGGATATTTTTGTTGGATGATGCCGGCCAGGGTCAGACCGTCCATGTCGGGCATGTGCATATCCAGGATGGCCAGGTCGAACCGTTCTCCGTCTTCCAGCATTTTCAAAGCAGCAGGACCCGATTCGGCTTGAACCGGCAGCATGCCCCACTTTCGCGTGTGCCGTTCCAGGATCAGGCGGTTGGTGACGTTGTCATCTACAATGAGCAGGCGTTTCCCGTTTAGGCTGGGCGGTTGCCCAAGTCCGGACAGGCGGGCGGTGGCAACCGCGGTTGTGGCCAGGATGGTGAAAGAGAAGGTGGAGCCAACCCCTACCTGACTCTCAACCCAAATTTTGCCGCCCATCATTTCTACCAGACGCTTGCTGATGGTCAGACCGAGGCCGGTTCCTCCATACTTTCGGGTGGTAGAAGTGTCTACCTGGCTGAAGGCCTGGAAGAGCCGATCCAGCCGGTCGGGCGGAATGCCAATCCCTGTGTCGCGTACCGAAAAGAGCAACTCAAATGTATCCTCCTGCACCTGCTTTGCGCTGACGGAGACAACAATTTCGCCTTTTTCCGTGAACTTGACAGCATTACTGAGCAGGTTGATCAATACCTGGCGTAAGCGGGTGACATCGCCGGTCAATTTCGGTGGCACGCCCTCCTGGATTGTGTAGGCCAGGTCAAGCCCTTTCTGGTTGGCGCTGGCCGCCACCAGGTCAAGCGCGGTTTCAATGCAGTCGCTCAAGTAGAAGGGGTGTTGTTCCAGTTGCATTTTGCCGGCTTCGATTTTCGAGAAGTCCAGGATGTCGTTGATGATGTAGAGCAATGCGTCGCTGCTGTTGCGGATCGTCTCGGCGTAATCCTGTTGTTCGGCGTTGAGAGGGGTGCTGAGCAACAGGCTGGTCATGCCGACAATGGCGTTCAGCGGTGTGCGGATTTCGTGGCTCATATTGGCCAGGAATTCGGATTTGGCTTTTGCCGCAGCCTCGGCTTCGCGCTGGGCACGAATTAACTCTGTCAGGTCGTGATAGAGGCCGACGATGCCAACCTGTTCGCCGTTGACGACAACCGGGGCGCCAAAGATTTCCACATCGATCAGCCGGCCGTCTTTTGCCCGACGCTTGCCAAGAGCATGCACCACTTGCCCGAACTCGACTTTTTGGGTGTAGAGAAAGGCCTGCTCTCGCTTTTCTTCGGGTACGATGATCTCGTCAATTTTTTTGCCCACAATTTCGCCTTGTGTATAGCCAAACAATTGCTCAAAAGCCGGGTTGCAGGCTGTGATTTGATGGTCGAGATCCAGCGTGACGATGGCAATGGGGTTGATTTGTAGCAGGGTTTCAAAATACTTCTTTTGCTGAAGTGTTTCAAACTCAGTCTGTTTGTGGCCTGTAATATCCAGCAATACTCCCTGCCAGTAAAGCGGCTTGCCGCCCGGATCCCGAATTAGCAGCGCATCATCCTGAAGCCAGATGGTCCGCCCATCACGGGTTTGCAGACGATACTCAGAGTGAAATCTTCCCTCGGCATGTGCGCGTTGATTCTCGGCCAGCACACGGGCGCGATCGTCGGGGTGGAGCAGTTGTATCCATAAATCAGGAATGTTGCGCCACTCTTCTACCGTGTAGCCAAGCAGGTTTTCTATTTGCGGCGAAGTGTAGATATTGGTGCTGAATTCATCTGGATTATCCAGATAAACCACTGCGGGGATATTCTCGACCAATGTGCGGAATTTTGCTTCGCTTTCTTTGAGTGCCGCTTCAACAGTTTTTCTTTCGGCAATTTCGTTTTCCAGTGCCAGGTTGGTTTCTTTAAGAGCCCTGGTGCGTTCTTGTACCAGCCGTTCCAGGCTTATGGACATTTCATATAGGTAGTCGCCGCGCTTGCCGATGATATGTCCGGTTATACCCAATACAAATGGAGCCAGACAAACTACCCAGAAGACCGGATGCCCGGCAATTAATTGGCCGATAGTTTCCCACGTAAAGGGCAGGGATCGAAACCATATCTCAATAAGCAGAGCGGCTATGGGGAAGATCAGGCCAAACAACGCACCGGCTGCCGCAAGCGTCATGGATTGCTTGTGGTGGGTTCTGATGGGGTTGTTGCTCATAAAACGGCCCTCTCAATTTTTGCCAATTGAATTTGCGCGCCGCCTTGTTTTTTGGCATGATAAAGCGCCTGGTCTGCCAGGGCAAGAATTTCGTTCAGGTCACCAGTCTCGGAAGCGGGGTCAACAACATACACGCCAATGCTGACGCTGACCGGTATCGCCTGGTTGTTAACCGATAAATCAATTCGAGCAATGCAATCGCGAATGCGCTCGGCAACCGAACCGGCGTCCTGTACATTCACGCCTGGCAAGGCGACGATGAATTCATCGCCGGCCCAGCGGCCGCATAAATCATAAGGGCGAACGTTGGCCTGCATGGCCCCGGCGACGGCTTTGAGGGCTTCGTCGCCAACCAGGTGGCCATAGGTATCGTTGATTTTTTTGAAACCATCGAGGTCTAAAAAAAGAATGCCAACCGGCTGATTGGTGCGCCTGGAACGCTCCAGTTCGCCTTGAAGCCTCGTGTAAATCGCGCGGCGGTTGAGCAGGCCGGTCAGGTGGTCAAGATTGACGAGTCTCTCCATTTCTTGATTGGTCTGGCGCAAGCACGTTTCCAGACGCACGATGCGCTCTCCCACCGCTACGCGCGCGATAAATTCGCGCAAATCAAAGGGCTTGACCAAATAATCGTCGGCGCCTGCATCTAATCCCTGAACCACAGCCTCGCGCTCGTGCTTGCCGGTTATCATGATGATGTAAACATAAAAAGGCAGGTTGGCTTCGCGTATCTGTCGGATGAGATCCAGGCCGTTAAGCCCGGGCATTTCCCAGTCGGTCACCAGCAATTGGACTTGCTCGCGCCACATAATCTCCATGGCTGAGTAGGGATCCTGTCTGGCAAAGACCACATGACCGGCGCGCTCAAGTTGACGCTGGAGCAACAGGCATTGGGTTGGGTCGTCCTCGATAACCAGAATTTTCATGCTTTTATTTCGGGCAGCAGGTCTGTCTGTTTGGCGGGATCAGTCCCCGGGTCCGGGCGTAGAAACGATGCACAGATTGCCAACTTCAAGCGATGCTCCTGCGTTTACGTTCAGGGAAAATTCACATCCCAGAACATCGCGGGTAGCAATGATGGAACGTTTGGCAATCGGCCACATAGCCAGAATGTATTCGAGCAAGCCCTGCCCCTTGGAAGCAGTGTTTTGTTTCACGGCACATTTTCCTTTCAGTTCTTGGCGCGTTGTTGGAGGCGCCGGGCCACGCGTATCCAGGCTGGGGTGGGGTTTTGAGGGCGCGTTTTCCTGTCTTCGCTTTTGCTGAGACGAAAGGCCCAGTCTTCAAAAATTGCGCTCATTGGTCCTTCTGGCTCTGCCATCAACAGTGGAATACCGGTATTAATTGCCTGAACAATGGGTTCGGGGGCAAAAGGAAGTACAGCCTGGATTTCGTGTTTCAGGGCGTGTTCGATGTCTTTTCTGGCGAGACCGCGGCGCTCAAACGTCCAGTTGAGAACCAGGGACGACTTCTCTTGCGCATAGCCCAAACTCTCAAACGTGCTTATCGTCAGGGCTGCAGCCCGCACCGATGCAAGATCCGGGGAAAGTAAAACCAGGATTTCGTCCGCTTCGTCCAGGCCGGCCAGGGTGGTTTCTGAAAAATCGTGCGGCAGGTCAAGGACAATGTAATTATACTGCCGGCGTAAAAGCCGCAGGACATGAGCAACTTTTTCTGCATTGACCAGTTCGCCCTCTTCGGGCCGGCTGGGCGCCGCCAGGACGTGTACGCCGCTTTCGTGAGGGCGCACAAGCGAGTGGACCAGGTCCTGGTCAATCTCCTCTATCGGGAAGCGCGCCAGGTCGGCCCAGGTGTTTCGCAGGGAAAGATTGAACAGGAGCGCGGCCTGTCCGGCCATCATAACCAGGTCTACCAGCGCTACAGGCTGTCCCCAAACCTGGGCTAATCCGCAAGCAAGATTGGCCGATATGGTCGAAACGCCCACCCCGCCGCGCAACGAGAAAACGGCAATGATTTTCCCTCGCTTGGCGGCCACGGCCTCGGTGTGAATTTGTGCGTAGCGTCGCAGCAGGGCCAGGCTGCGCGCCAGCAACTCTTGTGGCTCAAACGGCTTTGCGAGGTAATCATCTGCCCCGGCCTCAAAGCCATTGACTTTCTGCTCCAGTGTGTCCACTGCGGTGAGTAAAATGATGGGGATAAACGCAGTAGCCGGATTCTTGCGGATGCGGCGGCAAGCCTGAAAACCGTCCATGTTCGGCATCATGACGTCCATCAGAATCAAATCGGGCCGTTGTTCGGTTGCCATCTGGACGGCTTCCAGGCCATCGGAAGCGAGGATGACTTCCATCCCCTGACGCGCAACAACCTGACTCACCAGGTTACGCATCATCTCGTCGTCGTCTACAACCAGGACTTTTGCAGGCACAGCCATCTCCTAAATCATCGGTCTTGTTCTGTCTCTCTGTTGAGACGAACATGTAGTAAAAGTTTATCCCAAAGGTCACAACCATTGCTCGTGGATGTTCTCCCTCCTTTGGGATAGTCTTTTTCTGATATTGTTGTTTTGCAAAATCATACTTGGTTTTTCGCGAGAAAATCGTAACAAATTCGTTTCTATTCGCCCACCTGGCTTTAAGCCCCCTTTCCCGCGCTCTATATTGTTGTATACTATTTTATCGACATTAATAGCCTGTTTGTCCATGGATTGGACAGATTTTCTCATCCCGTCTGTTTGATAAGGAGACAGCATGTTCGCCCCTTTGCGCCAAATGCAAAACGCCCTCGCCGAGCGCATCGTGGACCTGCAATATGCCCGCCAGCCGCAGGTCTGGAAGCCCTACGGCTCGACCGGACGCGAGAAAAGCGTGCGCGACGCAGGTTACCATCTCACCTATCTGGCCGAAGCCCTGGAGGCAGATGATCCGGCGCTCTTCAGCGAATACCTGGCCTGGGTCAAGGCGCTCTTTGCCGGGCTGAACTTTCCGCCCGACGTCCTGCCCACCACGCTCGAATGTACCCGCCAGGCGTTGAGCGAGATGCTCCCCCCGGAGGAGGCCGCCCCGGCGCTGACCTTCCTCGACCTGGGGCAGCAGGCCCTCGGGTCCGCGCCCGACGCGCCCCCTCCCTTCGTGAGTCTGGACGCCCCGCTCGCCGGCCTGGCTCAGGACTACCTCGAGGCCCTGCTGCGCGCCGACCGCCGCGCCGCCGCCCAGATGGTTCTGCGCGCCGTCGAAAACGGCACTCCTCTGCGCGACATCTACCTGTACGTCTTCCAACCCGTCCAGCGTGAAATCGGCCGGCTGTGGCAAACCAACCAGATCAGCGTTGCCCAGGAACACTTCTGCAGCGCCGCCACCCAGATGGTCATGTCGCAACTCTACCCCTACCTGTTCAGCGGCGAGCGCAAAGACCGCCGCGCCGTCGTCGCCTGTGTGGGCGGCGAACTGCACGAAATCGGCGCCCGCATGGTGGCCGACTTCCTCGAAATGGACGGCTGGGACTCCGCCTTCCTGGGCGCCAACACCCCGCCCGAAGACATCCTGCGCATGACCGCTGAACGCCGCGCCGACCTGCTGGCCATCTCGGCGACCATGACCTTCCACGTCAGCCGCGTGCGCGACCTGATTGCTGCCCTGCGCGCCAGCGGCTCAGGCCGGACCCGCGTCCTGGTCGGCGGATACCCCTTCAACCTCTCCCCCGACCTTTGGCGCAAGGTCGGCGCCGACGGCTACGCCCCCGATGCCGCCCTGGCCGCCGCCGAAGCGGAGCGAATTTTGTAGTTCGCTGGTAGGCCTGACCATGACCTCCTCCCTCACCCTCGCCCTGCTCTGTGACCTGCACGGCAACCTCCTGCAGGTCCTGCGCGACCCGCATGGGCTGGCTGCCGACCTCCCGCCGGGGGCGCCGTTTGCCCGTCTGGCGGCGCGCGGCTCGCTCGGTAAGGCGCTCT
Organism: Chloroflexota bacterium; assembly: GCA_019873735.1. Classification (GTDB taxonomy): domain Bacteria; phylum Chloroflexota; class Anaerolineae; order Anaerolineales; family Villigracilaceae; genus DSXF01. The sequence goes on along the minus strand of JAIOAQ010000018.1, from coordinate 53,573 downwards.
CCTTCCTGGCCGAAATCCGCGCCCAGGGCGCCGCCTTCGACTGGGAAATCAACCTCCAGACCGGTGACGAAATCCACACCCTGCACTTCAGCGGCGGAAAATCCGGCGACGCAATCGTCTTGGCCGGGGCCGAAAACGGGAAATTCTCGCTGGAGCTCTACGAAGAGATGATGCGCATCAGCAACGAGCAGACCAACGCCCTGCGCAGCGCCTACCAGCAGCACGTCCGCGATGACGCCCTCTACGACGAAATCAGCCGCCTGAACAACGAACTGGTGGACATGCAGCGCGAACTGGCCAAGCAAAAGGCCGAACTCGAACGCCTGAACGCCGAGAAGAACCGCTACCTGGGCATGGCCGCCCACGACCTGCGCAACCCGCTGCACGCCATCCTGATGCACAGCGAATTCCTGCTCGAAAGTTGCCCGCCGGGGGAAACGCGCGAATTCATCGAGGTCATCTTCCACACCAGCCAGTTCATGGCCCAACTGATAGACGACCTCCTAAACGTGGCCCAGATCGAGGCTGGCGAACTGAACCTGGACTACGCCGCCGTGAACCTGCCTGATTTGATTCGCCGCAACGCCGCCGTCAACCGTCCGCTGGCCGCCCGCAAACAAATCGAACTGGTCTATCAGATTCCCGACCGCCTGCCAACTGCCGTGCTGGACGCGGCCAAACTCGAACAGGTACTGAACAACCTCATCGGCAACGCCGTCAAATTCTCGCCGCCCGGCGGGCGCGTGGATATCGGCCTCGAAACGCAGGGCGAGACCTTCCTCCTGTCCGTCCGCGACCGCGGCCCCGGTCTGACGCCCGAGCAGAAGCAAAATCTCTTCCGTCCCTTCCAGCGCGGCGCAACCGGCAGCGCCGGTGAAAAATCCATCGGCCTGGGTTTGTCCATTGTCAAGCGCATTGTTGAAGGACATAGCGGTAAAATATGGGTGGAGAGCGAAGCGGGAAAGGGGGCCGCCTTCTTCGTCCAACTCCCCTTCCAGCCGCCCGCCCTCCGCTGAACTCCGTTCACTGTTCACTGATTACTGATCACTGTCCACTGATGACTGACTCGCCCCGAAAGGCCGCCTATGTCCGAAAAAACCAAAATCCTGGTTGTAGATGACGACCCCGCCATCGTCAGCGCCACCCGGCGCCTGCTGGACAAGGCCGGCTACCAGACCTTCCCCGCACAGACCGGCCTTGAGACGCTGGAAGCCGCCCGCCGCCACCGGCCGGACCTCATCCTGCTGGACGTGAACCTGCCTGACATAGACGGCTTCGAGGTCTGCCGCCGGCTGAAAGCCGACCCCGAACTGGCCGGCATTGGCGTCATCATCGTTTCCAGCACCTACACCGACGGCGAGAGCCAGGCCGCCGGTCTCGACCTGGGCGCCGACGGCTACATCGCCCGCCCGGTCTCGAACCGCGAACTGCTGGCGCGCCTACAGGGATTGCTGCGCCTGCGCGCCGCCGAACAGGCCGCCCGTCTGAGGGCAGCCGAATGGCAGACCACCTTCGACGCCGTCGGCAGCGGCATTCTCCTGACCGATGACGCCTACCGCATCATTCAATGCAACCGCGCCATGAGCGAACTCCTCGGCGAACCATGCGAAAACATGCTGGGCAAACCCTGTTACCAGGTGGTCCACGGCACCGCCGAGCCATACGATGCCTGCCCGCTGATGACGGTCAAGAAGGAAAAGAAACGCCAAAGCATGATCTTCGAGCGCGGCGGCCGCTGGCTGGAAGTGACCGTGGACCCCATCCTCGACGCCGAGGGCCGCTTCGCCGGTTCGGTGCATGTCATCAACGACATCACCGAGCGCAAACGGGCCGAAGATGCGCTGCGCGAGAGCGAGGAGAAGTACCGCCTGCTGGCCGAGACCACGCCGGACGTCATCATCCTGCACGATATGCAGGGACGCATCCAGTACGTCAACCGCGCCGGCCTGGAATTGACCGGCCTGACCGCCGAAGAAGTCATCGGCCGCCCGATTGACGTCTTCATTGCTCCGGAATTCCAGAACGGCATCCGCAAACGAGGCGAGCAGCGCGCCCGGGGGAATGGCGGGTTGTATCACTACGAAGTCGAAGTCCTCAGCAAGAGCGGCCAGAAACTTTGCATGGAAGTGTACTCCGCCCCTGTTGCCCGCCAGGGAGAAATTGAGCAAATTCTGATTGTCGCCCGCGACATCACCGCCCGCAAACAGGCGGAAGAGCGGCTCCAGGAGAGCGAGGAGCGCCACCGCGCTATTTCAGAATTCATATCAGACTATGCTTATTCTTTCCGTGTCGAAGAAGGCAACCGCCTGGTGCGCGAGTGGGTTACCGCCGAATCGTTCACCCGCCTCACCGGATACACGCCGCAGGAGATGGACGAGCGCGGCGGATGGGCGAGCATCATCTACCCGGACGATATGCCCATTGCGCTCGCGCGCGCCAAAAGATTGTTTGCCGGCCAGCATGACGTGAGCGAATTCCGCATCGTCCGAAAAGACGGCGCAATCCGCTGGCTGCGCGATCATGGACATCCAATTGTTGATGATGTTCAGCAGCGCGTCATTCGCATTTACGGCGCAGCGCAGGATATTACCGACCGCAAACAAGCCGAAGAGAGTCTGCGCCAGAGCGAAGAGACCTACCGCAACCTGTTCCAAAACGCCCAGGTCGGCCTGTTCCGCACCCGCATCACCGACGGCAAGATGCTGGAGAGCAACGAACAGTTGGCGCGCATGTTCGGCTACGACAGCCGCGAAGAATTCATCGCCGAGTACGTTACCTCCCAGAATTACGTTGACCCCGGCACGCGCGAGCGCATGCTGGAAATGATCCGCCGCGATGGCTTCGTCCAGAACTTCGAAGCGCGTTTCTACCGCAAAGACCGCTCCGTTTTCTGGGCGCGCTACTCGGCGCGCATCTATCCCGAACAGGGCTGGATCGAAGGCGTGGCGGAAGATATCACCGAACGCAAACAGGCTGAAGCGCAACTGCTCTCCGAAAAAGCCTGGTCCGAAGCCATTATCAGCGCTGCGCCGAACATTATCGTCGGGCTAGGCGAGGACTCCCGGATCATGATCTTCAACAAATTCACCGAAAAACTGACCGGCTTCAAGGCGGAAGAAGTGCTGGGAAAATCCTGGATTGAGCTCTTCATTCCCCCAGAGCAGCGCGCCGAGTTATCCAATGTTTGGGAACAAATCGTGCAAAACTGCCTGATAGAATACCATCATGAAAATATGATTATAACGAAAACCGGCGAACAGCGCCTGATCAGTTGGAACAACACGGTTTTGACAGAAAACGGTCAGTTTCGCATGGTGCTCTCGATCGGCGAAGATATCACCGACCGCAAGCGAGCCGAGGCAGAAATATTGCGCCTGAACGCTGAACTGGAGCAGCGCGTCGAAGAGCGCACCCGCCAATTGCAGGAAGCCCAGGAACAACTCGTCCGCCAGGAAAGACTGGCTGTTCTCGGTCAACTGGCCGGCAGCGTCGGCCACGAACTGCGCAACCCGCTGGCGGTCATCAACAACGCCGTCTATTTCCTCAAACTTGTCTTGCCCGATGCAGGCGAGAAAGTCAGGGAATACCTGAATATCCTCGAACGCGAAACGCACAACGCCGAGAAAATCGTCGGCGACCTGCTCGACTTTGCCCGCGTCAAATCGGTGGACCGGGAGGCGGTCGCCGCCTCCGAACTCGTCCGCCGCGTGCTGGACCGTTACCCTCCCCCTGAAAACATCCTTCTCCACCTCGACCTGCCGCCCGACCTGCCGCCCCTGTGGGTGGATCCGCGCCAGATCGAACAGGTGCTGGGCAACCTGATCGTCAACGCCTACCAGGCCATGCCGGAGGGAGGGCAGTTATCAGTGATCAGTGATCAGTGTTCAGTGAGCAGTGAGCAGGGTTCAGTGGAGGGCGGTCGGTGGGTGCGGATCGCGGTCAAAGATACGGGCGTGGGCATCCCGCCCGAAAATATGGGCAAACTCTTTGAGCCGCTCTTCACCACCAAAACCAAAGGCATCGGGCTGGGACTGGCCGTCAGCAAGAAACTGGTCGAAGCCAACGGCGGCCGGATCGAGGTCCAGAGCGAACCGGGCCAGGGCGCCACCTTCACCCTCCTTCTTCCCATCGTCGAGGAGAAATCATCATGAGCCAGCCCACCCGCATCCTCATCGTGGACGACAACCCCGCCATGGCCCAAACCACGGCCGACATCCTGGCGCTGAAAGGCTACGAGGTGCGCGTCAGCGGTTCGAGCCGCGAGGCGCTCGACCTGCTGCGCCGCGAAAAGATCCATATCCTGCTCACCGATGTCATCATGCCGGAGATGAACGGCGTGGAACTCTTCGTGCGGGCGCGCAAACAGCAGCCCGGCCTGATCACCTTCCTGATGACCGCCTACTCTGCCGATGAACTCATCCAGCGCGGCCGGATGGAAGGGGCCAAGGCCATTCTCACCAAACCGCTCGACTTGAACCTGCTGCTGATGCTGATCAAGGCAGTGGAAGAAAGTTATCTCCGGAAGGAATCTGGCCCGCATTCGACAACTTGACTTGATACGCCCTCCCCGGGCGATGTGAAAAAACATTTTTAGAAAGGAGCGAAAGATGAAAAAGAAAGCCTCTCCCCCCGAAAACCGCCTTTCCAGCGGCGTTTCCGGCCTGGACGAGGTGCTGCACGGCGGGCTGATTCCCGGCCGCGCCTACCTGGTGCGCGGCGGTCCCGGCGCCGGCAAAACGACGCTCGGCCTGCACTTTCTCGCCGCCGGCGCGGCAGCCGGAGAAAACGTGCTCTTCATCACGCTGGGCGAACCGGTCGAGCAGGTGCGCCGCAACGCCGAGCGCCTGGGCTTCGACCTGACCGCCATCCATTTCCTCGACCTGACCCCCTCCTCCGAATTCTTCACCGAGGTCGAGAGTTACGACATCTTCTCCCCGGCGGAAGTGGAACGCGTCCCGCTCACAGAAAAAATCGTCCAGGCAGTCGAAACGCACCAGCCCCGCCGCGTCTTCCTGGACGCCATGACCCAGTTCCGCTACCTGGCCAGCGACCCCTACCAGTTCCGCCAGCAAGTGCTGTCGTTCCTGCGCTTTCTCACCGACCGCGGCGCCGCCATCCTGTTCACCTCCGAAAGCAGCCCCGAAGCCCCCGATGACGACCTGCAATTCATGGCTGACGGCATCATCCACCTGAACTACGCCCCCGAAGGCCGCACCCTGAACGTGACCAAAATGCGCGGCTCGGGCTTTATCCCCGGCAATCACAATTTCACCCTCGGCGCGTCCGGCATGACCGTCTATCCGCGCCTCATCCCCGAAGCCGTCCACCGTCCGTTTAGCGCCGACCAGATCTCCTCCGGCGTGCCGGAACTGGATGAATTGCTCGGCGGCGGAATCGAACGCGGCACGATCACCCTGCTCAGCGGTCCGAGCGGCGCGGGCAAGACCACACTGGGGATGCAGTTCATGAAAGAGGCTGCCGGCCGCGGCGAACGTTCGGTCGTCTATACGTTCGAAGAAGAGGTCGAAATCATCCTGCGGCGCTGCGACGCCGTCAACATCCCCGCCCGCGCCATGCTCGAAAAAGGCACGCTCGACATCGTCAAGGTTGAGCCGCTGCAATACACCCCCGGCGAATTTGCCCAACTCGTGCGCCGCGACGTGGAGCAGAAAGGCACCCGCCTGGTGATGCTGGACAGCGTCTCCGGCTACAAACTCTCGCTGCGCGGCCAGAACCTCACCGCCGAACTGCACGCCGTCTCGAAATATCTGCAAAACATGGGCGTGGTGGTGCTGCTGGTGAGCGAGGTGTCCGAAATCACCGGCGATTTCCGCCCCACCGACGAAAACATCAGTTACCTGGGCGATAACATCGTCTTCCTGCGCTACCTGGAGATCAACGGCCAACTGCGCAAGGCCATCGGCGTGCTGAAGAAGCGCCTGAGCAACTTCGAGCGCACCCTGCGCGAAATTGAAATCACCCGCTATGGCATCAAGGTCGGCGAGCCGTTGAGCAACCTGCGCGGCATCCTGAGCGGCACGCCGGAATGGGTGAAACCTGAAAACGACCATGGTTGAAATCCCGGTTCGGCCAGCGATTCTGACTCTCGACCGCAACCCCCGCAACCTGGAATTGCTCGGCCAGTTCCTGCAACGCGCCGGCTACCAGGTCTTTCCGGCCGCCTCGCTGACGGACTTCTGCCGCGCCCTGAACGAAACCCCCGCCCCCCGCCTGGCCCTGCTGGACGTGAGCGGCTTTAACGCCGAAATCTGGGCCGCCTGCGAAGACCTGAATCGGCGCGCCATCCCCTTCCTGGTCATTCTGCCGTGCGCCAACGCCGACCTGCAGCAGGCCGGGCTGGCGCACGGCGCCCGCAGCGTGCTGCTCAAACCGCTGGCAGGCCGGGAACTTCTCAATCTCATCCGCGCACTTTTGTAGTACCCAAGATGTAGCCTATGGAAAGGATACTGCTCCTCACCAGTCACGAATCCAACAGCCGCCTGCTGGGCGAAACCCTGGGATTACACTACGAAATCCTCTATGCCTTCGGCGAGCAGGATTTACAACAACCCTTCGACCTGGGGATTCTGGACGGCCCAAGCCTGCGCCATCTCGAAAGCGCCATCCAGAAAAGACGTCAGGTTGAGGCGCCCTGCTTCCTGCCTTTTCTGCTCGTCGTCGGCCGGCAGGACTGGAGCCTGGCAAGCCGGGTCCTGATGAAAACAGTGGACGAAATCATCCTTGCCCCGGTGCAAAAGATCGAACTCCAGGCGCGCGTCGCCGCCTTGCTGCACGCCCGCCGCCTGGCGCTCCAGGCCCAGCATCTTGCCATGCACGATGGCCTGACGGGCCTGCTCAACCGGCATCACTTCTTCCTCGTCGGCGAACAGGAAATCCAGCGCGCCCGCCGCTACGGCCGTCCGCTCTCGGCCATCCTGCTTGATCTGGACCACTTCAAACGGGTCAACGACGCCTGGGGCCATGCCGCCGGCGATCAGGTGCTGCAAGAGACTGCCCGGCGTCTCCGCTCCGTCCTGCGCAGCAACGACCTGATCGGCCGCTACGGCGGCGAAGAATTCGCCATCCTTTTGCCAGAAACATCGCCCGCCGACGCCCTCGTCCTTGCCGAGCGGCTGCGCAAAACCGCCGCCGAGCCGCCTGTAGATACCAGCAGCGGACCAATTGCCGTCACCATCAGCCAGGGAATCGCCGAATTCAACCAGGATACCCCCGATTTGGCCGCTTTACTTGACCAGGCCGATAAACGGCTTTATCAGGCCAAGCAAAACGGCAGAAATTGTGTTGTAGGTGTCTCCCATGAGCAAGATTCTGCTTCTTCTCGATAACAAATCCAATCTCCGCCAGTTGAAGGAATTTCTCAAAGGCCGCCACGAAGTGTCATCGCCCGAGGCCGCCCCCGCCGCCCTCGAAAGCGGGTACGACCTCTGCATTCTGGACGGCCCCGCCCTCGACCGGCTGGAAGACGCGCTGCGCGCCGCCCGGGCCAATTGCGATCCGCTCTTCTGCCCTGTCCTGCTCATTACGACCCGCGAGCAGGTGGGAATGGCCACCCGCCATCTCTGGAAGACAATCAACGACGTTCTGCTTGCTCCGGTCGAAAAAATCGAACTACTGGCGCGCGTCGAAACCCTGCTCTCTGCCCGCCGTCTCTTCCTCGAACTGAAACAGCGCGAGCGCCTGGCCACCCTCGGCAAAATTGCCAGCGGCGTGGCCCACGAACTGCGCAACCCGCTGGGCGTCATCCACAACGCCGTCTATTACCTGAACCAGGTCCTGACGCCGGACAAACAACTGACTCACCAGCACGTCCGGATCAAGGAATACCTGACCCTGCTCGACCGCGAGACAGACGCCGCGGTGGCCATCGCCGCCAACCTGCTTTACTACACCACCGCCTCACAGCCCGACCCGCGGCCGGTTTCCGCTGCCGAGGCCTTGCGGCGCGTCCTGGAACGTTTCCCCAGCCCCGAAAACATCCGCCTGCGCCTCGACCTGCCGTCCGGCCTGCCGCCCGTCCGCGCCGATCTCGATCACTTTGAGCATATCCTGACCAATTTGCTGCTCAACGCCTATCAGGCCATGCCGGAGGGCGGTCAGTGTTCAGTGATCAGTCGTCAGTGTTCAGAGGACACTGAACACTGTCCACCGAACACGGAACACTGCTTACTGATCACTGTCCAGGACACCGGCCCCGGTATTTCGCCCGAAAACATCGGCCAAATCTTCGAGCCGCTCTTCAGCACCAAGCCGCACGGCATCGGGTTGGGACTGGCCGTCAGCAAGAAACTGGCCGAGTTAAACGGTGGCCGGATCGAGGTCCAGAGCGAGGCGGGCGAGGGCAGCACGTTCACGCTGATTTTGCCGGCCATCCCCACAGCACAGGAGAACGCATGAGTTCATCCCAATCGCCTCAGCCGAGAGACCAGGAAACCGCCAGTTTCGAAAAGCGCACCCAGACGCTCTTCGCGCTCATTTTTGCCCTGCTGGCGGCAGCCGTCGCCACCGCAGGGGTGCTTTCCTATCAGAGTTTTTCCCGCCAGTTCCACGCCCAGGTGAACGCCCAACTGCTGGCCATTGCCAATCTCAAGGTGAGCGGACTGGTCGAGTGGCGCAGGGAACGCCTGGCCGACGCCCAGACGCTGATGGACAACGCCTCCTTCGCCGCCCTGTTTGCCCGCCTCGCGGCCAACCCCGCCGATGCCGAAGCGCAGGCCCAACTGCAAAACTGGCTCGATGCCCTGCGCCCCGCCTATCAGTATGACCGGATTTACCTGCTGGACCGGGACGGAAACGTCCTCCTTGACTCGCCGCCCGGCTCTGCCACAGCCTTCCCGCATCAGCACGAAACCTTGCAGCAAGCAATTGAAACCGGCGAAGCCGCCTTTCTGGACTTCCACCCGCACGGCGAGGAGGGCATTCATATCAGCGTCCTGGCGCCGATTGACCCCGCACCGGGGGCCTCGCCTGTGCTGGGCGTGATAGTGATGGAAGTTGATCCGGCGGTTTATCTCTACCCTTATATTCAGCAGTGGCCGGCGCCCAGCGAAACCGCCGAGACCCTGCTCGTGCGCCGCGAGGGGGATGAGGTTGTTTTTCTCAACCCGCTGCGCTTTGAACCCGATGCCGCCCTCAACTTGCGCATCCCGCTCGATCAAAGCGATGTCCTGGCCGTTCAGGCCGCCCTGGGCCGCACCGGCGCGGCCGAGGGCATTGACTACCGCGGCCAGAAGGTGGTGGGCGCCATTATGCCCGTCCCGGATTCGCCCTGGTACCTGGTGGCGCGCATGGACAGGGACGAGGTCTACGCCCCGCTGCGCACACGCCTGTGGCAGACGGCGATTTTCTTCGGCATCATGATTGTGGCGGCGGGCGCGGGTCTCTCCTTTCTGTGGCGGCAGCGGCGCATCCGTTTTTACCGCCAGCACTACGAAGATTCCCAGGCGCTGCGCGAGAGCGAGGAACGTTACCGCGCCATCTTCGAGCAGGCCGGCGACGGCATTGTCGTTTACGATCTGGATGAAAAGCGCGTCCTGGACGCCAATCCGGCCTACCTGCGTCTGCTGGGGTACAGTCTCGAAGAAATCCGCGCCCTCAGCCTGTACGATATCGTCGCCCACGAGCGCGCCAGCGTGGATAGTTATGAAAAACGCATCCGCGCTGAAACGCAGGTTCGAATCGGCGAGCGGCAGCACCGCCGCAAGGACGGCTCGCTGGTGGATGTGGACGTGAACGTCAGCGTCATCTCCTACGGCGGGCGCTCGGCCATGATGGCCGTGGTGCACGACATCAGCGAACAAAAGCGGGACAAGGACGCCCTGCAAAAGCGCTATCGGGAACTGACGGCTGTTTACCAGTCCGCCCGGGAGTTACAGCGCCTGACCTCGCTGAAAGAATTGTCGCAGACCTGTATCAACATTCTGGAATCTATCTTGGGCTACGAATACGCCGCGGTTCTGCTGCTGGATGAAGCCAGCGGGGAACTGATTCCCTTCGCCTTGAGCGCACAGCAAGATGACCCGCAGTTCCTGGAAAAGGACAAAGCCTACGTGCGCTCGCGCCGGCCGCGCCTCGGCCTGGGAATCACCGGCTGGGTGGCAGAACACGGTCAGAGCCTGCGCGTTGGCGATGTCACCCAGGACCCGCGTTATTACGGCATCCGCGACGGGATTCGCTCCGAACTCTGCGTCCCCCTCCTCGCCCAGGAAAAAGTCATCGGCGTGATCAACGTCGAAACGACCCGTCCCGAGGCCTATTCCGCCGACGACCAGCGCACGCTGGAAACGATTGCGGCGCAACTGTCCATCGCCATCCAGAACGCCCGCCTCTACGCCGAACTCGAGCAGCGGGTGGCCGAACGCACCCGCCAACTGCGGGAAGCCCAGGAGCAACTCGTCCGCCAGGAACGGCTGGCCGCCCTCGGTCAGGTGGCCGGCAGCATCGGCCACGAACTGCGCAATCCGCTGGGCGTCATTGCCAACGCGGTCTATTTCCTCAAAGCGGTGCAGCCCGACACCGATCCGACCGTTGGCGAATATCTGGATATCATCGAAAAACAAACCCGTTCGGCGGATAAAACTGTCTCCGACCTGCTCGATTTCACCCGCATCAAATCCCTGGACCGGCAGCCTGTTTCCGTTTCCGAGATCGTGCAGCAAACCCTGGCGTATTCGCCCGTCCCGCCGCAGGTGACCGTGAGCGTCAGCGTGCCGGCCGACCTGCCGCCCGTCTGCGCCGACCCCCGCCATGTCGTCCAGATTCTCGGCAATCTGGTGAACAATGCCTGCGAGGCGATGCCAGAAGGAGGGCATTTATCCATTTCGGCGGAAGTTCAGAAAGATGATATGATAGGGATTAAGGTGCAGGATACCGGCATCGGCATTCCGCCCGAAAACCTGAACAAAATTTTCGAACCGCTCTTCACCACCAAGACCAAAGGCATTGGGCTGGGGCTGGCCGTCAGCCAGAAACTGGCCGAGGCCAACGGCGGCCGGATCGAGGTCCAGAGCGAAGCGGGCGAGGGTAGCATCTTCACGCTGTTCTTACCGGTATATAAGGAGACCTGATGGATTCCAAAATTTGTATTCTTGTCCTGGACGACGATCCACACATGACCCGCACGCTGAGCGACATCCTGGCGCTGAACGGCTATCGGGTCGTGGAGGCCTGGTCGGCGCAGGAGGCGCTGGACCTGGTTGCGGCGCAGGAGTTCGACTGCGTGCTGACCGACGTGCGCATGCCCGGCGCCGACGGGGTGGAATTCTACCGCCAGGCGCGCCGCGAGCGCCCCGGCCTGCCGGTGATTCTGATGACCGCCTATGCCGCCGATGAAATCATCCAGCAGGGCCTGGCGGAGGGCGTCATCGGCGTGCTCGACAAGCCGATCAATATCGCCTTGCTGCTGGGATTTCTCGCCGCCCTGACCCGGCAGCGCGGCGTGGTGATTGTGGACGACGATCCGGAATTCTGCCGCACTCTGGGCGACATTCTGCGCCGGCGCGGCTTCTCCGCCCGGCCATTCAGCGATCCCCACACGGCCATCGAAACCATTGTGGACGAGGCGCAAGTGATTCTGCTCGATATGAAACTCAACGGCATCACCGGCCTCGACCTGCTGCGCCAGATTCGCGCCCGCTGCCCCTCTCTGCCGGTGCTGCTCATCACCGCTTACCGCCGCGAAATGGTCGAAAATATACAGGCCGGCCTGAAGATAAGCGCCGCCGAGTGCCTGGATAAACCGCTGCACATCCCTGATTTACTGGAAAAACTCTTGCTCTTCCAGTTGCAGCGTCTGCGCCAGGCGCTGAGCGAGCAGCGCGCCGCGTTGTAACGGTTTCCGGTGAAACACAAAGGAGCGAAGTACCACCAAGGTTCACGAAGTTATTTTTGTAACTATCTCCCCTCACCCTAACCCTCTCCCAAAGGGAGAGGGAAACGGGTAGATGAAACGGATTTTCTGGCCGAACGTGGCAAAATCATCTGGGTTTTCTCCCCTCTCCCCCTGGGAGATGGGGCAGGGGTGAGGGCGTATTTCTTACTTTTCTGCCCCTTCGTGTTCCCTTCGTGACCTTTGTGTTGAATCTCCTGAAACATATCGTAAAATTAAGCCGTGAACAAAATCCTCGTTATTGACGACGACGCCAACCTGCGGCTCACCTTGTGTGACATTTTGCGGGCCAAAGGCTTCGAGCCGGTGGAAGCCAAAACCGGCCGCGATGCTCTGCGTCGGGCCGCCGGGGAGGATTTCGACGCCGCAGTGATAGACTTGCGGCTGGAAGATGTCTCTGGCCTGGAGGTGCTACGGGGCATCAAACAGAGTTCGCCGGAGACCGAATGCATCCTGCTCACCGGCCACGCCTCGCAAGAGACGGCCATTGAGGCCATCAATGCCGGGGGATACGCCTACCTGCAAAAACCGTTCGACCTGGAACAGTTGCTGCTCATCCTGCGGCGGGCGGTGGAAAAGCGCGCCGCCGCCCGCGCCCTGGCAGAAAGTCAGGCGCTGTACCGCACCTTCCTGGATGCCAGTGATGACATTGCCTTCCTCAAGGACGAGAACTTCCGTTACATCATCTGCAATCAGGCCAATGCCCGCTTTTTGGGCCGCTCCATAGAAGAAATCGTCGGCCGGGACGACTTCGAACTGATGCCACCGCAGGCCGCCGAAGGCTGCCGCCGCAGCGACCGGCAGGCGCTGGAAGAAGGCCGCCCGGTGACCAGCCTCGAAGTTGTTGCCGGACGTTTCTACGAGGCCCGCAAATTCCCCGTCCCGCTGGGCGGGGGGCGCGTCGGCGTGGGCGGCTATGTGCGCGATGTCACCGAACGCAAAGTCTGGGAGCGTGAACTGCTCGAAAGCGAACGGCGCTACGCTGCGCTGGTGGAGGTCGCGCCTGCTGGTATCTTTCGCACCGACGCCCAGGGGGCGACGACCTACGTCAGCCCGCGCTGGTGCGAAATTTCCGGGCTGAGCGCCGAGGCCGCCCTGGGCAGCGGCTGGCTGGAGGCCGTCCATCCGGAAGACCGCTCGGCGCTGACCGCCGGCTGGCAGGCCGCCGTGGAAAAGGCTCAGGTCTCGACCGCCCGGTACCGCTTTGTCCGTCCCGACGGCTCGATCCGCTGGGTGATGGGGCAGGCCATGCCCGAACTGGACGCACAGGGCCGCATCAGCGGCTATGTGGGCGCCATTCTCGACATCACGGCGCAAAGGGCGGCCGAGGAATCGCTGCGCGCCAGCGAAGCGCGCTACCGCGGCCTGTTCGAGGATTCGCCCGTTGCGCTCTGGGAGGAGGATTTTTCGCAGGTCAAAGAACGCCTCGAAGCCCTGCACCGGCGCGGCGTGAAGGACCTCGACGCCTACCTGCGCGCCCACCCCGAAGTGGTGGATGAATGCGCCGCCCTGGTGCGCGTGCTGGATGTCAACCGCGCCACCCTGCGCATGTACGGTGCCGCCAGCAAGGAAGAATTGCTCACCAACCTGAAAACCATTTTGGGCGAGGAAGGCCGCCAGACATTTCGCCAGGAATTGGTCTCAATTGCCTCGGGCGCAGCCGCGTTTGATTGGGAGGGAGTTAACTACACCCTGAGCGGCGAGCGGCGGGAGGTGAGCGTCAGGTGGAGCGCCGCTCCCGGTCACGAAGAACGCCTGGACCGTGTCTTGATCTCAATTGTGGACATCACCGAGCGCAAACGCGCCGAGGCGGCCTTGCAGCGCCGCCTGGAACAATTGACGGCTCTCAACCGCGCCTCGCAGGCCGTCAGCGCCTCGCTTGACCTGGAGACAACGCTGCGCGAGGTGGTCGCTCTGGCGCGGGAGGTCAGCGGCGCGGACTACGCCAGCCTCTTGCTGGTAGACGAGGCCGGGAGGCTAGCCGACAGCGTCGAAGACCTGTCCGGCATCCCCGTCCTGGAAAACCGCGTCCGCCGCGCCGGCCTCACCCGCTGGATGATCCAGAACCGCCAGCCCGTCTTTGTCGAACGCGTCGATGAGCGCGGCCGTCTCTTTCCACCCCCGCCGGCAGGCGCGCCGCGTATGCTCAACCCTCACCTGCGCCGGCAGGGTATCCAGTCCCTGGCAGGGCTGCCTTTGATGGTCGAGGAGCGGGTGGTCGGCGTCCTGTATCTCCACAGCCGCCGACCGGCCGCTTTCGAGGAACAAACGCCGGTCTTGCAGGCCTTTGCGGTTCAGGCGGCGCTGGCGATCGAAAAAGCGCGCCTGTACAAAATCGCCCAGGCCCAAATCGAAGAACGGGCGCGCGCCGAGGCCGAGGTACGGCGGCATCTTTCCAATCTGGAGATGCTCTATCACAGCAGCCTGGCCATCACCCGTTCGCTCGACCCGCGCCAGATTGGCCAGTACCTGGTCGAGACGATGGCCAAGCGGCTGTCCTGGCATCACGTCACCATCCGCCTGCGGCGCGGCGAAAGCCGGGACCTGGAACTGGTCGCCTTCAATCAGGCCGGCATGCAGCCCGGCGAGGAGGATGAAATCGGCCGCCGCTTTGCGGCTCAGGTGAGCAGCATGGATCAAGGGCTGAGCGGCCTGGCCGCCCGCCGCGGCCAAACCGTCCTGGCCAACGACGTTCACGCCTTCCCCGAATATGTGGAGACTCATCCGGCCGTCCGCTCCGGTTTGTACACCCCGCTCAAGGCGGGCGAACGGGTCATTGGCGTCATTGCCGTCGAGAGCGAAACGCCCGCCGCCTTCTCGCCGGAGGACGCCCGCCTGCTGGAGACCCTGGCGGCGCAAGCGGTCACCGCATTCGAGAACGCCCGCCTGTATCAGCAAACCCGCTATGCCGCCGAGCGCCGTGATATTCTCCATCAAGTCAGTCGAGAAATTGCGTTACACGGCACCCATCTTGATGAGGTGTATGCTTCAATCTACAAGGCGGCTTGCAGGCTGATGCCGGCCGATAACTTTACCATTGCCCTGCACGATGAAGCCCGCCAGGAGTTTATTGGCGAATATCTCATTGACGAGGGGGTAAGGTACCCGCCGTTGCGCGCTTCGCTGGACCAAGGCATTTCCGGCTATGTCATTCGCACTGGGCGCACGCTGGTGATCGGGGATGCAGAGGTAGAGCAGGCCCCGAACCCCGTTCATTATGGCGGGGAGAAGAAGTCGCGCGCCTATCTGTGTGTTCCTTTGCGCGCCGGGGAAAAAATCATTGGCGCCATGTCGGTGCAAAGTTACCGGCCGTACGCGTACAATGAAGAAGACCAGATCTTGCTCGAAATGCTGGGCGGCTATGCGGCGGCGGCCATTGAAAATGCCCGCCTGTTCCAGCAGACCCGTTTGCATGCCGAGAAATTGAAAGTCATCAACGCCATGGGGCGCGCGCTGGCCGAAATCTTTGATTTGCCGGTGATTTACGAGCATGTCCGCCGCTCGCTCTACGAATTGCTGCCCGACATTTCCGGCGTCATGATTAATTTGTTCGACGCCAATGCGCAGCGAATTACCTGCGCCTATTGCTACACCGATGATGCGGTTCAGGATGTCTCCTCCCTGCCGGCCATTCCGCTTGCGCCGCCCGGGCAGGGCACGCAAAGCCGGGTCATTCACAGCCGCGAACCGCTGGTCGTCAATCATTTCCAGAATCACCTCAAGAAAGCCCGCGTCCATGTTGTCGTCGGCAAGGAGGGTCCGCCGCGCCGCTCCTCGATGTATGTCCCCATGCTGACGCAGGGCAAGGTGATCGGTCTGATCGTTGTCCAGAGTCCGCTGGAAGAGCGCTTCAGCAATGCGGACGTAGAACTGACCACCCTGATTGCGAATACGGCTGCTGTGGCCATTGAGAATGCCCGCCTGTTTGAGGAAACCCGCCAGCGTTTGCAGGAACTGGAAACGCTGCAGAGTGTCTCGGCTGCCTTGCGCCAGGCGCGGACAGTAGATGAAATCGTGCCGGCGTTTGTCAAAGGCGCGGTGGATGCGGTTGGAGCAAGCGCCGGTTCAATTTACCTGCTGGAAGAATCCAGCGGCGACTGGGTCTCGCGGGGGTGGGTTGATGCCGCCGGAAGATGGATTCTGCCGCCCTCTGAACTGCGTCATGCGCCAGGTGACGGCGTCACCGGGCGGGTGGGCGCCAGCGGCGAAATTTACATCACCGAAAACTGGCGCACCGACCCGGTCACGCATGTCCCGCCGCAGGAAGCACCTCTGCTGGAAAAACTTTGCGGCGGCATCTCCCTGCCTTTGTGGGCCGAAGAACGTGTGGTGGGTGTGCTGCATGTCTGGTACGCCGACCGCCACACGTTCAGCGAGAGCGAAAAACGCTTATTGACAGCCATTGCCGACATGGCCGGCAATGCCATCCGCCGTGCCGGATTGCACGAGCAAACCCAGCGCAATGCTGCGCGCCTGCTCAAGGTCAATGCCCTTGGCCGCGCTCTGGCCGCTACGCTGGATGTAGAAGAGGCGTACCGCCTGTCGTATCGTTATCTGTCTGAAATTGTGGATTGCCCCAATTTTGGGATTTCTCTCTTTGACGAAGACAAACAACTCATCCGCGCGGCTTTTATCATCAGCGGTGGACAGGAAATAGATGTGTCTCAACTCCCGCCGCTGCGCTATGACCCTCAAAACACCGTTGCCGGGCGTGCCCGGGCAATTGCCACGCGTCAGCCATTGATTCAATCTGACCTGGCGCGGCTTTCAAGAGATGGGAAAGCCGTGGTGATCGGCGACCAGCGTCCGCCCGAATCGGCTGTTTACCTTCCCATGCTGGTCAAGGATCGGGTCATTGGCCTGCTGGAATTGCAAAGTTATCTGCCCAGGGCCTATACCGCGCAGGATGTGGAATTGCTGAGCATGATGGCCAATCAAATTGGGCTGGCCATTCAAAATGCCCGCCTGTTTGCCGAGACTCAGCGGCGGCTGGACTTTGTCTCTGCCCTGCATGCGATCGATACCTTCATCTCGTCCAGTTTCGACTTACGCCTGACGCTAAGCGTCATCCTGGACTACGTTCTTAAATACCTGGGCGTAGATGCGGCGGCTTTGTATCTGTTCAATGCGCCTTTGCAGAAATTTGAGTTTGCTGTGGGACGCGGTTTCTCTAAAATGCCGGTCCTTGCCTCCCCCCCGCACCTGCAAGGCGAGATGATGGAGCGTCTTATCTTGGACCACAAGCCGTTGATCTTTCCCAACCTGCGCGCAGCAGGTAACGAGGTTGTCTTGAAGGCTGGAGCATCGGAGTTTAGTGCTTATGTCGCCTACCCCCTGGTGGTCAAAGGCGAGGTTCAGGGTTTGCTGGAGGCCTTTGCACGTTTGCCGCTGGCTCCCGACGCCGAATGGCTGGGTTTTGTCAAGACCCTTGCTGGTCAGGCTGCCGTAGCCATTGACAATGCCACCTTGTTTGACGGCCTCCAGCGTGCCAACCTGGAACTTTCTCTGGCCTATGACGAGACCATTGAAGGCTGGTCGAGCGCCTTGGACTTGCGCGACAAGGAAACCGAAGGCCATACGCGGCGGGTCACCGAACTGACGATCAGGCTGGCGCGGCACATGGGCATTCCCGAGCCCGATTTGGTCCACATCCGGCGCGGGGCGTTGCTGCATGACATTGGAAAAATGGGCATCCCGGATCGTATCTTGCTTAAGCCCGCCTCATTATCCGCAGAAGAATGGGCCGTCATGCGTCAGCACCCGACCTATGCCTACGAAATGCTCTCTTCTATTGCCTTTTTGAAACCGGCGCTGGATATTCCTTACTGTCATCACGAGAAGTGGGATGGCAGCGGTTATCCGCGCGGATTGAAAGGCGAAGAAATACCGCTAGCGGCGCGTATCTTTGCAGTCGTAGACGTGTGGGATGCGCTCACCTCCGACCGCCCGTACCGCGCTGCGTGGCCGCAAAAACAAGCGCTGGAGTACATCTCTGAGCAGGCCGGGAAACACTTTGATCCCCGCGTGGTGGAAGCATTCCTTGAACTCATTCGGGACGAGATCGAATAGCAGCGGCTTGTCGGCCAACGCCCCGTTTACTCTTTCATCCTGACGTAGAACAGCGTCGAGCCGTCGGTTTCCTGGGTTCGCATCTCAAACAAATCTTTGTAACTGGCAATCAGGCGGGAGAGTTGGCGGTGCCCATACGTGCGCGGGTCAAAGCCGGGATCCAGTTGGTACAGGGCATTTCCCATCATATCCAGGCGCGCCCAGCCGTCCTCTTGCTCGGCGATGTCATAGGCCTGGCGCAGCAAAGGCGTGGGGTCGTTTTCCGCTTCTGCTTCTGGAGGAGGAACCGCAAGCGGCGGGGCGGGGACTGTCGTGGCAGCGGCTGGAGCAGCCGGTTTGCGGCGCACAGCCTGTTTTCCCCCCGCCGAGCGCGTAGACTTTTGCTCGGCCACCAGGTTGGAAGTGTACACGAACACGTCGCAGGCGTTGACAAATGGTTTGGGCGTTTTCTTGTCGCCGATTCCCATCACAAAAACGCCCGATTCGCGAATGCGGGTGGCCAGCCGGGTGTAATCGCTATCGCTGGAGACCAGGCAGAAGCCGTTGACCACGCCGGAGTGCAGGATATCCATGGCGTCAATGATCATGGCGCTGTCGGTGGCATTTTTTCCTACCGTGTAGCGGAACTGTTGCACCGGCTGGATGGCGTGATAGTTGAGGATGTCCTTCCATGAATTCATGCTGGATGTCGTCCAGTCGCCATAAATACGCCGCACGGTTACAAGGCCATATTTTCCGGCCTCCACCAGCATCTGCGGCAGGAGGCTGGACTGGGCGTTATCGCCGTCAATCAGCATGGCTATTTTGCGGCGGGCTAAGGCAACAAGTTGTTCATCGGGCATTTTGATTTACCTTTCTCGTCTCTTCCTTCACAGTTTCACCGCAAAACGTGGTGCGTGAGTAACTGCCTACCCTCCCGCAGGTTTTGGCGCAATGTCCAAGCCAGAAGACGTGTCCATGATTGCCGGCATTGCTTGCCGGTCCCGTTTTAACCTGCGGGAGGGTTAAGAGTAGGCAATTACGTGCGTGATAGGCTCGGTGTCTTGGCGGTGAAAGAGCATCGGCATAGCGCCATACTCTTCATGATTATAAATCAACTTCCTTTATCATTGCCTACCCTCCCGCAGGTTTTAGCCCAATGTCCAAACCGCAAAACACCTCCATGATTGCCAATATCTGCTGCCGGCTCCGTTCTAACCTGCGGGAGGGTTAAGGGTGGGCAGTTACCTTCCTTTTTCCTTTGTGGCTGTGATGGCCATTCCTAGCAGCGCAATTGCAGAGGCTGTCAGCAAGCCGATGCTGACCCCCTCAAAGAGCGTAGCAGATACTGAATGCTCTAGCCGGCTGGTGAGGATGGCTCCAGCCAGGCCGACGCCGAGCACCATGCCGACGTTGCGGCTGGCTGCCAGTACGCCGGCGGCGATGCCCTGCCGCGGACGCGGCGCCGAACCCATCAGGGCGCTGTTGTTGGGCGAGATGAAGATGCCCGTGCCGGTGCCGGCAATGGCCAGTCCTAGCGCAACAAGCCAGAGCGGGGAGGCGGGAGCCAGCCGGGAAAGGAAGAACAACCCCAGGCTGAGGATGGCCATGCCAACCATGCCCGGCAGGCGTGAACCGATTCGATCGGAGAGCGTGCCGCTGACAGGAGCGGTAACGGCCATCAGAATCGGCTGGGCGGTTAGAAGCAGGCCGGCCTGAGCGGGATTGAGTCCGCGCCCCTGAATCAGGTAAAACGGCAGCAGGAAGGTGATGGTGTACAGGCAGATATAATTCAGAATGGCGCCTGCTACCGAGGCAGAAAAGAGAGGCTGCCGGAAAAGATTCAGATCCAGCATGGGTGCATCGGTGCGCCGTTCAATGGCGATAAAAAGAATCAGGAGAATGCCCGCAGCCAGAAAAAGGAGCAGAATCGACGGCGAATGCCAGCCCCATTCCGCGCCTTTGTTGAGCGCCAGCAAGAGGCTGATCAGACCCGTCAGAAAGGTAAAGGCGCCCGCCAGGTCGAAGCGCTGTTTTGCTTCGGCAGGAGGCTGCTTGGGAATGAAGAGCAGGCCCAGGGTCAGGGCCAGAGCGCCGACGGGAACGTTGATATAAAAGATGCTGCGCCATCCCAGCGAAGTCGCCAGCCATCCGCCCAGAGAGGGTCCTACCGTCAGCCCCAGGTAGGTCATCGTGGCTTGCATGCCCAGCGCCTGTCCGCGCTGCTCGCCGGGGAAGTTGCCGGTCAGGATGGCAGGCGCGTTAGATGCAAGCATGGCCGCGCCAATGGCCTGTAAGCCGCGAAAGAGGATGAGTGTTTCAACCGATACGGCGGCGCCGCACAATGCCGAACCGAGGACGAATATACCAAATCCCCAGATATACACCGACTTGTGGCCGCGCAGGTCGCCCAGACGGCCAAAGGTCAACAACAACCCGCTCAATACCAGCAGGTAAACGGTTACCACCCATTCAATAGCGGCCACCTGGCTTTGAAATGACTGCCGGATGACAGGCAGGACGGTATTGACAACGCTGCCGTCCAGTGCGGCCATAAACGAACCCGTGCCTATCGCAGTTAATACCCACCACTTGCGTTCGATTTTTAAATGCATTGCCTTCCTCGATGTGATTGACGTAATTACCTGCCCTTATGCCTCCCGCAGTTTGGGACATTGCGCCAGAACTTGCGGGAGGGCAGACAGTTACTTTTGAACAACTATAATTGCAAGGTGTTCTTGCGTCAAGAAGGTTAACTTCAATGATCTTTGTGACTCTGCGCCTTTGCGTTGAGATTTTGAACCATTTCCTTTCGAATCAATTTTAGATTTGGAATTGCTGACTTTACAAAATCTTCATCTATTTCTGGCCGCTTTTGTTACAATAGCACAGAGGCACCATGTCAAACGCAAAAATCCTTGTTGTTGATGACGAACCCAGCATTCTCAACCTGGTCTCTTCGTACTTGAAGGCCGATGGATACGAGGTCTATACGGCGGCCGATGGGCCTTCCGGCTTGAAAGCCGCGCGGGCGTATAAGCCCGACTTGATCGTGCTGGACCTGATGCTCCCCGGCATGGATGGGCTGGAAATTCTGACGCGTTTACGCCGCGAATCGGACGTCTATATTATTTTGCTGACGGCGCGCACCGAAGAGACGGACAAAATCGTCGGCCTTTCGGTTGGCGCAGATGATTATGTGACCAAGCCCTTCAGCCCGCGCGAACTGACTGCGCGGGTCAAGGCGGCTTTGCGGCGTATTCAGGTCGGCGCCTCTGCTGCATCAGAAATTCTCTCTTTTGTCCATGTTCGTATTGATACCGGTGCCCGCACGGTGACCGTGGACGGCCAGCCGGTCAACCTGACGGCGATTGAATTTGACTTGTTGCGCGCCCTGGCCGAGCAGCGCGGCCGTGTGCTGACGCGCGAACAGTTGCTGGAAAAGGTGTGGGGCACCAATTATTATGGTGAACTGCGGGTTGTGGATGTTCATCTTGGGCACGTCCGCCAAAAATTGGGGCGCAGCGACCTGATTGCTACCGTGCGCGGCGTAGGCTATCGTTTTGAGGATGAACCTCTGTAGGAGAGCATGAGATGTTTGATTTCATTCACCGCCGGCTGGGCGTAAAGATTTTTCTTTCTTACCTGGCGGTCATCCTGGCAGGTGCATTGGTTTTGGGCCTGGCAACCACTGCCAGTTTGCCGCGCGCCTTCAACCGCCATATGGCTGCGATGGGTCAGGCATTAGAGGGGCAGGCTGGCGGGGTTATGCCGGGGATGGGACGCGCCGGAGGACGCGGAACGCCTCAGGGCGGGATGATGCTTGTCTTGTACAATAATTTCCGCGCTTCTTTTGCCGAGGCCCTGACGCTGGCCGCTTCTGCAGCCCTGGCGGCGGCCTTGATTGTCAGCGCAGTATTGACCCGCAGCGTCATTGCGCCGGTGCGCGCTTTGCAATCGGCCTCGCAGCGCATTGCCGCCGGGCGTTACGATGAACGCGTTTCGGTCAGCAGCCAGGACGAACTGGGCCAACTGGCGCAAAGTTTTAACCGTATGGCCGGCGAGTTAGAGCAGGTTGAAGCCATGCGCCGCCGCCTGATTGGCGATATTGCCCATGAACTGCGCACCCCGCTGACGGCCATTCAAGGCTCGGCCGAAGGCTTGCTGGATGGAGTCCTGCCCGCCGGCGAAGAGACGTTTCGGCAAATCCACCGCGAGTCTGTCCGCCTGGCGCGCCTGGTGGATGATTTGCAGGAACTCAGCCGCGTTGAAAGCGGCGCTTATGAGTTGACATTACGCCCGGTGAAATTGAACGATGTGTTGCAGACGGTTTCCAAGCGCTTTCGCGCTGCCCTGGAAAACAAACGGCTCAATCTGACCCTTGACCTGCCAGCCGACCTGCCGCCGCTCCTGGCCGACGAGGACCGCCTGATTCAGGTGTTGACCAACCTGCTTGGCAACGCGGTTCAATATACTCCCGAAGGGGGCGCCATTACGATTTCTGCTCGCCGCGAGCATGGACAGGTGCAGATTTCGGTGCAGGATACCGGAGTAGGTATTTCTCCCGAGCATTTGCCGCACGTCTTTGATCGTTTTTACCGCGTTGACAAATCCCGCTCGCGTCAGCAGGGCGGCTCAGGGATTGGTCTGACGATTGCCCGCCACCTTGTCGAAGCGCACGGTGGGCGCATTTGGGCCGAAAGTGCCGGCGATGGGCAGGGCAGCGTATTTCATTTCACAATCCCCGTCTGGACGGGTCAATCCGTTTAGATTCTTACAAGGATGCTCTGGTATTCACGGCCTGAGCGGCTGCTACCAGGCTTAGCAGAAAAATGCCGAGTGTGCTTAGCGCGCCTGCCAGCCAAAGCCCCGGCAAGATGGAAAGCATCCCCACCAGCAGCAGGCCGCTGAGAGCAAACATCAAACTGTATGCTTCTGGCTGCCGGCTCAGGATTTCACTGCGCCTGCGTAACACTATCCCTGCAGCAATCAACCCCCAACTGAAGAAGCACGCCAGGAACGTGATGGCTTTGCCCGGCAGTCCAAACAGGTCAATTACCTGAACGCCGCAAGAGCCTGTTTGCGAAGGGGCCGGATAACTGCTAAAGAGCGTGACTCTCACCAGCACAAAGCGTTTCCAGGCAGCGTTCTCGGCTCCAAATTCCCATGCAAGTGTACGTGCTTCGCCCGGCTCAAGTTCCAGCGTTTCCAGGTGTTCGTCCATTAAGGTCACAAATCCGGCGCTGATGTGGGTTTGCACGCGCCGAATCTTTTTTCTTGGCAGGTCGTTTTTGATGACTGCCTGAGCCGTGCCTTTTTCATCGGGTGCAATCATGACCGGACATTTGACCGTCCACAGAACGCCGTCTGCGCCGTTGTCGGCGTCAAACAGGGAGGCCTCGTAGTCTGCCCATGAAGCGCCGGCCACAAACAAGACGCCGATGAAAATGCCGGCGGCGAAAAGAATGGTACTCCACAGTCTCAAGGGGGGAAGGTCTTTGCGCATATTTTTTTAACGCGGCATTGCCACGCTCATTGTTGAAATGTGTGTAATTGCTATCCTTAATCCTGTCGGTTTACATATCTTTGCACAGGTGATGCATATTATAATGTTGGGGGTGTAGTTTGCAAGGATGAATATGCCTGATGCTTCGACTTTTTCTTTAGGCGGCGACTTCGATACCTATCGCCGGTGGATGGATAATTTTCCAGGCGCCATCGCTTTATACTGCCAGGGCGAAATTGTATTTGTCAATACCCGGATGGTGCAATTGTTGGGTGCGGCCTCGTCGTCGGACCTGCTGGGCCGCGCCTGGATCGACCTCTTGCCGTCAGACCTGCAGACTGCCCTGCGCAGCAACGCTCCCCTATCCTTTGCGGAATACACCCTGAATCGTTTGGACGGGCAGCCGATTGTCACGGCCATTGTTACTGTACCGGCTGTTGTTTCGGGC
Source organism: Chloroflexota bacterium (assembly GCA_019873735.1). Lineage (GTDB taxonomy): Bacteria > Chloroflexota > Anaerolineae > Anaerolineales > Villigracilaceae > DSXF01. Next base: position 29,666 of record JAIOAQ010000018.1, on the reverse strand, counting down.
AAGCCAGCCATGCAATTGATTATGCACGACCTGATGGAGCAGAAGCAGGCCGAAGCCCTTCAGGATGCTGTCTATCGCATTGCACAGGCCGCCTACCGCACAGAGAATCTGGAACAACTCTACGCGGCCGTGCATCAGATTGTTTGCACGGCAATGCCCGCCGAGAACTTTTATATTGCTCTGTATGACGACGTCCACCAGACCGTTTCTTTCCCCTACACGGTAGATGAAGTAGATAATGACTACCCCCAGGTTGTCCCTGTGGGGAAGGGGCTTACTGCATACGTCATTCATTCAGGCAAACCGTTGTTTTGCGATCTGGCAACGAAAGAGCGTTTGCTTGGTGAGGGCGAAGTAGAACTGGTGGGCACGCCGTCTCTGATCTGGATGGGCGTACCCCTGATTGTGGATGACAAAACAATCGGCGTGATGGCGGTTCAGCATTATCACGATCCGAAGGCCTATACCCAACGCGATTTACGTTTTCTGGAATTTGTCTCGCATCAGGTTGCCATGGCCATCAAACGCAAACAGACCGAAGAAGCCTTGCGTGAGAGCGAGAGCCGATTTCGCAGCCTGTTTGAGAATGCCACGATTGGCCTGTATCGCATCAGGCCGGACGGACGGATTCTGATGGCCAATCCAACACTTGTCAGCATGCTGGGGTACGACTCCTTTGAAGAACTGGCGCAATTGAATCTTGAGCAGGGTGAAAATTCCGAAACCTGGAGTGCTTTTCGGCAGGCGCTGGAAGCCAAAGGTGAACTGCTTGGCTGGGAGGCTGTGTGGAAGAAGCGTGACGGCACACCGATTCATATTCAAGGAAGCGCTCGCCTGGTCCGCTCGGCAGATGGCAGCGTCCTTTACTACGAGGGGACAGTGGAGGACATTACGGCGCGCAAGCAGATGGAACTTGCCCTCCAAAAGTCAGAGGAGGATTATCGTACGCTGTTTGAGCACGTCCCCGATGGGATTTACCGCAGTTCGCCGGACGGGCGCTTACTGGCCGTCAATCCGGCCTTTGCAGATATGCTTGGTTATCCGTCCCCCTCTGCCCTGATCGAAATGTCCTGGCAGGACCTTTATGCTGACCCTAAAACCTACCTGCCTGTGCAGGCTGCCTTGTCTAGAGATGGTTATCTGCGCGGGTATGAGATTGTCTTGCGGCGCTCGGATGGCCGGGAACTCACCTGCCTGAATCATGCCCGCGCTGTTTATGGCGCAGGTGGGGAGATCGCCTATTTTGAGGGCGTAATCACGGATGTCTCTGAACAGAAGCGGACCGAGCAGGCGCTTTGGCAGCGCATTTACGCCTTACAATCTCTGGCCGAGATAGACCGGGCCATCCTGAACACCGACCGGCCCGAAGAAATTGCCGAACTGGTCTGTCGCAGCGCGGCCATGTTGTTGGATGCCCCAAAAGCCTTGCTTCTCTCCATGCAGGATGAACAGATTCGTCTGGATGCTCACTATGGGTTAAAAGACGTGCGTTCCCTGCTAGCCGAGGCAGAGTGCTTAAGAGAAGATCGATTCTTTCGGGAAGATTTTGATGCAGCGGCTTTTGGCTCTCTGGAGGATATCCCCGTTTGCCTGCCGGAGTTCAAAGAGCGCGAAGAAGTTGCCGCACTGGTCATAGCCCCTTTTCGTGTAGCCAGCATGAACATGCAGGGTGTATTGATGGCCTTTGACACCCGCCAGCGGGAATGGGGTAGCGAGCAGGCAGATTTGCTCAAATTGCTGGCGGGGCAGGCCGCCATCGGCCTTGAAAAACTGCATTTATTCAATGACCTTCAGAAGCGCGCCGATGAATTTTCAGTGCTGTACGATATTGCCCTCGATCTGGCCAACCAGCATGATATTGATTCGCTCTTGAAAAGCATTCTCGATCATGCCATGCAATTGCTGGATGTGCCGAGCGCATCTTTGTTTTTGTACGACTCTAGCACGGAAGAACTGGAACTGAGTTTGTTCATCGGCGCAGATGTAAAACCAGGCTTGCGAATGAAAATGGGGGAAGGCCTGGCCGGACAGGTTGCCCTGACCCGCAGGCCAATGACTCTAGATGACTATTCCACCTGGGAATACCGTTCTGAAAAATGGAAAGATGTGCCGTTTGGCCCCACACTGCAGGTGCCGATGCTTTATGGCGGCGAGTTGATTGGAGTCCTGGCGGTGAGCGTGTTGGGGCCGGTTGAACGGCGCTTTACCGAAGAAGAGATGCATTTACTTTACCTGTTTGCCGGTCAGGCAGCCGGCGCTATTTACAATACGCGCTTGTTTACCGAAATTCGCCGTGCCAACCGGGAACTGGAGCGCCTCTATCACGCTACCGGCACCTTGATTGCCTCGATTTCGCTCGATTTAGCAACGCTGGCTCAAACCATTGTTTCCATTGTAGTTTCAGACTTTCAGCATGCGAATTGTGCCTTATGGCTCCTTGATGATGAGACAAAGGAACTGAAACGTCTGGCGCTTGCGGGGTCTTTCTCTGGTCAAATGCGGCTGAACAAGTTGTATTTGCATGGTAGCGGTATCATCCCTCGCACCGTCCGCACCGGCCAGATCTCAAACGTGCCAAACGTGCTGGAAGACCGCGACTACAAAGTCGGCTGGCTTGAAGCGCGCTCCGAGTTGTGCGTCCCGCTGGAAGTCAACGGACGGGTGATTGGCGCCTTGGACTTACAAAGCGCCAAACCGGCCGCGTTTGATTCGTCCGATGAACGCCTGATGTTCATGTTTGCCTCGCGCGCCGGTTTGATGCTAGAGCATGCCCGTTTGCTTGAGCAGACCGAGCGGCGCCTGCAGCGTTTGACGGCTTTGCGGGCGATCGAGATGGCCATTGCCTCCAGCCTGGAGTTGAGCGTAACCCTCAACGTCCTGCTGGAGCAAATCACAGCCCAGTTGAAAGTGGATGCCGCCGCCATCCTCTTGCTCGACTCCCATCTGCAAACTTTGGAATATGCGGCCGGACGCGGCTTTTTGGGACATGGGATTGAGCGAGCCTATTTGCGGATAGGGGAAGATTATGCTGGCCGGGCGGTTCTGGAACGGACCCTGATCGGGGTTGCCGACCTCAACGAGCCCGGCGCGGCCCCCGAGCGTCCGGAGCGAATCGCCGGAGAGCGGTTTGTCACCTATTATGCTGTGCCGCTATTGGCCAAAGGTCAGGTCAAGGGCGTTTTAGAACTCTATTACCGTAAGCGCTTTGACGCAGATGCAGAATGGCCCGATTTCCTCGAAACTTTGGGCCGCCAGGCTGCCGTAGCCATAGATGACGCCTCGATGTTTACGCAACTTCAGAGTTCTTATACCGATTTAATTGTGGCGTATGACACCTCGATTGAAGTCTGGTCGCGGGCCTTGGATTTGCGTGAGAAAGAGCCGTCTGGCCATGCCCAACGTTTGACAGATCTTTCCCTGCGGCTGGCGCGCGAAATGGGCGTGGATGAAAGCCTGTTGCCCCACATCTACCGCGGCGCGCTGCTGCATGATATCGGCCAGTTATCCATCCCAGACAGCATTTTGCTCAAGCCCGGCCCGCTGACCGAAGAGGAGTGGGAAATCATGCGCGAGCACCCGCGTCGGGCCTACGAAATGCTCTTTCCGGTTGTTTACCTGCATCCTGCTCTCAACATCCCCTACTGTCATCATGAACGCTGGGATGGTAGCGGTTACCCACGTGGCTTGAAAGGAGAAGAGATTCCCATTGAAGCCCGTATCTTTGCCGTTGTGGATACATGGGATGCCCTTTGCACCAACCGTCCGCAACGCCCGGCGTGGAGCGAAAAAGACGCTTTGCGGTACATTCGTGAACAGGCAGGCAAGCAATTTGACCCTGCTGTAGTAGAGGCTTTCTTGCGCGTGATCGAAGGCTTTCGCCAGGCCTGATGCCCCCCGCTTTAAAATTCAAGGCGCCTCTGGCAGGATTCGAACCCGCAGCCCCTTGATCCGAAGTCAAGTGCTCTATCCATTGAGCTACAGAGGCACAAATACGATTATACTCCAACTTGAAAGGCTGTTTGCAATGCGCGGGCAAGTCCCTGCATGCTTGGGCTGTCTTCGGACGGCGCATCTTGTTTCGAAAGGAAACCATCATGACGGATGTCAAAACTCTTGGGGAACGGATCATTGCCAATCTGGAAAAGGTGATTGTAGGCAAGCGCCATGTATTGGAACTGATTGTCATCAGTTTGCTGTGTGAAGGGCACGTTTTGATTGAAGACGTCCCGGGCGTAGGGAAGACGGTGTTGGCGCGCAGTTTGGCCAAGACGGTTGGCGGCAAGTTCAACCGCATTCAGTTTACGCCGGATATGCTCCCCAGCGATGTGACCGGCGTCTCCATCTTCAACCAGGAGAAACGTCAATTTGAATTCCGCCCCGGTCCTGTTTTTGGGCAGATCGTCCTGGCCGATGAAATCAACCGCGCCACGCCCAAAACGCAGGCCGCCTTGCTTGAGGCAATGGAAGAGCGCCAGGTGACCGTAGATGGCGTGACGCACTCCCTGCCTCAACCCTTCCTGGTGCTTGCTACCCAAAACCCCATTGAATACGAGGGAACGTTTCCTTTGCCCGAAGCGCAACTCGACCGCTTTCTCCTGCGCGTTCGCCTGGGCTATCCCAGCCTGTCCGATGAAGTGAAAATCTTGACCGAACAGCAGTTTGCCCATCCTATCGATTCCCTGCAGGCAGTTGCGCCGCTGGAAGAAGTCTTGGCGGCGGCCAGGGCCATCAGGGATGTGTATGTCTCTCCGGCAGTCAAGCGCTACATTGTTGACCTGACTGGCCGGACGCGTCAGAGCGCGGATGTCTATTTGGGCGCCAGCCCGCGCGGCAGCCTTGCCCTTTTCCGCACCGGGCAGGCGCGCGCCGCCTTGCTTGGGCGCGATCATGTCTTGCCAGATGATGTCAAAGCCATGGCCGGGCCGGTGCTGGCGCACCGCATCATCGTCGGGCCGGCTGCGCGCTTGCGCGACCTGAGCGCCGACCGGATTGTGCAGGAAACGGTTTATGCCACCCCTGTCCCCGGCGGCAGTTACCAGACCCAAGGCGGGACGGAACACGAATGAAAAGCGGCCGTATCCTGATTGCCGTCTTGTTTGCGGTTGGCCTGGTTGGCTCGCTGGTCAGTTCTGAGCCGGTTTACCCGCCTTTGCTTTACACGGCGCTTTTCTTGACGGCAATCTCCTGGCTGTGGACGCGCTTCTCTTTGCGGCAAATAGGCTTTGCCCGCAAAGCGCGTTCTTTGCGGGCCAGCGTGGGGGACATCTTTGAAGAACATTTTGATGTAGCCAACGCGGGGCGCTTGATGGTGCTATGGCTGGAGGTTTTCAATCAAACCCCTCTCCCCGGTGCGGCCGGCTCCAGGATTTTGACCAGCATTGGCGGGCGCCAGAAACGCTCTTACGTCGCCCGCACCTGGCTGACGCGGCGCGGCGGTTTTTCTCTGGGGCCAACGCGCTTGACCTCTGGCGACCCCTTTGGCCTGTTTCAGGCGCACAAGGTGATTCCGGCGGCCGATTCGCTGGTGGTCTTGCCGATGATTTATGAATTGGGATCTTTCTTGTCGCCCCCTGGCTTGCTGCCCGGCGGCAAGGCCATTCGCCGCAAGGCTTTGGATGTCACCCCGCACGCGGCCGGCGTGCGCGAGTATGTCCCCGGCGACCCGCTCAAACGCATTCACTGGCCCACCAGCGCGCGGCGCGGCCAGTTGATGGTCAAAGAATTCGAGCAAGATCCCCAGGCTGAAGTCTGGCTTTTTCTGGATGCGCACGGGCGCGTTCACAGCGAGAAAGAGTCAGAAGCCGCTCCGTCGGTATCTGCAGCAGATGCCAACTGGCTGTTTGGCCGCAAGCCTGTCTTTGCCCTGCCGCCATCCTCTTTTGAGTATGCCGTCAGCATTGCTGCTTCACTGGCGCATTATTTTATCCAGCAGCGCCGTGCGGTGGGGTTTATTGCTGCCGGTCAGGTGCGCACTGTCTTGCCGGCGGAACGCAGCCTGCGCCAGGAGAGCAAGATCCTGGAGACGCTGGCCTTCCTGGAACCCAAAGGCGACCTGCCTCTGGCCAGCGTGATTTCCACTCAGAGCAAACAACTGCCGCAGGGCAGCAGCGCCATTTTGATTACGCCCTCTGTCCGTTCCGATTTTCTGCTGGCCGTAGAAGACCTTCAACGGCGCAATCTGCGGCCGATTGTCATTTTGCTGATCTCAGAATCGTTTGGAGGTTATAAAGGCGGCGAAGAGTTGGCCGCATCTTTGCTGGAACACGGAGTCCCGGTTTGCAAGATTTACAATGGCACTGATCTCTCTCAGGCGTTGACTGCCTTTTCATCCCAATTTTCTACTCAGGAGATTCGTTCTGCATGGCTTCCCCACACGTTCACGCTCTAGACTTAAACTTTCAGGGCCGCTCTCAGGCGATTGGCGTTTACCTTATCCCACATCGCGACGGAGTGGTGCTGGTTGAATCTGGCCCTGGCTCTACGCTGCCTGCCGTTCAGGCCGGTTTACGGACGCATGGGTATTCTCCGGCCGATGTCACCCATGTCTTGCTGACCCATATTCATCTAGACCATGCCGGGGCGGCAGGCTGGTTTGCCCGCCAGGGCGCACTCATCTGCGTTCACCCCAACGGGGCGCCGCACATGCTCAACCCCGAGAAACTGATTGCCAGCGCAACCCGCATTTATGGCGAGCGGATGGATTCATTGTGGGGCGAGTTTTTGCCCGTGCCGGCGGAGAAATTGCTGCAGACGCAAGACGGCATGACAATTGATGCCGGCGGCCTGACCTTTCGCGTGGTTGAGACGCCGGGTCATGCCGAACACCATAACTGCTACCTGCTCGATGACATTTGCTTCAGCGGAGACATTGCCGGTATCCGCATGCCGGGCTTTCGTTATGTGAGCATGCCGTTTGTGCCGCCCGAATTGCATTTTCCCCGCTGGCGGGCAAGCGTGGAGAAACTGCAAAAGTTGGGATTCGGCCGAATTGCGCCGACCCACTTCGGGGTCTTTGATGACCCGGCCTTTCATTTGCAGGTTGTCTTGCGGGCGTTGGATTCGGCCGAGCGCTGGCTGGAAACGGTCATGCCATCCAATCCATCGGTGGAGGAATTGCGTTCCAAGGCGGTGGCCTGGCAGATTGCCTTTGCGCGTGAAATGGGCGCCGATGACGAGGTGTTGAAAACCTATGAACTGGCCAACCCGACCGGCATGGCCGGAGATGGCATGTATCGCTACTGGCATAAGGTGCGGATGGCGGCCTGACCCGCAGACAAACGTCATACCACATCTGTGATACAAGCCCATTAGCGTGAAATGTACTATGTGCTATACTTCACAAAGATTCTTTTCTTTCAGGAGAGTTCCGCTATGAAACATTTTCTTGATGTGGCCGATTATTCGCCGGCTGAAATCCAGGATATTCTTGATTTGGCCATTCGGCTGAAAAAGGAATATTTTGCCGGCGGCAACCCGCCTATTTTCAAGGGCAAGGTGCTGGGGATGATTTTCCAGAAGCCCAGCCTGCGAACGCGCGTCTCTTTTGATATGGCCATGCGCCATTGCGGCGGCGATGCGCTTTACCTTTCGCCCAATGAAATTGGGCTGGGGAAGCGCGAGTCCATTGCCGATGTGGCGCGCGTCCTTTCGGGCTATGTGCAGGCCATCATGGCGCGCGTGTTTGAGCATCAGCACGTGGTGGAACTGGCCCGCTGGTCTTCGGTGCCGGTCATCAACGGCTTGAGCGATTTCAGCCATCCCTGCCAGGCAATGGCCGATGCCCTGACCATCATTGAAAAGTTCGGTTCGATGAAAGGCCTGAACGTTGTCTTTGTGGGCGACGGGAACAATGTGGCCGTGTCGCTAATGCATATTGCGGTGATGCTGGGCGCCAACTTCACCATTGCCAACCCCGAAGGTTACGACATGCCGGCAGTGGCGCAGGAAACTGGCGCCAAACTGGCGGCCGCCAGCGGCGCGACCATCCGCTATCTGCGCGACCCGCACGAGGCGGTCAAGGGGGCACAGGTGATTTATACCGACACCTGGACCAGCATGGGGCAGGAGGAAGAGGCTGCCAAACGCGAGGCCGTTTTCCCGCCCTATCAGGTAAATGCCAGACTGGTGAGCGAGGCCGACAAGGATGTAATCGTGATGCACTGCCTGCCGGCTCACCGCGGCCAGGAGTTGACCGACGAGGTGGCCGATGGGCCGCACTCGGTCATCTTCCCGCAGGCGCATAACCGTCTGCACGCGCAGAAGGCAATCCTGGCGAGACTGTTTGAGGTTGCGTAACGTCAGGCCGCAGGCCTGATTGAAAAATTTTAGCCTCTCGACTGCGTGGCGCTCGGGGCACACACTTGAAGAGGAGAAACCATGAATACGCAAGATTTCATCAAGTTGGAAGAGCAGTACGGCGCTCATAACTATCACCCGCTGGATGTCGTCATTGAGCGCGCTGAAGGCGTGTGGGTGTATGACGTGGACGGCAAGCAATACATGGACTGCCTGAGCGCCTACTCCGCAGTCAATCAAGGACATGTCCATCCCAAAATTTTGAATGCCCTGATGGAGCAGGCCAGGAAGGTGACGCTGACTTCGCGGGCATTTCGTAACGATCAGTTGCCCTTGCTCTACAAGGAACTCTCCGAATTGACCGGTTACGAAATGTCGTTGCCGATGAACAGCGGCGCCGAGGCGGTTGAGACAGCCTTGAAACTGGCGCGCAAGTGGGCCTATCGAGTCAAGGGGGTGCCGCGGCATCAGGCGGAGATGATTGTGTGCGCGGGCAATTTTCACGGGCGCACGATTTCGATTATCTCCTTCTCGACCGAACCGCTGTACCGCGACGACTTTGGCCCGTTCACTCCCGGCTTTGTGGTGGTGCCGTATGCCGATGCGGATGCAATCGAGAAGGCGATTACACCCAATACTGCCGCCGTCATGCTGGAGCCGATTCAGGGCGAGGGCGGCGTGATTGTCCCGCCAGAGGGCTATTTGCGCAAGGTGGCCGAGATCTGCAAGCGAAACAACGTTTTGTTCATTGCCGATGAGATTCAGACCGGCTTGGGCCGCACCGGAAAGTTGTTTGCCAGCCAGCACGAAGGCGTGCGCCCTGACATTGTCATCATCGGCAAGGCGCTTTCCGGCGGGTTCTATCCCGTCTCGGCAATTCTGGCCGACAAGCCCATCCTGGGACTCTTTACCCCTGGCGAGCATGGTTCCACGTTTGGCGGCAATCCGCTGGGGGCGGCGGTGGCGCGCGCCGCGCTTGCCGTCCTGCGCGAGGAAAAACTGGCAGAGCGTGCAGCCGAACTGGGCACCTATTTTGTGGAACAGTTGGCTGAAATCTCCAGCCCGCATGTCAAGGAAGTGCGCGGCAAGGGCTTGTTGATCGGCGTTGAACTCAAGCCCGAGGCCGGCGGGGCGCGGCGTTTTTGCGAAGCGCTGCAAAAGCAGGGGATCCTTGCCAAGGAGACGCATGATAACGTCATCCGCTTTGCGCCGCCGCTGGTCATCAAAAAAGAAGAGATTGACTGGGCCGTGGCGCGCATTCGTGAAGTGTTGAATATGCCCTGAAACCTTTGGCCTTACAGGAGCCCGCTGGCTTCTGTAAGGTTTTATATTTTTGTAGTTGCATCTTTGAGTTAGAACTACGAAAGGAGAATCGCATGAATATTGGCATCCCGAAAGAACGCAGGCCGTTTGAATTTCGGGTTGGGCTTCCGCCGGCCGGCGTTCAGATTTTGACCAGCCACAAACACAAGGTCTATGTGGAGCATAATGCCGGCATGGGCGCCGGCTTTAGCGACCAGGAGTACGAAAGCGCCGGAGCGACAATTGTCTATTCCGGCGACGAGGTCTTTGGCCGCGCCGACCTGGTGTTGAAGGTGGCGCGCCCAACAGAAGAAGAACTGGAATGGATTCGACCCGGTTCGGCCCTGGCGGGGCTCCTGCACCTTGCTTCAGCGCGGCAGGATAAAATTGACGTCTTGCTTCAGAAAAAGGTGACGGCTATTGCCTATGAACAGATTCAACTGGCGGATGGCTCGCTGCCGGTGCTGCGCCCCTTCAGCCAGATCGGCGGGACGCTGGCCGGTCAGATTGCTGCCCGCCTGCTGCAAAACAACTGGGGCGGCAAGGGCATTTTGCTGAGCGGCCTCCCCGGCGTGCCGCCGGCGGAAGTGGGCATTTTGGGCGCGGGCGTGGTCGGTACGTATGCAACCCAGTCCTTTGTTGGACAGGGCGCCCACGTGACCGTGCTGGACAGAAACATTGATGCGCTTCAGCGGATTCAAGATCGCTTCCCCGGCGTTGTGACCTTGCTTTCTACTGAGCGCAATATTGAGCGTGTCGTCTCGTATGTGGACGTGCTGGTAGGCGCGGTGTTGGTGCCAGGCGAGCGTGCTCCGATTCTGGTGACCCGCGAGATGGTGCGTTCTATGAAACCGCGTTCGGTTATTCTGGATTTGAGCATTGACGAGGGCGGCTGCGTTGAGACCTCCCGGCCCACGACGCACGAGAGCCCGGCTTACGTTGAAGAGGGTGTGCTCCACTATTGTGTGCCGAACATGCCCGGCATTACCGCCCGCACGGCCGTCCATGCCTTTTTCAACGTGGCTATGCCCTACATCCTTGAGTTGGCGGACAAAGGCATTGATGTTGCTCTGGCCAACAACCCGCCCCTGGCTCTGGCGGTCAATACCCATGCCGGTCAGGTGCGCCATCTGCATCGTCTGACCGATGGAAAGGAGCGTTAGGTCCTATGGAATGGAAAAGCATTTATGAGTCCCGCCTGTGCAGCGCGGCTGATGCTGTGCGGGCAATTAAATCCGGCAACCGGGTGTTCATGACCGGCAATGTGTCGGTGCCGCAAAAATTGCTGGCGGCGTTGGTAGATTATGCTCCTAATCTCCACGATGTGGAAATCTGTCAGGCGCTTTCGGTGGCCCCCAGCGACTACGTCAAGCCAGAGATGGAAGGGCATTTGCGCGTCAATACGCTTTTCATCAGCGCCAATGTGCGCAAGGCGGTGCAAGAAGCGCGGGCAGACTTTACCCCCGTCCTGCTTTCAGAATTTACCCTGCTCTTCAAGAACGGCATCCTGCCGGTGGATGTGGCCATGATTCACGTCTCGCCGCCGGATGAACACGGTTTCTGCTCTTTGGGTGTGGAAGTGGGCCTGAGCAAGTCGCCGGCCGAAGCGGCCAAAATCATCATTGCAGAAGTCAATGAGCAGATGCCGCGCACGCTGGGTGATGCCTTCATTCACGTCAGCCGGCTGAATCACATTGTGCCTGTGGACTATCCAATCGCTGAGTTGCCGCAGGGCGGCGAGGGCGACCCTGTCAGCCAGCAGATTGCCGGTTATATTGCGGACCTCATCCCCGATGGGGCGACGATGCAAATGGGCATTGGCGCTATCCCCGACGCCGTGCTGAATTATCTGGATAACAAGAAGGACTTGGGCATTCACAGCGAGATGTTTTCGGATGGCGTGGTGCGCCTGGTGGAAAAAGGTGTCATCAATAATAGCCGCAAGACCTTGCTGCCCGGCAAGATTGTAGCCGGTTTCATTCTTGGCACCCAAAAACTCTACCGCTGGGCGCACGATAACCCCCTGTGCGAGTTCCGCCGCCAGGAATACGTGAATGACCCCTTTGTGATTGCTCAGAATGAGCGTCAGGTGGCCATCAACTCGGCGATTGAGGTGGACCTGACCGGTCAGGTGTGTGCCGACAGCATCGGCCCGAAGTTCTTTAGCGGCGTGGGCGGTCAGTTGGACTTCATCTATGGCGCGGCGCGCTCTAAGGGAGGCGTCCCGATTATTGCCATGCCCAGCACGGCCACCATGAAGGACGGCACGCTGGTGAGCAAGATTGTGCCGATGCTCAAACAGGGCGCCGGCGTAGTGACCAGCCGCAATCACGTTCACTACGTTGTCACCGAGTATGGCGTTGCCGATTTGTATGGCAAGTCCATTCGCCAGCGGGTGGAAGCCTTGATCGGCATTGCCCACCCCGACTTCCGCGCCGACTTGCGCAAGCAGGCCAAAGAACTACAATGGATTCCGTAAGCGGCTGATTTTTGTTTGGTTCCGTCTCTTCATTTTGCCAAAGGGTGAAGGGAGCAATCATCAACCGGCCTGATGGCCGGTTTTTGCTTTGGCGGTGATACAATTGGTTTATGATGAACCGTAAAGCCCGGATTGTTGCCACGCTGGGTCCCGCCAGCCAGGACGAGGCGACCCTGGAACAGTTGATTCTGGCGGGTGTGAATGTGACCCGCCTCAACTTCTCGCATGGTTTGCATGCCGAACACGCCGCCCGCATTGCCGCTGTCCGCCGCGTGGCCGAGCGGCTGGGAGTTGCGGTGGCGGTGCTGCAAGATTTGCAGGGGCCAAAGATCCGCCTGGGGAAGGTGGATCAGGCCGGGGTTTGGCTGGAGCCGGAGTCGCGGGTGACGCTTTATGCCGAAGGGGATGAACCGCCCGGCGGGACGTCGCTCTGTCTGCCGGTGGATTTTCCCGAGTTGTTTGCCGCAGCCGAGAAAGGGATGCGCATCCTGCTGGACGATGGGCGGCTTGCCCTGAGCGTGGAGACCGTCTCTGCCCGCAGCCTGACGGCGCGCGTGCTGGCCGGCGGGCTGGTCACCTCGCACAAGGGGATTAACCTGCCGGCGGTCAAGTTGCCGATTCCCAGTTTGACGGAGAAGGACGAGGCCGACCTGGCCTTTGGTCTCTCGCAGGGCGTGGACGCGGTGGCGATTTCTTTCGTCCGCGCTGCGGCCGATGTGCATCAGGTGCGGGCGGTTTTGCGGCGCCTGGCGCCCGAAGGCCCCTGGCCGCTTTTGGTGGCCAAAATTGAAAAGCCAGAGGCTTTAGATGACCTGGAGGCTATCCTGGACGCGGCGGATGGGGTGATGGTGGCGCGCGGCGATTTGGGCGTGGAGATGTCTTTGGAGTGTGTGCCAACGGCCCAGAAACGCATCATTCAGATGGCAAACCGCAAGATGAAACTGGTTATTACGGCCACGCAAATGCTGGACTCGATGACCCAAAATGCCCTGCCGACGCGCGCCGAGGCCTCAGATGTGGCCAACGCCGTCTTTGACGGCACCGATGCCGTCATGCTTTCGGGAGAGACGGCAGTGGGGAAGTATCCGCTTCAGGCGGTGGAGATGATGCATCGCATTGTCTGCGAGGCGGAAGCCAATTATGAGACCTGGGGGCACGTAGAGGAACTGGAATTTCGCGGCCATGACGATGCCCTTTCGCTGGCGCTGGCGGCGCGGGCAGTGGCGCATGACCGCGATGTGAGGGCCATTGTCGTCTTTACCGTTACCGGACGTTCGGCCTGGATCATGGCCAAGGTGCGGCCGGGGGTGCCGATTCTGGCATTGACGCCGGAAGAACGCACCTATCGCCGCCTGGCGCTATTTTGGGGAGTCACGCCGCAGCGGGTGCGGTTCTCGCATACGCTGGAGGATATGATTCTTGCCGTGGAAAAGGCGGTACACGAGACGGGCATTGCCCGCCCCGGTCAGCAGGTGGTGGTCGTCTCCGGTTTTCCGGTGGGGGCGGCCCGCCCGCCGACGCTGGCTTTGTTGCACACGGTGGGAGTCTAAAGGCGCTTACTCTCTTGCGATTAAGATTCCCAGCCCAATCAGCACCCCGCCCAGGATGAAGAGCGGGGTGATTTTTTCGCCCAGGAAGATGGCGCCCAGGATCGTGCCCACCACCGGCTGGGCAAAGAAGGTTAAGGAGGCAGTACCGGCCTCCAGCAGGGTGAAGGCGGTGTTCCACAGGTACATGGCCAGGGCGGTCGAAATGATGCCGATGAACAGCACGCCGCCGATGACGCCCCAGGTGATATGCCCCAGTCCGCCGCCGGCGACTTCCCAGGTGCTCATCGGCAGGCTGACAGGCAAGCCGCCGGCAAAGGCAATTGCGCTGGCGCTGAGCACATCCACGCGGCGCGTGACGGCTCGCACCAGCACTGAATAGAGCGCCCATGTCACCGCGGCCGCCACCAGGCTCAGGTTGCCCAGGAAGAGCCGCGAAGAGAAATCGGCCGTGCGCGGGTCAATGATCGCCAGCACGCCCAGCGAGGCCACCGCCAGCGCCAGCAGGCGCTTCCAGGTGACTTTTTCCTTCAGCAGCAGCGAGGCAAAAAGCAGGACAAAAGCCGGCGTGGCCGAAGTGACCAGCGCGCCGTTGGAAGCCGTGGACAGGTGGGTGCCGACGAACTGAAAGCCCAGCGAAACACCGTAGCCCACCAGACCAACGCCAAAGACCTGCCAGAATTGTTGCGGCGTTACCTTTTGTTGACGCCGGAAGGCTAGAAGCAATCCCAGCACAGCAATGCCAAGCAAAAGGCGGCTGGTGAGAAGCGTAAAGGGCGGGACAACGTCCATCACGGCTTTGCTGACGACGTACATCCCGCCCCAGATGGAGGCGGCCGAAAGGCCCGCAATCAGACCGTAGAGAGAGCGTTGCATGCAGGCTTTTCCCGGCGGGTTATGTGAACAGAGCGTTGAGGCTGTCCAGGGTTTCAGGAGCAGGCCGCAGTTCCGCTTCGGTGAACCGGTTGAGCGGCTTTTCGGGCAGGTTGTAAAGGTCGGTCAGGGAGGGGCGTCCCTGCTCGTAGTAAATGAGTCCGGTAATCAGCCAGTTCTTGCGCTGTGCTTCTTCCATGACGCGCAGGGCCTGCCAGCGGTCGGTGGGGTCGTAATCCTTTTCCAGTTTCTTGAGGATGACCACCGAGCCGTCGTGCATGGTCACCTCGCGCACTTCGCCTTCTTCAAAGGGATCGTCGAACTCGATTTCTTTCAATTTTGGAACAAAGGCGATTTCGTGTAGTGGTTCGGTGTGGTCTTTGCTCCAGGTGTACGAGTGGAAGGAGTTTTCCTCGTTGTTGAAGGTCACGCATGGGCTGATGATGTCCAAGACGGCAATGCCGTTGTGCGCCACGCCGGCCTTGATCAACTCCCGCACTTGCTTTGAGTCGCCGGCAAAGGAGCGCGCCACAAAGGTGGCATTGGAGACCAGCGCCTCCATGCAAATATCCACCGGCATGTATGGGTTGGTGCCCTGGTGTTTGAGCGCCAGGCCCACCTCGGCAGTGGCCGAGAATTGCCCTTTGGTCAGGCCATAGACGCCGTTGTTTTCCACAATGTACAGCATGGCTGCATTGCGGCGGACAACATGCTTGAACTGACCCATGCCGATGCTGGCCGTATCGCCATCGCCGGAGACGCCGATGAACTCCAAACTGGTATCGGCAAAACGTGCTCCTGTGGCTAGAGAGGGCATGCGTCCGTGCACGCCGTTGAAGCCAAAGGAGCGATTCAAAAAGTAGGCCGGGCTTTTGCTCGAACAGCCGATGCCGCTGAACTTGACCACCTTTTCGGGCAGCAGGCCCATCTCATAGCAGGCGGCGATGATCTGATTGGCGATTGAGTTATGGCCGCAGCCAGGGCAGAGTGTGCTGGGCAGGCCGCGATAATCGGTTTTGGTCAGGCCGATGCTGTTGACCTGAGCAGGGGAAGCGGGTGTGGTCATCTTATTTCTCCTCTTGGGCCAGGATGGTGTTGGCTACCCAGCGGGCGGTGAGGGGCAGCCCGTCGGTATGGCAGGCCGAGCGGAATTTGTGCGCCTCGCCGGGCATAGCGATGGACGCCAGTTGGCGCAGTTGGCCGTCCCGGTTGGCCTCGACAAAGTAGAGACGCTGATGGCGCTGGACGAAGTCGTGGACTTCCTGCGTGCAGGGCAGGGCGCGCAGGCGCAGGAAATCGGTTCGGACTCCGCTCTGGCTGGCCAGCAGAACCCGGGCCTCTTCCACCGCCGGGGTGACCGAGCCGTAGGCGATCAGGCCGATCTCTTGTCCGCTCTCGTCTATGACCGGCGCGGGCAGGTACTGTTTGGCGGTCTCGTATTTCTTTTTGATGCGCAGGAGATTGCTTTCCCAAACCTGCGGGTCTTCGGAGTAGCGCGAGGTTTCATCGTGGCCGGCGCCGCGGGCAAACCAGGCTGCCGCCGGGTGCAGGTTGCCCGGCACGGTGCGGTAGGGGATGCCGTCGCCGTCCACATCTTTGTAGCGCGCCCAGATGCCGTTGAGTTTCTCCAGGTCTTCTTCCCATAAGACTTTGCCGCGGTCCATGGGCCGGTTGGGGTACTCAAAGGGCTTGCTCATCCATTGATTCATGCCCAAGTCGAGGTCCGATAGGACAAAGATGGGGGCTTGCAGGCGCTCGGCCAGGTCAAAGGCCTGCCAGCCAAACTCAAAGCATTCTTTGGGGTCGCCCGGCAGAAGGATGACATGCTGGGTATCGCCATGGCTGAGAAAGTTGACCATCGTCAGGTCGCCCTGGGCGGTGCGGGTGGGCAGGCCGGTGGAAGGGCCGCTGCGTTGAATATCCCAAACGACAACCGGCACTTCTGCAAAGTAGGCCAGGCCGGCGTACTCGGTCATCAGGCTCAGGCCGGGGCCGGCGGTGGCTGTCATAGAGCGCAGCCCGGCCCAACCGGCGCCAATGGCCATGCCGATTGCTGCCAGTTCGTCTTCGGCTTGCAAAACGGCGTAGGTGTTCTTGCCGTCGGCCGTCTTGCGCAGTTTGGGCAGGTATTGGTTGAGCGTTTCGGCCAGCGAGGAAGAGGGCGTGATCGGATACCAGGCGGCAAACTGCAAGCCGCCGTAAATGGCGCCCAGCGCGGCGGCGGTGTTGCCGTCGGTCATTAACAGGCCTTTGGTCTTGTCCATCGGCTCTACAGCAAATGGGTCTGTCTTGGTCAGGTTTTCGGCGGCCCACTGCATGGCGGCGCGGACGACGATCATGTTCACTTCGGTGGCTTTTTCTTTGCCTTTGAACTGATACGAGACCGATTCGTGGATGACGCTCTCTGGGATGCCGAGCATGTGCGCCAAGACGCCGACATAGACCATGTTGGCAACGTACTCCTTCAGGTTGGCCGGGATATCGGCCTCACGGCTGATTGCTTTGACCGGCATGGGGTACAGGCTGATGTCGCTGCGGCCGATGGGCAGGCGAATGTCATCGGCGTAAAAGAAGGCCCCGCCCGGCGGAACCGCCTGCAGGTCCTGCATGAACGTGGCGGGGTTGATGGCCACCCCGATTTCTGAGACGTCTTTGCGGGCGGTAAACCCGTCCTTGCTGACCCGAATCAGGTACCAGGTGGGCAGCCCCTGGATATTCGAGGGGAACAGGTTCTTGCCCGAGGCCGGGATGCCCATCTTGAAAAAGGCGCGCAAGAGGGTGCTATTGGCGGTCTGGCTGCCCGAGCCGTTGACCGTGGCAATGCTGATGGCAAAATCGTTGACAATTTTTTGTGTGGACATGCTGCTCCGAAATAACGAGGGGAAATGGAAAGCGGTGTGATTCTATCAGATTTGAGGCGGCTTGATAATGTGTTGGATGGCAAACTCACCCGAAAGTTGCACACGCGCTGCTGCTTGAGAAGAAGCAATTTCGGTTCCCTATGTTGCCGTACTTGCAACATGCCTCCTGTATCCTGTGGACAAAATCACACATCATACGGAGGTTTGCAATGGCACGTCAACCGAATCCTGAACGGCTGGAGGGAATTTATCGTAAAATAGAGGAATATCCGGGGGAACATCCGGGCTTCATCGCCCGACTGCTAGGGGTGAATCGCTCGGAGGTGACCCGCGCCCTGCCGGCTCTGGAAGACCGCGGTCTGCTGGTGAGCGAAGATGATCACGGCCGTTTGTGGCCGTTCCGAAGGGAAAGATGAAAAATGACGTAATTGCCTACCTTTAACCCTCCCGCAGGTGAGAATGGCGTCGGCAAGCAATACCGGCAATCATAGAGACGTCTTCTGACCTGGACATTGCGCCAAAACCTGCGGGAGGGTAGGCAGTGACAAAATGTTGCAGAATCAGCACGGGTGTTGTGCTATGCTATTACAAATAAAATTTTGTTGCAGAGGTTTTTATGTCACGCGCTGAAAACAAAGCCGACCGTCTGATGAAAATGGAAGCCCTGCTGTTATCGCACCCGAACGGCATGACCCAATCTGAAATGGCGCGACATTTGGGCGTGGACCGCTCGGTGATTCATCGCAACCTGTATGATTTTCAGAGACTCTATCCCACCATTGTGCATGAGGATGGGCGGATCAGCCTGGATCGTTCGGCCTATCTGGTCAAGGTGGCGTTTACCCTGCACGAGGCAACGGCGGTGCATTTGGCGGCCAGACTTTTGGCCACCCGCATGGACAGGCAAAATCCGCATGCGGCCTCGGCGCTGCGCAAACTGGGCGTAGCGCTGGAGAGGCTGGCCCCGCACATCAGCACCCACATCAAGCAGGCTGCCGACGTGATGGATGACTCGGCCCAATGGCAGGATCCGCGCTATCTGGATGTGCTCGAGAAGTTGACCATTGCCTGGGCGGAATCACGCAAGGTGAAGGTGTGGCATCGCAAACAGCCCCAGGATTCGGTGCAGGTGCATGTTTTCTGTGTTTACTTCATCGAACCGTATGCTATCGGGCAGTCGGTACACACAATTGGGTTTAGTGAGACGCGCAAGGCATTACGGACAATGAAAATTGAGCGAATTGAACAAGTGGAACTGTTGAGCGAAACATATACCATCCCTGCCGATTTCGATCCGACGAAATTTCTGGCAGATGCATGGGGCATCTGGTACACCGATACAGAACCGGTAGAGGTTGTACTGCGCTTTCATCCGCGGGTTGCTCACCGAATTCAAGAGTCGCGGTGGCATCGTTCCCAGGAGGTAGCAGAAGAAAAAGATAGCGGTTATCTCATCTGGCGTGCTAAAATTGCAGAACCAAAAGAAATGCTCCCATGGATCCGGGGGTGGGGCAGTGATGTGGAAGTTTTAGCACCCAATTGGCTGCGCGAGGTGTGTAAGGAAGATGTGCAAAAGTTGACAAGGATTTATGGAAACAAAAAGGAGAGTGAGTATGCTGAAATACACAGGACATCCATTGGTTGATGTTGGACTCGCGACGATTACCGCCTTTGCCAACAAAGACCGACCGGAGCAATTAGTTGAAGCCGATCTGGAGGCCATGGCCGATTACATGGCGGAAAATTACACCGTCAATCCGCTGCGGAGTTATCTCACGGTGGCATTCCCTAATTCCGGTTTCACCAATCCAGCCTTTTTTAACCAACCTGACAAACAAGAAATATATAAAGAACGGCTTTTGCGCTCCTTCCGGACCAACGCCCCTAGGTTAGATGTGATGGATGTTTTCATGGGCTTACCTTCTGCTAATGTGCCGTTGGATACAAGCCCAGAAGGAAAACTCAACCCCGGCAATGCTTTTCGCCAGCATATTCCCTTGTTGACTGCCGAGGATGTAATTAACTTTTTCCCCTATGGTGAATCTGGGCTACCTGTTTCTGGAGAAACCTTGCTAGCAATTCAGGCTTTGCCGTTAGGTAGCGCCAAGTGCGAAGGGCGCTTGTTATTTGTTCACTCTGACAACCCTGAAATCACTCGCCATTTTACGGGAAAATTTCTGGAAGAAAATCGGCGTCTGATCAGTGTAGCTCGAGAAGCGGGTAGCAGTAAAATACCTGAACCACACTTGAAATTTCGCACTCTACTCATTCACACGCTTCTTGAATCCCGCCAGATGCAATTGCTTAGCAAGGAATCCAACGAACCTTTTTCGATTACTGCCTACCACCTGACGAACAGTGGGCAGGGTGTTGGTTTGAATATCTACCACCTTCCCAGTCAGATAATTTTATATTTGAAGCAAATGCTACAAGCTGAATACGCCCGGGCATGGGAGTATATTGTTCATCGTGCCTGGGAAATTGTACAAACCAAGAAAGGAGATATAGAAACGCCGTCCCCAAGCCGCAACTACTTGTATGAAGACCTGTTCCGGGTTGCTGAAGATCCCTACCACCACGCGCCGCGCTTCATCCGTACCTATTTCCTGCGCGATCCGTTGCGCTTTGCAAAGGACAAAGTTGACCCGCGCGGCAGTTATTCGCTTCAACGCGAAATGGGACTCGTTTCCTGGAAATTGACCGAACCGTTTTTATGGAGGATTATGCACATGGAAAGAGAACGTATCGAAAAAATCCGTCAATTAGGAGACATGCTGGCCGAATATGTTAGAAGCCAAAATGACCGGCGTTTCTTCCGCAACTTTTACACGCTCAATCGCTATGACTTGATTCGCAATGAACTCATCAAGGCGAACACAGCACAGGCCCGACGCGGTAATTCGCCCTTTCTAACACTGGACGGTTACATTAGTGTGTTTGAGGAAGGCGAAGAACTGGCAAAGGTAGATTGGCGATTGGCCCGCGACCTGGTGCTCATCCGCATGGTAGAGCAATTGTACGCTAATGGCTGGTTAGGAGCGAACCAGGACGCTCTAGCCGATGTTCAAAGAGAAGAAGAAATTGAAAATGATTGACCATCATCATATACCAAATCATCTGCCACATATAAGGAGGCTTTCCCATGACTTTCATCACTGGTTTACTGCTGATTGATGCTTCAGCATCTGCCCTGAACAATCTAGGCAATATTCCTGGCGCACGAACTGATAATACTGTGGGAGTCAAGATGATTCGCACGAAAGAAGGCGCCTACCCTTACGTTTCTGCCCAGGCCTTCCGATACTGGCTGCGTGAAACTCTGCAGGCCAACGGTGATTGGCAATCTGCACCTATCTACCGAGAAGAAAAAGTAGCATATACAGATGCCAATCCGGTCATTTGGTGGGACGATGATTTGTTGGGTTATATGCGTGCGCCATCGAAGAAGGCATCAGCGGTGGAGAAACGCGAAGCGGACAAAAGCCGCGCCGAAGAAACTCCGACGATCGACACTGTTACGCGACTCTCTCCCTTTCGAGTCAGCACTCTGGTTTCTATTGCTCCAGTTAACATCACCGAAGATTTTGGCGTGATGGCGCGTCACGAGGGAGACCCCGTACCGCACGAACACCAGTTTTATCGCGCGACCCTGCGTGGCCTGTTCTCGCTTGATTTGCAAGCCGCTGGAACATTTTCCTACCGCAACAAAACCGGTTACCGCAATCTGGATGATGTGCGTGTAAAAATTGCCCTCGAGCGCGGCCTGGAACATCTTGAAGCCGAAAAATCCTACCGCCTGCCAAAAGCCGAACGCCTGCATCGCGTCAGCGCACTGCTAGATGGGTTGGCGCGGTTGGAAGGTGGCGCCAAGCAAACGCTACATTATACTGATGTGACTCCACCTCTGGTCATGCTTGCCGTAACTAAGGGCGGTAACCATATCTTTGGCCACACCGTCAGCGCGAATCCCAAAGGTCAACCAATGATCAACACTGGAGCACTGGATGAGGTAATGACTGTCTTTGCTGATGACATTCTTTCACCCATCTATGTTGGGTGGGCGCAAGGCTATCTTGATGATGAACGATCTAAATTTGCGACCTGGGCTAAAGACAAAGACAATGTCCACATCGATCATCCGCGCAAGACCTATCAGGCATTGATCAAGAAATTGGAAGAGAACCCCAATTGGTTGGACTAGGAGGCTCCCATGCGAGTGCTCAAAGTGGTAGCGGAGGGATTAACCACCTCCTTCCGCTACCCTCACTTCATGCAACAAATTCACCCCACTTTTCCAATGCCGCCTCCAGCGACGATTTATGGGCATATTGCCAGTGCTTTAGGCAAATGGTTTGATCCACAGGGCGTGAAATTCGCTTATCACTTTACGTATGCGGCCAAGACGAGGGATATTGAGCATATTATCCTTCTAACGCCTTCATCCGGCAATCTAAAAGGCCGCGATGACCCAAAAGTATTGGAAGGAAACGTTAATCCTTTTGACCGGGAACTGCTCTTCCAACCCAGATTAACGTTGTACATAAATCGCCCAGAGTGGGAATCGGCTTTCCGAAGTCCCCGTTACGCCGTTGTATTGGGCCGCTCGCAGGATTTGTTTACCTACACCGATGTCGATGTGCTAGACTTAGTGCAGTCCCCGCACGCATATTTCGAGCACACTCTCTTGCCTTACAGTACTACTCGTTATACCAATCGGGGTTTTGCCGTCCTGATGCCGCGCTATTTGGACTATACCCACAAACGATACCCAACATTTGCGCGTTACTTTGTGGTGCAAGAACGTCTGGATAGCGAATCTGATTTTCTATGGTTTGGTGAAAAACCCGAGAAGTTATATTGGGTTGATCCAACCACCCCAGAATACGGGGGCGCAAAACGAGGTTTGATCTTTCTCAGTTTTGTAGGTGACGAGGATGCATCCTAATCCCTGGCCGTATTGGATTGATGATTTGTGGGCAAAAAGTGCGGAGAAAGGCGAGGGATCTGAGGCCGAGACCCTCGCCTACCACACTTGGCTGGTGCTTTGCCGCCTAGCCGACTTTATCAAATTGCACTCCTCTTTGCCTAGACAGCTCAATCAACCGCGTTTATGGCATTGCTTGTACTGGGGCGCGTTCTTGCATGATTTTGGCAAAGTCATGCCGGCATTTCAAGGTGTTTTGCAAAAGGATAAAACCCTTAAGGAACGTTGGGGAAAACATCGCCACGAAGTCTTTTCATTGGCTTTTTTGGACTGGATCGCTGATGGACTAAATGCGCAAGAGCGTTTGTGGATTGTAGCAGCCATCATCTCTCACCATAAAGATGCGGACTACCTGATTTATCAGGGATATCCAATGCTCGAAGAAGGAGAAGTTGATCCACTTTTGACTCAATTTGATGGCCTTACTTTTGCCCGTCTTCAAGGGATTCATCGTTGGATTGTGACGTGTGGCTGGGCGTGGGCACAGAACCTTGGGCTGGACGCATTTGGGGTAGCGTCGGTCCAATTTGTTCCTGCACCGGAAACGGATTTTGCCCCTAACGCAGTGAAGCGTATTCGTAAATGGCTGTCAAGTTTTAGTAAATTTATTTATCAAATCAGCCGAGAGACCAATGCTCAGGCGCTTGTTCCCTTGTTCGTTTTGCGCGGTATGCTGATCAATGCTGACCACAGTGCTTCTGCACATTTGGGATCGCTCCCTTCGGTAGTGTTTCGTTCCGAAGATGTGGTCGAAAGACGGGGCATCCATCGTGAACGTCTGTTCAAACACCAAACCGACGCCGAAACCACAATCAATTCGGTTCTGCTGACTGCTCCGACCGGTAGTGGGAAGACTGAAGCCGCTTTACTGTGGGCTGCTGGACAGGTCAAAGATGGGCGAAACGCCCCGCGTCTGTTCTACACCCTGCCCTATCAGGCCAGTATGAATGCGATGGAAATCCGCCTAAAAGAGACTTTTGGCGAAGACAAAGTGGGTTTGCAGCATGGTCACAGTTTGCTGGCGTTGTACCGACAGTTAATGGAACGCGATTACGAGTCACAAGATGCTGCCCGCATTGCTCGGCAAATGCGCGACTTGAGTAAACTCAACTATCCACCTGTGCGCGTTTTTAGCCCTTACCAGATGCTAAAAAGCATGTACCGATTGAAGGGCTACGAAACACAACTTACTGACTATCATAATGGCCTGTTTATCTTCGATGAAATCCATGCTTACGAAACCAAACGGCTGGCGCTAATACTCAAAACAATTGAATATCTGCGAAAGAACTACCATTCCCGTTTTTTCATTATGTCTGCCACCTTTCCAACGTTGATCAAGAATTGGCTGCGCGAAGCGCTTGGAGATTTAACGGAAATTAATGCTTCCCCGGAATTATTCCAGGAATTTCAGCGCCATTGGCTGGAAGTCATTGAAGGTGATATGTTTGAGCCAGAAAACTTCAAGCGAATTGAAATGGATGCTCGCGCTGGCAAATCAGTCTTAGTGGTATGCAATCTGGTTGATCACGCCCAAAGAGCCTACGGCAGATTAATACATTTGAGGAAAGATGGAATTGAAGTCGAACTATTACACGGAAGATTTAACTTGCGAGACAGACAAAACAAAGAAAAGTTTATTCGGGATGCAGCAAGGCCAGAAAGCAACGATTATCGCCCGATTGTTCTGGTTGCTACCCAAGTTGTCGAGGTCAGTTTGGATATAGATCTGAACACAATTTATACCCAACCCGCGCCATTGGAAGCCCTCGTTCAGCGATTTGGGCGTATCAACCGTCGTCGGAAGTTGAAAGACTTGGCACCAGTTCACGTTTTTACTTTACCCGATGATGGACAGAGGATTTATACCGACAAACTGATTATGGGTACGCTTAGAGTCCTGTGGCGCGAAAACGGCAGACCAATTGATGAAAGCAAAGTAGGCATATGGCTGGATGAAATTTATGCTGGAGAAGTCGCTGAAAGGTGGAAGGCAGAATTTGCCAAAACGGCAAAGGAATTTCAAGCCAGCGTTCTGGATACCTTGCGACCTTTCAACTCCAGCGATTCTTTGGAAGATGAGTTTTATAAAGCCTTCGATGGGATAGAGGTGCTACCAGAAGCCTGTTTTGATGAATATTTAGAATTGGCCGATAACGAACCCATTCGAGCGCGAGAGCTGCTTGTTCCGATTGGCTGGGGCCGCTACCATGCCCTGCAAAATCAAGGTTGCATCCTTCCCGGCGATAATCATATGCCCCCCGTGGTCCGAGCTCCCTACAACAGTGAAATTGGCCTGATTTTTGATAAAACATGGCAAGAATATGACGATGAATGCTAATTACCCCGTGCAACCCCTATGACCACCCCTCTCACCTTCACCCATCTTCGCTTTCAGGCCCGGGCGGTGCAGAATATTCGGCTGGGGCGCTACCAGGGCGCGGAGCAGTTGCGTGATGCACTGGCGCAGGTGATGCTGCGTGCAGTTTGTGCCGAAACGCGCCGCGCCCAAAAGCCATCTGCGGAGCATGCAGCCGTCTGTCCGGCTTGCTGGCTGCTGGCTGCCGAGGTTGACCCCGGTGTGGTGCGCCGGGTCTACGCCGTGGCCGGCCCGCAACCGCCGCTCGATGTGCTGACCCCCGGTCAGGATTTCCATTTCACCCTGACGTTGTTCGGCCGGGGATTCGACTTTTTGCCCTATTTTGTGCTGGCCGCCTCGGCCATGGGAGAGGCAGGCGTGGGGCCGGGACGCGGCAAATTCGAGATCAGGTCAATTCACGTCCTGAACCCGCTGACGGGTGAGAGTTACCCCATCCTCTCGGAGGGAGAAAAGATCGTTCGTCCGCGCAACCTGCCGATCGGTTGGAAGGAAGCGGAAGAAGCGGCGCAGCGCTACCCGCCCGAAGGCGATCTGCGCCTCCGCTTCCTTTCTCCGACCCGGCTGATTGAATCGGATGCCCTGGTCAAGGCGCCTGATTTCGGCGTCTTCTTCCGTCGCCTGCTCGAACGCATTGACGAACTTGCCCGGCAGCATAACGGCGGCCAAAAACGTTCGCCTGAGGAGGTGAAGAGGTTGTGGCAACTGGCCGATGAAGTCCGCCTCGTGGACCAATCTACGCAATGGGTGGACTTGTGGGGGCCTTCCGGGCGGACCGGCGGAAGAACGCCAATGGGCGGCTTTGTCGGTTGGGCCGTCTATCGTTCAAAGCATTGGAGCGATTTGCTGCCGTTTCTGCTGCTGGGGCAGGGCGTGCAGGTGGGCAAATTGACCGCCAAGGGCAACGGCGTCTTTCAGGTGGAACTGGACGGAAAGGATGGGTACTGGGGATGATTGTCCAGCATCTCATTGTTGATGAGTATGGCGCTTTTCTTGGGAAGCACAGCGAGCGGCTCATCGTCAGCAAAGGCGAGGAGAAACTGGTACAGGCCCCGCTCATTCACCTGGAGTCGGTGGTGATTGCCGGCCAGGGGGTAAGTCTGAGCGCCGATGCGGTGCGTGAGTGTACCGAGCGCGGCATCCCTATCTACTTTGTCAGTGGAACGGGGACGGCTTATGCCAGTTTATACAGCGCCGGGCTGACCGGCACGATTGCCACGCGGCGCGCCCAACTGGAGGCATTCAACACTACCCGCGGCTTGAGTCTGGTGCTTGGCTTTGGCCTGGGGAAACTGCAAAACCAATCGAACTTGCTCAAGTACATGGCGAAATATCGCAAAGAGACCAACCCGGCCCTCTATCGCGAATTGCGCCTGTGTGCCAACGAAGTCCTTGATCACTGGATCGAGATGGAGCAAATCCGTCACTACCCCGAATATCAGGATGGCACGCTGACTGTTGCCGACCTGCGGCATGAACTGATGGGCATTGAAGGCCGCGCCGCCCAAAAATACTGGCAGGCGGTGAAGCAGGTATTGCCCGAAAAATATCAATTCCCTGGCCGGAAAGGCCGTGGCGCAACCGACCCAATCAACGCGGCCCTCAATTATGCCTATGGCATTTTGTATGGTCAGGTAGAGCGTGCCCTGGTTTTGGCAGGCCTCGACCCGTTTGCCGGCTTTTTGCACGTTGACCGGCCGGGCAAGCCCAGCCTGACCCTGGATTTCATCGAAGAATTCCGGCCGGTGGTTGTTGACCGCACCATTTTTGGGCTGGCCAACAAGAATGTTGCCTTTGAGTTCGATGAACACAACCTGCTCACCAGGGAAACGCGGCGAATGTTGGCCGAAAAGATTCACGAAAGGCTGGAAAGCGAAGTCGTGTTTGAACACAAACGCTATCCCATTCGCGCCGTTATCCAGATGCAGGCTCGTCATGTTGCCACCTTTCTGCGCGGCGAGCGCAGCGCCTACGAACCGTTGACGTTGGATTGGTAATGTCAAAGCGAGAGCCTAACACTCTCCTGGTTTACGATATTCCGGACGACCGAAAACGCCTCAAGGTGGCTGATGCCTGCCTGGACTATGGCCTCGACCGGATTCAATTCAGCGCCTTTTTGGGCTGGCTGCTGCCCACCCAACAGGAGGAGTTGTTTTTGAAAGTCAAGAAAATCTTGGGCAAGAAACCGGGCAATATTCAGATGTTCCCGCTGTGCGCCGAAGACTGGCGCAAACGACGGTGTATTGACCAATCTGGGAGGCAGGATGGAAACGCTTGACCTGGAAGCCCCTTTTCGGGTGACCGATTTCAAACAATGGGTCTATTGTCCGCGCATCCTGTATTATCAGGTCTGCCTGCCGGGCGTCCGTCCGACCACGTACAAGATGGAAGCGGGAAAAGATGCAGGAGAAGCAGAAGAAGGACGGGAGGCGCGCCGCAGTCTGCGGACGTATGGGCTGAGCGATGGCCGCCGCGAATTTGAAGTCCCGCTTCTTTCCTCGACCCTCGGCCTGCGCGGCAAGGTGGACATGGTCATCTGGCGAGATAGCGTCCGCGAAGTGATCCCGGTGGATTACAAGTTTTCGAATGTGTTGGGAGAGCATTTTAAGTTGCAAATTGTGGCATATGGGGTTATGCTTGAAGAGGCTTCTGGTTATACAGCAAGGCGTGGCTTTTGCTATGCTATTCCGCAGCGTAGAGCGGAAGAGATCAAGATAGACCAGAAGGCGCGTGCAACTCTTCAGGCAGCGTTGGTAGAGATGCACCGTGTCTTGCGCTATGAGGTCATGCCTGCTCCTACACCTAACCGGCGCAAGTGCCTGGCTTGTGAATTTCGTCGTTTTTGCAACGATGTGGTTTAGGTGTCGCAAATCGCTCCTGTTTTTGAGCAAATTACAGTTTGCGAAGAAAGGCAAAGAGAGAGCAATTATGGAAATTTTAGATGGCGTAAAAAATCGCTTCAGCGGGCTTACAAGCCTTCGAATACTGACAAAACAGCAAAAAGAGCCTTTTTTCCGTTAGAAACAAGGGGGTTTCACCCACCTCGATCCGTTTGTGGATACTGAAAGAGCGCAGCGCGCTGGCGGAGATTTTCGAGAAGGCCGTTTCACCCACCTCATCCTCCCCCTTAACCCCCTGTGCCTTAAACTCCGTTTCACCCACCTCGATCCGTTTGTGGATACTGAAAGATCTATAAGGGCGAACTCCACTTCGGCGACGACCTGAGTTTCACCCACCTCGATCCGTTTGTGGATACTGAAAGCCGATAAGCGCGACATTCTGCAGCAGCGTCATCTTGGTTTCACCCACCTCGATCCGTTTGTGGATACTGAAAGAGATGTCATCTCCGTCCGCCTGACATTTGCCCGCGCGTTTCACCCACCTCGATCCGTTTGTGGATACTGAAAGATCTCGTCCACGAAGAACAGGATGGGAGCGCGGTCGCGTTTCACCCACCTCGATCCGTTTGTGGATACTGAAAGACCGCCGGAAAGCGCCTGGGTCGTTGGGGCGTTGGAGGTTTCACCCACCTCGATCCGTTTGTGGATACTGAAAGATCGTGTCGAATGGCAGGCGCGTCTATCTGGTCTTGTTTCACCCACCTCGATCCGTTTGTGGATACTGAAAGGCTGCGCAACTGCGCATCCAGCTCGCCCAGCGAATAGTTTCACCCACCTCGATCCGTTTGTGGATACTGAAAGGGCATTGGTAATCGGGATCGTTCTGGTGCTGATCACCGTTTCACCCACCTCGATCCGTTTGTGGATACTGAAAGGACAGAAAAACAAATGGCAACGATTGGCATGGACTTGTTTCACCCACCTCGATCCGTTTGTGGATACTGAAAGCAAAAATTCCGCAGGTGACAGTCGGCGCGGAGGTTGGTTTCACCCACCTCGATCCGTTTGTGGATACTGAAAGATAAATCGCCTAGCGTTGGAGATAGCGCGGATAGCGCGTTTCACCCACCTCGATCCGTTTGTGGATACTGAAAGAGGACTTGAGCGCCTGGAGTGCCTGCGCGTAATCTCGGTTTCACCCACCTCGATCCGTTTGTGGATACTGAAAGACTGGGAGTCAAACGGGCGGCGGCTTGCTCATAGGTGTTTCACCCACCTCGATCCGTTTGTGGATACTGAAAGAGCGCTTGGACGAGCATGATTCGGCGATGCGTCAGGTTTCACCCACCTCGATCCGTTTGTGGATACTGAAAGGGAATGGAGCGGTTAAGCGAGATTGGGGAAAAACTGTTTCACCCACCTCGATCCGTTTGTGGATACTGAAAGTCAGTCGTAGAATTTCATCGGCGCAGGCATTGATTTGTTTCACCCACCTCGATCCGTTTGTGGATACTGAAAGAGTAACGGCGCGCTTTGGTTTGTCTTTGCTTTCGTCATGTTTCACCCACCTCGATCCGTTTGTGGATACTGAAAGCCGGGTTGGTCTCGATGCTCTTCATGCAGATGGCCGTTTCACCCACCTCGATCCGTTTGTGGATACTGAAAGGCCGGTCTCGGCCCCGGCCATGGCCGCGAACTCGTCCGTTTCACCCACCTCGATCCGTTTGTGGATACTGAAAGCCTGCCGCTCACGGGCACGCTCGTACCGGCGTACTTTGTTTCACCCACCTCGATCCGTTTGTGGATACTGAAAGAAACCTGTTTGTCAAGTGCCTTACACAAAATCACGGGTTTCACCCACCTCGATCCGTTTGTGGATACTGAAAGGTTGAAGGACGAGAAGGAATTGAAGGCGCGGCTGGCGTGTTTCACCCACCTCGATCCGTTTGTGGATACTGAAAGCCAGCAGCGGCGTGACCTGACCTGGCTCCGTCAAAAGTTTCACCCACCTCGATCCGTTTGTGGATACTGAAAGGAAAAGACAACGTAAATATCTAGCTTTCGTGCTATCGTTTCACCCACCTCGATCCGTTTGTGGATACTGAAAG
>JAIOAQ010000017.1 GCA_019873735.1 Chloroflexota bacterium | reverse complement strand
CGAGCAAAAACTTTCACCTTGGCAAGAGGATAGCAGGGGGTATGGAATTATTGGATTGTAAAGGTACAGAATTACAGAACAGCAAGAGGTATAGAATTACAAGACCTTACATTTCCATGCAAATAATTGCCTGTGTAAGTAAAAAGCGTGTCGGCACAGCGTTTTAAGAAACGAAAAGATAGTGTTTTCGGGCTGAAATTGACAGGTTCCATAACCCCCAAAAAGGCCTCGCCCCATCGCAGCGAACGAAGCCTGGCGCTTGTCTTCTCGGTTGTCTCAGTCCCGGCTCGTGCGGCGCTTCAGGGAAACCAGTGTCCTAAACGGGGTCGCCATGCCGCTGCAGAACAGCGAAACAGGCGCCACCAATTGATAAATCGTCGCCGCCGCGGCCCACAGTTCGAACCGGGAAAACAGCGTTTCTGAGTACGGGCTTCGACGATCCGGGGTGTCCCACCTGACGGCGCGTTTGCTGATTTCTTCAGCGCCTTTGGCGGCGACGACGGGTAAAAAGCGGGCTTTATCGGGCGCTCCGGGCGCCCCGACTTGACACAGACAGCAAGGTCTGTGTCTTTTTTTAGGGAAGCCTCGAAAACCCCTTAACGCCAAGCCGCAAAAACGCCAGTTGACAAAAGCCCATCACGTCTCGATGGATGAGCCGCTTTTTTGCCTTCTCTCTGCCCCTTTTGGGGTTTTTGTTAAGGGCCAGCAAGGTCGGCGGCACGGCAGTTGGATGTAGAATATAACCAACCCGTTTCTACCGGCTGCACCCTTGCTTTGTGGCGGGAAAGGAGTCTCCATGTCCAAACGCATCTTCCTGATTGCTCTTCTGGGCGGACTGTTGAGCGCCGCCGCGGCGTACTATCCGCTTTACCGCTGGCTGCCGGGGCATTTTGTGGCCGATTGGCCCGCAGCGGACGAACGCCTGGCGTTGACTGGCCTGACGCTGACTCTGGTCTTTTGGTTGCTGACCGGGGCTTTTGCCGCCCGTCAAAGCGGGACGCGCAACCGGCTAGCGGCAGGCGGTGCCGGGGCACTGGCCGGGCTGATCGCCGCCTGGATCGTGGAGATTGCCCTGGGCGGCGCGGCCGCCGGCGTGTTGGGGGCGCACCGGATGCTGATGTACGGCATCCATGCCACACAGGACGATGCGGAATTCATCTCCCTGCTGACGCATAGCGTTTTGTCCATTGTCTGGAGCATCCATCTTTCGATTTGGGCGGCGAGCGGACTGGGGGCGCTGCTCGGCGCGCTGGGCGGATGGGCTGCCGGCTCCGGCGGAAAACCCGCAGAAAATGAAAACGCCTTCTGGCTGATGCTCTCTGCTCTGCTGATGCCGTTCCTGGCGTTTGCATTGATCGTTGCAATACTTGTTTTTGCCTTGCTCGGCCCAACCTTGCAAAACGCGGCGAATAGCGTAGGTACTGCTCTGCCCTATCCTGCCGCGAGCATCTTTACTTGGCCGGTCGCGACGTACCTGGCCTGGCTGCTCCTGTGGCAGGTCTTTGCCTGGCGGCTGACGCGCAAAGCCGCGCCGCTCCCCACCCTGCGCCTGCCGTACCTGCTGGGGCTGGCGCTCTTGCTTTCGATTCTTATTGCGTTGATGGTACCTCTGTTTTCTGTTGCGGCGCCCCTGGTTCTCCTGGCAGTTGCCGCGCTTTTTAACTGGCTCATGCCGCGTGTGCGCTTTCCAAGCCTGGATTTCCCGCCCCAACTGGGATGTCTGAAAGCCTGGCCGGAACGCCGGGGGGACTTCCTGCGCCGTCTGGGTGAAGCCCGGTTGGCCGCCTGGTATTTCTTCCTGCTCAGCCTGTTGACCTTTGCTCTGGCCCTTCTTGTTACCGGGAAGACGCTTACACATCATCTCTGGCTGCCGCTTGGCTTGGGGCTGGGCGTCTTGCTGGGCGGGCTTGGGGTTTGGGAGACGCGCGCCAAAACGCCGTCCGAAGCCGGGGATGGGGAAGCGCTCTCTGGGCAGGAGGATTTCTTCGCCCTGGGCGGGCTGAGCGGGTTGTTCGGTGCTTTGTTCACCGGGCTGGGCATTCAGGCGCCTCTCTCCCTCGTATTGATTCCCATTGTTATGATTGCCCCGCTTCGCTATCACGAAGAATCGGCGGCGCTGGCGGCGGCCACATCCACCCTGCCGGAAATCGTGCAGCAGAATTACTGCGTAACCGGCCTGCTCCTGCTGGCTTTGCTGTTCTTTGCCCCGATCTATGCCCTGCTCTTTGATGCTGTCACACGGCTGGTCAAGAACTGGCGCAACCGGGAACATCTTCCCGGCACTGAGCCGCAGGAATAAATGCAACTCAGCACCCGCGCCGGCGGCTTTACATGGCGTTATAATAGACACATCATCTTGCCAACTGCAGACCTTTTGCAGCGGCCACACCTCGATTTGTTGGATAAAAAACATGACCCTTACCGTTCGCGACACTATTGAAATTGCCATTGCTGCTGAGCGTGCTTCTCAAACCCTGTATCAGGGTTTACAGGCCAGGTTTGCTCCCTACAAACCGGTAGCAGATTTTTTTGGAGCGTATGCTTACGAAGAAAGCAAACACGCCGAATGGCTTGAAGGGCTGCGCTCCCGCCTGGACGACCAGACCTTGAATCAGGCTGTGGACGCCAGTATTGAATACTTGCTGCGAAGCGTGTCTGAGTTTTCAGTCGAAAAAGCGTTGGCAAGGGTAGCCAACCTTGAAGATGCTTACCACCTGGTCAACGAAATAGAGAGCGCTGAAACCAATGCCATCTTCCAATTTTTGCTTGACCATTTTGAGCCAGATGAGAACCTGAAGGCTTTCTTGCGCCAGCAACTGGAAACGCACATTGACAAGTTCGGGCAGAGTTTGCCGGCCGAATATCAGGGGAGCGCGGCGCGCCGGGCGTTGCGGGCATTAGAAGGATGAGCGGCTGCCGCTCAAGGCGGAAAAACACTTCCCTATGAAAAAAGGCATCTGGCTGGCTTTGGCCACCTATCTCCTCTGGGGTGTCTTCCCGGTTTACTGGAAGATGCTCAAAGATGTGCCCGCGTTGCAACTGCTGGGTCACCGCATCGCCTGGTCTTTTATCACCCTGATGATCGTTGTCCTGACGACCCAACAGGGGCGCCCTTTACTGGCAAAACTGAATCGCCGCGTCCTGCTCATTTATCTGACGGCCGGGCTTCTCATCGGCGTCAACTGGCTGACATACGTCTGGGCGGTCAATGCCGGTTTTATTGTTGAAACCAGCCTCGGCTACTTCATCAACCCACTTCTGAGCGTATTGTTGGGCGTTGTGATTTTGCGGGAACGTCTGCGTCCTTGGCAGTGGCTGCCCATTGGGCTGGCGGCGCTGGGAGTGGCCTATCTCACCTATACCTATGGCGGCCTGCCCTGGATTGCGCTGACGCTGGCTTTCACGTTTGCCATCTACGGGCTGGTTAAAAAAATTGCCCCGCTCGGCGCCCTCTATGGTCTGACGCTGGAGACCGGCTTTCTCTTTCTGCCGGCCCTGCTTTATTTGGGCTCTTCTGAGTGGACCGGCAGCGCGGCTTTCTTGCATCACGGCATCCGTACCGATTTATTGCTCATTGGCGCCGGCCTTGTGACGACGGTGCCGCTCCTGCTTTTTGCCTCTGCCGCCCAGCGCATCCCCCTGACCCTGATTGGCCTGATGCAATACATTTCGCCGACCATGCAATTTCTGCTGGGCGTGTTGGTTTATGGCGAGGCTTTCCCTCCAGAGCGGGCGATTGGCTTTGGCCTGGTATGGGCCGGCCTCATCATTTTCTGGCTTGAGAATTTCATCTCTCACACGCACTCCCGGCTTGAACCCCTGCCCGAAATGGGCGAAGGAGATTAAGGTGAACGTCCTTTTCATCGGCGGCACCGGCCTGATTAGTTCTGCCTGCGCAGAACTGGCCGTACAACGCGGCCTGAAACTGACCCTGCTGAACCGCTCCGTTTCGAAAAAGTACCCTGTCCCTGCCGGCGCCTCCGTCATCACGGCAGACGTTCATGCCGACCCAGGCCTGCTTGCCGACCTGCTGGCCGATCTCCGCTTTGATGTGGTTGTGGATTGGATAGCCTACACGCCTGACGACATCGAACGCGACGTGCGCCTCTTTCGCGGCCAGACGGGGCAATTCATCTTCATCAGTTCGGCCAGCGCCTACCAGAAACCGCCGGCCCATTACCTCGTCACCGAAGCCACGCCGCTGGAGAATCCTTTCTGGCAATACTCGCGCGACAAAATTGCCTGTGAAGCACGGCTGATGCAGGCCTATCATGAGGAACGTTTCCCGGTCACCATAGTCCGCCCTTCGTTGACCTACGGCCCCTCGCAAATCCCGCTGGCCACCGGCAGTTGGCTGCACCCGTACACAGCCGTCTGGCGGCTCAGGCAGGGCAAACCGCTCATCATCCCCGGCGACGGCACCTCTCTCTGGACGCTGACCTGGAACGCCGATTTTGCCAAAGGCCTGCTTGGGCTGTTTGGCCACCCCCAGGCGTTGGGAGAGGCCTTCCATATCACCTCAGATGAGGTCCTGACCTGGAATCAAATCTACGCCGAATTTGCCTCGGCAGTGGGGAGCAAGCCGAATTTCGTCCACATCCCCTCCGATTTGATCACTGCCTACGACGAGCATGCCACCGGCAGCCTGATTGGCGACAAGGCCAACAGCGTCGTTTTTGACAACGCCAAAATCAAGCGTTTTGTGCCCGATTTTGCCTGCGAGGTGACCTGGGCCGAGGGCGTGCGCCGTTCCCTGGCTTGGTTTGAGGCCGAACCGGCGCGACAAACGATTGACGAAAACGCAGACCTGCTGTGGGACCGCATTCTCCAGGCCTACCAGCGTGCCTGGCCGCCTTTTGGTTCGGAGACGGCTTCCAGCCAACTTGCGTGAACTGAGATGGGGGATTGATCCTCCCGCAGGTTAGAACCGGGCCGGCAGCCGATGCGCCAAAACCTGCGGGAGGGGCAAACAGGATTTTTCTGCACCACAAGCGTTTATCCCGCCTGTCCTGTCCATCCTGTTCAAAAGCAGTTGCGGAAAAATACAAAAAGCAAAATGCCGCCCGATAAGGCGGCATTGATGTTGATCGGCTCAAACCAGGCGCTCAGGCGTTTTGCTGTTCGGCCGGGGCCTCCACTGCTCCGTTGGCGCGCCTGCCCAACGCCGAGAGGATCATCAACCCGCCCAGGACGATGATCATGACCGGGCCGGCCAGCCGCCCCACCAGGCCCACATTGGCCAGCAAAGTGGACAGCGCCGCAAACAAAATCCCGGCAATGCCGGTCAGAATCAGCCCGGCCAGTTTGACGCCGTCCAGCCGTTTCAGGACGCCGATGATGAGCAGGGGCAGACCGACCGAAAGCGGCACAACAGTCCACAACACTGCCCAGGCTTCCCATTGACCGGTCAGGGCGCAGAACAAGAGCGCCAGGCCGGTCAGGCCGACCACAAAGGCCGGGATGATGAGCCAGATCACCTGCAAGAAGATGGCAGCCAGCAGGAAACCCAGGCCCAGCGCGATGACCTCCAGCGGCCACCATTGCCCCCATAATCCCCAATTGTTGCCGATGCTGGCAGCATAGAGCAGTCCGCCCGTAACAAAGACAGGAATGCCGGGAATGTACAACCCCGCCAGTCCGCGCACGTGCCGGAAAAGAAGAGGCGCAATACAGAAGAGCAGTCCAGCCCCGACCACGAAGAGCGGCCAGGCTCGAAAGTCACCGTCCAGGACATTTTGCATATACATATTGCCGGCCAGAGCCAGCACGCCCAACACAATCAGGGTCAGGCCAAAGAGAAGCGAGGCTTGCTTTTGCATGGGAACCTCCAAGTTCCAAAACAGAGATTTATGGCAGCAGGATGCTCAATGCCAGCACAGGCAGGAAAGCCACAACCGAGACCGCGGCCATCAAGATGCCAAGATAGCGGCTGAGCAATTGCCCTTTTCTGCCCTGCCGGCTGAGCAGCACGGCTGCCACAATACACACGCCGACCAGGATTGGCACCAGCGGCCAGAAGACAATCCAGTGCTGCCACCAGCCGGTCAGAGCGTAGTACGTAAAGATGAAACCCAACCCCATGGTGATCCCGGCCGGGATGAACAGCCAGGGGTTGGCCAGCGCAGCCATCAGCGCGGCCAATAGCGTGCCGGCAGCAATCAATTCCATTGGCCAGGCATTGCCGAACACCTTCCAGCCAAAGACCCCGCTTGCCCATAACAGCGCCATATTGACCAGCACCGTCCACCCCACCGAATAAAGCACAGCCGGCCCTGCTTTTTGGGGAACGACCTCTTGGACGGTCATCTGTGGTTCGAAGATGGCCTGAACAGAGCGGACAAGCCCCAAAATGCCCGCGCGCATCAGGCCGGGTTGATGGACTGGCCTGACATCGGTATCGCCCGACGCGAATCTGTCGTCAGAGATAAGTTGGCGCGCGCTGCCGGAGAAGACGGCCACGGTTCCACTCCGACCCGCAGCCGGCGAGGCGAGACCCGGCAGATTCACCACCTTTGGAAGTTCAATGCCGGCCGCTTGGGCAGCATTCAGCAAGGCCTCTCTCATCTCGTTTGCGCTCTGGTAACGCGCCTGCGGGCTTTTTGCCAGGGCCCGGATGACCACCTCTTCCAGCGCCAGGGGGATTTCTGCGTCCAACTCATGGGGCAGGGGCAGGGGGTCGTTGAGGTGTTTCATCAGCGTTGCCAGAGGCGTATCGGCCTCAAAAGGCACACTGCCGGTCAACATCTCATACAAGACGATGCCCAGCGCATAAATGTCAGAACGCTCGTCGCACCTGCCATGCAGCCCCTGTTCTGGAGCCATGTAGTTGAGCGTACCCATGAATGCTCCAGAGACGGTATATTGTGTTGCCCCGACAATCTGCGCAATGCCAAAATCGGTCAACACCGCCTGACCCTTTTTGGTGAGCAGGATATTCGCCGGTTTCAGGTCGCGATGGATGATGCCCTCTCCATGTGCATATGCTAGGCCGTCCAGCACATCGCATAAGATGCGCACCAGTTCACCGGGCGGCAGGCGCTCCCCGCGCGTTCGGAAGGCGTTGAGATGCGCTTTAAGCGTATCGCCTTCCAGCAACTCCATCACCATGTAATACAGGTCGTCTTGGGCGTCAAAGTCGTAGAC
The DNA here is from genome assembly GCA_019873735.1 of Chloroflexota bacterium. GTDB lineage: Bacteria > Chloroflexota > Anaerolineae > Anaerolineales > Villigracilaceae > DSXF01. The sequence continues at coordinate 53,836 of JAIOAQ010000017.1, read as the reverse complement.
TTGTACAATGTTCGGGTGCCGCAGCGCGGCAATTGCCCGCGCCTCGCGCCGAAAACGCGCCAGGAACTCGCTATCCTCTACCAGGTCCGGACGGAGAACCTTGATGGCCACATAACGGTCAAGGTGTGGATGATAGGCTTTGTAAACCTGGGCCATACCGCCGCGGCCAAGCGGCTCCAGGATGCGGTATTTACCCAGCGTTTGCCCTTCAAGGGAGACGGGGGACATATCTATTGATTTCCAGGGGCTTGAAAGTATGGTAGCCATGGGTTTCATCCAGGTCTGATGATAACCGGCAGGTTGAAAATCAACCTATTTGCAGGCTATCAGCCGCCTATTGGCTGACGATGAAACCCACAGTAACAGGGGAATGGATTCAGGTAGTGATCAGTTTGTAGCCCAGGCCGCGCACCGTGAAGAGCAATTGCGGGTTGGCCGGGTCGTGTTCAATGCGCGTGCGCAGGCGGCGCACCAGATTCTCGATCTGGTAATCGAAAATATTGCCGTTCTCATATTCCGGCCAAACAGCGCGCCCGATTTCGTCTTTTGAGCAGACCTGATTGCGGTGCTCGTAGAGGTAGGCCAGCAGGGCAAACTCTTTGGGAGAGAGACTCACTGCCCGGCGGTTAACGCGCACAACGCCGGCCAGCACGTCAACATCCAGGTCTGGGATGGGGGTTTCGCGCACGGTAGAATCGGGGTCGTGAAACGTGAAGGTCACATCTCCAACCGTCAGCGTATCGCCATCGCGGATGTCGGTTGCTGCAACGACTCGCACATCGTTTAAGTATGTGCCGTTGGTGGAACCCATATCCTCCACAAACCAGCGCCGTCCCTCGCGGTACAGGCGGGTATGTTCGCGGCTGACGCTTTTGCTGGCAATGACGATGTCACACTCTAAGGCTCTGCCGATGACGGCGCCGTTCATTGGGAGGTGATGTTCTTGTTTGTTGGGGTCGGTTAGATAGGGGCCGGGGATATCGTGGGTCATGGTCTCTCTCGCGAACAGGTTTGGCGTAATTATAACTGCGGCTTGTCCAATTACGCTTGCCTGCAAACAGCAATTCCGAATCTGAATCGCGATGAAATGAGGTCAGTTGATACAATGCTGGCGATTGCCCATTGTTGCCCCCTGCCGCCCTGACCTGAGAATCAGAGAGAACCTGGCCGAAGATTCTTTAACGCCAGGCCGCTAAGGTGAAAAATCAGCCGGCCTATCCTCCCGCAGGTTTTGGCGCAGTCCCAACCTGCGGGAGGGTTAAAATCCTGGCTGCTTTGCGCCCTGGCGTTAAAACTCGCGCTTTCTCAGAAAGAATCTAAACCCATTTTCCCAGAACTTGCCCCTGATACTTGAGGGCAATGAACTGTTCGCGCCCGATCTGCAGCCAGATGTCGTTTCCCTTGACCACCTTACGCAGGACCTCTACTTCCGTCCCTGCTGGCAGGGTGGTAATGGCCGGGTACTCCGTCCCTGCCCCGGTGCGGACATTGAGCAAGGTGGCCGTAACCCGTGCTTTGGGCAAGGCGGGGAATTGGGCCGGCTCTATGCCCATATCGCCACCTGACTCAACGACTTCTTCTTGACCACTACCGGTGCCGTCCAGTTTGGTAACCAACAAGGGGGCGGGGTCAATCGGTGTGCTACCTTTACGCAGTTCAAAGTGCAAATGCGGGCCGGTGGAATTGCCGGTGTTGTCCGATTTGCCAATCACCTGCCCGGCTTTGACTTTATCGCCGGCTTTTACGTCAATTTTTTGCATGTGGGCGTAAATCGTCAGGTAATTGTTGGCATGTTCAATGCGCACGTGCGTGCCATACCCCGTAGCATCGTTGCGCACTTCTTTCACGGTGCCATCTTGTGCGGCTTTGATAGATGTGCCGGTTGGAACGGCCCAATCAATCCCGCCGTTGTAATACTGCCAGTTGTTGGCCTGGGCGCGGCGGACATGTTCCTCGAACGTTTGTGTGACGATGGACGTGGAAGGGACCGGATACAGGAATTTCATCATCAACCTCCTTTGCGGTTGGAGCAAGGCAGATAAACCTGACCTTGTATAAATGATTATACCTTTTTTAGGACAAGATTACTCACCATGCCGCGGCAGCGTGAATGTGAAGGTGGAACCTTTCCCAATGGTGGAATCTACCTGCAACTGTCCTCCGGCCCCTTCCACCACCCGTTTTGCGATGACCAGGCCTAATCCTGTGCCAGGCAGGCCGAGTTTTTTTGCGTTTTCTGCGCGGAAGAACTCTGTAAACAATCGCGGCAGGTCTTGTTGGGAAATGCCAATCCCGGTGTCACTGACTTGCCCAATGATCTTATCATCATCATAAGACAATTCAACACGAATTGCGCCCCCTTCAGGAGTGTACTTAACGGCATTGCTGATCAGATTCATCCACAGGCTTCGGTATTGTTCAGCGTTGCCGAGGATGGCCGGCAATCCTGGCTGTATCTGAAGGCTGACTTTGAGTTGTTTTTGTTCAATCTGCTCTTTCAGTTTATCTATGACTTCGCTCAATAATTTGTCAAGGTGCACTGGGGAAGCGCGCGGGGGAAAGCCAAGCACTTCCAGGTTGCCCAGTTCCAGCAGGTCATGGATCAAATCTCGCTCCTCGCTCAATCTCAGGCTGCATTTCTCAATGACTTCTGCCAATTTATCCGGCGGAACATAGCCATCTCTTATCAGGTTGAGATAACTCTGAATGGCATCCAGCGGAGCCTGCAATTCGTGGGTGAACAGGCGAATCAGTTGGCGTTTGGCCTTGTCAAGTTCTTCCAGGCGAGATTTTTCTTCTGTCAGCCGGCGGGCCTCTTCCTCGGCTGCCTGAGCGCGTTTGGCCTCCAGGGCAAGACGCCTTCGTTCCAAGCCCTGACTGACGGCCAGGTTAAGTTCATCCACAGAAAATGGTTTCGTCAGGAAATCGTATGCGCCCTGCTTGATCGTCTGTACGGCCAGTTCAACAGTCGCATAGCCGGTGATGATGATGCAAACCAGTTCTGGATCGTGTGCGCGCACAAGGGGTAATAACTCACTGCCGCTTGTGCCGGGCATCATTACATCTAAAAGCAACAGGTCATAATTGCCCTCTTTTAGCATTTTCAGGCCATCTTCGCTGGAAGTCGTTGTGTCTACAAGATAGCCTGCCGGGCTTAGGGCGCGCTTGATTCCCTCACAAATACTTGCTTCGTCATCAATGACGAGAATCTTGCCGGTTTCTGGCATATGGACTCCGTTATCCTATCCAATAAGCGCCTTGTTTTCTGTTATCTCGGCGTTTTCATCTGCTATCTTTCTTTCAAGCACCGGCAGGTGGATTGGCAATGTGACGGTGAAAGTGGTGCCTTTGTTGACTTTGCTGGTGGCGCTAATCTGGCCACGGTGCATTTTGACGATGCCATAGACGATCGCCAGCCCCAGCCCTGTGCCTTTGCCAATCGGCTTTGTGGTGAAGAAAGGTGTGAACAATTTGTTCAGGTTTTCTGGCGGGATTCCCACACCCGTATCTTGAATCTCAATGGTGACCATGCCGGCAGGCGCCTTGCGCGTGCGTACAGTGACGGTGCCTCCTTCAGGCATGGCTTCAACAGCATTGGTCATTAAGTTGAGCAGGACTTGACGTAATTGCGATGGGTCGGCGTCGATGAGGGGCAGGTTGGGGTCCAAATCGGTGATGAAATTGACTTGTACGGTTTTGATGCGCCGCGGGGCAAATTCGAGCAACTCGTGAATGATCGCGTGAATATCTGTCGGCTGGGTTACCAGTTGACTTTGGCGTGCAAAATTCAGCAGGTCCGAAACGATCCGTTTGCAGCGTTTTGTCTCGCTGACAATGGTTTTTAAATCATTATGGAATGGGCTCGATTCGCCATGCTCTTTGAGCATTGTTTCGGAATATAACAAGATTGCTGCTAAAGGATTGTTTAGTTCATGGGCTACCCCGGCGGCTAATTGTCCAAGGGATGCCAGTTTTTCAGACTGTACCAGTTGGTCTTGTGTATTTTGCAGCGTATCAAGCATGGTGTTGAAGGATTTTGCCACCAGACCAACCTCACCACCTGCCGTGACCGGAGCACGCGCATTCAAATCGCCACTGGCTACTTTTTGGCTGGCCCTTACCAGTTCGCGCAGGTCTTGCAAGGGACGGGTGATGGTACGCGCTACAGGAGTGGTCAAGATGAAAGTCATCAAGATGGTAAGTGTGGCAAACAAAATGATTTGCCGGTTGAGGGTGTTGATTAAGTTCATGAACGATGATTGTAAGGCGCCAACGTACAAGATTCCTATAACTTGTCCAGTATGGTCGCGCAGAGGTTCGTAGCGGGTGATGTAGTTTTGTGTAACCACAAAGGCTGTACCTATATATTCTCTTCCTTCTTTTAGCACAACGTCAGCAACTTCTTTTGAGAGTCGTGTTCCTACAGCCCGCTGGCCGTCCTCCCTCCTCACATTGGTGGAAACGCGCAAGTCACCCAGAAAAATTGTTACGGTGTCGATTTTAGCAGCGTCTCTGATTTGGTCAACAAGCGTAAAGTCATTATTGAAGATGTGAAAAGCAATGGTTGCTCCGCACAACTGCCCGCCAGAGTCGAAAATAGGCGTAATGCTGAAAAGGGATAACGCCGCGGTCCCCTCACGCGGGTCATATGGCTGGGGGGCGGCTTTGGGCGTTTCTAACAACGGAATATAAGCCTGTTTGTCCAGCCCGACTGGTTTCAGAAATTCTTGAGGGATGATTTCGGTAGCGGTAATGCTGGCCTGCCTGCTGAGGGCGTTCTGGACAACTGGGAGGCCGGACCAGTCTCCCTGGGTTCCGGCTCGTATTGGCTCTCCGCGGCTATTGACCAATGTGTCCACCACTACTCGGCCATTTACGTCCAGGATGGCAATGTAATGGTCGCCTCCCGCAGCCAGGCCGCGGATCCTGTTCAAAATTTCTGCATTCAGCGTTGCAATTGCTGCGGCATCCCCTTTGGTTGCAGGCTCCAGATTATTGATTACCGTTGGGTCCATGGAGAGTTGTGCGGTTGTATTTTCCAGGGCGGTCAAGCGCTGCTCGTAGAACGTATTTGCCAGGTGAATGTCGCGCGCAATACGTTCTTCCATGGCGGTGGACAGATAATTGTTGATGGTGCGCGAGATTGCCCATGTGCCAACGCCAACCGTGATGGCTGCTACCAGAGTAAACGAGAAGACCAGCGTGGCCTGGAATGGTCCCGAATACAGATCCCGCAAGAATCTTAAAATCGCTTTCATGGTCGCCTTCCGTTCTGGCAGCCTGCCCTGTCAGGCATGTCGCTCTGTAGGGTCCGCTTCAGGACTTGGACAGCAACTTATTGACCTGCTTGAGCAGGCCGGCCGGTTGGATGGGCTTGCTCATGAAGGCGCGGATGTGGATGTATTCATCGGTGGGGAATAACTCGGCATAGTCGGTGTTGGCGATGGAGGTGACCATCAGAATGGGGATATCGTGTGTCTCGGGGTCATCGTGCATCTTCTGGCTCATAGAAACGCCATCGAGAACCGAGTCCATGATTACGTCAAGAATGACCAAGTCTGGCTTCTCTGCTTTCGCGGTCTCATAACCGCTATCCCCGCTCATTGCGCTGATGATGGTATGCCCTTCCTTTTCCAGCACCATTCGGGTGGCATCCTGGAAATCAGGGTCGTCATCCACAATCAGAATTTTAGCCATATCAGTCTCCTTGTTCTATCTGCCGTTCACCGGGCAGCGTTTGTTGGCAAGATGGGATTCAAACTCATCGCGAAAATGCCGGATGGCCGAACGCGCCGGGTTGACCAGCGCCGCGCCCATCGGGCAGAATGTGGTTCCATCAATTCCTTGTACTGTTTCGAGCAGAAGTTCGAGATCGCCTTTCTTTCCCTGGCCGCGTTCGATGCGATCAAGGATTTCATACAGGCGGGTTGAACCCAGCCGGCAGGGCGTGCACTGACCGCAAGACTCGTGTGCAAAGAATTTCGTCAGGCGCCGGGCCGCCTGGACCATGCAGGTGCTCTCGTCCATGACGATGACCGCGCCGGTTCCCAGTTCACTCCCGATGGCTTTCAATGTTTCAAAGGCCATTGGGACGTCAATCTGGTCGGCGGGCAGCATAGGCGTGGACGCGCCGCCGGGGATGACGGCTTTAAGTGCCCGTCCATTGCGAATGCCTCCGGCGTGTTCATAGATAATCTCGCGCAGCGAAACCCCCAATGGCAGTTCATAGTTGCCGGGGCGGTTTACGTGTCCGCTGACCGAGAAGATTTTTGGGCCTTTGCTTTCAGCCGTGCCGATGCCGGCAAACCATTCGGCTCCGCGTTCGATGATATGTGGGATACAGGCCAGGGTCTCGATGTTATGTACCAGGGTGGGCAGGCCAAACAGTCCGGTCTGAGCCGGATAGGGCGGTTTGAGGCGCGGGTTGCCGGGCTTGCCTTCCAGCGATTCAAGCATGGCAGTCTCTTCACCGCAGATGTAGGCGCCCGCACCGCGGTGGACGGACATGTCCAGGTTGAATCCAGAGCCGAGGATGTCTTTGCCCAGAAAGCCGTGCTCGTAAGCGTCGGCAATGGCTTTGATCCAGCGTTTGACTCCCAGGAAGAATTCGCCGCGAATGTAGACGTAAGCCCGGTTTGCCCCGACCGCGTAGGCGGCGATAATGACGCCTTCGATGACTGAATGCGGGTCGCGCTCGACAATTTCCCGGTCCTTGAAAGTGCCCGGCTCGCCCTCGTCGGTATTGACGGCAACTATCTTCTGCGGCGCGTCTTTTGGCATGAAGCCCCACTTAACGCCGGCGGGGAACCCTGCTCCGCCGCGGCCGCGCAGCCCGGACCGTTTGACCATCTCGATAATTTCGTCCGGCTGCATTTTGAGCGCCATGCGCGTGGCCTGGTAGCCGCCGTTTGCCAGGTAGGTGGCAATTTTCTCCGAGTCGGGACGGCGGGTGTTGCGCGTCAGGACGGGCTCAAAGGTACTCATGACTGCGCCAGCCTTTCGATTAGTGCGTCAATCTCCGCCAGGGACATGTTGCCGTACAACTCATCGTTGACCTTGAGCGCCGGAGCCATGTCGCAGGCCGCCAGGCATTGTACGATCTCCAGAGAAAACCTGCCGTCTGGGGTTGTTTCGCCGGGGCGAATCTTCAATTTGCGGGCAACATGCTCGATGATCGTCTCCGCGCCGTCTACAAGATAGCAGGACAGCCCTTCACATACCTGGATGTGATACCGGCCGCGCGGCTCCAGGCGAAACATGGTGTAGAAACTGGCCGTAGAGCGGACCTGCCCCTCGGATAGTTTCAGGCGTCTGGCAACGCGCCGGATGGCTTCTGGCGTCAGCCAGCCATTTTGCTCCTGGGCCAGGTACAGGGCGGCCAGCAGCATGGCGCGCTCGCGGGGATCCTCGATGGCGGGCGGAAGGGATCGTTCGGCTATATTCATCGGCCTCCAATCACCGAACTGGCTCAATCTTCACCGCACAGACCTTGTACTCCGGTATCTTTGAGACCGGGTCCAGTGCGGCGATCGTCAACACGTTTGCCGATGCCTCCGGGAAGTGGAAGTTGGCATACACCATACCGGGCGGCACACGGTCGGTAACGAAGGCTTTCGCCTCGATGCTGCCGCGCCGCGAGCAGACGCGCACGCGTTTGGTGCCGTTGAGGCCAATTTTCTCGGCATCTTCCTGGCTGATTTCGATGAGCGGCTGGGGGTAGATTTCGAGCAACCCCTTGGCCCGGCGGGACATCTGCCCGCCATGCCAGTGATAGAGGACGCGGCCGGTGCTGAGCACCAGCGGATACTCTTTATCGGGCAATTCGGCGGGCGGGATGTGCTCAATGGGAGCAAACTTTCCCAGGCCGCGCGTGAATTTCTGCGTGTGCAGGATGGGGGTGCCGGGGTGTTCAGGGCCGGTGCAGGGCCACTGCAAACTTTCGCCCCTTTCCAGGCGTTCATGGGTGATGCCGGCATAAGAGGGCGCCAGGGCGTTGATTTCGTCCATAATATCGCCGGTTGAGGCGTAATTCCAGCCGGCGTAGGGAGCGTCTGGATTCAGGGTGCGCCCGGCAAGCATACGCACGGCCAGGTCGCGGATGATTTCCCAATCGGGGCGTGCCTCGCCGGGCGGCTCAACGGCTTTGCGTACCATCTGGACCCGGCGCTCGGTATTGGTGAATGTGCCGCTTTTCTCTGCAAACGAAACGCCAGGCAGGAGGACATCGGCATACGGTTCTGTCTCGGACGGGAAGATTTCCTGCAAAACCAGAAAATCTACCTGCTCCAGACACTTGCGGATGTGATTCGTATCCGGGTCCGACATGACCGGGTCCTCGCCCAGGATATAGAGTGCCCTCGTCTTCCCTTCCAGGATATCCGGTATCAGTTCGGTTACCGTCCTGCCTGCATCTGGCGAGAGCGGTGTGCCCCAGGCGGCCTCGAATTTTTTACGCGCCTCTTCGCTGGTTACCGGCTGGTAGGCTGGATAAACGTTGGGCAGGCCGCCCATGTCGCAGGCGCCCTGCACGTTGTTCTGGCCGCGCAGCGGGTTGACGCCGCCGCCCGGTATGCCCATATTGCCGGTCAGCATTTGCAGGTTGGCCAGTGTCATCACGTTATAGACGCCGGTGGTATGCTGCGTGATGCCCATTGCCCACAGCACGGCCATTGGCCTGGTTGTGCCGATGATCTCGGCGGCCTGATGGAGTTGTTCTACCGGCACTCCGGTGATCTGGCTGACCCGATCGGGCGGGTACTGCATGACGACGGCTTTGAAATCTTCAAAGCCTTCTGTCCGTTCGGCGATGAAGGTTTTGTCTTCCCAGCCCTTTTCCAGGATGATGTACATCAGGCCGTTGAGCAGGGCAATGTCGGTGCCGGGTTTTTGACGCAAATGCAGCATGGCGAAGTCGCACAGGTCAATGCGGCGCGGGTCGGCGACGATCAGTTTTGCCCCGCGCTGGCGTACTGCCTGGCGGATGCGCATGCCAATGACGGGATGCTGCTCGGTGGTGTTGGAACCGATGACGAAAAAGGCTTTTGCCTGTTCGGTGACATCCTCAATTGAGTTAGACATCGCGCCTGAGCCGAAAGAGATGGCCAGGCCGGCGACTGTGCTGGAGTGGCAGAGACGGGCGCAGTGATCGATGTTGTTTGTCCCGATCACCTGGCGGGCCAATTTGTTCATCAGGTAATTCTCTTCGTTCAGGCACTTTGCAGAAGCCAGCACGCCGATGCTGTCGGGACCGGAAGCCTGCCGCGCTTCGGCAAGTTTGCGCGCCGTGATGTCCAGCGCGGTATCCCAGTCGGTTTCAACCCATTCCCAGGCCGCGCCCTTACGGGACTTTTTCTTGCCATCCAGCAGATAGCGCCGCACGCGCGGCTTCAGCAGCCGGTCCGGGTGGTGGACGTAATCGTAGCCAAAGCGGCCCTTGACGCAGGTCCAGCCATGGTTAGCCGGCCCGTCCCAGGCGCCTTCGACGCGCACGATCTCATTGTCGCGCACGTACAGGGTCAGTTTGCAGCCGACGCCGCAGTATGAGCAGATGGTATCCACCGTCCGCGTTTGCCAGGCGCGTCCCTTGCCGATGGACATCTTCGGCCACAGCGCCGCCGTTGGGCAGACGGCCACGCATGAGCCGCAGAATTCGCATGGGCTGTCCTGCATGGTGCTGTCGGCCCCAAAGCCGATATAGGCGTTGAAACCGCGGTAGAAGACGCTGATGGCTTCCACGCCGTTGACAAACTGGCAGGCGCGCACGCAGCGGCGGCACAGAATGCATTTGTTGCGGTCCACCTGGATGAAGGGGTTGGGGTCGGTGACGGGATAATTATGCTGTTTGCCCTTGAACCGGTCGCCGGTCACGCCGTATTCGTAGGCCAGGTCTTGCAACAGGCAGTTGCCGGTTGCGTCACATGTCATGCAATCCAGGGGGTGGTCGGAGACGAGCAATTCGAGAGAAAATTTGCGGGCGGCCATCACGCGCGGGGAACGCGTGAACACCACCATCCCCTCGGTGGCCGGGAAGGTACAGGCTGGCTGCAGGGCGCGCTGTTTCTCCACCTCCACCAGGCAGATGCGGCAGGCGCCTTCAGGCGGCAGGGCGGGATGGTCGCACAGAACCGGGATGGAAATCCCGGCAGCGCGGGCCGCCTGCAAAACCGTCTGGCCCGTTTCGGCCTGGACCTTTTTTCCGTCAATGGTGAGGTTTATGGTTGGCATATTCCAGTTCCTTTCTTACTCCGGCGTTGCTTCAACCTCTGCCAGGGGGACCACCCGCGGCGAAATGTGAATGGCGCCCAGGTTACAGACATCATAACATGCGCCGCACTGGATGCACTTGACCTGATTGATAACATGCGGCTGTTTTTTCTCACCGCTAATGGCATTGGACGTGCAGGCTTTCAGGCATAATCCGCAACCGGGGCATTTGACTTCATCAATCTCATATTGGAACATACCTTTGCAGACACCCGCCTGGCAGAAGTGGTCTCTGACGTGAGCCTCGTATTCCTCCCGAAAGAAGCGCAGGGAGGCCATGACCGGGCCGGGCGTCAATTGACCGAGCGCGCAAAGTGATGCCTGCTGCATATTGGTCGAGATATATTCTATCTCATCCAGATCCTCCATGCGCCCCTGTCCACTCGCAATGCGGGACAGTACCTCGAGCAGGCGCTGTCCGCCAATGCGGCAGGGGACACACTTGCCGCAGGATTCTGCCGAGGCGAAGGTCAGGAAATAGCGGGCGAACTCGACCATGCAGGTATCCTGGTCCACCACGATCATGCCGCCGGAGCCCATGGTGGCGCCGGCCTGGGTCAGCGAGTCGAAGTCCACCGGGGTGTCGAGGGCGCTTTCTGGCAGGCACCCTCCCAAAGGTCCGCCTGTTTGAACCGCTTTGAACTTCTTTTTCTTTGGAATGCCCCCGCCGACATCGTAGATGATCTCGCGCAGGGTGATGCCCATCGGCACTTCGATCAGACCGGTGTTTTTGATCTTGCCGGTCAGGGCAAAGACCGCCGTGCCGGTGGATTTTTCGGTGCCGACTTTGGAGAACCAGTCAGCGCCGTTCAGGATAATTTGCGGCGTAAGGCTGTAGGATTTGACGTTGTTGACATTGGACGGTTTTCCCCACAGGCCGGAGACGGCCGGGAAAGGCGGGCGGGGGCGCGGCTCGCCGCGTTTGCCCTCGATGGATGCAATCAGGGCGGTCTCTTCGCCGCACACAAAGGCGCCCGCGCCTTCCTTGACGTGCAGGTCGAAAGTGAAGTCTGTGCCGAGAATTTTCTCGCCCAGCAAACCGTATTCATGTGCCTGGCGGATGGCTTTTTTCAGGCGTTCAATAGCCAGCGGGTATTCGGCGCGGCAGTAGATATAGCCTTCCTGTGCGCCAATGGCATATCCGGCAATAATCATGCCTTCCAGAACAGAGTGCGGGTCGCCTTCCAGAATGGAGCGATCCATGAATGCGCCGGGGTCGCCTTCGTCGGCGTTGCAAATGACGTATTTTGGCGTTCCGCGCGCCCGGCGGCAGAACTCCCACTTGACGCCGGTCATGAATCCCGCCCCGCCGCGTCCGCGCAGCCCGGAATCTTTCATCTCTTCGATGACCTCATCCGGTTCCATGCTGGTCAGCGCCTTGGCCAGTCCCTGATAGCCGTCGGCGGCGATGTATTCCTCAATGCTCTCCGGGTCAATCATGCCGCAGTTGCGCATGGCAATGCGAAGTTGCTTTCGATAAAAGGGCAGGTCCTGGTAGGTGGCCAGGCCCTGCTCCGGCTCAATGCCTTCTGCGAGCATCTGCGCCAGCGCCAGTTTTTGGATAACTTGTCCGTTGACCAGGTGCTCCTCAACCAGGCGCGGAACCATGTCTACATTGACGTTGGCGTATGTGACGCGTGGCCGGCCCGGCAGTTGGATATCCACCAGCGGTTCTTTGACGCACATCCCGATGCAGCCTACGCCGATGACTTCGGCGTTCAATTTGCGCTCCGCCAGCGCCCTGCGCATGGCTTCGGCAACCTCGGAGGCTCCGGCAGCAATGCCGCATGTGCCCATGCCAATCAGGATCAGGGCCTGCGTTGTGCGGCGGTCATCCAGTTTTCTTTGCAGGGCCGCGCGCAGTTCTTTTAGTTGCTCTGGGCTTCTTAAGGTGTTCATGCTGTCTCCTTGCCCCCTAATCTAACTCTTTGAGTCGCTCAATCAGATTTTCGGCATTGGTCTGGCCGTAAACCTTCTCGTCCACAACCGCAATGGGCGCCAGTCCGCAGGAGCCCAGGCAATATACAATTTCGAGGCTGTATTTATAGTCCGGGTCACTGCCGCCGGGCGGTACGTTCAGGGCGTCTTCGATGCCCTCCACAATCTTGGTTGCCCCGCGCACGTGGCAGGCCGTCCCGTCACAAACTTTGATCAGGTGCCGGCCGCGGCGGGTCAGGCGGAATTGGGCGTAGAAGGTGGCCACGCCATACAGGCGGCTGAGAGGTATCCCCGCTTTTTTTGAGATGGCAGCCAGCGCTTCTGCAGGCAAATAGCCGTAGGTTTCCTGAGTACGTTGTAAGATGGGAATGACAGCACCTTTTTGTCCCCTGAATTCATCCAGGATACTGTCCAGCGGTGCGAGATCGAGCGCGGCATCAGGCATGATCCTGTTCCTCCTTTGGCGATTATTAGTATATATATTTCACAGGGGGACGTCAATTACTAAATGTCATGACCAGATGTCACAATCATTTGGCAGGGATAATTTCTGCTTCGCGTCTTTGCGTTAAACACCTGCACGTTCAACGCGAACCTTGAGCGATAATCCTACAAATGGAAGAGATCTGGCAAATCGGCAGGGCATTCCCGGCGGGCGGCCTCTACCAGGTAGATTGTTTTGCAAGCGGGGCAATACAAATAGTATTCGTAATAATATTGCTGGCCGGCCTTGGGTGCTTTGCGCGGTTTCTTTTGGATGACCGCCGTCCCGCATTTGCGGCAGGGTTGTCCTGCCTGTGTCATTTTGACCTTGAGTTCCGGCGCATTTTCGAAACCTTCATCTGCCGGCAGGTCAGGCCGATGCAAGGCGGCGGTGGAGAGTTGGTCGCAGACTTCGTTTTCCTTGTTGCCTGCATGCCCTTTGACCCACACAAAAGTCACCGTGTGGATTTCACATAATTCCAGCAGACGTTGCCATAAATCGGCATTGGCTGCGCGTTCATCAGGAACACGCAGCCATTTTTTTTCTTGCCAGCGTTTGGCCCAGCCCTGGCGCATCCCCCGTACAAGGTAGGAAGAGTCGGAGTAGAGGGTGACTTGACAAGGTTCTTTCAAACTTTCCAACGCCCGGATGGCGGCGTACATTTCCATGCGGTTATTGGTGGTGCGGCGGAAGCCGCCCGAAAGGATCTTGCGCGTTTTGCCATAGCACAGGACGATTCCATAACCGCCTGGGCCGGGATTGGGGTCACAGCCGCCATCGGTGTAAATGATGACGTGTTTGCGTTCTTCAGACATACACTACCCTTTTAGCAGCAAGGCCCGGGTGTAGGTTTCCATGAAAGCGGGATGGGCGGCCAGTTCAACATATTCGAGGCGCCGGCCGATTTTGGCGGCGATTTCCCGCTGTTGGAGAGAGAGCAGCATCTGCCGCGCGCCCGCCCCGGCAGCGTTGCCCACCTGCCGGAAGCGTTCTACCGGCAGCGGGGGGAACATGCCCAGGCGGATGGCGCTGGGAATGTGAATGTAAGTGCCAAACGCGCCGGCGACGATAAAATCTTCAATCTCTTCAGCCGTGATGGCTGCCTCTTTGAGCAGGATTTCAATGCCGGCGCGGATGGCCGCCTTAGCAAGTTGAATTTCATTGACATCGTGGCGGCTGACGGTCACGTCCCGGCCAAGGCCGCTGGCCTGCGCCTCCGCCAGCACCAGTTCCAGCGAGCGCCCTGCGCCGCGTACATTTGGATGGCCCGGGCGCAGCGTGCCGCGCGCGTCTAAGATGCCAGCTTTATACATTTCGGCGACCGCATCCAGAATGCCCGAGCCGCAGATGCCGACCGGTGACTGTCCGCCGATGGTCTGGTATTGTATGCCCTCTGGGTTAATTTGCACCCGCTCAATGGCTCCTGGCGCGGCGCGCATACCGGCGCCGATATGTGCACCTTCAAAGGCCGGGCCGGAGGCGCATGAACAACAAATCAGCCGGCCGCGGTGGTGGAGGCTGATTTCGGTGTTCGTGCCGATGTCCAGGGCGATGGCGGTCTTGTCTGTTTGCCAGATGCCGGTTGCCAGCACCATGGCCACGTGGTCTGCGCCGACGTAACCGGCGACATTGGGCGGGAGGTAGACGCGTGCCCCGCTTGCCGCCTTTAAACCCAACGGTTCGGCCCAGACCTCGAGCGGTTCGCTGACGGAGGCGACGTAGGGCGCGGCCCCGAGTTGTTCTACTGCCAGCCCGGCGAAAAGGTGATGCATGGCCGTGTTGCCGACGGCCACGATTTCAACGATTTGCGCCGTTGAAGCCCCCACTTGTGCACACATCTCGGCTGCCATGTTGTTGAGCGCATCGATCAGGCGGCTTTGGAGTGTCTGGCGGCCGTCGGCGTGGGTATTCGCATAGGCAATGCGGCTGATGACGTCTTCGCCGTAGGCAATTTGGGGATTCATGGCGCCTGTTTTGGCCAGCGTTTTGCCGGTTTGCAGGTCGAGCAGATAGGCGGCCAATTTGGTGGTGCCGATATCTACGGCAAGCCCAAGCAGAGGGCTTTGGGGGGCAAGGATGGCCATGATCTCGTCGCCGCGAATGCCAAGGCGTAGATTCCAGCCCAGGGAACGCAGAGCAGGCGAAAGGTCGGGCAGGAGCCGCTCTGAGATGCGGTATGGATGGCCGTTGTGTGCTTTTACAGTCTGAAGCAGGCGGTTGTCGTCTGCACGCAGGTCGTGGATGTCGGGGGGCTGGATGTGCAGGTCCAGGGCATGAACAGGCGGCTGGAGCGGAATCTCGGCGGTCTGGCCTTCGATTTGCAGCCTTTGGGACGTGGTGAGCGATTCGGGCGGGATTTCGAGGCTGAGGTCGCTGAGCGGCAGGGTCTGACAGGCCAGCCGGAAGCCGGCCCGTAGTTCGGCTGCGGTGAGGGCGGCCTGTTCGTCGGGGCTGGGCGGTGTGGCCTGACCAGAGACGATGCGGACTTTGCAACTGTTGCAGACGCCGGCGCCTCCGCACAGGGAGGCGAGTTCAATGCCGGCGGATTGAGCCGCCTCAAGCAAGGTTTTGCCGGCCGAGGTTTCGGTGCGGCGCCCGACTGGCTGGAAGGCGATGTTGAAGGTTTGTTTTTCAGGCATAATGATACTGGTAGCGGCAGGTGGCGCTCATGGTGCAGTAGTCACAGGGTTTGCCCGGCGCGCTCAGGTCGGGGCCAAGACCCATGACCAGGGAAACGGATTTGAGCGGTTTCATGACGCTGCCTTCCGTCAGTTGGACGCCGATTTGGGAGGCGTCCAGCAGGGCAAAGAGTTCGGGCTGTCCTTGCGCTACCGGCCAGCCGATCATTCCGGGGTTGAGCGGCATGCTGGCTTGCCAGCCTTTGGCGGTGGCCTCACTTTCAAGCCGGTTGCACGCGCTGACGGCCAGCACTTCAGCGGCGGCAGAGCCGAGGGCGTCCAACGCCAGGGCGCGCAAAGGGTCGGTGCGCATTAGGTCGGCGGCGCGGGCTTCAAGCGCCGGGCCAACGGTGCAAACCAGTGCAATGACCTGGCGGGCGCGTCCGAGGTGGGTGGCTATCAGCGGGCCATGCAGGGCTTTGCCGCCTTTTAAGATCACTTGCTCGTGACGCAGGGCTTCAAGCGGGTAAATTTCATACAGGACCAGCGGCTCAAGCAGGTCGCGCCCCGATTCAAGGGCGGCTTCGGCTGCCCGGACAATGGCCGGACGGCGGGCGCGAGTGATGTTTGGGTCGGCGCCCTGCGCGCGTAACAGGTCATCCACTTCGATGTGGAGGTTGATATCTCGCAGAATGGGCATGGGTTTGATTGTACTGTAGGCCTGTCTTTTTTCACCTGATACGGTTGTAACTGCTTACTCTTAACCCTCCCGCAGGTTAGAACGGGGCTGGCAGCGGATGCTGGCAATCATGGAGACGCCTTCTGGTTTGGACATTGCGCCAAAACCTGCGGGAGGGTAGGCAGTCTTTTTTTTTTTTACCTGACAAGGTTTACTTTTTCTCTTCTGTCGGGTTGGTGCCAGAGCCGCGCACGTTGACCAGTTTCTTGAGGATATCGAACCAGAAGGGTGCGCCCTGTACGGTGGCCAGCGCGCTGATGAGGATACCTGTTACCTTGAGGGCCAGCCAACCCCAGCCGCTGGTGTTTGCTTCGGTGCCGAGAGGCCGGTAACAGCCCGGCTGAATCTGCAAGATGCGGACCAGGAGTTTGTTCTGAATGTAAATCCCAAAGGTCTGTGTGGACAGGTCGGTAGGTTCAAAGGCGCAGGTTTGTGTGGTGGTATCCACCGCCTCCAGCGTCCAGCCGATGGGAATATCCAGGCCGGCGAACTGTTTCTTGAATTCGCTCACGGCCTGCGATGGACTGGCGCCTTCTGTGGCAATTTCTGAATTTGTGGCCACGAATTTATCGGCGTTGGCGATCAGCGCCTGCCGGATTGTCGGCTCACGCCACAGCAGGGTGCTGATTTGGATGGCATCCACGTTAATCACGATGGCCAGGATCAGGCCGATAATGAAGGCTGAAATTTCGGCGCGGCGCTTGAAGAGGCCGCTCAGCCGTTCCATGGAGGCGTCGAACCACTCTTCAACGTTTTTGCGCGCTTCGGCAATGCCCCGTTCTCCCTGGTCAATTTTTTCTTCCAGGCCGAAGATCAAGGCGTCTAAGGTCTGCTTGAGTTGTGGGCTGATGATACTGAGCGCCACCACGCCCTTCTTGAGGCTGTTGGCGGCCGCGCTTGCCGAAGGGGTAAGTTTGGAGATTTCAGACACATAGGTTTCTACATTCGAAACAACCTGATCGGCAAGTTCCTGGAAGGCGGGATAGTTTTCGGTCAGTTCGTTGGCTTTGGCGCGGGCCGCCTGCAGGGCTTTCTTCGCGGCCTCTGAGCCGGCCGGCGTTTTGACGGCCTCGGTGGCCAGCGTCAGCAGGGATTCAAACATCTCGGCCGCGGCGCTGTCTCCTTCTTTTAGTTTGGAGGCCTGCTGTTCAAACTCGCCCTTGAATGCCCGAATGTATCTTTGAATGAAAGATTCTTCCGTCCCGGCGGTTCTGAGAATGTCGAACACCACTTTTGAGAATTGTTGCGCCGGTATGTATGCCGGTCGCCGTTCTCTGGCAGTGAAGACGGAGCGGGTGTAGAGAGTCTGAACAAGAGGGTGGTTATAAAAATCCTCTTTCAGGTCTGGATTTGCTAAAAGGGTAGCAATGCGGTCTTCCAGGGTTCGGGCGCGCACTTCAAAGAGCGAGTTCCACCACTCCTGGATTTGCATCGCGGCTACGCTCAAAACCAGCCAGGCAAAGACCAGCCCAATGGCAACTTCGAGGATTTCCTGCAGGTACATGGCGCCTCCTTTGTGGGTATTGTGGGGCTAATGGGGTGTCTCCAGTATAGATGATTCGGCCTTCAAATTCAAGTTGTTTAGGGCGATGCAGATGTCTGCTCTTTTTCGTAGAACACCAGCAAGGTGCTGCCGTATTTGCGTTGATCTACTTCTACTAGATTAATCAGTTTTACCGCAGAGTATTCGCGCGGGTGAATCTGGACGACGACCAGCCCGTCACTTGCCAGCCAGGCGGGGTTGGCATCCAGGGCTTGCAGGGCTTGCAGCCACATCCCTTTGTATTGCGGCGGTGCAATGTAAATGAAGTCGAATTGCCGGTCGGGGTGAGCGGCGAGCATGGCAAAGGCGTCGCCGCGGCGTACCTCGGCCCGTGCGCTGAGGCCGCAAGTTTGCAGGTTGGCCCGGATGGTTTCTACCGGCTGACGGTTCATGTCGCTGAAGCGCACAAAGGCCGCGCCCCGGCTGAGCGCCTCGATGCCAACCGCCCCCGTCCCGCCGAACAAATCCCACCAGGCCGAATCGATCACATCTGTGCCCAGGATGTTGAACAGCGCCTGCTTGACCATGTCGGTGATGGGGCGGGTTGTATCGCCGGGGACGCCCTTCAGCCGGCGCCCTTTGGCGCTTCCAGAAGTGACGCGCAGACTCATGCTACTCCATTTCTGGCGGCGCGGAGATTGCCATATGGGGCAGTGATGGGAACTACGCAGCCGGTGGAAAGCAGGAAACGCTTGCCGCCTGTCTGCCTCAGCGCATCTTGCGCTTCCTCCCGGACCTGGGCCGGCGTGCCAAGCACGAGCGTATCCCGGCTCAAGCCGCCGCAGACCACCCCCTCAAAGCGGCGTTGGGCTTCAGACAGGGACGGCGGTGTCTCGCGATCGTGCCAGTTGACAATCAGCGGCCGGGAAAATAGCAAAGCGTACGCCGGGCTAAGGTCAAAGTAAATCTGCTCACCATGCAGGTGCAGGATGTTGCACCACAGTTCTGGCGCAGGCGTGAGGATGCTCTGGTCTATGGCCAGGCCAAAGGTCTGATATTCTGCTTGGGTGAGCAGGCTGGCCTGGGCATGTTGCACGGCGTAGAAGATGCCGTCTATGCCCGTTTCTGCGGCGGCTTCAATGAAACGTTTGGTGGATGTGGCGATGATTTTCAATCCTTCCAGCAAGGCCTCTGGATAACGCCGCAAGTGATCGAGCATTTGCGTTTCGCCGGCCAAGTTTTTGGCCTGCGCCAGCGGGTTGAAGATGGTTTGCAGGATGGGCGTCTCTGGGCCGAGGGTTTTCCGCAGGGAACGCAGGCATTCGATCTGACGGCCCAGATGCCCGGAGCGCGGTTCCAGCATGGGCAGGCGCGCCCAGTCTTCGGGTCTGGAAATGACCCGTTTGGTGTAGCGGCGCGTCCCTTCGCTGCTGCCTGCCCACTCGTCTTCTACTCCCCAGTCGCGCAGGCAAAAGGATGATGCCGGTGTGACTTTGACCAGATCGAAGTCAAATGTCTGCTGGAAGTGCAGCGTGGCTGCCGCTAACGTTTCGGGCGATTGGTCATCTACCGGCTGATGCCGCCAGAGGGCAACCGGCGGGCGGTCGAGAATTTGACCTGCGAGGCAGGCCTGCATGCGTTCGCGGTGGGTTGGCATTTATTTCACCTGTTTGATGGCACAGAATCTGGCTCCGGCGCGCCCGATGCTGCCCACAACCGGCAGATCGCGCTGGACGCGCAGATCTTCATTGAGGCGGGAGGCGACCAGGAAGTAATCGCCGGGTTGAAGGCTGACCCCTTCGCTGCGCGCCTCCAGGACGGTCAGACCGGGCGCGGCATACGCCGCGGCGATGTAGGCTTCGCGGTGGACCACCACGCGGGCGTTGGGGGCGGTCTGATTGATTTGTTCTACGGCCTCTTTGTAGCATGTCAGCCAGTAATCGGTTTCGTACTGGCGGAACGCGCCGCCTGTGCCGCCGACAAAGGAGTTGTAGTAGGTATATTCGTAAGGATGTAGGACCGGAATGGCCAGCAGGCCCGGCAGAAGCAAAAGGATGAGAACAAGCCCTTTGATGGCGGGTGCTTTGATCTGCTTGCCGATTGCCTCTATGCCCAGCCCCGCAAAGACAAAAACCGGCGGAAGGATGAACAGGAAATGCCGGAAGCCATCATACATCGGCGGACGTTTGAGTAGGACGTACCCAAACGGTACGCCAAACCAGAGCAAGAGCAGGGCTGGGAGTGTCCAATGGACGGTTTTCTTGTAGATGCCCCAGATGACAGCAGATAGACCTATCAGAAAGAGCGGCCACACCGGCTCGGTCAGGGTGATGAGCAGGTAAACCGGCAGGTAACGGCGCGGCAGGTCGTAGGCGCGATACATTTGTCCGGCAAAAAGCACTTGCAGTTGGGTGGGGTTAGCGGACATGAACCGGAAGACTTCGACGAAACGTTGCAGTGGGGCTTCCCAAAGGTAGGGCCAGAGGATGAGCATAGACAGGGCGGCGCTCAGGCCGTAGGGCAGGAACCACTTGAGCGTTTTCAACTGCCGGCGGGCGCCGTTTTTGTGAAAGAGCGCATAGAGCAAGACCAGGCCGCCTGCCAGCGGGGCCAGGACACGGATGGCTGTGGCCGCTCCCAGCAGTGCGCCTGCAAAAACAGACCATCCCCAGAGGCGCACAGGCCGGGCGCGGGGAGACAGGGTTTCATCTACCAGACGCAATCCGGCAAGGAAAGCCGCGCTGAAGAAAACGAGAAAGGAGGGATCTTTGGGGTTGATGAAGGCATGCCCCCAGAGCAAGGGTTGGGTGCTGAAAAGGGCCGCGCCGCTCAGGGCTGCCCAGCGGCTTTTGGATAGGCGCAAAATGAGCAGGTAGAGCAGCGCCGTGCCGGCCTGAAAGGTCGCAAAATTGACCAAATGCCAGGCCTCTCTTTGCGGCAGGCCGGTCAGGCCTTCCAGTCCGTAGACTAGGTTGCGGGTCAGGATGAGATATGCCGGGCCGCGGGTCTTGTGATCATCGCCGGAGGGGCCGTAGGCGCGTTCCAGGTCAAAATCGCCGCTCAGGTGTTCTCGAAGCGAATAAGCATAGCCAATCGCGTCGCCATAGGCATAAAAGAGCGGCTCATCCCATGAGAGACTGTAATCGCGAAAGGTCAACAGCCCGGCCGTGAGATTAAGCGCCAGAAGGATGAGCAGGGGCAAAGCGGGGCGGGCGGAAATTTTTTGAAGCCAGGTCATCCCAGGTCATCCCAGCGGCTTTTGGGTTTGCCGTCCGTGGCGTTTTCTTGGCGCTGCCGCCTTTCTTTCCAAAAGGCTTCAACCTGCTGGCGCTTTTGGGCGCGCTCTGCCCGCAGGCGGCGATGTTTCTGACCGTAGCGGCGATAGGTGAAAAAGGCAATCAGGCCTATCAGGCCCAGGCTCTCGATCACCAGGATGCTTGTGTGAAGAGCCTCCTGCCCGCTGACGTAGTCGCGCACAAAGTAAACCGTCAGAGACGGCCGGGTGGGATGGCTGATGCTGTACGTGCCGGCCGATGGAATGTTGAAGGTATAAATTGGCCGCCCCTTTGCCAGCGGTGTATCGTAGGGCTGCAGGCCGCGCGTAATGAAGTCCACCGGCAGATTTTTCCCATCAGAGGATGAGATGACCAGCCAGGGCCGGCCGCCGGATTCGATCAGCGTGTCGGTAATGACCAGCAGGTCATAGTCGGAGGTATAAAGTGCGTACTGTCCTGCCTGCGGGAAAAAAAACGATGTGGGCGAGGTGCTGAAATCTACCGGCAGCACCTCGTTGGTTGTTGCCTGACGAATCAATCCAAGCCGGGCAGGGACAAAAAGCAGGGCTGCTCCTGTCCATTTGACAATATCGCCCAAGAAACCAAACAAGGTCAGCAACACAGCCGCGGCCAGGATGCCAAGCAGAATGTTTCGCAAGCGGGGACTGGTGTAGGAAAAGTTGCTCATGTTTTTTTCGCATTCTGACGCGGCTTGCGCTGTGACCAGTGATTCAACAGGCCGCGCAATTCTTCCTCTTCGTTTTGCTGATTGGCGAAGTACGACTGCATGAATTCTGAACGCCGCAGGCGCAGCGCCATTGGGGCAACAGCCTTCAAATCTTCGGCGCTGACCTCGGCGCGGCCGTCGGCAGCGGCGTGAGCGCGCGCTGCTTCGAACCAGGTAATCTCTGCCCGCAGGCTGTCAATCCCCATCTTTTGCACCAGCGAAATGGCTGTTTTGGCCAGTTTATCGGGAATGGAGGTCTGAGACAGGCGCAGGCGCGCGCTTTCAATTTCCTGTTGGACCAGCGCGCCTTCGGCCGCATATTGCCGCACCATTTGGCGCGGGTTGGTTAAATAGGCGTGTACCCGGCGGTACGCTTCCAGACGTTCGGCCTGGTCTTCGAGACCCCGGACGATGACGCGCAGCCCGAAACGGTCCATGATTTGCGGGCGCAGGCGGCCCTCTTCTGGATTCATTGAGCCGACAAGGACGAAACGTGAGCGGTATGAGCCAGAGACCGGCCCGCGGCGCACGGTGTAACTCCCTTGTGCGGCCGCATCCAGGATGGCATCCACGATGTCGTCGTTCAGCAAATTCACTTCGTCAATGTAGAGCAAATTCCGGTCGGCTTGCGCCAGAATGCCGCGTCGGATACGCCGGCGTTCATGAGCAGCCGCCTGCTCATCTATGCCGCCGATCACGTCTTCTAACGTGGCGTTGAGCGGCAATTCCACTAAACGTACCCGGTCAGGCATGGTCAGCGGCCGGCCTTCGGCATACTTGCGGGCGCAATCCGGGCAGACGGCATCTATGCCGCCGGCCTCAATGTCTTCGGGCAGACAGCCATAAAAACATAAACTGCGTTCTACTTGTGGCAGCAAGTCGAGCAAACTGCGGACGGCGGTGGTTTTGGCAGTGCCGCGCGGGCCGATCAACAGGACGCCGCCCACAGCCGGATTGATCAGGCTGAGCAGCAGCGCCAGTTTCATTTCCTTTTGCCCGACAATGGCCAGGAAGGGGAAAGGCAGCGGTTCGGCAACAATTCCCGAGTCTTCAGCGGTGGATGGTTCCAGCGCTTTGCCTGAGACATACTCAACCAGTTCCTTCAGCGAGCGGAAGGCGTGCCCAACCGGTTCCTTGGGTTCACTTTCAGCAGCAGAGGGCGGATTAACTTCGGGAAGGTCCATCTCAACCTTTGCGTTCGGCCAGCCGTTGTGCTTGGCGCATTCTGGCAGATTGCATGCGTTGTTTTTCTTCTTCCGTCTCCGCAATCAAAGGCGGCACATGTACCGGCTGGTGATTTTCATCCAGGGCAACAAAGACCAGGTAGGCGGTGTTGGTGTGTGTCTGTTGGCCGGTGACCGGGTTTTCGGCCACCACATGCACCTCCACTTCCATAGAGGTGCGGCCGGCATAGGTCACTTCGGCGGTCAGGATGACCAGGTCGCCCAGGCGAATCGGCTGACGAAAGACCATGCGGTCAATGGCAACGGTCACGACCCGATGCTGTGCATGACGCATGGCAGCCAGGGCGCCGGCCTCGTCCACCAGTTTCATAATCCAGCCGCCGTGGACGTTGCCAAGGTTGTTGGCATGTTCGGGCTGCATTAACTGGGCAATGGTCACGCGTGAGGCGCTGACCGTTTTGGGGGTTGGTTCAGCCATGATTGTCAATCCATATCTGGGCGTAATTCACCCGCGTCGGCAGTGTGCAGGCGTTCAGGCTCTTCGAGCAGCACATCTATTGTATCGTGATACAGTTCCCGCATAAGCGGGGCCAGCGGCACGGTGGGCGGCGGGAGGATTTTGGTTTTCGGCGGCGGGGGCGGCGTGTGGCAGGGTTTGCTTTCTTCGGTGACCTTGCGCAGGATGCGCGGTTCATTGCTTAGTATGCCAACGTAGTATCCAAGGATGGAGTAGACCTCGCGTTCACGCGTCACCCAGCCAATCCACTCACCCTGGCGGTTGTAAATGTAAGGATAGGCCAGGAAGGCTTCCACATCTCCGCGGCTGGTGTAAATGGGGATAATGGGTACGTTTGGCGTTTCCATAAGACTTAGATTTTGCTCAAGAAATTGTCTGCCCTTAACCCTCCCGCAGGTTAGAATGGGGCTGGCAAACAATGCCGGCAATCGCCGAGACGTCTTCTGGTTTGGATATTGCACCAAAACCTGCGGGATGGTGGGTAGTTATCAGGAAATTTATGAAGCCCTGACACAGGTAATCTGCCGACTGAGGCGCAATGTCTAGATGGCCGCCTGGAACGGTTGCCGGTCTGCAGCCTGGCGTGAGATAAAGGCTCAACTGACATCATTATACGTCCAATATCGGTTTACGAAGAAGTTCCAAAGCAGAACGATGCCCACCGCTGTGGCCAGCGTCAAATTCTTGGCCAGGAGTTGGGCCGAAAAAGTGCCCAAGGTCAGGTGTTGTTGCGTGAAGAGGTGTTCCAGCGGCGGCTCGACAAAGCGTAAGATGGGGATGCGAATGGCAACGCCGGCGGTATTGACGGCAAAGAACATTGCCAATTGTTTGCCAAGGGGTTTTGAGCGTGAATCGGGATAGGTCCAGTAGCGGTTCCAGATGAAATTGCTGACCACTGCGCAGATAAAAGAGATTGTCCCAGCCGGTACCAGCGGGAGACCGAATGCCTGGGTCAGCAGGTTCATCACGCCGAAGTCCACCACCGCGCCGATGCTGCCCACTACCAGGAAGCGAAAAAAACGGGTGCGTTCTACCGGGTTTGTCAGAATCATGCCAGTCCCAATTGTTGCTTGAAATAGGGTATGGTTTTATACAGCCCTTCTTCGAGGCTGATTCTTGGCTCCCAGTTCAGGATGGAACGGGCACGGCTGATATCAGGCTGGCGGCGTTGTGGGTCGCGGGCACTGCGCTTATCCGGCAGGAAAGTCACACCTGCCTGGTTGCCGGTAACGCGGTTGATGGTCTCGGCAAACTCAAGGACGCTCATCTCAATCGGGTTGCCAATATTGACCGGTAAGTGCTCGTCCGAGTGTAACAAGCGGACGATGCCTTCGATCAGGTCGTCCACGTAACAGAAACTGCGGGTCTGACTGCCGTCGCCGTAAACCGTCAACGGCTGACCGAGCAAAGCCTGTTTGAGAAAGTTGGGCAGGGCGCGGCCATCTTCCAGGTCCATGCGCGGACCGTAGGTGTTGAAGATGCGCACGATGCGTGTGTCCACACCGTGATAGCGGTGATAGGCCATCGTCAGGGCCTCGGCAAAGCGTTTGGCTTCATCATAAACCGCGCGTGGCCCTACCGGATCAACGTTTCCTGGATAGTCCTCTCGTTGGGGGTGGACGTTGGGGTCACCATAAATCTCGCTGGTTGAGGCCAGCATGAATTTCGCCCGATGTGCCCGGGCTACGCCCAGGGTGTTATGTGTGCCCAACGCACCTGCCTTCATCGTCTGTATTGGCAGATTGAAGTAGCCGTAAGGTGATTGGGGGTTGGGGCTGGCCGGGCTGGCAAAGTGCATGACTGCATCTACTTTGCCGGGGACAAAGATGAAGTTTGAGACATCATGCCGGTAAAATGAGAATCCGGGGTGTCCGGCCAGGTGGGCCAGGTTTTCAGGCCGGCCGGTGACAAAGTTATCCATTCCAATGACCTCATGACCATCTGCAAGCAGGCGGTCGCAAAGGTGAGAACCTAAAAATCCGGCTGCGCCGGTAATCAGAATACGCATGGAAACACCTCAATAAAAAATTCTTTTGTCATTGCCTGTTAGACGGCATGGTGGCGTTTACTTCCAGTCCAGGCGGCTGATGAGACCATCCCCGGTGACCTGGTTCGCGGTTGCGCTGGCCGGGTCAATGATCCAGAGGTTGCCCTGATAAAGGACTGCCAGGAAGAGCGCGCCCTGATCGTCCACCGGCGACCAGACCGGCGTTTGCGGTTCGAGGCCGGCGGCATCGGCCGGGGGAAACAAGACGCGGCGGTTGGACCCGTCCCGGTCCATCACCACCAGACGATAACGGCTGGTATCGCTTTGATTCGGAAAGATGGCTTGCAAGAAGGCAACCTGATAGCCGATTTCCGTCCCCAGGGGGCGGCCGGGAGAAGCGGCGGGAAAGGCAAACATGCCGGTCTGGGGGATGAGGCGCAAACTGGTTCCGCTGTTCAGGACTACGGCGTTCAGGTCGAAGTAAGGAGACTCTTCCGGACTGACCAGGCTGGGAGGCGGGGCGTGGTTGACAAAGTAAATGGTCTGTTGGTCGTTGCCCCATGTCAGGGCCGGAATCCAGGCCCAATCGCTGCGGGTTTGGAGGGGCGTTATCTCCAGCAAAGGCTGGAGAGCGCCTTTTTCCAGGTCCACCAGCCCGATTCCGTCTGGACGGGCATAGGCCAGCCGCTTACCGTCATTGGACCAGGCGAAGGTGCTGCCCCACCAGCCGTAGATGCCGCCGGCGCTGGCTTCCAGTATCTTCTCTGGTTTGTTGACCCAGCCGGTCTCGCCGAAATCCAACTTAAAGAAGTCGTTGTTTGCCTGCCAGCCCGGGGCTGTGGCGCGCGGCTCAACGGTGGAATAGGAAACGACGGTAACTTGACCCGGTACCCAGCCGGCATAGTGAACAATGTTGCTGACGCCCAGGTTAATGGGCTTGGCGCTGGCATTTGTGGTGCTTATGGCCCACAAGGTATTGATTTCCTGATCCAGGGGTTTATCTGACTTGCGGGTGAAGAGCAACCAGTCGCCTTTCGGCGAGAGCGAAAAGACGCGTCCATCCAGGTCGCCGCTGGTGATGAGCGGCCGGCGATTGGCTGTGGAGCCTTCCATTATCCAGGCGTTGCCGCCAATCAAGTAGGCAATGCGGCCGGGAATGCTCAGCGGGGCGTAGGCGGCCTGGCTGCCGGTCATGACAATTTCTGGCACGGCTTCTTTCAGGATGACCGTTTTGACCGGGGCATTGCTCACCTCTACGCCGTCTTCCAGCACGCGGCGGTAGGTGATTTCTTGCAGACCGTTAACGCCAGGCTGCAGCAGGCGTGTTTCGCCCTCCGGCAGGGATTCGCTGCGGACGATCTGACGTTCAAAGGGGATGGTGACCTGTTGGGTTTCAAAGGTTTCGCTGACACGTATCAGCCGCACGGTGTCACCCGCTTGCAGGATTTCAAAAGCCGGCGGCTCGGTGCGGTCAAGGGGACCGGCTTCAAGCCCGGCGTTCTGGAGCGCTTCTGCAACCGTGCTGCCGGCGTCTATCTGCAGCGTTTCTGTCTTGCCGTCTGCCTGGATGGTTACTTCAATCTGTGAGATGGTTTGAGGGGAACGACAGGCGCTTGCAAAGAGTGTCAGCGTCAGAAGGATAGAGATCAACAGGGAACGGAGGGGTGAATTCATCGGCTGGTATAATCGCTTACTTGACCCGGCCGCTCAGGGTCATGAATCCGTCTGCAATTTGAATGGTTTCCAGTCGGAATCCGGTGGCCGCCGGGCCGATGGCGCCGGTGTAAGCCTCTTGAACGGCAGCCTGAATGGTCTCGCGTAGGCCCTGTGGCACCGGTAATGGCCCGAAGTCGGCAGAGACGATCTCGATTTTAGGCTTTCCCTGTTCGTCCAGGGTGACGCTGACGATAATGGCGACATTGGCGGTAAAATAGCCTTTGCGTGCCAGGCCGTATACTTGCACCTGTCCATCTCGCAAGAGAACGCGCGGGTTTTCAAGAACAGCCTCGGGGTCGGCCTGGAGCCGGCTGGCCAGATAGGAAGTTAACTGGGCTTCGCTGATTCGCAAGGTGAGGATGCCCGTCTGCTGGGCAGTCTCTTTGGCCTGCTTGAGTTGCTCCTCCAGGCTGAGAGCGGCTTCGGTAGAGACCGGTATATTGGCATCTGGGATCTGCGGGCCGCCCAGATGAATGGTGCAAGCCATGATTGCCAGGAGCAAGGCGAGCAATGCCGGGAAGATCGTTTTTCGACTACGCATGATATACCTCAGAAGTGATTGTGAACGGGAGTTATTATAGCATGAGCGAATCTCAACATCCTGCTCGATTGTCCTTAACTGCTTTGTTAGAGGCTTTGCTCTTTGTGGCGGCGGAGCCGGTCTCGGCTGCGCAACTGGCGGCCGCGCTTGAAATTCCGGCTGCTGAAGTCGAAGCCGGTTTGTGTGACTTGGAGAACAATCTGCATGGCCGCGGGCTGCGTTTGCTGCGGCATGGCGGGCGTGTGCAGTTGACCAGCGCGCCTGAGGCGGCCGAACTGATCGAGCGTTTTCTGGGCCTGGAAGCGACCAGCCGCTTGAGCCGCGCGGCCCTGGAGACATTATCGATTATCGCTTATCAACAGCCTGTTACTCGTCCGCAAATTGAGGCGGTGCGCGGTGTGAATAGTGATGGCGTCTTGAAAAGTTTGTTGAGCAAAGGGTTGGTGCAAGAAGCCGGCCGGGCCGATGGGCCAGGGCGGCCGATTCTTTATAGTACCACCCCAGACTTTCTGCGCCACTTTGGGCTGAATTCTTTAACTGAACTGCCGCCCCTTGATTTGCCTGAAGCAGCGGATAACCTGGCAGGGGACGATGTGCTGAAGGGCTAGAATAACCTTTTTTGCAGCCGACACACAGGTGACTCTACTGCAAAAAGGGCGTTTCTAACGCAAGGACGCAAAGGCGCCAGGATTTTTTTTAAGGTCTATTGTAATTGCCTACCCTCCCGCAGGTTTTGGCGCAATGTCCAAGTCAGAAGGCATCTCCATGATTGCCGGTATTGCTTGCCGGCTCCCTTCTAACCTGCGGGAGGGTTAAGGGTAGGGTGCCTTGACGGCTTCGCATTGAGATTTTCTGTTTTTGCAGTGAAGTCGCAGGTATAATTTGGGTACTATGGAAGAGCGTTTACAGAAAATTATGGCCCGCGCCGGGCTGGGATCGCGCCGGGAGTGTGAGAAGTTGATTTTGGCCGGCCGGGTACATGTCAACGGTGTGGTGGCCGAAATCGGTCAAAAGGCCGACGTCGAAAAAGACAAAATCACGCTGGATGGTCAACTTATTGAACCGCCGCGCCAACTGGTTTACATTGCGCTATACAAACCGCGCTTTGTGCTTTCGACGGTTGAAGCGGAAGCGGGCGATGCCCGTCCAACCGTACGCGATCTGGTGCCGATTGAAGAGCGCGTCTATCCGGTTGGGCGCCTGGATTTTGAGAGTGAGGGGTTGATTCTGCTGACCAATGACGGCGCGTTAACGCAGCAATTGACTCATCCATCGCATGGTCATGTAAAAGTCTATCGGGTTCTCCTGGCGCGTCATCCCGATTCGGAACAACTGGCCATTTGGCGGCGGGGTGTGGTGTTAGAAGATGGTTACCGCACCCGGCCGGCGGATGTCCAGATTGAAACCCTGGCCGGGAAGGGCGCCTGGGTGCGGGTGGCAATGCAGGAAGGTCGCAAGCGGCAGATTCGCGAAATTGCCGCCGCGCTTGGTTTGCCTGTTGTCCGCCTGATTCGGGTTGCGATTGGCCCCTTGAAACTCGGCGCTTTAAAGCCGAAGGAATGGCGTTACCTGACTCCTGCCGAAGTGGCGGCGCTAAAGGGCGAAGCGGCAGAGGTTCGTGCCCCTTCACGCGGCGGCAAGCCGAAACGTTCTTCCAAAGAGGCTGTCAGGCCTCGAAGAGGTAGCCCACACCGCGTTCGGTCTTGATGTAGGTGGGGTTGAGGGGGTCCGCTTCTACCCGTTGACGCAAACGGCCCATGTAGACGCGTAAGTATTCGGCTTCATTGCCATATTCCGGCCCCCAAACGTTTTGTAAAATCACGCGGTGGGTGAGCACCTTTCCGGCGTGGCGCATGAGATAGACCAGAAGGTTGAATTCGGTGGGGGTTAATTCGACCGGCCGGCCGCGCACGGTTACTTCGCGCCGCGCCAGGTCGGCCTCAATTTCACCGCACACAATTTTTTCATCCACCACTTCATTGTCTGCCCAGCGTGCGCGGCGCAGGACAGCCTTGACGCGTCCGAGCAACTCGCCGGTGCCAAACGGTTTGGTCAGATAGTCATCTGCTCCCAGGTCAAAGGCGCGAACCTTGTCGGCCTCTTCGCCCAGGGCGGTCAAAATAATAATGGGAACGGTGGACATTTGCCGGATACGCCGGGTTGTTTCCAGCCCGTCTAATTCGGGCATCATGATATCCAGGATGACCAGGTCAATGTTGTGCTTTTGTACGATGCTGAGCGCTTCCAGTCCATTGGAGGCCGTCAGAACGCCGAAACCACGCGCATCCAGGTTGCGCTGGACGAATTCGCGCAGGGGTTTTTCGTCGTCAACGACCAAGACTTTGGGGTTGCTCATCTTGCACCTCTTCTTTTTCTTCAGCCGATTCTGCCGAGATGGGAATGGTGAAAATCACCCGAGTTCCCGGGGTGGTTGGTGCAATCCAGATTTTACCGCCATGCGCGCGGACCAGTCCCTGGCAGATTGCCAGCCCAAGGCCAGCGCCGCCGCTTGCGCGCGTCAAACCGTTTTCGATACGATAAAAACTTTCGAAGACTCGCTCGCGTTCTTCAGGCGGGATGCCAGGTCCGTTATCGGCGACGCTGAATTCAAGCGCTTGGTCCACACGTTTAACCTGCACGCAAATATGGGCCGTTTCGCCGGCGTATTTGACGGCATTCTCAAGCAGGTTTCTCAGCACGGTCTCCACTCGCGGCGGGTCGGCATACAGGGGAGGCAGGTTCGATTCTACCTGGATTTCAAGTTTGTTCCCTGTTCCTAAGTGGGCGCTATGCACGGCTCTCTGAATGATGTCTTCCACCTGACATTCAACGCGGGAGAGCCGCAAACTGCCGGCTTCAATCTTTGAGAGGTCAAGCAGGGTATTGACCAGATTGCTTAAGTGATCGGCCTCTTGTGAGATGATTTTCAAAAAGTCACGCTGTGAAGCGGAGTCCCATTCCACATCTTCTGCCAGCAGGGTGGTGGCATATCCCTTAATGGCTGCCAGCGGCGTTCTCAGTTCGTGCGAGACCGTTGAGACCAGGCTGGAACGCATACGGTCTAACTCGCGGTCGGCGGTAATATCCTGCAAAATGATGCCGCGCCCGATTGAAGCACTCTGAGCATCGGTGACTTCAAAACTCTGCAGGCGGTAATACTTGAGCATTCCCTGGATGACAAGTGGAATTTCTGCCGCCTGTTTGCCGGCCTCGGTCAGCGTCTGGCGGATGCGGTGGCGCGCATTTTCCGGTTCGTTTGACTGAACGATAATGCGTTCCAGCACCTGTTCAACCGGTGTGTTACGTATCTCTTCCGGCTGCAGGCCGGAAAGTTGGCGGATTCGCCGGTTGGCATATAGCACCTTGCCCTGCAGGTCACTCAAAATCAGGCCGTCATGTAAAGATTGGACCAGCGCCTCAAGACGGTAGGTTTCTTCTTGCAGGCGTTTGTCGCTGCGCTCATATAGAAAAGCGTTTTCAATCGCCATGGCGGCATGGTTGGCAAAGTTGACCACCAGATCAATCTCGCTTTCGGTCCATAAATGTGGGTCCGGCCGGTATAAAATCAGGGCTGCCGGGGGGCTATGCTGTGTGTTGAGAGGGACGGCCAGGATGGAACGGAAACCCTCTTGGCGTGAGAGCAAGCGTTGCGGCAGGAAGGCCAGATCGTTTTCTGTGTCACTGATTTGTACGGGTTGTTTACTGCGCAGGGCGCGCATCGTCACCGAAAGCGGATCGTTGGGCTGGATGGCAATTTGCTCGATATAACCTGCCGAGAGTCCGCGCCCGGCGCGGATTCGGAATACGCCTTGCCCCTCATCGAGCGCAACAATGGCCGATTTTGAAACTTCCAGCAGGAGTTCTACCTGTTCCAGGATTCGGTCGAGAACGGTCTGCAGGTTCAGCGACGAGACCACCGCCGTGCTGGTTTCAAGCAGCGTGGCCTGTTCGTTCATGCGGGCCAGAATATCCTGTTCCATGCGTAGGATGCTGCGGATGAGATGCCCGATCTGATCACTGCGTTGTGCCAGCGGATCCAGTTGTGGACGCCGCGGCGCGCGACGCAGGCGTGGGCCCTGGCCAATTGAGCGGCTGATGCTGGATAATTCTTCTATCGGTTTGATCACATTCCGGCTGAGTGTGAGCCAAAAGTACAACCCGATGAGCAGGAAGGATAAGGTGGTCCCCAATGCCACGTAATTGATCGTCCGTTTGCTGGCATAGGCCACCTGGGTGGGACGGCTGACAATGGCCGCCCACGAACCGCTTGGGATAGTGACGTAGGTGTAAATGCGCTCTTCGTTTTTGCGGTTGCGGGCAATGACGGTGCCGGTATCACCTGAAAGCGCAGGCCCGTAAATATAGGGCAGGAGTTGCGTGGCATGGGAAAGCAGGAGTTTTTCATCCGGATAGGCGATGATCTGGGCTTTGGAATCGAGAATCACAACCTGAAAGCCTTCGGATGGAGATTGGCTGGCAATGATGCGTTCCAGCGTCTCGCTCAAACTGCGTAGTTTAATGTTGGTTCCCACCTGACCCAAATAGGTGCCGTTTTTCGACCAGATCGGCATGATTGCCGTGGCTACCGGCTGGCCGGAGATGGGCGAAATACGTCCCTCAGAAATAAAGGCTACTTTCTGGTTCCGGGCAGACTTGTAGTAGTCCCGGTAGGCGTATTCGGCCCCCAGGGTAGATTTTGGCCCTGGCGGGTAGTAATACAGGATATTGCCATCGGCGTCCATGCGGTAAATCAGTTCGATATCGGGCCGCCCGCTCATGATGACGCTGAAAATCTCCTGCATGCCATCCGGGTCAGCCTCGATCACTGCCGGGTACCTGGATAGAATTTCCACCGAATCCAGCGCGTTGCGGATGGTGATATTTGTCCCTTGCGCTACCGCGCGTGCCAGTGAAAGATCAGTGGCCTGTACTTCCTGTTCCACGCGCTCGCCGGTTACTTTTGTGATGAAATAGAGACCGATGATGAACGGCACAATCAGCAACAGGTAAATGAATAGCAGTTGCATGGTCAGGTCTCCTTGAATGCGAGCCAGGAGACGCTGTTGGTATCCATTCCTTCTCATATCGGCCAGCCTGTCCTGTGTTTGTTTTCAGGTTGCAAATTGCGAGACAATCCGGGCTACGTGTTTGGCATGTTTCAAATACAAATCAAGGCGTATGTTCTCATTTGGGGCATGCGCCCGTGTGCCGGGGTAGCCCAATCCGGCTGTTGCCACGGGCAAGCCAAGATCATGGACAAACGGGTAAAGCGGCCCCGACCCGCCGGTGATAGGCACAATTTGCATCGGCATGCCATACACCTCTCTGGCCGCCTCAACCACCAAGTGGATAAAAGGCTCGTCGGGGCTGGTGCGGGCCGGATTCTCGCCGCCCAGGTAGGTGATGTCCACGTCTGTGAATCCCTGCGCATCGAGATGGGCGCGCAGCAGGCGCAGAATCTCGTCCGGCCTCTGGTCGGGGACAAGTCGAAAATCAACTTTGGCTGACGCCCGGGCCGGCTGGACGGTCTTTGAGCCTTCACCCTGATAGCCGGATGTCAGGCCGCAGATGGTACAGGTCGGTTCAAAAACCTCTGCTATGCTCAGGTCTACGCCTCCTTCAAGGCCGCGCAAAAAACGTTGGACGCCGTAGCGTTCTTTGTATTCCTGCGCCGGGTCAGGAAGGGCTGCCATCAGAGCATAGTCGCGCTCATCTGGCGGTTTGACCCGGTCATAGAAACCGGGGATGCGAATGCGTTCATCCGGCCCTTTCAATGTGCTGAGAGCCCAAACCAGCCGCCAGGCGGCATTGGGAAAAATTGAGCCGCCAATGCCAGAATGGACATCGCTGCTGGCTGTTTCTACCGAGAGTTCTACGTAGCAGATGCCGCGCAGTCCCAGGTATTGCATTGGAACTTCGCGGTGGTCCACGCCTCCAAATTCCCATATACATGCATCCGCAGCCAGACGTTCTTTGTGCTGTACAATGAAATCGTGAAGGTGCGTGCTGCTGGTTTCCTCTTCTCCTTCGATGATGAACTTGACATTGCAGGGCAATTCGCCGTATTCGGCCAGCAGGGCATCCAGGGCAAATAGACGGCTGACAAGATGACCCTTGTCATCGCTCACGCCGCGGCCAAAGAGTTTGCCATCCCGCAGCGCAGGCTCAAAAGGCGGCGTTTCCCACAACTCCAGCGGCTCAGGCGGCTGGACATCATAGTGATTATAGAAGAGCAGCGTTTTGTTACTTTTACCGGCGCGTTCACCAAAGACTACCGGCGCGCCTTCGGTAGCCATGACCTCCACCCTGAAGCCGCGCCGACGCAGCATCTCCGCAACCAGGGCAGCACATTCTTTCACTCCCCAATCCTGTGCTCCCACGCTGGGTTGGGCTACCAGGCGGCTTAGTTCGGCAATGCTTTCGTTTAAGTGTGCTTCCAGGTAAGCGTCGATGTTTTTGTAGGTCATAGGTTATCCTTGTCTTGCAACATGACTTTATTGCAAAAAAGAGCAACGGTCCGCTCTGAATTCTCCTCAGATGCCCAATCCGAACAACCAGTTCAGCGAAAACGAACCGGCGTATGCAAAAGAGAGCATCTTGATACATTGGCCGACCCAGGCGGCCAGCAGAAACTTCCACATTGGAATCTTTAACATGCCGGCAGCAACCCCGGCCAGGTCAAAGAAAGGGTTGGGAATAGCCGACAAGATGGCAATGCCGATGGCGCCGTATTTCTGCACGAAAGGCTTGATGCGCTCAAAGATATCAACACGCTCAATCAGCGCCTGTCCACTAAAACCGGCCAGATAGCCGGATAACTCGCCCAGGGCGCCCCCCGTGCCGGCAGCCAGAGCAACTCCTAAGGGATGAAAAATACTGCCCATGGCAAAGACGGCCCAAATTCCCGGCATGGGGAGCAAAATGGTGGCGTTTGAAATCAGGGCAATTAGAAAAGCGCCGAGATACCCTAAAGACCGAAATTTTTGCAACTGGTCTTGCAGGATAAAGCCCAGCGTGCTTAAAACCAGCACTACTCCCAGCGCGGCAAGACGCAGCAGCGTCTGTCTTTGGCGCGGCGTAATGGTCACGGTTATGCTTCGGAGATGGTGACGCGATTAATCTTGACGCCTGGATATTCTGGCCGAAGCGGGTCGCGCGGCGGGATAGACAGCAAAACATCCATGCCCTCAACCACCTGCCCAAAGACGCTGTGTTTGTTATCCAACCACGGCGTTGGCACATGGGTGATAAAGAACTGCGAACCGTTCGTATCCGGCCCGGCGTTGGCCATCGAAAGTACCCCCGGTTTATCGTGCTTCAAGGCGGGGTGGAACTCATCGCCAAAACGATAGCCCGGGCCGCCGCGTCCGCTGCCGGTTGGGTCGCCGCCCTGCGCCATGAAATCGGCGATCACGCGATGAAAAATCGTACCGTCATAAAACCCTTCACGCGCCAGAAAGACAAAATTGTTCACGGTGTGGGGAACCTTATCGGCAAACAACTCTAGCACAATATCACCTTTTTCGGTGTGCAAGGTGGCGCTGTATTTCTTTTTGGGATCAATCATCATTGCCGGCGGGGTTGTCCATTGTTTGGGGGGCATAGAAGTATCCTTTCGTAACTATTTCAATAGGGTCTCGATACGCGCCGTCACCATATCTAACGCGGCCGTGTTGTAGCCGCCCTCAGGGATGATGACATCTGCATACTTTTTAGAAGGCTCAACGAACTCCAGATGCATGGGGCGCACCGTTTTCAAATACTGGTGAATGACCGATTCGGTTGTCCGGCCGCGCTCGCTGATATCGCGTTGCAGGCGGCGGATGAAACGCAGGTCAGCGTCTGTATCCACAAAGATTTTCAAGTCAAACAGCCGCCGCAACTCCGGTTCGGCAAAGATGAGAATCCCCTCTACAATGATCACCCGGCGCGGCAAAATGGTGATTGTCTTGTCTGTCCGGCTGTGGGTGGCAAAATCGTACACCGGCAACTCAATCGGCTGACCTTCCTTGAGCAGTTCCACATGCCTGGCAAGCAAATCGCTTTCGAGCGAATTGGGGTGGTCGAAGTTGACCTCAGCGCGCTGGGCAGGCGGCAAACCGCTCAGGTCTTTGTAGTAAGCATCGTGTGGCAGATAGGCGATTCGGTCCGGCCCGACGCGATTCAAAATTTCCTGAGCCACAGTGGTCTTGCCAGAGCCGGAACCGCCGGCGATACCGATGACAAGCGGGATTTGATTGGTCATAGTGCGAATTATACCTTCACCCCGGCTTCTTTGCGGTTCTTCCCGACCTTTGGCCGGCGCGGCCGGCCCGGGCATTCTCGCCCTTTGAGGAAATTGCCGCGCCGCTTTGAGAGTCTAAAAAGCCCTGGCATCGCCAGGGCTTGAAGTTGACGTTTTTACATGCCAGCCATATAGGCCAGGCCAATCGTCCCTGGCCCAGCGTGCGTGCCGATCACCGGACTAACCTCTGAGAAAACGGTTTCGGTCGCCTGTAATTGCTGGCTGGCCTTTTGCAACACCTCTCTGGCTTCCTGTTCGGCGTTGGCATGCAGCGTTGCCAGGCGGATAGGCGACTTGTCTTTGACCTTCTCGGCGACCAGTTCAATCAAGCGTTCCAGGGCTTTGGTGCGCGTGCGCACGCGGTCCACTGCTTCGATGCGTCCATTCTCAAGCATGAGAATCGGCTTCAGGTTCAGCGCCGAGCCGAGAAAACGTTGTGCCCCCCCAATTCGGCCGCCGCGATGCAGAAATTCCAGCGTGTCCACTGCAAAGTAAACGCCGGTATGTTCGCGGGCTTTTTCGGCCAGCCTCACACAGTCAGCCAGGCTGGCGCCGTCTGCTGCGGCGCGGGCGACGGTCAGCACCTGGAAGCCCATTGCCATCGCAGTAGCATTTGAATCGACAATTGCCACTTTGCTGGCGGCTGAGCCAAGCGCTTCTAATGCCTGCTGGGCCGATTGTATGGTGCCGGATAATTTGGCCGAAATGAAAATCCCCAACACGTCATAACCTTTTTCGATCAATCCGCTAAAGGCCTTCTGCATGTTGACGATGGAAACCTGTGAGGTCGTCGGCATGATTTTGGCGTTCTTCAGGCGTTGATAAAAGGCTTCTGGCTGAATGTCTACGCCATCCTCAAAGGTTTCGTCTCCCCAGATTAAGATTTGGGGGGTAACGGTGATGTGATACTTCTCGATTAATTCTTGTGGGATGTAAGCCGTGCTGTCGGTAACCAGAGCAACTTTAGACATATCTCCTCCATAGAAATTGGCGTATTTTGTACAACTTACAAACCCCCAATGATTTGACAAGTTGCGCTTGCAAAAGAAAAACTCATGGTATAGTATAATACAAAAGGTTCTTGAGCAAGAAAAAATTTGAGTGCATTGAGGATTCCAACACTTGGCCTTTAACCCTTTCAACTGGCTATTGGGTCTTTTCTCTCTTGACATTGCTGTTGATTTGGGGACTGCCAATACGCTGGTTCACGTCCGCAATAAAGGCATTGTCATCAACGAGCCTTCTTGGGTTGCAATTGACAAGAAGACCCGTCAGCCATTGTATATTGGCCTGGAAGCCAAAGAGATGATGGGGCGTACGCCCGCCAATGTGGCTGTGATTCGGCCACTGCGGGACGGGGTCATTTCGGACTTTGACATGGCGCGCGCCATGCTGGAGTATTTCATCGGCCGCGTGCATGAACAAAGTGTTGTTCCTCTTCCACGCCCGCGCATGGTGGTAGGCATTCCAACAGGCGTTACCGAGGTTGAAAAGCGGGCGGCTTATGATGCGGTCATGGCGGCGGGCGCCCGGCAGGCTTTTTTGATTGAAGAGCCGATTGCGGCTGCGCTGGGAGCCGGTTTGCCCATTGGTGAGATTCGCGGCAGCATGGTGGTGGACATCGGCGGCGGTACCACAGAAGTGGCCGTCCTTTCCATGAGTGGCGTAGTGGCCTCCCGTTCTCTGCGTGTTGCCGGTGACGAGATGGACGAGGCCATCGTCCAGTATCTACGGAGCAAATACAACCTGCTGATTGGTCAGGGCGTGGCCGAGCAGGTCAAAATGCAAATCGGCTCGGCCTTCCCCTTGTCAACCGAGAAAACCATGGAGGTCCGCGGCCGAAACCTGGTCAGCGGTCTGCCGGAGACGGTCTTAATCTCCTCGGTTGAGATGCGCGAAGCCTTGTCCGGTTCGGTACAGGTCATTGTGGATACAATTCGAGACGCACTGGATGAAATCCCGCCTGAAGTGGTCTCCGACTTGATGGATGTCGGCATCTGTCTGACCGGCGGCGGTGCTTTGCTTCAAAACCTGTCTGAGCGTTTGAGTGACGAGTTGAAACTACGTGCCTGGGTGGCTGAAGACCCGCTGACCTGCGTGGCGCGCGGTGCCGGTTTGGTGCTGGAAGACTTTGATAACCTGAGCCGTTACCTGGTTGGTTTGGAGCGCGGCTCAACCCGTCACGGCGGCTGATTGCCCCTGCCCGTTGGGGCAGGCGGCCTTAGTGGTATCCCCTTATTATGAAAGATTCATTTGCCCGTAATTTACAGACCACCATTATCTTGTTGGTAGTGGGTGGGATTCTTGCTTTGGCTCTTGGGGGCTACCTGCGCTCTGCGTCGAACCTGATGGGCGAGGCTCTGGTTGCAGCACAACGCTGGGTATCTTCGCGTTATCTGGCGATTCAAGATTTCTTGACCGTCCCGCGTGATGTGGCCTCTTTGCGCGAGCGTAACGCAGCGTTAGAGAGCGAGATTTCCCGCCTGCAGGGACAGGTGGTGACTTTGCGCCAGCAGGCCGAACAAGCCGATATTCTGGCCGCGCTGGTAGATTTTACGCGTACGAACCCGGAAAGCGCCTACAAAGCCGCTGAAGTGATCGGCCGTGACCCCAGTCCCTTTTTGCACTACGTGATTATCAACGTCGGCTCAAACGACGGTATCCGTCGCGGCATGCCGGTGGTGACCGACAAAGGATTGGTCGGCCGGGTTGACGCTACCATTGCAGACGCCGCGCGCGTCCAGTTGATTACCGATCCGGCGATTTCGGTCAATGTCCGCTTGCAGAATGCTCAGACCGATGCGGTGTTGAGCGGATCGGTGTCCGGCGATATTTTTCTGGATCTGATCTCACAAGATGTGACTGTTGAACCCGGTGACGTGGTGTTGACATCCGGCTTGGGCGGCGGTTATCCGGCCGACTTGCTGGTCGGTCAGGTGGTCAACGTCCGCAAACGGGATTATGAATTATTCCAGCAGGCCTCGGTCCAGCCGAATGTGGACTTTTCGCGTTTGCAAATTGTGCTGGTGATTACCAACTTCCGGCCGGTGGATATTACACCTTTGCTACCGGCGACCCCGGCTCCCTGATGCCCATGCGCGCACTCATCTTGTTTCCGCTGATGATTTTCCTGGTCATTTTGCAGTCGGCGGTTGTCAGCCGTATCAACCTGCTGGCAGGTCATGCCGATATTTTGCTGGTTTTCCTGGCACTGTGGGGGCTGCAGGAACGCGCCGATGTCTGGCCGTGGGCAATTGCTGCCGGTTTGCTGGTTGGTTTTATCTCCGGCTTACCCTGGTTGGTTGTGTTAGCCGGTTATTTACTGGTGGCCGCCCTGACATGGCTGCTTCGCCGCCGCATTTGGGAAGCACCCCTGCTGGGCGTTTTTGCAGTTACATTTATAGGAACGCTCTCTATGCACAGCATCACGTTTGTTGTTCTGAAACTGTCTGGGAACCCGCAGGGGTTCACCGAAACGCTGGAACTGATCACGCTTCCCAGTTTGTTGCTGAATTTACTGCTTACGTTGCCTCTATACGCCTTTGTGCGTGATCTGGCCGGCTGGGTTCATCCGGCGAAGGAAACGCTATGACCACGACGACCAGTCCCCGGCTCCGTTTTGAAACGTGGCGTATGGTTGTGGTTTACGCCATCGCCACTGCTGTTTTCGGTTTGTTGGTGCTACGCCTTTTCTCGCTTCAGATTCTGGGTCGGGACGAATGGCAAGATTTGGCAGTAGAGAACTATACCCGCGAAGTGAGCGTGCCGGCGCCGCGCGGCATCATCTATGACCGCAATGGATATGTCCTGGCGCGCAATGTGGCCTCTTATAACCTGATTATTACCCCCGCCTATCTGCCCGATGATGAGGCGGATATTCAACGCATTTACCGTGAGGTCTCCGCTGTGACAGGCGTGCCGGCCGGCGGGCCGGTGACCAGAGAATCTCTGGAAGAGGCGAAAAAGTACGCCGCCTGTGTACCGGGCCCGCCGATTGCCGACTTAGTTGCTCTGGGCGATTCGCTGGCTCCTTATAGCCCGGTGAAGATTAAGTGCAATATTGGCGATGAAATTGCCCGTCTGGTGCGCGAAAAAGCGGTTGATTGGCCGGGCGTTTCGGTGGAGGTGGAGCCGATTCGGGATTATCCAACCGGTTCCTTGACCGCCAATGTCATCGGCTTCTTGGGCCCCATCCCTGCAGCCTTTGAGGAAGAGTACATTGCCCGCGGCTTTGTTCCTAACCGCGACAAGATCGGGTATGCCGGCGTGGAACTTTCGCTGGATGATATCCTGACCGGCAAAAACGGCAAGCGGGTGGTGGAGGTGGATGTGGCCGGCAAGGAGATTCGTAATCTGGAGCCGCCGATTGCGCCGGTGCCGGGCAATAATGTCCGCCTCACAATTGATACCCGCCTGCAGGCGGCGGCCGAGGCCGCGTTGATGGCAGAAATCAATTACTGGAATACCTGGTTCAACAGGATTCAAATTTCCAGCGGGGTTGTGATTGCGGCCAATCCGAAGACGGGTGAAATTTTGGCAATGGTGCAATACCCTACCTATGAGAACAACCGGATGGCTCGCTTCATTCCCGCCTATTACTACGAGCAGCTCAGCCAGGACCCGCGTCACCCGCTGCTGAATAATGCGATTTCAGGTGAATATCCGCCCGGTTCGGTCTTTAAACTTTCTACTGCGACAGGTGCCCTGAACGAAGGAGTGGTCACGCCGCAGACGGTTGTGGAGACGCCCGGCAAGATTGATCTGGTGGAGAAGTTCACCCCCAATGACCCCGGCAAAGAACGGCCTTTCGTGGACTGGATTTACAATCGCAACGGCGTCATTAACGAAGCCGGTTTTGGCCGCCTTGATTTTTTGCGCTGCATTGCTTATTCGAGCAATGTTTGTTTTTATAAGGTGGGCGGCGGATACAACAAAGCCACCGGCGCGCCTGTGGATGAAATCAAGGAAGGATTGGGCATCTACCGTCTGGGTGAATATGCCCGGGCACTCGGCTATGGGGCGGTTTCGGGCATCGAGTTGCCCGGCGAGACCGATGGGTTGATCCCCTCGCCACAGTGGAAGCGTATCAATACGGGCGAAAACTGGTCAACCGGCGATACCTACATCGCCAGCGTTGGTCAGGGATACGTTGTGGCGACTCCATTACAGGTCTTGATGTCTGGCATGACTCTCTCTAATGATGGCAAACTGATGCAGCCGACTATCCTGCGCGAAGTCCTGGATGGCGAAGGGCGGATTGTCAGGCCTTTTACGCCGAGACAACGCTGGGACATCACGGTTGACCCGCTGATTCAAAGTTATTCTTGTGATGCCGGCTACTGCGACCAGACCGGTGAAAAGAAAACCGTCCGCCCAGAAGTGGTTAAGCAGGTACAGTCGGGCATGCGGCAGGCAGTGACCGATCCGCTTGGCACGCTGCATAAACTTTTTGCAGATTACCCGATTGCCGTGGCCGGTAAAACCGGTTCAGCCGAGTACTGTGACGACGTTGCGCTGGCTCAGAACCGCTGTCAATTCGGCTCTTGGCCGGTGCATGCCTGGACATTGGCCTATGCGCCCTACGACAACCCGGAAATTATTGTGGTGGCCTTTGCTTACAATGGGGGCGAAGGCGCCAGCGTGGCCGGCCCAATTGTTCAGCGCGTCATCAAGGCTTATTTTGAACTTAAGGCGATTGACATTGCCCAGTCGCAAGGCGGTGGTTAGACTTCATGCTATAATCCCATTATCCGCCGGGTAAGCGGAGACAGTGTCATGAGCGATACGCCGCATTTTTTGCAAATCAAAGGCTTGCGTGATGGCTTGTTGATTACGCTTGCGGATGCTCCCTGGGAGACGGTGAGTCAGGCTTTGCTGGCGCACATTGGTGAACGGCAGTCCTTTTTCCAGGGTGCCCGTCTGGCGCTGGATGTCGGGCAGCAAGCGTTGAAAGTGATTGACCTGGCCGATTTGCGCGACCGGCTTTCCGATCAAGGCGTCAGCCTGTGGGCGGTGCTGAGCGAATCGCCCACAACCCAAAATGCGGCGCAATTGCTGGGATTGGCCACACGCCTGTTTCGGCCTCGCCTGCAGGAATTTGAGCCTGCGCCATCCTCAATGGCCGACGAGACGGCGCTTTGGCTTCATCGAACGCTGCGTTCAGGGGTGCGCGTTGAGTCCCCCGGTCATGTTGTTATCTGGGGAGACGTCAACCCAGGCGCAGAGGTTGTGGCTGCCGGTCACATCCTGGTCTGGGGTCGCTTGCGGGGCAGTGTTCATGCTGGCGCACAAGGAGACAGAAATGCAATGATCGCCGCGCTTGAGTTCTCCCCCATGCAGGCGCGGATTGCAAACCAAGAGGTTGTCATCTCTGACCCTAAGCCTCATCCTGGCCCCAAGGTAATTGCCTTTCGGGATGACCGCCTGACGGTTGACGATTGGCAGGCAACCTGAATTAAGAGGAAATCGTTATGGGTGCTCAAGTCATTACAATTACATCCGGCAAAGGCGGCGTTGGGAAAACCACCGCGGTTGCAAACCTGGCTGTGGCGCTGGCTGCGGATGGGCAGAAAGTTGTTTGCGTGGATGGAGATATCGGCCTGCGCAACCTGGACGTGGTCATGGGACTTGAGAACCGCATCGTTTATGATGTGGTAGATGTGATCGAGGGCCGCTGCCGTTTGCGTCAGGCCATGATCCGGGACAAACGTCTGCCCGAACTCTACCTGATCCCGGCTGCCCAGACGCGTGATAAAAGCGCCGTCTCTCCCAGCGATATGGTGCGCCTGTGTGATGAACTGCGCGGCGAAGTGGATTGGGTCATCATCGATTCGCCGGCAGGCATTGAGCGCGGCTTCAAGAACGCCATTGCTCCAGCCGACCGGGTGATTGTCCTGACCAACCCAGAAGTATCCGCTGTTCGCGATGCAGACCGGGTGATCGGCATTTTGGAGGCGGAGGAAAAAGGCTCTCCGGGTTTAATCATCAACCGCCTGAACCCCGCCATGGTCAGGCGTCATGATATGCTCTCTGCCGAAGATGTCCTCGACCTGCTGGCCGTCCGTTTGCTTGGCGTGGTCCCTGAAGACGAGAACGTCATCGTTGC
Organism: Chloroflexota bacterium; assembly: GCA_019873735.1. Classification (GTDB taxonomy): domain Bacteria; phylum Chloroflexota; class Anaerolineae; order Anaerolineales; family Villigracilaceae; genus DSXF01. The sequence goes on along the minus strand of JAIOAQ010000017.1, from coordinate 10,975 downwards.
TACCAATCGGGGGGTGCCGGTTGCTTTGGACGGCAAGAGCCGGGCCGGGCAGGCGTTTCGCAACATCGCCCGCCGCCTTAAAGGCGAAGACGTGCCTTTCCTTGACCTCGATGATCAGGGTACGTTGTGGCAAAAATTGTCACGTCTGACGGGGAGGAAATCATCATGAGATTCTTTGAGCGTAGACCGTCAAGCGCCAAGAGCGCCAAAGACCGCCTTCAACTGGTGCTGATTCATGACCGCACCGACCTGACTCCGGCTGTATTAGATGCGCTCAAAGATGATTTGTTGACTGCCATCTCCCGGCACGTGGAGATTGACCCGAGCAGCGTGCGCATTGAAGTTGCCCACGAGGGACGCTCTCAGCGCCTGGTGGCCGATATCCCTCTCAGGAGCGTCACCCGCCGCCGCACGGGATAGACTATGCTGCGCGGCTTTTCCTGGCGTCACTTTGACTTTTGGCTGTTGGGTGTTTTGAGCGCCCTGGTCATCTTTGGCGTTGCCATGATTCGCTCGGCCATAGCAGGCAACATCGAATTGACGCTCATCACCCCGCTGGTAACCCGGCAAATTATCTTTGCCGGGATTGGCTTTGTTGCCATGATTGTCATGGCCTCCATTGACTACCACTTCTGGTCGGCTGTTAATCGCCCGCTCTACATCACGATGTTTGCGGCTCTTTTTCTGCTCAACGTCGTCGGCGGGGCGCTTTTTGGCTCGGCCCGCTGGTTCCAAACTGCATTGGTCAATATTCAGCCTTCTGAGTTTGCCAAGATCGTCCTCATCCTGGTTCTGTCGTTCTATTTCTCCCGTCACTTCGACGAAATGGAGAACCCGCGGCATATTTTGCTCAGTTTCCTGCTGACCATGGGACTCACCGTTTGGGTCATTCTCCAACCCAACCTGAGCACTTCGATTGTGATGCTGGTATTGTGGTTTGCCCTGCTGTGGATTGCAGGCGTTAAAGTCAAACACTTGTTGCTATATGGCGGCATTGGTCTGCTTATTTTAATAATCAGCCTGCCCATTCTGATTGAAACAGAAGTAATTGAACAGTATCAGATCAATCGCATCAGGACGTTTCTTTTCCCGGACCCCAATGCCCGCTATGGCGACAAATACAATATTGACCAGGCCCTCATATCTATTGGCTCAGGCGGATGGTCGGGCTTCGGTTACGGTCAGGGACCGCAAGTGCAGTTGCGTTTTCTCAAGGTGCGTTGGTCGGACTTCATTTTTGCAGCCATAGGCCATGAATTCGGTTTTGTGGGTGCAGTGTTGGTCATTGCTTCTATTGTCTTTATTGTCTTTCGTTGTCTGCGTGCAGCCCGGCTGGCCCAGGAACCGTTTGGGGCGTTTATTGCCTATGGTGTTGCCGTGCTGATCGCATTTCAGGCTACTGTTAACATCGGCGTCAATCTCAACCTCATGCCGGCTACTGGCCTGACTTTGCCGTTTGTCAGTTACGGGGGAAGTTCCCTCGTCTCAAATATGCTGGCCATTGGACTGGTTGAAAGCGTCATCATGCGCCGCAACCCGATTGAATTCTGATTCCCACCTTTGGAGTATCGTTTCATGACCGACCTCATGCCTGCTCGTGTTCGTTTCGCGCCTTCTCCTACCGGGCGAATGCACCTCGGTTCTGCCCGCACCGCTCTCTATGATTACCTCCTTGCCCGGCGCACCGGAGGAACCTTTATTTTGCGCATTGAGGATACAGACCGCAAGCGCTATGTCGAAGGCGCCGAAGAAGAACTGATTGAAGGCCTGCGCTGGCTGGGGCTGAATTACGATGAAGGCCCCGATATCGGCGGCCCTTATGGTCCCTACCGTCAGTCAGAACGCCGGGAAATCTATTACCACCACGCCTGGGAACTGGTGGAGCGCGGCGCGGCTTACCCCTGTTTTTGCACTCCCGACCGCCTGGCCAAACTGCGCGAAGAGCAAATGCGGCGCAAGGAAAACCCTCATTACGACGGCTTGTGCCGCCACCTTGATTTGGGCGAAGCCCGCCGCAGGATTGCCAACGGCGAAAAGTATGTCATTCGCTTCAAGATGCCCAAAGAGGGTGTCACCACTGCCGTTGATCTGTTGCGGGGCGAAATCCACACAGCCAACAATGTGCTTGATGATGCCGTCTTGCTCAAATCAGACGGCCTGCCCACCTATCACCTGGGGGCCATGGTGGATGATCACCTGATGAAAATTACCCACGTGATTCGCACGATGGAATGGCTGCCCTCTCTGCCCCTGCATGTTAATATCATCCGGGCTTTTGGCTGGGACGAGCCGGTTTGGGTCCATCCTTCGGTTTTCCTCAAACCCTCCGGCAAAGGCAAAATGTCCAAACGTGACGCTGCCGATGCGATGAAGGATGGTTACTCGATTTACCTGGGGGATATGCGCGCCCTGGGTTTCATCCCTGAAGGCGTGCTTAACTGGATTGCGTTGATGGGCTGGGGAGTGCCTGAAGACGATATCATGACCCTGGACGAAATGATCCAGCGTTTTGATATTCGAAATCTCACCCCCTCGCCGGCTGCCATCAACTTTGCCCGCCTGGACCACTTTAATGCTGCCCATATTCGGCGCCTGCCGACCGAAGAGTTAGCGGCGCGCATCAAACCTTATTTTCTCAATGCTGGGCTGCAGGTGGATGACGAGCGTTTGCTTCGAATTGTCCCGCTTATTCGCGAGCGCCTGGTTACATTGGATGACTGTCTGCCCTTTGCGGCCTGGTTCTTCAAAGAGAACGTTGAACCCAAGCCCGAAGAACTTGTCGCCAAGAATCTCACCCCGGCACAAAGTGCTGAAATCGCCCGTAAAGCCTTTGAGGTGCTGTCTGGCCTGCCCGTATTGACGGTTGAATCGGCCGAGCCGCCTATGCGTGCTCTGGTGGAACGCTTAGGGCTCAGCCCGGGACAGGTATTTGGGATTTTGCGCGTGGCCGTCACCGGGCAAACGGTCAGCCCGCCGCTTTTTGAAAGCATGGAAATTGTCGGCAAGGAGAAAGTGCTGCAACGCCTTCAGCGCGCCATTGAGATGCTGGAGCGGATGTAAACGGCTTTTTCAGGAAGGGCGTACAATCGCATCGGTCATCCGGGCAACGCGCACCATCGCCTCCACATCATGCACGCGCACAATGTCTGCGCCGCGGGTGATGCCCACCGCAACGGCGGCGGCCGTTCCTTCCAGCCGCTGGTCGGGCGGCAGGTTAAGCGTGTAGCCAATAAACGACTTGCGCGAAGGCCCTAAAAGCACCGGAAATCCCAGCGCGCGAATCTCATCCAGCCGGCGAATCAACTCCAGGTTTTGCTCCACCGTCTTGCCGAAACCAATCCCCGGGTCCAGAATGATGCGTTCGTCAGGAATGCCGGCCTGGCGGGCAATGGTCACGCTCTCCAACAGATCGCGCTTCACGTCTTCCAGTAAATTATCATAGGAAGCGGCAAGGTAAGCGTTGCCCAGCCGTTCGCGCACCTCCACGCTGGCCGGGTTGCTGCGGTTGTGCATCAAGATGACCGGCGCCTGATGCCGGGCTGCTGCCTCTGCCAGTTTTGGGTCGGCGCGCAGCCCCCAGACATCGTTCAGGATGTGTGCCCCGGCTTCAAAAGCCTGACTGGCGACAGCCGCCTTGTACGTATCTATGGAAATGACAGCCTGAGGGAACTCAGCCCGCAGGGCGCGGATGACGGGGACAACGCGCCGTATCTCTTCTTCGACCTCTACCTGCGCGGCCCCCGGACGGGTTGACTCTCCCCCGACATCCAGCACATCACAGCCGGCCTCCAGAAAACGCCGCGCCTGGTCAATTGCCTTGCCGGTGTCCGGCGGAGATGAGGAGGACAATAAACCATCGCCCGAAAAACTATCGGGCGTGACATTCAAGATGCCCATCACATATGTTCGACTACCCCACTCAAAGGTAAAAGTGCCTGCCTGCAACGGTTTCATGCTATGCGGTCAAGTGGACGGGCCAGCCAGGCCTCTGCCTCGTCCATATCTGTGAAGATTTTGATGGCCGAAGCCGTCTCTGGGAGGGTGTTGGCGGCGATTGAGCGGATTGCCTCGGCTACTTTTTGATTGGCTACCACCACTGCCAGGCGGATATTGCGCGCTGCCGGGTCGGTGTTGAGTTCAATTGCGGTGCGGATGGCTTTTTCTGGAATTTCATCCACCTGCCTGAGGTCATACAGGTTACGCGTCAGGCGGTCGGAACCCAGCAGGTGCTCGCTTGAAAATTCATACCAGTGTTTGATGGTGGCGTCTGAAAGATCGGTGAAGGTCAGTTGCATGCCGCCGTCGGGCCGGCGGACAACCGTATAGCCAATGCCGGGTACGGGGGACCAATTCAGCGGTTTGATTTCTGTCATACATGCCTCCAGTCGAAGCAATTATAAAACGTAATTACCCGACGGACAACGTTCTGGCGTAACCTGGCGCCAAACCGTCCCGCAGGCCTGATGGCAACCTTTGGGACGGTTCGGTCATATCATCTTCCCGGCAGACATGGCCTTGCCGGCGTTCTGCCATTGTCTCTCTTAAGCCTCCCGCAGGTTAGAAGGGGGCCGACAACCGATGCCGGCGATCAAGGAGATGTCTTCTGGTTTGGACAGTTGCGCTAAAACCTGCGGGTGGGCGGTTTCAGGTCGGGGTTATTGCGAATATTCGTAAAACCCTTTGCCGGTCTTTCTGCCCAAATAACCTGCGTCTACCATGCGCCGTAGTAGCGGGGCGGGGCGGTATTTGTCGTCGCCCAAATCACGCTGCAGCACTTCCATCACGGAGAGGACTACATCCAGCCCGATTAAGTCGGCCAGCGTCAGCGGCCCCATCGGGTGATTCATGCCCAGTTTCATCACCGTGTCAATGGCCTCTGGGGTGCCCACTCCTTCCTGCAGGGCAAAAATCGCCTCATTAATCATTGGGCAGAGGATCCGGTTCGAGATAAAGCCCGGCGAGTCGTTGGCCTGAACCGGCGTCTTGCCCATCGTTTTGCAGACCTCGATCACGGTTTGCGTGGTCTCATCGCTGGTTGCCAGGCCGCGGATGACCTCTACCAGTTGCATCAATGGCACCGGATTCATGAAGTGCATGCCGATGATCCGCTCGGGGCGGCGGGTAGCAGAAGCCACCTTTGTAATCGAAATGGAAGACGTGTTGCTGGCCAGAATGACGCCCGGCCGCGCGGCGGCATCCATTTCGCGAAAGATTTTGAATTTCAGTTCGGGGTTTTCGGTTGCGGCTTCAATGACCAGATCGGCCTCAGCGATATGGGTCATGCTGGCAACGAATTTAATCTGACCTGCTGCCTGCTTCTGTTCCTCGGTCAGAACCCCCTTGCTAACGAGTTTCTCCACCGACTTGGCGATGGAAGCGCGCGCTTTCTCCAGAGCCTCTGGGACCACGTCCATGCAGGTGACCTGATACCCGCTTGTGGCGGCGGTTTGGGCGATGCCGCTGCCCATGGTGCCGGCGCCGACAACAAAGATATGCCGAATGTCCACTGTTCCTCCTAACTCGGCCAGGCCGAAACGAAAAAGATTGCCTGCCCGCCTGTGCCTGTACCAGGATGCAAAGGCGGGCAAAGGGCGAGGGGTTTACTTGCAGTGCGCTAGTCTTCTATCTCAATTGCCATGGCCACGGCCTCGCCGCCGCCAAGGCACAACGAGGTCAGACCGCGCTTCAGGCCGCGATCTTTCAGGGCATAGATCAACGTTGTGAGCACGCGAGTTCCGCTGGCGCCAATGGGGTGGCCCAGCGCAATTCCTCCGCCGTGCACGTTGACTTTGCTCCAATCCCAGCCTTGATTGGCCAATTCATAGCCGTTGGCCAGCACCTGCGCCGCAAAGGCCTCGTTGAGTTCAATCAAGTCCACATCGGCAAATGTCCATCCGGCTTTGGCCAGCACTTTGGGCATGGCTTTGGCCGGAGCCGAGAACAGCCATTTGGAATCCAGAGCCGCATGGCCGTAAGCCACAATGCGCGCCAGTGGACGGAGATTGTGCTTTTCAGCATACGCCCGGCTGGATACCACCACCGCAGCCGCGCCGTCATTTAGTGTGGACGAATTGCCGGCGGTCACGCGTCCGTCGGGGCGAAAGGCCGGTTTGAGTTTTGCCAGGGCTTCCAGCGAAGCATCCCGCCGCGGGCCTTCGTCTGTATCAAAGATGGTTATCTCGCCTTTCCGGCCTGGAATTTCAACCGGGACGATTTCGGCCTTGAATTTCCCCGCGTCTATGGCTGCAACCGCTTTTTGCTGGCTTTCAAGGGCAAAGCGGTCCATTGCCTCACGCGTTACATCAAATTGCTCTGCAATGAAATCGGCGGCATTGCCCATAGCCCAATCCTGGAAGGGGTCCCACAGGCCGTCGTGCAGCAGGGCATCTTTCAGTTCCACGTGTCCGTAGCGCATTTCTCCTGTCCGGCCGGGGACGAGGTACGGGGCGCGCGTCATCGATTCCATCCCGCCGGCAACAAAGAGATGACCGTCGCCGGCGCGCACGGCCTGGGCCGCCAGCATGACCGACTTAAGCCCCGACCCGCAAACCTTGTGGATCGTCACGGCGCCTACATTAGCCGGCAGGCCAGCAAAGATGGCTGCTTGGCGGGCAGGTGCCTGCCCAATGCCAGCCTGCACCACATTGCCCATCAGGACTTCCTCAATTTCTTCTGGGTTGGGGATCCCGGCGCGCTCGACCGCCGCTTTGATCACAATGGCCCCCAATTTAGGTGCAGGAAGGCCGCTCAACGCGCCCTGAAACCTGGCAATTGGCGTCCGCACCGCCGAAAGGATGACGGCTTCGTTTTCTTTCGACATGGCTCCTCCTGTTCAATTGTCTTTGGCGATTTCAATTATACCCAGCATTACAGACCCGCGCCGAAGATTTCGCCGCCCAGTTTGAAGCCGGCCACCTCCAGTTTGGGCGTAAAGAGCGGGCGAATGCCGGTTGGCTTCAATTGTCCCAGCACTTTACCGTCTTCACCGATACCGGTTTGCTCGAATTTGAAGATGTCGGTCAGCACCACCACATCCCCTTCCATCCCCGCCACCTCGGTGATTTGCGTGGTTTTGCGCGAGCCATCTTGTAAACGTGTTTGATGGACAATGAGATTAATGGCCGAGGCGATTTGTCTGCGGATGGCAATCAGCGGCATATCCAGCCCGGCCATCATGGCCATCGTCTCAATCCGGGCAATGGCATCGCGCGGGGAATTGGCATGCAGGGTGGTGAGGGAACCGGAGTGCCCCGTGTTCATTGCCTGAAGCATATCCAGCGATTCGCCGCCGCGCACCTCGCCGACCACAATGCGGTCGGGGCGCATCCGCAGCGCGTTGCGCACCAGGTCGCGGACTGTCACGGCGCCGGTACCATCCACGTTGGGTAATTTTGTCTCCAAACGCACCACGTGCCGCTGTTTCAAATTGAGTTCTACAGCGTCTTCGATGGTGATAATGCGTTCATGATTGGGAATAAAACTGGAAAGGATATTGAGCAGGGTCGTCTTTCCAGAAGAGGTGTTGCCGGTGATGAGAATATTCAGCCGTGAGACGACACAAGCCTGCAAAAAGCGGGCCATGAAGGGCGTCAGGGCTTCTAGATTGATCAGGTCGTCCACCGTCATTTTGGTGGAAAGAAATTTGCGGATGGAGACGTGCGGCCCGTCCACGGCCACCGGCGGAATGGCCACATTGACGCGCGAACCGTCCGGTAAACGCGCGTCCGCCGTCGGGGAGTCTGAATCGACGCGCCGTCCAAGCGGGTTGAGCATCCGGTCAATGATGCGCATCAGATGGGCTTCGTCCTCAAAGCGCAGGTCTGTCTCCACCACGACGCCCTGCCGTTCAACAAAGACCAAGTAGGAGCCGTTGACCATGATTTCGCTGATTTCTGGGTCGGCCAGCAAAAGTTCCAACGGCCCATAGCCGATGAGGTCGGCCAGGGCGCTTTCGATAATTTGAGTCCGCACCGCCGGCGGCAGGTTGAGATTCATGCGGCTCAGGGCCTGATCCAGCCACTGACGCACCGTCTGACGCGTTTGTTCGCGGGCCGGCAATTTTTGCAGTTCGGGCAGGATGGCGCCCATTAACTGCGCCTTCAAACGCAGCACGTTGGGGTCTTGCAAAATACGTGGGACAACAGAAAGAATCTCGGTCATACAGCCCTTCTGAAAATAGTATAGCACAGGCTCGCGGCAATCAAAAGGGGCTGTCCTTGTGGACAGCCCCAAAGCAGGGTAGAGCAGTGGCTTATTCGTTTTCTACTTTGACCAACACCGCCCGTACCGAAATTCGATTGGTGTACTCGCCTGTCTTTTCGACGTATCCCTTGCAGGTGATGAGCGTCAGCCAGGGGTATTCCTCGTGGCGCAGGACAGACAGGTCATTTGGCCAGAGCAGGCGCACCTCGCGCACCTCGTAGATGTAACGTTTGCCTGCATAGTGGACGATAATCTGGTCGCCCCAGTACATGGTGTTGAGATTCAGGAATGGCCCAGGGCTGCCGTCAGCCAGATAGGTGTGTGCTGTAATGGCGCTGTTCCCGGCGTGGGTTGGGTAGGCGGTTCCTTCCAACCATCCGGCCTGGTTGCCCAGCCAGGTGAGATCCCAGCCCTGGCCGCGTGCCGGTACGCCCACAATGGGCAGTTTCACATTCAGGCGCGGGACCTCCACCCAGAGTGGACCCAGGTCTGTGTAGGCCGCCTGCAGGGGTTGGGGAGGCAGTGGGGTGATGCGATTGGGCGCAAAGCCGGTAGCGGGCAACTGCGGCAGCAGGATGGTGACATCTGAAGATGCGCCGTAATTGTTCACGCCGGCCGGATTGAGCGGGTCGTAGTAGCGTTCGGTAGAAGCAGGGTTGTAACTGGATTGCACGCCTGGATCGAGCGGGAAACTCGTCCATTGCAGTTGACCTACATTCGTTACCGGCGGGGGCCCGACAAAGACGGCCTGGAAAGTCATGCTGAAGGTTGCCAGCCGCGGGAAGTGATCCCAGGTGATGGTCAGGGTTGTCGTTCCCGGATCATAGACCAGGGATGTGGGCGGGTGGCCGGTTACGACCTCGCTGCCGGGGATGTAAGCCAGGCCGGCGGGCAGTTGGTCGGTGACGACGACATCGAAGGCATCGGCGGTGCTCTCGCCGGTGTGAGCCACTTCCAGCGTGAAGGTGATGACACTGCCCAGCAGGGCGCGCATTGGATCGGCTGTCTTGCGGATGAACATATCCGGCTCAATGATGTTCACCGGCGGGGCCGAGTCGGTCAGGGTTTGAGAAGTGTCCCAGGTCCAGGTGACGGCGTTGTTCAAACCGGTTGTGCCGCTGACGTTGCTGGCCACATCAAGCACGTCCACCAGGTAGCGCACGGTGATGGTTTCATCCTGGGTGGCGTTGTTGGTCACATTGCCGAAGTTGAAATGCACGTTGTGTCCGCTGTTGGTGACGTTGGGATCGCCGGCGGCTGCCGGGCAGGCTGCGTTGAAACCGCCGGGTAGGTCGGTTACCAGGGCTGGGCTGGAAGTGATCACGGCCAGGCACTCATCGAAGGCCAGACCTGCCTCCAGAACATCATCGGCGCGCAGGTTATTCATTGTGCCGCCTGCCGGCACCGTAATGGTGATTTCATAGGTCAGCACTTCGCCGATGAGCACGGCCGGGTTGGTGTCGTTGTTGTAATTGGTGTTCGTCAGGTGTTTGGTGCTGATGTCTGCAATCAGGTCAATGTCCTCGGCGTCATCGCTGGCATCGGTGGGCGTATCGCGGACCGCGACGCGGTTGGTGAGTGTCGGTGAGGCGGGAGAGGCGTTGACAGTTACGGTCACATCATAGGTGGCCGAAGCGCCTGTTGTCAGGCTCAGGCCGGTCCAGGTCAGCACCTGGCCTGCCACCGAAGCCGGGGCAGGGGTGGCGCTTTGGAAGGTCACATCGTCCGGCAGGGTATCGGTGACGGTGATGTCGGTCAGGTCAACCGAGCCGTTGTTGGTGACAACGATTTGGTAGGTGATGGTCGAGCCGGGCGAGACAACGCTCAGGCCGTCATCTTTGGTCACGCTCAGGCTGGCAGGCGCGTCGGTGTCGTCGTCCTGGTTATCGGTGTTGTCTGTTTCGGTTGTGCCTGTTGCCGGGGTGACCGTGACCGTGTTGACCAGATCGCCGCTGGGGTTGCTGGCGACAATGGCCTCTACGGTGTAGGTGATGGAGGAGTTTGCAGGCAGGGTGACGGTATCGCTAAAGTTGTTCGAACTGCTGGCCGCGCCGTCACAGCCGCTTGCACCGCCGGTTGAGCCGGTGCAGGTCCAGGTCCAGGAGGCGATGTTGGCCGGCAGGTCATCTGAGACAACGGCATCGGTGGCAGTATTCGGTCCGGCGTTGGAGACCACAATGGTGTAGGTCAGGGTCATGCCGGGGATGTAGTAGTCTACGCTGTTATCTTTGGTGACGCTCAGGTTGACCTGCGGGTTGTAATGGAAGCCGAAGTCGGCGGTGAAGTTGACGTTGTCGTCATCCAGCGAACCGGCATAGTTGACCTGGTCTTCGCCCGTCCGCATGCTGTTGGGCTGCAGATCGTAGGTGATGCTGGTGATACCGGTTGTCCAGGGGCTGAGGCTGTCAATGCCGTTTTCGTCAACATCCTGGTCGAGGCTCTGGTCTGAGCCGTTGCCTGTGCTGGAGAAGTAGCCATCCAATTCGCCGCCGGTTTGGAATTCGCTGGACGGTATCTTGAGATAGTACACGCCGGGCAGCAGGTTGTCGAAGTAGTAGTAGCCGTCCTGTCCGCCGAAGGAAGCGGTGGTGGTCGTGGCGACCAGGTTGTTGAGGGCGTCGTAGAGTTCAACGGTGACGCCGTTGACGCCGGCCTCGTCTGCATCCAGGATGCCGTTGTTGGTGTTTGCGCCTGCGCCGGTATCGAACCAGACGCGGTTGCCGATGGCGACGAACTGCAGGAAGCCGAAGTCGGCGGTGAAGTTGACGTTGTC
>JAIOAQ010000016.1 GCA_019873735.1 Chloroflexota bacterium | reverse complement strand
CTGGCGGGGATGTGGACGAAGTAGGTGCCTGGGTTGAGCAGGTCGAAGAAGTAGTCGCCGTTGGCGTCGCTGGTGGTCACGGCCACAGGGGTATCCACGCCTGGTGTCTGGTCGGTGCGGTAGAGTTCGACGCTGACGCCGGCTACGCCCGCTTCGGTGCCGTCCTGGATGCCGTTATCGGGGATGCCGCCGCCTGCGCCGGTATCGAACCAGACGCGATTGCCGATGGCGACCAGGCGCACAAAGCCGAAGTCGGCGGTGAAGTTGACGTTGTCGTCATCCAGCGATCCGGCGTAGTTGACCTGGTCTTCGCCGGTTTGCTCGGTGTTGGGCTGCAGGTCGTAATTGCGTGTGCGGATGCCGGTGGTGGTGAGGGTGGCGACGTCGATGCCGTTTTCGTCGGCGTCGTTATCGCTGGTCTCGTCACCTCCGGCGCCCAGTGTGGAGACGTAGCCCTGCAGGTCGCCGCCTGGCTGGAACTCGGCTGCCGGGATGCGCACGTAGTAGGTGCCGGGCAGGAGGTTGTCGAAGTAGTAGTAGCCGTCCTGTCCGCCGAAGGAAGCGGTGGTGGTTGTGGCGATCAGGTTATCGAGGGCGTCGTAGAGTTCGACGGTGACGCCGTTGACGCCGGTCTCATCTGCATCCAGGATGCCGTTGTTGTAGTGTGCGCCTGCGCCGATATCGAGCCAGATGCGGTTGCCGATAGCGACGAACTGCAGGAAGCCGAAGTCGGCGGTGAAGTTGACGTTGTCGTCATCCAGCGAACCGGTGTAACTGGCCTGGTCTTCGCCGGTGCGCAGGGCATTTGGCTGGAGGTTGTAGACCGGCGTGCTGATGCCGCTAGCGGCCAGGTTGGGCACGTCAATGCCGTTTTCGTCCGTGTCCTGGTCGAGGGTTTCATCTACACCATGGCCGGTGCTGGAGCGATAGCCTTCGAGCGCGCCGCCGGCCTGGAACTGGGAGGCAGGGATATGGACAAAGTACTGGCCAGGCAGCAGACGGTCGAACTGATAGTTGCCGTTGGCGTCGGTGGTGGTTGTGGCAAGCGGGGTGTCTGTGCCGGGTACCTGACCGGCGAGATAGAGTTCAAGATTGACGCCGGCTACGCCCGCTTCGGTGCCGTCCTGAATGCCATTGTCGGGGATGCCGCCGCCTGCGCCGGTATCGTACCAGACGCGGTTGCCAATGGCGACCAACTCAAGACCGCCGGTGTGGTCAGCATCGTCTGCATAGTCGTTGAGCGAGCCGGTTGGGCCGTCTGAGCCGTCGCGCTCGCCGGTGGTTGTGCCGGGGTTGTTGTCGCCAGACATTGAGGTCCAGGTCAGGCGGACGTTGTTGGTGGCGGTGCTATTTGTGCCATCCAGGGCGTCGGGGTCGGGCGGGCTGTCCACTGTGGCGGTGAAGGAGAGTTGGGCCGTGTTGCCCAGGGGCAGGGAACAGCCATTCGCTGTGAGGCAGGCCCAGGTCAGGACAGGAGCCGCCGAGTCGTCAAACGTCCAGTTGGCCGGCAAGGCGCCAACGCCGCTGTAGGTCAGTCCGGCAGGAACGATGTCAGTGACGATCAGATCGTAGGCGTCTGCGGTGCTGTTATTGGCCGGGTTCGGGTCGCCGCTGACATGAGACAGGTCGAGGGTGTAGGTGACGGTCTGACCGTACAGCCAGGTGGAATCATCGGCCGACTTGACGACATTCAGGATGGGTTCAATGACGGTGATATCCTGTGAGCCGCCGGGGATGTCCGTCGGGCTGCCGCCTGCGCCAAGGGTGTAACGCAGCAGGGCGCTGTTGGTGAGCGTATCCTGATTCTGGTTAGCAGCCACGTTCAAGACGCGCAGAGTGACGTTCAACGTAAAGGAGTTGTTGTTCGGGTTGTTGTCGTCGGTGGTGACGATATCGCCAAAATCGAAGGTGACATCATCGCCATCCCCCGCGCCGCCGGTGATGGTGGGTGGGTTGTTGGCGAAGGAGCCGTTGTAGCCGCTAGCATCCAGGCTGTAGCCGATGTACTGCATGCCGTCTGGAATGCTATCGATGACCAGGACGTTGCGGGTGGTGCCTTCGGGCAGGGTGATGAGCAGCGGGTAGGTGACGTCTTCACCGATGGTGTATTGAGCGCGCGGTGGGGCATTCTTGACGATGGCGGGCGGGTTGAGGAGGGTGACGCGGTGCCCGTCGCTGTCGTTATAGTCGTTGTTGCCACCGCTGGTGCCGTTGCGCTCGCCATAATTGGCGCCAGAGCCGCCGGGGGTGTTCGAGCCGGTCGGGTTGCCAACTGTGCCGGTGCCGGGCAGGCTGGTGTAGGTGACCTGGGCGGTGTTGTCGATTTCTACGCCGGCCGGGGCGTCCTCGCGGATGGTGGCTTCGTATTCAACTGTCACAGCGCATAGCGGCGGGACGGTATCAATGCGTACGTCCACCGTGTTGCCGCTGGAGTTGCTGGTGTCAATGCCGGTGGCACATCCGCTGGCGCCAGAGGCGCTGATGCTGCTCACGTCAAGCGTGACATAGACGGGCAGGTTATCCAGCAGGCGGACGTCGTAAGCAGGCGAGAGGTTGGTGTTGCTGCCGGCGCTGGTGTTGGTGAAGGTGACGGTGTAATGAATGACATCACCCGCGTCGCCTTCGGTGATATTACCGGTCTTGTTAACATTGTAGATGACCGGTTCGGCAACGTTGATAGTGATTGTAGCCGAGCGTGATGTCCGGGTGCCGCTGCCGCTCAGATAGAGATCGGCATAGTTGCCCCGACTAGTTGTAATGGGGGCGCCGGTAGCGTTGTTGTATGCCTGATTCGATGCCGTGACGTTGGCGATCAGAGCATTGAACTCGATGATGATGTACTCGTTGTCGGGGGCAGCATCTGAGTCGCTGTTGACCACATCGCCCAGGCTGAACCAGAAGTCGGTGTCAGGAGCATAGTTGTCATCGTTTGAAGCGCGCAAGCGGGAGACGGCTGTATCGGGCAATGGGCAGGTGACCGAGGCAGAGGGGACCGAAATCAGGTCACTGGCCGTGCCGGTGACATTCAAACCGCCGCAGCCGGGCAGAGCCGGGGTAATGGTGGACGAAATGATACCGCTGCCATCTGAGACAAAAGCCACCCTGGCTGTGCCGTCGTTGAGGAAGAGCATACCGGGTGGAACATAATCGAAAATTTGCAGGTTGGTATGCGTGCCCTCAATGAGATTAACTGCCAGCCGATAGCGCATGATTTCGCCAATCGCGCCGCGCGGCGGCGCGGGGGTATCGGCCGTGCCGGATTCGGAGGAGACCACGAAGATTTTGGAAATAGACGGATTCGGCACGGTGACGGTGACCACATTGGGCGTGTCGGCAAAACTTTCCTCACCGGGCTGCGGGCCTTCGGCGCTGTCCAGGTAGGCATCTACCTGGTTGGAAATGGAATTGCCCGGCTGTACGGTGGTCAGGACAACGGCCTGGTAGGTACACACAATTTCCTCGCCTGTGGCAGCGTATTGCCTCAATTGCCAGGAATTGGGCTGGCCTTCTTCGAGGTCGCCGGCAATATGGAACTGATCCAGGGCGGCGATAAAGGCATCGGGCGTGGTGTCGAAGCCGTCACTCAGGTCGTCCATTTCATAGGTCAGTGCAACCGCGCCCGGATTCTTGACGCAGGACAGGGTGTAGGCCGTATCGTAATCGGTCAGGTTGCTCAAATTGTCCTGGAAATAGACATCATAGGCCACACTTTCGGCCGCGCCGGTATTGCGGATGGTAACCTGATATCGGATTGTGTCGCCCGCATCGCGGAGGGTGGGCGTTGAAGGCACCAGGACTTTGGTGGCTGTGATTGCCGGTTTGACCACGTCAATGCGCGCGTTTTGCGGGCCAATATTGGTGGAAGAGCCGCCTTCGGGCGTGTAATAAGTATCGGCCGTGTTGACGGCGTCATTGCCGTTGTTGAGCGGGGTGGTGTTGGCAGGCGCGGCCGAAGTGACGCGCACCGTATAGTCCAGCGTCAGGGTATCCTTGGCGTCAGCCACATTGTCATAGGCGTTGGTCACCGGGCTGTTGAAGACCCAGACCAGGGTGTTGTCTCCCGCCGATGGGCTGGACGCCAGGCTGGCGGTGACGTTTGCCCCGCTGGAGAGTGAGCCGCTGACGAAGGTGAAGCCGGTGGGGAGCAAATCTTGAATTACCAGGGATTCGGTATCGCCCTCCGGCAGGGTGACCACGATGCGGTAAGCGACCAGTTCGCCGGGCTGGACGATGTCGTCTGTGCCGGGAAGCGGGCTAATGCGTGCTTTGGTGAAGGTTGGGGCGGCAAGGGTAAAGTCTGCGTTGTCATTGAAGGCATGATCATTGGGTGAGCCGCTTGGGCCGTCCGAGCCGTCGCGCTCGCCGTTCTCAGCGCCGGAGCCGCCGGGGGTATCCGAGCCGGTCGGGTTGCCGCTTGTGCCGCTGCCGGGCAGGCTGGTATAGGTCAACTGTCCCTGATTGGGAATTTGCGTTCCGGCGGGGGCATCATCGGCAATGCGCGCGGTGATGGTCGCAACGATTTGGCTGCCGGGGTCGAGGCAGGAGGCGGTCAGGGTTACATCCTGACCCGTGAGGTTGATACTGCTGGTGAACGGTGTTGTGCCGGCTCCGTTCCCAACGCAGGGGTCGCTCTGGGTGGTGCTGGTGATGACGGCGCTGAGGGGAACCAGGTGTGCGTTCAGGGCGTCGGTCAGGCTGATGTCGAAGGCGGTGGCGTAGTTGTCTCCGCTGGAAGCGTTGATGGTCAAAACATACGTAACCGTATCGCCGGCGTCGGGGTTCGGGCCGAGCGGCGGGTTAATGGCTTTGTCCAGGGTCAGGTATGGTTCAGAGACATATACATCTGCATCGGTGGAGATTGTGCCGGACGGACTGCCGTTGACGAAAACGTTGAAATTGTTGCGTAGCAGGTCGCCGCGGTCATTGGTGGTCGCCGGCGCGCCGTTATTATCTACCAGCGCATTGAATTCCAGGATGGCATACTCGGCATCCGGGTCGTCGTCATAGTTGATGACTCGACCGAGTTTGAAGAACACATCTGCGCCGGTGGTGTAGTTATCCACATTGGTGTCGGTGCTGTTTGTGCTGCCGATGTTGTTGTCGGCCATGGCCGGGCAGGCAGGCGGGATGGCCGGATGGGTGGCCGTGACCGGATTGCCGTCATCGGCCAGGTAGCAGGCTGCCGGGATGGCTGGCACCGGCAGTGTGCCGTAATCATAGGAGACCACGCCGCTGTCGGAAACGAAGACCACTTTGGCGGTGCCATCGTTCAGGAAGGTCATGCCATCCGGCAGGTTATCGCGGATCTGGAAGTTGATCAACGTACTTTCTGGCAGGGAGACGACCAGCCGGTAACGGACGATTTCACCTACCGAGACGCGCTCGCGGCTGCCGGAATCGGTTCCGGTATGGAGTTCAGAGGTTGTCACCAGGTACTTTTGGGGCGTGACCTGGTCGATGGGCATGTCCACGTCGGCCTCGGCGGCGTAATCGTTCAACGCGCCGCCAATGCCATCGGCGCCGGTACGTTCGTCAGAATCGCCATTGTAAGAAGAGCGATTGGTGACAACGCCATCCAACGAAGTCCAGCGCACTTCAGCAGTGTTTGTCACCACCTGGCCAGGCGAAACATTGACCGAGATTTTGCCTTCTACCCGGATGGTAATGGTACGGCCCGCGTCCCAGGGGAAATCAAAATCAGAGACCGAGCGTACCGTCCAGATATTTGGCGCGGCGCAAGCGGGGGGGTCATCGCAGACGATCTCAAAGTCTGCATCGCCCAAAATGCCGCCTGTGTCGGTCACACCGCCGACCGGAATCACGGGATTGACGATAAATGACTCGCTGCCATCATTGGGCAGGATGTCTTGAAAAGTGACATCGAAGGCGTCAGTCGAAGCCGGGTTGTTGTTTTGAAGCGTGATGGTGTAGCGGATGGTGTCATTGGCGTCATAATCGCCATCTAGCCCCTTATCCACGTTGTAGACCGATTTGGACGGGACGACCGAGGGTTCGATGATGGTGACGTTTTCTGCCGAATCGGTCAGGCTGCCGCTGGCGTTATAAGGTCCGCCGCTCCATGCGTACTCGGCCGAGTTGTTCAAGGACGTGCCGGCCTGGTTTGCAGCGATGTTGAGCGGCAGGACGCGGTAAAGAATGGTGAGAGTCTCTGGGGTGCTGTCGTCGCGGTTGACGTTGGTCAGGGTGCCGAAGTCCCAGGCTACCTGACCGCCGCCTGCGGCAACAGTTGGATTGGAGCAAATGGAGGCAAAGCCGCCGGCGATGCTGGTGGTCAGGTCGGCGGATGAAGGCGTGATCGAATCGCAGGCGACAAAGGCCAGGCCTGCGTCCAGCGTATCTGTCAGCGTGGCGCCGGGCGTCTGGCCTTCGGGGACGGTGACAACGACGCGGTAGGTGACGTATTCGCCGATGACGGCCTCATCCGTCGCGTTGGCCGTATTTTCCAGTTCGCTGCTATCCAGCGTTTTGTCAATGGCCGTCAGGGTAGTGACTTCGGCATCATCCTCCTGGTTTTCGTCCAGGTGATTGGGGCCGCCATCAGAGCCGGCGTAATTGGTCAGCGAAGCCGTGTTGATCACACTTCCCGGTGGAACGTCATCCTTAAGTTGCAAATCGTAAGTGATAATCAGGATGTTTTTGCCATTGCCGACAGTATGCCCTTGACAGGCGCCATGATCGGGGTCAGGGTCTTCGATACGGATACCGGTTGTGAACAAATCTGCGGGTACGGCGGGCGTGCCATCCGGGCGGGTGAAGGTGAAGGTTGAACTGTTGTCTCCATTGGCAACGCGCAGGTTCAGCCCCCCGGCCGGGATCTGGAATTGGGCCGGCAGGGTATCCAGAATGGTGATGTCAAAGGCGCCTTTCAGGCTCGAGCCTACATTCTCAATGACAATAGCAAAGGTGACCAGGTCGCCGCCGTCAACGCCGGACAGGTCGCTGTCAATGCGATTGGTGGCCAGCAAAGCAGAATCGATCACGCCACTCCAGCGTGCTCCGGCTGTGCCAGGAGCATTGAAGGTTACAGGCGCGGGCGGGTCGGGGACAAAGACGGCATTGGGGTTGCTGGTGGCAACCACGCCTTTGTTCGAGACCAGCACCGGCTCGGTGAGGATAATTTGTACAAGGGAAGCCGCGTCTGCGGGGCTGCCGTTGGTGCTGCCCTCGTAGGCCTGGGCCTGGTTGGTCAGATACAGGCGGTCGGCAAAGGGATCATCGGAGACGACGACGGTGAAGAGCAGGTCGACAACGGTTTCATTGTCCCGTGTGTCGTCATAGGTGGCATAGGCAATCCTGAGCCGGTTGTTGAGCGCGTTTGCACTCAGGACGGGGTCCACTGTTGGACCGGGGTTGTGAGAGTTGGCGTCTATTTGGCCGGTAATCTGGCCATCGGTATCGTAAGGGCCGCTATCGTTCAACCCGTCCTGCATATAAGCGTAAAAAGTATCGTCCGGGCCCAGCCCAACAACGCCTGGGCCGGGGATGCCGCCGCTGGTCGAAAATGTCCAGGCAGGGCCGGAGGAACCGTCCTCATCCGGGTCATCCACGTGAAAGACGGGCAGGGGCAGGAAGTCATCGAAATACAAGTCTTCGACATCGCTGGTTAACAGGCCGTATTGCAGGCGGTACGTGACGCGGTCTCCTGGTTTGACTTCAACGTTGTTCGGGCAGGGATCGATTGGGCCGCCGGGGCCGCAGGTGAGGGTGACGCCGTCTGATTCGGTGACGGCGTAGATGGACTTGGTCAGATCCTTACGCCCAATGACAACCCCGGCATTAGAATCGTCGCTCTCTCTGCCGGTAACGGTGGAAACATCGGCAGTGGACAGGACCAGCCCTTCAACAGAAACATCATTATTCAGCACGTCACCTTGGTCCACGCTGGGGTCGCCGGAGGGGTAGGTGTCGGTGAAGTTCTGCTGAATCACGGTTTGGAAGATAATGCGGCCGGTGGTGGGGCCATCGTTGTACGTGCCGCAGTCCGGATCGCTACCGCCGGTGCCGCTCGTCGGCACGCAGCCGCCGATGAGTTTGCCGTCCTGCCCGCGGTTGATGATTTCTGAGGAAACATTGAAGACAATTGTTGTCTTGCCGTCGGGCGGCAGCGAGTCAACCACATCGCAGGCGCCGGGAGGCGCGGGCGGAGAGGCGACTGCGCCGCTGTAATCACAGATGACGTTCACGTTGTTTGCGCTCATAGGCGCAGCGGCCAGGGTGTAAGAATTGCCGTTAATCTGCAGGGTGGGGGTGAAGGCTGGATTGAAATGCTGGCCGTCTGAGATTGCATCGGTGACCACCACATCCCGAAAGGCGAAGAAATCGGAGACCTGGAAATCAAGTGTGTATTCCAGGGTTTTGCCGGGCGCAGGTTCGCCGCCGCCCTGCACGGCCACACCTTTCTGAATGGCGATAGACTTGTACGTCAATTCGGCTTCGCAGCCGGACGGGTTTTCATTGATAGTAACCGGATTGTCGTCTGGGTCGAGAGGAGTCCACGAGCCGCTGACCGTCAGGTTGTTGCAGGAAGTGAAATCGTCTCCTGAGGCGGGGTCAAGCACCGGGTTGCCGTCTGCATCCCGAAGGGGGATGTGGAAGTCAAAGGTCAGGCTGGCCGCGTTGGAGACCGGGGCTGGCCAGGAGCAGGTCAGGGTCCCGCCTGGAACCGTCAGCGGGTTCGGGTTGGTGACGCAGGAGGCGCCTGCCGGGCTGGAACTGATCAAACTGTTGTACTGCAGGTTGCCAACATCGCCGGGCGCGGGACGGCCGTCATCGGGCAGGATGTCGCTAATCTGAAGCGAGGTGATGCTTTGGCCGGGGGCAATCTGAACGTTGATGGTGTAAGAATCGGGGTAATACGTGCGAAAGTTGGGGCCGGTGGCTGTCTCGCCTTCCGGGCCGTTGTAGGATTTGGAGAAGGTGTACAGGATGGGTTCAACAGAAGATGGGTGCCAGTTCTGGTCAACTGCATCCGGCCAGGCCGGGTCGCCGCAGCACCAGTCATTGGTGGGGGTGTAACCGAACTGATAGCCGCCGCGTGCCAGGATGGTGAGCGGCTCATTCACATTGGCATAGTTGCTCATATCTACGGTGACATCCACTGTTGCCGGCGGTTGATCCTGGGTGAACGAGCCAAACGGCAGGCGCAGCACCACCAGACGGTCGCCGGGGTTGACGCCCGGAGGACAATTGATGGTGGCGTAAGCCCCGGTCATATCTTGGAAGAAGGGGTGAACCGCCTGACAACTGGCGTCAAACTGCAAAATGCGCATGGTGTCGCCGTTGACGAAGGGGATGCCCATGAAGGAAGCCTGGATCTTTGAGTTGCCCAATCCATCGCCGTCGCCATCGAAGCCGGTGGATGGGATGATAATGTCAATAATAGGGCCATAACCCGGGTCGGGGTCGTTGTTGTCGAAGGTGACCGAAAAAGAAACGTCCTGGCCGATGAAAACCTCGGCCGGGACGTTTAGGGTGACATCAGGAACAGCGGCAAACGCAGGTGCGGCCGTTCCAGATTCGGGCACAATCGGCGCCGCCTGGGCTGTTAGGGGAGGTCGTCCATTGAGCAGCAGCGTGAGAATGACCAGTAAAATACCAGGCAGCATGAAATTACGGTTGTGGGTTGAAGTTTTCATGGGCACCTTGAAGTTGAATAATGCTCTTAAAAAAACACGAAACACGACTACGGTCGGTTTCGCTATTTGCTCGCCAGGGTTCTTAATAAGCGACCAATTTTGAGCCCTGGGTCATGGCACCCGTAATAGGTCTTGAAGTTTTTTATGGCCGTGTAATTGTGTTGATTGACTTGGCGGTTT
Organism: Chloroflexota bacterium; assembly: GCA_019873735.1. Lineage (GTDB taxonomy): Bacteria > Chloroflexota > Anaerolineae > Anaerolineales > Villigracilaceae > DSXF01. The sequence goes on along the minus strand of JAIOAQ010000016.1, from coordinate 52,410 downwards.
CTTTAGCAGCGCTTGCCTCACAGGTATGACCCCGCCAATCTGAGATGCGGTGATTGCTCATTTTATTTTAACCTATAACTCAGAAGCGTCAATTCTTTTGAGTAACGATTTATGTCTACAAATTTGAAAGCCAAAGAAAGGCCTGCAGGCCCTGTTCATAAAAACTTTCGGTGTGTTGGCGTGTGTTACTTGACTTTTTTGAAGCGCACCAGGATCAGATTCTTTTTGCAGTCATTGTATGTGCTGAAATAGACTTTGTCTGAAAGCGGTAGGCCGGCTTGATCGAGCAATTGCACCCATAAGGCATCTTTTTCTGATGCGGCCGGCGCATTCCCCAACTGGAATTCGAAACCGGCGCGCCCATATTGCGGCGCCACGCCGGTGACAGTGGTGTGCAGATTGGGATCGAGGATTTTCCCGCCCAAGGTCCCGCCCATGCGGACAACCAGATACAATACCGGGCTGTTATTCAGGTCGGTGGCTTCGCCGCCCACGCCTAACCAGTTACAGCCCAGGTCTGGGTGGATGATGGCGCTTTCGATCGCCGAGACGGTGGCCGTAAACGGGTATGTCACTTTGGGGGTCGCGCTTGGCTTGGGCGTTTTCGACGGCTTCACAAAGGAATAGGGCGTGTTGGTTGCAATCGGCGTCCAGGTAGGGGCGATGGTGATGGTGGCGGTCGGCTCGATGGTGGCGGTGGGAGTCCAGGTTGGCGGGGGGCCCAGCGGCGTGATGGTAGGAGCCGGTTGCCCCATGCCGTAGGGGGTAGGAGGCGGGAGCGGATTCAACCGGGAATACGGGTTGATGAAGACCAGCAGATAGTAACCCAGCACACAGACGGTTAGCAGGAGCGCCAGGATGCTCAAAATATCCCAAACCGATGGCAAAGGCCGTGAAGAAGATGAAGGGGAACCAAAGTTGAATTTGTCCATGGATGTTATCTCCCTCAAGGTGAGGCTGGTTAGGGCGCCAGTACAATCGTGCTTTGTTCGCGCTGTTTTTTCAACCATTCCTGCAGTGCCAGGTCTTGCAGGGCAAGGCGGGCGTCTGGCGAAAGGCGGTGTTGCGGGTCGCGTTCCAGCACTTTGAGAATGTGAAAGCCAACCTGAGTAGCGATGATACCGCTTACCTGACCGGGTTCAAGGGCAAAGGCCGCTTTTTCGATCTCAGGCTCAAACAGATAGCCGCGCGGAAACCATCCCAAATCGCCACGCGTCAGCGGGTCGTAGAGCGCGGCCAACTCATCAAAATCCTGACCGGCCTCCAGTTGACTCTGGATTTCGAGCGCCTTTTCTTCACTATACACCAGAATCTGCCGGACGTGAACTTGCTCAACGGCCTCTGGGACAGAAGCGGCAATCTGATCGCGCGTCCAGGCAGCCGCCAGGGAACGCTTCAACGCCGCCTGAAATGTCTCTGGCGTGTAGCCGTGAGCGGTTTGCCAGGCGCGCAGTTTTTCTGCTCCGCCAATTTGTGTCTCCAGCGCGCTGATGCGGGCCTGCAGGTCAGCCTCATCTACGCTGAAGCCGGCGGCATAGGCCGCTTGTGCCAGCAGGGTCTGATTGATCAAGTCGTCCAGCACGGCCTGGCTGGCCTGTTCCAGGGTGACTTCACGGCCCAGTGCAGACTGAGCGGCGCGGTAGCGCGCCAGTTCGGCCTCAAATTCGGCGACAGGAATCCCCTCTCCGTTGACCAGCGCGGCCATCGGCTCCGACGTCGCTGTGGGCGGCGCGGCCGACTGGGTGGGTGGAGCCAGCCCGGGCGTTGGACCGGAACCGCTGCGCGTGCAGGCGGAAATGCCTAAGAGCAGGATGACAGTCAGGGCTGTGGTAAAGGTTCGCCGGGGTGACATCAATACGATTATAACAAATAAAAATAGGGCAGGTCTCAGACCTGCCCTATTGCGTCGTGGTCTAGTAATCCATTCCACCGGGCGGCATGGCCGGGGCTTTTTCTTTTTCGGGGATGTCGGTAATCAGGGCGTCGGTGGTCAGGATCATGGCGGCGATGGAGGCGGCGTTTTCGAGGGCGCCGCGCACAACCTTGACCGGGTCGATGATGCCGGCCTTAATCATGTCCACGTATTCACCCGTGAGCACGTTGTAGCCGATGTTCTTGTTTTTCTTTTCCTTGGCCTGGCGGCGGACGCTGTCAATCACGACCGAGCCATCCTGTCCGGCATTGGCAACCAGTTTGCGAATCGGTTCTTCCAGCGCCTTGCGGACGATGTTGACGCCGATCTGAGCGTCTTCGTTGTCCAGTTTCAGGCCTTCGAGGGCTTCGCTGGCATTGATGAGCGAAATTTCGCCGCCGGGGACGATGCCTTCTTCAACGGCTGCGCGGGCGGCAGAGAGGGCGTCTTCCACGCGGTGTTTCTTTTCTTTGAGTTCGGTTTCGGTGGCCGCGCCAACGCGGATGATGGCGACGCCGCCGGAAAGTTTGGCCAGGCGCTCCTGCAGTTTCTCGCGGTCGTAGTCGCTGGTGGCCTTTTCGATTTCGACGCGGATTTGCTCGATGCGGCCCTTGATTTGGGCGCCATCGCCCTTGCCGCCGATGATGGTGGTGTTCTCTTTGTCAGAGACGACTTTCTCGCAGCGGCCCAGGTCTTGGATGGTGACGGTTTCCAGTTTGCGGCCGGTCTCTTCGGAGATGACGGTGCCGCCGGTCAGAATGGCAATGTCTTGCAGCATGGCCTTGCGGCGGTCGCCAAAGCCGGGCGCCTTGACGGCCAGGACGTTGAGCATGCCGCGCAGTTTGTTGAGCACCAGCGTGGCCAGGGCTTCGCCGTCAACATCCTCGGCGATGATGACCAGTTCGCGTTTGCCGATTTGCACCAGTTTTTCAAGGATGGGAACGATATCTTGTGCGGCGGAGATCTTCTTCTCATTAATGAGGATATAGGGCTCTTCGATCACGGCTTCCATGTGTTCGGGGTCGGTGATGAAGTAGGGCGAGATGTAGCCGCGGTCGAACTGCATACCCTCGACGTATTCCTGCTCGAACTGCAGCGATTTGGATTCCTCAACGGTGATGACGCCGTCTTTGCCGACTTTGTCCATCACTTCGGCAATCAGGTTGCCGATTTCTTCATCGGCTGCCGAGTTGGTGGCCACAGAGGCGATTTCTTCTTTGGTGTCAATGGTGGTGGCCATGGCTTTCAGGGCTTCGACGACCTTATCGGTAGCCTGCTCAATGCCGCGCTTGACGAGCATGGCGTTGTAGCCGGCGGCCAGGGCCTTCAGGCCTTCGGTGATGATGGCGTGCGCCAGGACGGTGGACGTGGTGGTGCCATCGCCGGCAATGTCGTTGGTCTTGCTGGCGGCTTCCTTGAGCAGTTGCGCGCCCATATTTTCAAACGGGTCTTCCAGTTCGATTTCCTTGGCGACGGAGACGCCGTCATGGGTGATGGTGGGGGAGCCGAACTTGCGGTCGACTGCAACATTGCGGCCTTTGGGGCCGAGGGTGGTCGCAACGGCGGTTGCAACGATGTCAATACCGTTTTTCAGACGCCGACGGGCATCTTCAGAGAAAGCGATTTGTTTGGCTGCCATAGGTTAATTCCTCCAGTGTTTTTACTTTTCAATGATTGCAAGCAGGTCGCTCTCGCGCAGGATGAGCAGTTTCTTGCCGTCGATTTTCATTTCCGTCCCGGCGTACTTGGCAAATAAGACTTTGTCACCGACTTTGACATCCATGGGGATGTATTTGCCGTCCTCGTCGCGATCGCCGGGGCCGGCGGCCAGAATGACACCCTGCTGAGGTTTCTCCTTTGCGGTATCGGGGAGCACAATGCCGCCAGCAGTGACTTCTTCCTGCTCGATTGGCTCAACAACGACACGGCTTCCAAGTGGTTTGATATTCATATACACGCCTCCTTGACACAAGTGTGGTTTTTGGGACAGGGTTTTAGCACTCAAAACTTGTGAGTGCTAAGTTGCGCGCCTATCTTACCTGTCTTTTGAGGGGAAGTCAAGGGGCGATATCAAACGTTAACAAAATTCTGATATTCTACGTAACGGCCTATCCTCCCGCGGGTTTTCCATGAGCGCCGGCACTGGTTGCCAGCCCTGCTCTAATCTGCGGGAGGGTTGAGAGCAGGCAATCGCTATTCCCCCTGAATGCATATTGACTATGGCGTGGTCTGCGTACCCAGCGACTGGCAGATTTGTTCGCCGGCGCGCACGATTCCGGCGATATCCGGGTCGCTTCCGTAAGCCTGCTTTACTTGCGAGAGGATGGTCATTGCCTCGGCGCATTGATTGTCGCGCGGTCGGCTCAAGGCCGCCAGCACTGAGCCGTAGGTGTAGTAATATACGACGGTGCTGTCGCTCAATGCCAACCCCTGGACCTCGGCGCCAATTTCACCAAAGGCCGGGTCGCACTCGCGGCCGTAACGCGCCTGACAGGATTCTTCGGCGGTGCAGCCGTAAATGGCGCACCGAAAAGCAGGGATAGACCCCTCGTAATTGCGCGACTTGAAGAAGATAATGCCCAACTGCCCATACAGGTCGGCGTTGCTGGGGTTGATTTCGATGGCTTTTTGCATGTTACGGCCTGCGATAAAGTATTCTCCCATTTGCGAGTACGTCTTGGCAATGGACATGTACGGTACCGGGTCTTGGATTCCCAGTTGTTCGTTCAAGCGGGCGGCCTTGTCAAAGTACTCCAATGAGCGGGTGTAGAGCGGTTCGGCCTGTTCGGCGCTGGGGCTGCCAAAGGCCAGCCGGCGGTAATTTGCGCCGGCGCGCAGGTATAGGAATGTCAGGTTCGGTGTGATTGCAATCGCCTGGTCGTATTCGGTAATGGCCTGGTTGTATTGGCCAAGCGTTTCCAGGACGTAAGCGTATACCCGGTGCACGTCCATCAGGCCGGGGTCTTGCTCAACGGCCTGACGGATGTATTGTTCTGCCTGTACCCACTTTTGCTGATCTACCAGAATTTCGGCGTAGAAAGCCAGTGCCAGCGTGTTTTGATTGTCCAGTTGTAAGGCGCGCACGGCTTCCTGTTCGGCTTCGGCGAGCAACTCTTGGGCCTTCTTCTCGCCTACCAGGCTGGGATTGGCATGCCAATCCAGCACAAAGGCGCGGATGGCGTGGGCGTTGCTGTCGTCTGGCGCGAGTTCGACCGCTTTATCGGCAGAGGCCTGCGCTTCTTGCAGGCGCTTCAGGCGTTCGGGGTCGGTGGTCAGCAATGCCGAGGAGTAGGTCTGAATGCGCGCCAGTTTGGCCCAAACCTGAGCATCGTTGGGGTCAACTTGCACGGCCTGTTGATAGGCGGCGATGGCAGCGTCAAGTTTTCCGGCAACAAACAACGCGTCTCCCTCCAGGGCGTAGGAAAGGGCCGAGCGCGTTGGGGTGGGGGTAGGCAGGAAGAGCGGTTTGACCTGTTCGCTCTCCACCTGTCTCAGCAGCCAGAGCAGACCCAGAATGAGGAAGATATAAAAGGCCAGGCGGTAGGGAGAAACGGCTTCCTGGCGTGAAAACAGACGGCGGCGCGGAGGGAGATTCATGGCGTGGGAGTGACCGTCGCGGTCTCGGTCGGCAACACTTCAACGGTCGGGCTGGGGGTGACATTGAGATTCTGCTCGCAGACTTTAATAATTTCCTGCGCGTTTGCCATGGCAATTTCATCACCTGGAATGGTGGCCTGAATCAGTTGCGCCACCGGCAGCGCTTCGCCGCAGCGCAAGGTGCGCGCCAGGGCCAGACCATAGGTGTAATAATACTCTGCCAGGCGAAGGTCATTACTGACCAGGGTTAACCCCGTTATTTTCTGCCCATCTTCGGTTGTCCCGCCGTTGACGGCCAATGACAGTTCTCGGACAGCCTCTGGAAATTGCGCATTTTTATAATACATCACCCCCAGCGCGCCGCGCAGACGCGGGTCGGCCGGGCTGTCTTTGACGGCCTGCTCGGCGTATTGTACCGCCTTGGCGTATTCACCAATCGTCGCATAGGTGCGCGCGGTCAACAGGTTCGGCGTTGGGTCGGCCGGGTTGAGCGCATCCGCGCGGGTAAAGGCATCTACAGCCTGGTCGTAAATACCCAGGGCGCGATAGTTGCGCCCCAGCGCCAGGTACAGGCTGGGAATGTTGCCATTAATGCTAATTGCCGCCTGATATTCGCGAATCGCTTCTTCGTAGTTGGCAGTCACCTCCAATACATAACCGCGTGCCTGATGGGCCTCGATTGTATTTGGGGCCAATGCCAGCGCCGTGCGCGAAGCCTCCGCCGCGCGCTCAATAGAATTTAACGGTCCGGTGCCTGCCAGATAGGAATCCACCAGAATCTCAGCATAATAGGCGTGGGCGACGCCATTGTTCGGGTCAAGTTCCAGGGCGCGCTTGACCGAAGCCTCGGCGTTCAGATAATCGCCCTCGTAATCTAAAGCCCAGGCACGCAGAGCGTGCGCCATAGAATTATCTGGCTGTCTCAGAATGGCATAATCTGCATTTTTATGGGCTTCCGAATACTGCCCGGCAAAGACCTGGACGCGCGCCAAAGCGATATAAAGCGTTGCATCGGTAGGATTGGAGCGGATCGCTTGTTCGTAAGCCTCAATGGCCTGCAAGAGTTTCCCGTCTTGAAAATACGCTTCTGCCTCAGTCACATAAGACTCGGCCGAACGAGTTGGGGTGACCGTCGGCTGGCCAATAGGCGGAATTTCCGGCACAACGACCTGATTGACATAAAACAGGGCCAGTGCCAGCAAGCCCAGAAAAACAACCCGAAACCAGTTTACCGGCCTGCGCCGGCGGTTCATACTCCACTTGCTGCCTTTGAGATACATGCAATCATCTTACCATCAGCCCTTAACCCGAGTCAAGTGCTTGCCACTTTGCTCTCTTGCATATAGAATGTAACCATGCGTTTTGATATTTTCACCCTTTTGCCTGAAGTTTTCTCCCCCTATTTCCAGGCCAGCATCTTGCAGAAGGCGGCTGAACGCGGCTTGCTCGAAATCCACCTGCACAACATCCGTGATTGGACGCACGACAGACATCACACTACTGATGACCTGCCTTATGGCGGCGGCGGCGGGATGGTGATGAAACCCGAACCCATTTTCGAGGCCGTCGAGTCTGTGCTTGGACCTGTGGCCGGCGCGGCGGACGATGGACAGCCCCCCTGCCCGATCATCCTCCTCACGCCGCAGGGACGCGTTTTCAACCAGGCCATTGCCCTCGAACTCTCGCGTCAGCCGCGGCTGGCCATCATCTGTGGACGCTATGAAGGCGTAGACGAACGCGTCCGCGAACACCTGGTGACGGATGAAATCTCGATCGGCGATTATGTCCTCACCGGCGGCGAATTGCCGGCAATGATCATCGTGGATGCCGTCACGCGCCTCTTGCCCGGCGTCCTGGGCGACCCCGACGGGCCGATGGACGATTCTCATGCCGGCGGCCTGCTTGAGTATCCGCACTATACCCGTCCGCCCGAATTTCGCGGCTGGCGCGTGCCGGATGTCTTGCTTTCAGGCGACCATGCCCGCATTGCCCGCTGGCGGCGCGAACAGTCCCTGCTGAGGACATTGGCGCGCCGGCCCGACCTGCTGGACAAAGCCGCCTTGAGCGAGCAAGACCGCCGTTTTCTTGATGAATACCGCTCAACCTCCCCTCAAGCACCCTCATCAAAAGAATAAGGAGATTTTCCATGGCTTCACAAAAATTTCCCTGGGGCAAGACCTTTTTGCTGGGCTTTGGCTTTCTCGGCATCAGCATCATCTGGCCGATCTTCAATCAGTACATTCCTCTTTTCCTGCAGGCAGGCAACCCCGAGTTTGAACGCCAGTTGCTGGCCGAAGGACGCGCCCTGCCCAACATTGTCGGCTTTGGCCTGGCTCCCAGCCTGGCCCTGTTTATCATGACCTGGGACAATCTCATCAACATGTTTGTCCAGCCCTGGGTAGGTGCCCAAAGCGACCAGACCTGGAATCGCTTTGGCCGCCGCAAACCCTGGATTTTGCTTGGGGCGCCGATTGCACTCTTAGGCTTTGTCTTTATCCCGGTAGCACAGTCGGTGCTGGCAATTGCTGTTTTCATTCTGATTACCAACATCGGCATGGCCTTATTCCGTTCGCCTACCATCGCCTGGTTGGGCGACCTCTTCCAGCCAAACGATCGCAGCAAGGCCAACGGCGTCATCAACCTGATGGGCGGCGTGGGCGGCCTGTTGGCCTATTTTGGCGGGGGAATGCTCTTCAATGCCTTTGGCCGTCAGGCTCCTTTTTTGGCCGGCGCGGTTGCCATGTTTGTTGCTCTGGCGGTGGCCATCCTCTTCGTCAAGGAGCCGCCGCAAATTGAGATTGAGAGCCGTGAAGAAAGCGGCGTCCTGCGCAATATCCGCGCCCTCTTTGAGAATCCCGATAAAAGCGGCCTGTTTGTCCTGCTTGGGATTCTGCTCTGGTTCATGGCCTTCAACGCCCTTGAAACGGGATTGTCTTCCTTTGCGGTTTTCTCCCTTGGGATGAAGGCCGGAACAGCCTCCATCTATGCCGGATTGGTGACCGTTTCTTTCATCCTCTTCTCGGTGCCGGCCGGACTGCTGGGAACCCGCTACGGGCGCAGCCCGGTCATCCGCATCGGCCTGATTGGGTTGACCATCCTTACCCTTGCCGGCTTTTTCGTCATTCAGGACACTGTCACCTTTGCTGTTGTGCTTGTGCTGGCCGGTTTCCTGTGGGCGATGGTCAACGTCAACAGCCTTCCGCTGGTTTATGACCATGGGGATGAAAAGCGCATTGGAGCCTTTACTGGCCTTTACTACTTCTCATCCCAACTGGCAGCCGTCCTTGGCCCTACTCTGGGCGGGATCCTCGTAGATATCCTTGGCGATCAATACCGCTGGCTGTGGCTGTTCAGTTTTGCTTTTATGGCGTTGGCCTTTTTGGCCATGCTGAAAGTGAAAGGCAGGCCGAGACAAGCGCCGGCCTAGAGACTCTGTGAACCGGTTTGCCCGCTGCTTTCTCCTGATCCTGTTCATAGCCGGACTTTCGGCCTGCGAACAGCCCCCCGATTGTTTCCGCACCGAAGTTTTCTGCGCCGGATTGGTGACGACAACCGAAGGGCTGGGTGACCATGCTTTCAATCAGGCTGCCTGGGATGAGTTGCAAATCGCGCGCGCCGCAGGCTGGGCAGATGAGATTGCGGTGATCGAAACGGTCGCCTCGCAAGACTATGCTAAAAACATTGATGCCTTTGCCCTGGATGGCTATGACCTGATTCTCACCGTCGGTATGAGTCTGCGTGATGAAACGCTTCAAGCCGCGGACCGATATCCGGGTACCTTTTTCATCGGCATTGACCAGGCCGGGGAAGAATCGCGTCCGAATCTGCTGGTGGTGACGTTTCCCGAAGACCAGGCCGGTTTTCTGGCGGGCGTCTTGGCAGCCCGAATGACACAGGCCGGACATGTCGGCGCGGTATGTGAAACTTCTGGCATTGATTCAAACTGGAAAACATGCGAAGGTTTTCGCAACGGCGTGGCGTATATAGACCCAAAGATTCAGGCAGATGTCCGCTATCGCAGCGGCGGGAGCCGCGAGAAATTGTTTGTGGATACTGCCTGGGGCCGTGAAACCGGCCAGGAACTGATTAACAGCGGAGCGGATGTCATCTTTGGCGTTGGCGGCGGTACAGGGCAGGGGGCTTTGCTGGCTGCCGCTGAAGCCGGTGTTTACGCCATCGGCTCTGAGCGCGACCAGTTCTATGCCTTGCCTGAAGCGCGTCCGGTTTTGCTCACTTCCATCGTCAAGCAGCCCAGCCCGCGGGTTCAGGTGTTGATTCGGTCGCTCCGGCGGGGTGAAACCGCAGGCGGCGTTTATCCCGGCCGCCTCTGGCTGGCCCCTTACCGCAATCCGGCAGTTGCCATCCCCGGCGAAATCCAGCAGGAAATGGAAACCATCCTTCAGGCCCTTGAAGCCGGCACTTTGCGCACCAATGTCCCGCTGGAGTTTCCAAGGTGACGTGTTATTTACAGGCTGAGCAATCTGCAGGCGGAAACTGTGCGTTTTTACACTTGCGCATGCAGTAGGGTTGTTGTATACTTTTAGCGCGGAAATTGTCTGACAAAAAAGACGAAGGAGGTGCGATAGAGCGATTGAAAACACGCAAACCCGTACAAATCCTGTCCGCTAAAATCTTTCAAAGAGGAGAAGAAAGAATGAAAAAACTGTATTTTGTTTTTGCCATCGTATTGATCGCCTCGATGGCCCTTGCGGCTTGCCAGCCGAAACCCGTTGAGCAGCCCGCTCCGGCAGAGCCGGCCGCGACCGAAGCCCCCGCCGCGACCGAAGCCCCCGCGCCGACTGAACCCCCCGCTCCGGTGATCAAGGTCGGTCAGGTGACGGACATGGGCGGCATTGATGACAAGTCCTTCAACGCTAGCGCCTGGAAAGGCGTCCAGGATGCCGTGACCGAGTTTGGCATCGAGGGTAAATACCTCGAGTCGCAGCAGCAATCGGACTATGCCAAGAACATTCAGCAGTACCTGGATGAAGGCACAGACCTGATTGTCACCGTCGGCTTCCTGCTGGGTGTGGATACCGCCAAGACCGCTTTGGCTAACCCCGACCAGAAGATGGCCATTGTGGACTATACCTTCCCGGACTGCTGGCCCGGCGCGGAAGTAGGCGTGCAGTGCGGTACCGATCAGGAACTGCCCAATGTGCGCGGTTTGGCCTTCCAGACCGACCAGGCTTCTTTCCTGGCGGGCTACCTGGCTGCAGGCATGACCAAGAGCGGCAAGGTTGCCACCTATGGTGGTCTGCCCATCCCGACCGTGACCATCTTCATGAAGGGCTTTGAAGCGGGCGTCAAGTATTACAATCAGCAGAAGGGCACCAATGTGGAGGTTTTGGGCTGGAACACCGCTACCGGCGAAGGCTCCTTCACCAACAACTTTGAGTCGCTGGATGATGGCCGCGCTCAGGCTGAGTCCTTCGTTCAGGAAGGCGCCGATATCATCCTGCCCGTGGCCGGCCCGGTTGGCCTTGGCTCTGCGGCTTACTGCAAAGAGACCGGCTCGTGCCTGATCATCGGCGTGGACGCCGACTGGTACGATACCGCTCCGGAGTACAAGGATATCCTTCTGACCTCCGTGTTGAAGAAGATTGATGTTGCCGTCTTCGATACCATCAAGGATGTTGTCGAGGGCAACTTCACCGGCGGCACGGTTGTTTACACGATCGCCGACGGCGGCGTGGATATCGCTCCCTTCCATGAATTTGACGATGATGTCTCTGCCGAACTGAAGGCCGAACTTGAGGCCATCAAGGCTGCCTTGATTGATGGTAGCCTGACCGTTGATGGTGTTCTCGGTCAGTAAAAGTTTCTACGCGTTTGTAAGAGGCCGGGGGTTTTCCCCGGCCTCTTTGTGACAACCTGGATACCCTGCCGATTGAACTGTGGCGAGCGCATGGTATCTACAGGACAATTGCCCGAGGAGAATTTCCATGCCTCCTGTCTTGCAATTAAAAGGAATTACCAAAGCCTTTCCGGGTGTGTTGGCGAATGACCATATTGACCTGGAGTTAAACGAGGGTGAGATTCATTGTCTCTTGGGGGAAAACGGCGCAGGCAAGACCACTTTGATGAACATCTTATACGGTCTGTACAAGCCTGACGCGGGCGAAATTTATGTGCGCGGCCAAAAGGCCGAGATTGAAAACCCAAACGATGCAATCCAGCGCGGCATTGGCATGGTGCATCAACATTTTATGCTTGTCCCGGTTATGACCGTGACAGAAAATGTGATGCTTGGCGTGGAGGAAAAACGCAACGGCGTTTTCCTGGATCGCGCCAAGGTAGCCGCGCGCATTCGGGAGATATCCCATGACTATGGGTTAGAAGTTGACCCGGATGCGTACATCAAGGACTTGCCGGTTGGTATTCAGCAGCGCGTTGAAATTATCAAAGTCCTCTATCGCCAGGCAGATATTCTCATCTTGGATGAGCCGACGGCGGTATTGACGCCGCAGGAAGTGGAAGGTCTGTTCAAGATTTTGCGTTCTCTGGTGGCAAAGGGGAAATCGCTCATCTTCATCACCCACAAACTCAAGGAAGTGATGGCCCTGGCCGACCGTATTACGGTGCTGCGTTTGGGACGCACGGTTGGGACGGTGACGCCCAGCGAGGTCACGCCGGAACGGCTGGCTTCCATGATGGTTGGGCGAGAAGTGAATCTGACGGTTTCGAAGAAACCGCCCAAGGTTGGGGATGTGGCCTTAGAGGTCAAGGATCTCTATGTGGAAGACGAAAGGCATCAAGTGGCCGTGCGCGGTCTGTCCCTGGATGTGCGCGCGGGCGAGGTTTTGGGCATTGCCGGCGTGCAAGGGAATGGACAGACGCAACTGGTCTATGCGCTTACCGGCCTTGCCCCGGTTCTGAGCGGGGAAATCCGCATCCTGGGGAAGCCGGTGCGCAAGCCCACGCCGCGCAAGATTCTGGAACTTGGTGTGGGACATGTCCCCGAAGATCGTCAGCGGCATGGCTTGATTCTTTCGTTCCCGATCCACGACAATATGGTGCTGTGCACCTACTATCAGGCACCCTTTGCGCGCGGCATTAATTTACAGGAGAAAGTCATTGTTGCCAACGCTGAAACTTTGGCCAAGCAATTTGATGTGCGCACGCCAAATGTCTTCGTTCCGGCCTCCAGCCTTTCGGGCGGCAATCAGCAGAAAGTGATTGTGGCGCGCGAGTTTTCACGCCCGATCAAGTTGCTCATCGCTTCACAGCCGACACGCGGCCTGGATGTCGGTTCTATTGAATATATCCACAGCCGCATCATTGAGAAACGCGATGAGGGGGCGGCCGTGCTGGTGGTCTCTTCGGAGTTGGATGAAATCCTGGCGCTCTCAGATCGGATTGCTGTGATGTACCGCGGCCAGATCGTGGATATTGTCCCGGCGGCACAGGCCAGCAAAGAGTATCTGGGCCTGCTCATGGCCGGTATTTCACCGGCGGATGCTGCCAAGTCTGTTGCGCCGGTAGCCGCCGGCGAAGTGGAACGCGTGTTTTAGGAGGCAGTCAACGTGTCAGCCAAAGAAAAGACCGAGAAAACAGAAACCCGCCCAAAGTCCGAGAAGAACCGCAGTCAGGCTTTTTGGCAGTCGTTGCTGGTGCCGGTCCTGGCCGTCTTTACCGGGCTGGTGCTTGGCGGGATTGTCATTGCTGCAACCGATAAAGGGGTGGCAGCCGCGTTTGGTAACTTTTCTGCGAATCCGGTGGGTATCTTTCCGGCGATTTGGAAGGCGGTGGCCACGGCTTATGGGGCGCTGTTCTACGGGTCGCTGGGAAGCCCGCGCGAAATCATCGAGGGACTCCGCGTTTACCGAAGCAGCGGCGATATGGCCTTGCTGCTCAAGGCGATTTACCCGTTTACGGAAAGCCTGGTAACGGCTACGCCCTATATCTTTGCCGGTCTGGCGGTGGCGCTGGGCTTTCGCTGCGGCTTGTTCAATATTGGGGCAGAAGGGCAATTCTTTATGGGAGCCTTGGGCTCGGCTTTTGTGGGCTATAGCCTGATCGGCTTGCCCTGGTTTATTCACCTGCCCCTGGCCATTCTGGGAGGCGCTGTGGCCGGGGCGGTATGGGGTGCTATCCCCGGTTATTTGAAGGCCAAATTCGGCGCGCATGAGGTGGTCAACACCATCATGATGAACTGGATTGCTTTTCGCCTGAGTGACTGGCTGCTGACCGGCCCGATGAAGGCTTCTGGCTTTCGTCCGGTTACGCCTACCATTCAGCGGGCGGCGGAGTTGCCGCGTTTCTTCCCCGATCCTTTGCGTTTCAATTGGGGTTTTATCCTGGCGCTACTGGTGGCCTGGCTGGTTTACTGGTTCCTGTTCAAGACGACGCTGGGGTTTGAGATTCGCGCGGTGGGTGCAAATCCTGACGGCGCCAAATATGCCGGCATGAGTGTGACGCGCAATTTTGTTCTGGTGATGACCTTGAGCGGCGCGCTGGCCGGTCTGGCAGGGGCCTCGCAGGTTTTGGGGGTAGATCACTGGGTTGGGCAGGGCTTTTCGGCCGGCTACGGCTTTGACTCGATTGCGCTGGCCTTGTTGGGCAAGAGTCACCCGTTGGGCGTGGTGCTTTCTGCCCTCTTGTTTGGCGTTTTGCGCAGCGGCGCGACACGCATGCAGTCGCTGGCCGGCATCCCGATAGATATCATTTCTATCATTCAGGGCCTGGTGATCATCTTTGTGGCCGCGCCGGCCATCATCCGCTGGATTTTCCGCATCCGCGTGAGCGAACAAGAGACCGTGCTGACGCGCGGTTGGGGCAAATGAGAGGACAACATGGCGGCTGAAAATCTTTCCACCAAAATTCCGTCCCGAAAACGCATTGCCACAGGCATTGCTTTACTGGTCATCGGGTTGTTGATGTCTGTCTTCTTCCTGCCGGGCACCGAGACGGGTCAAACGGCGACGTTTGGGCTGAATCTCAGTTCCTCGGCAGCCATCCTGCTGCCGGATATGACTCTGCCGGTGCAGACCAGCCTGTATGTCCTGGTGCTGATTGTTGTCTTTATGGGCGCGTACCACATGGCGCGCGGGATTCGCTCACCGGGCGCGTTGTTTGGCGTTGTGGCGTTTTGCTTTGTGGCGGCCTTTCTCATTTGGGCCACACGCGGCAGGTCGCTTAGTCTGATCGGTATGCTCACCAGTTCTCTGGTGCGGGCTACGCCGATCGCGCTGGCGGCGTTGTGCGGCGTCATCAGCGAGCGTGCGGCGGTGGTCAATATCGGCATTGAGGGCATCATGCTCATCGCGGCCGAAGCCTCGGTGGTGACGGCCTCTTTGTCTGACAGCCTGTATATTGGCTTGATGGTGGGCATTCTTTCGGGCGCGTTGATTGCCGCTCTCCATGCCTGGCTCGTCATCCGCTTTAAGGTGGACCAAATTGTAAGCGGCGTGGCCATCAACATCTTTGCTACCGGCACAACGTCGTTCCTGTCTTCTAAGTACCTTCAGCACCAGAGCGATTTGCTGAATAACTCTGGCACTTTCCCCATCATCTCCATCCCGCTGCTTTCCAAAATCCCCATCATTGGGCCGATCTTCTTTGAAAACAACCTGATTGTCTACCTGATGATGATTATCGTCATCGTCATGCATATCGTGCTTTACTATACGCCTTGGGGCCTGCGGACGCGCGCTGTGGGCGAACACCCTAAAGCAGCCGATACGCTTGGCATCAATGTGTATCTCATGCGGTATGTCAATGTCATCGTCGGTGGTATGATCGCCGGATTGGGCGGCGCATACTTCACGCTTGGCTCGGTGGGGCGCTTTGATGAAGTCATGACGGCCGGCAAAGGTTTCATCGGCCTGGCGGCCATGATTTTTGGAAACTGGAATCCGCTGGGCGCTTTTACATCGTCGCTCATTTTTGGCTTTGCCGATTCTTTGCAGGTCAAGATGCAGATTCTGAAAGTGCCAATCCCGTCCTCGATCCTCGGCATGGCACCCTACATCGTGACAATGATTGTCCTGACCGGCTTGGTAGGGCAGGCCATCCCTCCGGCGGCAGACGGTCAGCCCTACGAAAAGTAACGTCTGGCGGAACAAATTGCAGGCAAACGGAGTCCCTCTTGGGGCTCCGTTCTTGCTTTAGTCACAAAGATGGATTCCTAATTGGAGCGCTTAAGGTAAAATTGACACTGTCTGAAAGGAGAAGCATATGTTTCGATTATTCCGGTTCATTTTCTTGACTTTGGGTCTGCTTCTGTTGCTCTCGGCATGTAACCTGCCCTCAGATGCCCCTCCAACGACTGATCCCAATCTCATTTTCACAGCCGCCGCCCAGACGGTTGAAGCGCAGTTGACACAGGCAGCGCCGCCGCCGACTGCGACCTTCTCAATGCCGCCCACCTTGCCGCCGCCCACCTTTGCTCCCACCATTGTCATCCCAACCGCGACCAATACACCCGTTTGTGACCTGGCACAGTACGTGAAAGACGTGACTGTACCAGATGGTACGCAATTTGCGCCCAACACGACCTTTACCAAGACCTGGCGTTTGCGAAACATTGGGGCCTGCACCTGGAGCGGCTATACGCTTGTCTTTGACACTGGCGATGCCATGAGCGGGCCGGCCTCGTCGCCGATCGGTTCGGTCGCGCCCGGCCAAGAGGTGGACATATCGGTTGAACTGAAATCTCCCGCCACAGAAGGGTCGTATCGCGGCTACTGGCGCATCAAGAACAGTTCCGGCGTGCTCATTCCGGTTGCTGGCGGCTATCAGGGCAAATCCTTCTTTGTAGATATCAAAGTCCAGTCTCCCAGCACGACCGTTACGCTTAATGCTGTCGGCGGTAATGAGAGCGGAACCGTTTACGAAGCCGCGGCCGGACTGGCCCCCGTGCATGGCACCATTCTGGCAGGCGATATTGCTGCCAATTTCCTGGCGCGCGGTTACATCAGTTTTGATATTTCTTCGCTGGCCGGCAAGACGATCACCAAGGCCAAATTAGACTTGAGCAGTTGTTCCAAATTGAATGACCCATTTAGCGGGTCGCTGACCGGCATTTGGGTCGGCGAGGTACAATATGCTCTGCCATTGGATCAATCAGATTACGATATTGCCGGCACCGGCATTCAAATGCTCAATGCCATTCCCGGAGACAAAATTGACGTCAAGGCCCTGTTGCAGACGCGGGTCAACGAAGGAAAGAGCCGCTTCCAGATCCGCCTGCATCCTGCCGGCCCGTCAGATGGGGATGGCATTTCCGACTATATGTCTTGTGGTTCTGGCGTCCCCACCCTTACCATTACTTACCAGCCGTAACACCTCGAGAGGCGAGAGATTAGAGATGCCCGGCGATAACCGGGCGTCTCTTTTATGAGTCTCTTCTCATCTCAAAGCGGTATAATCTCATTTTGGCGGCCTTACCGGCCTGCTGAAAGGATGATGTTTGATGACCCGAAAATTCCTGTCGCTTTTCCTGCTTCTCGCCTTTTTGCTTGCCTCTTGTAATGCAAATGCCGATGAGGCCAGGATTGCAACCGCTGTGGCGCTGACGGTGGCAGCCCGAGACGCTCAGCCCCCCTCGCCAGGTGAGACGCCTGAGCCGGTGCCTGCCGAGTCTACCCTGCCGACCCCAGAACCGACTGCCAGCCCGACGCCGACTCAACCTGCGGTTGGCGGTCCCACAGCCGGCTGCCTGAAAGCCAATTTGCTCGGCGAGACCATTCCCGATGATACCATTCTCAAACCGGGCGAGATTTTCACCAAAACCTGGACGGTGAAAAATAGCGGTACCTGTACCTGGGATCAGACGTATAAACTGGTGTTCTGGGGCGGCGATTTGATGGGCGGCGCTTATGTGTACAATTTCCCAACCGTTGCCATTCCCGACCAGGTGGTCGAAATTCCCATCGTGCTTTACGCTCCGGAGCAACCGGGCACGTATAAGGGCTATTGGCGTATTCAATCCCCCAATGGCATTGACTTTGGCGTAGGCGAATACGACCAATCCATGTGGGTACAGATTGTGGTCTCAGATGCCAAGCGCCCCGGCTATGGCGTCACCAATGTTACCTATCGCCTGGAACGTGACCCTCAGTATGGTTGTCCGGCCAATGTCACCTATACGGTGTATGCTACCATCACGGTTAGCGGCCCGGTGACCATTGCGTATCACTGGGTCAAAAGCGATGAAACCGCGGAGCAATTCAAGGAACTGAAATTTGATAAGGCCGGTTCGCAGACCGTAAAGGTCAGTTGGCAATTAAATCGCGGCGTTGTTCTCAAAACTCGCTGGGTGCAATTGATTATCGATTCGCCTGAGCCGATGGAATTCGGCCGCCAGGAGTTCTACCACGATTGCCATTCGCCTTAGAGATCATTCGGCGTGAAGTAGTAATTACCTGCCCTTAACCCTCCCGCAGGTTAGAACAGGACCAGCAATCGATGCTGGTAATTATGACGGTGCCTTGCGGCTTGGAAATTACGCCAAAACCTGCGGGAGGGTAGGCAGTTACGTGAAATAAAAAACGTGGGTGGTAGGGCCCACGTTTTTTGTTATAAAGAGACCGGTTACTTGTTTAACCCTCCCGCAGGTTAGAACGGGGATGGCTGCGTCAAAACCTGCTGGAGGATAGGCAGTCGCGATTACTTCTGAATTATGGCCGCCAGACTGGATCTACATCTGCGCTTTTGTCGGTAGTAATGCGCTGACGTTCGCTGCTGCCCAGGGCAATAATGTAAATATCCGGTTTTACTCTGCTATCGGAGGTCTCAACGCTGTTGAATGCCAGCCACAGACCATCGGGAGAAAAGTGAACGTTCAGGATGGGCTTGGGGCCGATTTCCACTTTCACGCCTTGTTTGCCGCGGTCTTCGTAGTTGATTCTCATCAACCAGGTAGAATTGATCGGGCTGTTGGGCGTGCGTTGCTGGAAATAGATGTCATCGCCAAGCGGCGACCAGATGGGATTGGAATCCCAGAAATCTGGCCCAGAGCGCACCAGTTGTTCCTGGCCCTGACCGTTGCTGTCCATTTTCCAGATTTGATAGTCCTCGTAGCGGATGAGCCGGTACACGATCAAGTCGCCAAAACGAGACCAGGCCGGCTGGCTGGCCTTGAAGTCTGGCGAGGTGTTTGTCAGCCGCTGGATAGAACCATCTGCCAGGTCAAAGACGTAAATTTGCGGATGCCCGTCGCGCAGAGAGGTAAAGGCGATTTTGCGCCCGTCGGGGGACCAGGCCGGGTCATAATCTCCGCCGATGGAGACCGGAATCTGATACAGATCAGAACCATCGGCATTGACTGTGTACAAAACCGCATCGGGAAATCGGTTGCTTTGCAGGTCACTGCAGGGAGAGATGAAAACCAGGCGTTTGCCGTCAGGCGACCAATCAGGTTGACATGCGCCGCCCACCATATTGGTCACCGGCCGGATATTACTGCCATCTGCATTCATGAGATGAATTTGTGGCAGACCGGTGCGTTCGGAGACAAAGGCAATTTCTCCCATCCCGCCGCCGGTTGGCGTATTGGTGGGGGTGGGTGTTTCTGTAGGCAGGACAATGACAATCTGGGTGGGGCTGGGTGTCAGCGTGGGCAGGGCTGTTGGCTCTGGGGTATTTGTCGGCAGGACAGATGTGGGTGTGGCAGTGGGCGGCACAGCCGTGGGGGTGGGCGTCGGGCGGAATAGCCCCAGCAGAGTTGCCGAGAAGGCCGGGCTGACAATGGCCGCCGATGCCAGCCCCAGGATGAGGAACAAAGCCAGCAAGGCGGTGATGCTGATGCAGCCCAACCCGCCGCGCTTGCGGCGCGGGCGCGAGATGGGCCGCGCCTCGGTCTCCACCACTTGCCCGGTGGCCGGCCGCGCCAGTTCGACAATCGGCGATTCTTTCGCGTTTTCTTCCTCTGGGGGAGGCGGAGGTGTGACCACATAATCCCCATTTGGATTCAACGTCTTCGTGCTGGCGCTCAATAGCGCCTTTTTGAATTCCTCCGCCGTCTGGAAGCGTTCTTCCGGATAGACAGCCATAGACTTTTCAATCGCGGCTGCCAGGCGGCGGGAAACTTTGGCATTGCGTTTGCGCAGGGGCGTTAACTGGGCGTTGTCCATCGCCCGCGCCAGGCCGTCTTCTGGGATGATGCCGCACAGCGCAGCGTATAAGGTGGCTCCCAAAGAATAAATATCTGTGCGTGCGTCGGTGCGGGCGGTACCGTATTGCTCTGGCGGGGAATAGCCCGGCGTCATGGCCCGCGCGCCGGTAGTGGTGGCCTGTGATCCCTGGACTACTTTTGCCAGCCCGAAATCTACTAAAAAGATGTGGCCGTCGGGGGTGATTTTGACATTGCCGGGCTTGACATCCCGATGGATAATGGGCGGTTTGCGGCTGTGAAGGTAAGCCAGCGCGTCACAGATGGCTGCCCCAATTTGAATGGCTTCCTCTTCAGGGATGTATCCAAGGCGTTCCATGCGCTGCCGCAAATCTTCCCCCTCGATGTAGTCCATGACCAGGTATTGGCCCTGTTCGCCAATCACAAAGTGATCAGTAACGCGGGGCAGGTTGGGGTGGCGCAGGTTGGCCAGGATGACTGCTTCCAGCCGGAACTGACGCGAATATTCATCGGTGGTGAAAAGGTTTTCCTTGAGCGCCACTTCGACGCCCAGGTTTTCATCCATGGCGCGATAAACCGAACCCATGCCACCCTGGCCGAGGATTTCGACAATGCGGTAACGTTTATGCAGCAAGGTGCCGCGTTCTAGCGTCATTGTGCGCGACCGACTCCAAAAAGTGGATTTCTAGCAGGTTTTCCCATTATATCAGAATGCGCCCCTATCTCTGCGGCAGGTTGGCGAGTTTTAACCTTACAAAAAGAAAAGGCGCGCCGCCCGAAACCCAGGCACCAATCAGGGCATAGCGCAGGTAACGAAAGGCAAAGGCGGCCAATGTGCTGCCCGACGGGAAGATAGCGCCCAGGCCGTAACGCAGAATCAGTACGCCGACTACGCCCAGCACCAGACGCAGCACCCGTTTCGCGGCCGGACCCGAGGCCTGATACCCGCCTTGAGCATTCATCCACACCAGGCCGCATGCCAGGCCGAAGAGAGTCCCGGCCGAGGTCAGGATTCCGCTCATCGAAACGGGATCAGGCAGCGGGTCGCCAGCCCGAGCCGCATTCATGCTCCAATCTGCGGGCAGAGTCCAGTCTGACAGTCCTGCATAGGGCAGGGCGCCGACCAGCAAAATCAAAAATGAGACGGCCGCTGCTATCCCTATCTGCTTGCCGGCATTTTGACCTTTGAGCCAGTTTGCCACCGGGGACCAGAAACGTGCAAAGCCCCACAGCAGCAACGCGCCAATGCCCCAACCCGCCAGGACGTCTTGGGGAAAATGAACACCCAGGTATAGCCGCGAAACACCGATCAGGAACATCAGCGCCACCGCCGAAATCCATGCCCAGCGTTTGTTGAGATAGACGGCCACAATCCCCCAGATGGAGACGGCGTTCTGCGAATGTCCGGAAGGCAGGCCAAAGGAACTCTCTGCCGAAAGCGGCTTGACATCAGCGCTAACCCAGTAGGGGCGCGGCATGTGGAAAGCCATCTTGAGGGCCTCGTTGATTCCCGCACTGACCAGCAGGATTAAGCCTACTCGCAGCCCAAGGCCTGCATCTATGCACCAGTACAGAATCGGCAGGGCCAGCAGGTAGAATTCTTCTGAGCCCAGAAAGGAGAAAAAACGCATGGGGGCTTCCAGCCATCCGCCTAACCCTTGAACGGCGGCTACAAAAAGGCTCTGTACCAGGTACCAGTTTTCCATAGTTCGGGCGCTCCTTTACTAATGATGATTTTAGCACCGATTGCCATATCCTGGATTGACGTTTCCATCTCTTTTATTGTACACTCAAGGCATGAAAACGCCCTCTAAACCCATATGGGATTTGCCGGCTGCCGCGTTGTTGATGGCGCTGGTGTTGACCGCCGCTGGCCGCCTCGGTGCGACGCGCTGGATTCCAGATTTGGAGCGCGTCCAGACCCTGGCGGTGATTGCCACCCTGCTCGGCCTGGCGCTTGGACAGAGCCTCTTTCGGCCCCGCACAGTGACCTTGCTGGCAGTGGCTTATACCCTGGTGCTTATCCCTCTGCAACTGGCTAAAGTAATGGATAGCAGCATTGACCTGGGCCAGCGTCTGCTTGGGACGGGGGCGCGCCTGCTGGATGCGCTGGCAGCCTTTGGACAGGGCGAAGCCGTAGAAGACCCGATTTTCTTCCTTTCCTTGCTGGCTATTCTGTTTTGGGCAATTGGCCTGTTGAGCGGCTATGCGCTTATTCGTAAGGGCAACTATCTGGCGGCTGTTTTGCCGGGCGGGCTGGCCATCCTGGTCATTCAGGCATATGACGGTTACGCCCTTAAGCGAGTTGGCTTTCTGGCGTTTTATCTCTTTCTGGCGCTTGTGCTGCTGGGACGGATGAATTACCTGTGCAATCAAGAAGATTGGCGGCAGAAAAATGTCTTCCTGGTGCCGGAAACCGGCCTGGATTTGACCGGCGGCGCGGCCGCGGCTGCGGCCGTCATTGTCTTGATGGCCTGGATTCTGCCGGGGATTTCAAACTCAGCCCTGGCAGTGCGCGCCTGGGACCGGATGACCAAACCCTGGCAGGAAATGCGCGAGCGCTTGAGTGATGCTTTTGCGGCGGTTGAGAGCGGCGGGGGAAGCGGCGGCGAGTTCTTTGGCGAGCAAATGGACCTGGGAACGGGCGCCCCGCTTGGGGGAGAGGTGATGTTTCGCGTCCATGTCTCCGAGTCTGACCGCAGCGTGCCGCGTTACTACTGGCGCGGCCGCGTCTATGACTATTATGAAAACCATCAGTGGTATTCCACCGCCCAGCCCTTTGAAACTTTCCAGCCCGAGCAAGACCAACTGTCTGTGCTGATGGCTGGCCAGCAGTGGCAGGATTTCACCTTCACCGTCTTTACCCGTCAGCGCACGCTTTACGTGCCCAACCAACCATTGTGGGTCAGCCGCCGCGCCGGCGTCAGGTCCCTTTTGATGCCCGATGGCAGGCAGGAAGTCGTTTACCTGCGCGCTTCGGTCAGCCTTGACCCGGGCGAGGTCTATCAGGCCCGCTCTGTTTTGATTACTCCTACCGTCGCTGACCTGCGCGCCGCCGGCGACGAGTATCCCGCCTGGGTGACCGAACGCTACCTGCAACTGCCAGAAGATTTCTCTCCCCGCCTTCGTTCCCTGGCGCTAGAAGTGACCGATTCGGCTGAGACCCCCTACGACAAAACGGTTGCAATCACCGATTACCTGCGCCGCGAGATTCGCTACACCCCCACCATTCCGGCCCCGCCTCTTGGCCGGGACCCGCTCGAATACGTCCTCTTTGACCTCAAGCGCGGCTTCTGCAATTACTATGCCAGCGCCGAAGTGCTCATGCTGCGCTCGCTGGGCATTCCTGCCCGCCTGGCTGTGGGTTTTGCCGAAGGCCACGCAGATTTAGGCCGCCACAACTTTACCGTCCAGCAGCGTGATGCCCATGCCTGGCCCGAGGTCTATTTCCCCGGCATCGGCTGGGTAGAATTTGAGCCTACCGGCAACCAGGATTCCCTTGTGCGGCCTTCTGGCATAGAGCGGACAAACGCCGCCGGCCGACTCAACCCTCTTTTGCCGCAGGCGGACGAGGACAACACTCCTGCCGAACGACCTTTGCCAGAGGATGTGGGCGCAGACGTGGCAGACGGTTCGACCCCCGACCCGCGCCTGCTCTTGACCAGGGGCATCCCCCTGGCCCTGACCTTGATCCTGCTCTTTGCCTTCTGGCATCTCAACCGGCGTTATGCCCTTTTGGAACAGACGCCCGGCCGTTTGATCGAGGCCCTTGAACGCCGGCAGGCTCCTGTCCCAACCTGGCTGCGCAACTGGGACTTATACCTGCGCGCCGGTCCGCTTGGACGCGCTTTTGAGTGGATCAATCTCAGCCTGCGCTGGCTGGGCGAACCGCCGCCTGTCCATGCTACCCCGGCCCAGCGGGCACGCGTCCTGTGTGAACTGATGCCTGCCGCCGCCGAGAACATCCAGACCCTGGCCGGAGAGTATCAGGCCAGTTTATACAGCCGGCGCCTGGGAGATGTTGACCTGGCACGCCAGATGGCCCGCCTCTTGATTTTGCAAACCCTTCGTGCCGTTGTTCAACGTCGGCTGACCGACTTCTTGAACCGCTTTTAGAGGAATTGCATGTCCGAAAAGACCAAACCCCAAGAATTGCACGACTTACTTTTGGCGCTCAGCCAGCAAGCGGGCAGGCTGCGCCTTCAACTTCAGGAAAATCCCGTCCCTACGGCCCAGCAGATGCAGATATTGGGCTCCATGGAAGCCTCGCTCTACCGTCTCAGCCGCGAAACGGCCACCTTCGTAGAAGAACGCCAGAATTTGCTCGGCCTGACCGAAATCAGCCAGGTCATCAACTCCTCGCTCGAACTGGACGAGGTGCTGCGCATCGTCATGGATACCATTATCGGCCTCACCGGCGCCGAACGCGGCTTTCTCATGCTTAAAAATGAAAAAGGCGAAATGGACGTGCGCATTGCCCGCAATTGGGAACAAGAGTCAATCAACCCCAATGAAATCGTCATCAGCCGCAGCGTTGTCCAGCGGGTGATTACGGATGGAAACCCGGTATTAACCACCAACGCCCAGGAAGATCCGCGCTTTGGCGGACAGGAGAGCATCGTGGCGTATAACCTGCGCTCCATCCTGTGTGTGCCGCTCAAGGTCAAAGGGACGCTGATCGGCGTCATTTATGCCGACAACCGCATTCGGGAGGGCATCTTCCGCGAAACGCAGCGTGACCTGCTGGCCGCTTTCGCCAATCAGGCGGCAGTAGCCATTGAGAACGCCCGCCTGTTCTCCTCCCTGCGGCGGACGCTGGCCGAAGTCACCGAGTTGAAGAATTTGATGGACAATATCTTTGCCTCCATCGCCAGCGGCGTAATCACTGCCGATGTGCACGACCAGATCACGCTTTGCAACCGGGCAGCGCGTTCCATTTTAGGGCGCGAAGCGGCAGAGATTGTCGGCCGGAGGCTGGACGAAGTCCTACCCGCCTTTGCTACGCAGATCTTGCCGCACCTGGCGGCCGTGCGCCAGAGCGACAAGCCCATCATTGGCCTGGAAGTTTCGCACACTCAGGAGAAGAGCGGCGCGCTTGAATGGCGTTTGAGCCTCTCCCCGCTGAAGGATGCAAACCAGAAAACCCAGGGTGTGGCCATTGTCTTAGATGACATGACCGAACGCCGCAAACTGGAGGCCCAGCGCCGCCTGCTTGAACGCATGGTCAGCCCGGCGGTGCTTGATCAGATTGACCCCGACAGTATGCACATTGGCGGACAGCAGGCCGAAATCACAGTCTTGTTTGCGGATGTGCGCGGCTTTACCGGTTATGCCGAACAGCATTCGCCGGTGCAACTGGTGACGGTGCTTAACCGTTACCTGGCGGCCGGGGCAGAAGCGGTGCTGGCACAGGAAGGCACGGTAGATAAGTTCCTGGGCGATGCCGTGATGGCCTGGTTCAACGCCCCTCTGCCTCAGCCGGATCACACCCTGCGGGCTGTCCGCGCAGCCCTCGGCTTGCGCGAAGCGGTTCGACGTCTGCACGAACAACTACCGCCCGAAGCGCGTCTTTCCTTTGGAGTGGGCATTCACTGCGGGAATGCAATCCTGGGCTGGATTGGCACTCAGAAGCGTTTGGATTACACTGCGATCGGTGATTCGGTCAATACGGCCAAACGCATTCAGGAGAATGCTGCCAAAAATCAGATTCTCATCAGTGCGGAGGCCTATATTCGCGTTAAGGATGACGTGCAAGCCGTCCCCTATGCTCCGCTGCGGGTAAAAGGCAAGACGGAGCCTGTGATGGTGTATGAGGTAACAGGACTGAAATAATCGGGGTCAGCACCGGTTTGGAAAGTTCGAGAAAAGGTTTTTGCAATGCGCAGAACTTTGATTGTCATTTTCGGGCTGGCTTTTGGACTTGTGGCCTGCTCTCCGCCTGTCACGCCGGCTGCTCCTACCTCAACGCCTAGCCCCTGGCCGACTTCTACTCCCGAATCGACTCCCACCGTCAGCATCCCGCCCACGCCGACCCTGCAGACAGGCTGTAGCAGCGCGGCGCTGTTCTTGCAGGATGTGACAATCCCCGATTTGACCGTCTTGAAACCGGGCGAGCCGTTTACAAAAATCTGGCGCTTGAAGAACACCGGTACCTGCACCTGGAATGCCCGCTACAGTTTGGTTTTTGTGGACGGCGACCGTATGCAGGCGGCAGAGGTCACGCCGCTGGCCGAAACTGTCCCAGGCGGCACGCTGGATATTGCGCTTGACATGGTAGCCCCGTCGCTGGATGGCATCTACGTCGGCCTGTACGAACTGCGCGATCCGCAGGGGCAGACGCTGCCGGTCGGCACGGTGGCCAATATCTGGGTCAAGGTTGTGATCAGAGCAGTTGTCTCTACGCCTCTGCCTGGTGTCACCCCCTCCGGCGGGACAGGCAGCCCCTGCCGTCCTTTACGTGACAATGCCCAGGTTTCTGAATTGCTCTTTCTCATCAATCAGGCGCGTGCCGATGCCGGCCTTCCGGCTCTGAGCCTGGATTCCCGCCTGACGGCTGCCGCGCAGGCGCACAGCGAGGACATGGCCTGTAACAATTTTCGCGGCCATACCGGTTCGGATGGCTCTACCATCTCGATGCGCGTTGCCCGACAGGGTTATGCCGCGATGTACGTGCTGGAAACCATCTATGCCGGCGGCTCTGCCCGCAACGCCTTTGACTGGTGGATGAATGACCAACCTCACCGCGAGGCCTTGCTTGATCCCAACGTGACGGAACTCGGGATTGGCCATGCCTATTTGAACAGCAGTTTGTACGGCGATTATTTCACCGTTGACCTGGCCAGCCGTTGACCGGCTCCTGTGCAAACTTCCCTGTGCCGGTGCAACTTTAAGCCGGTTTGGGCGTACAATAAGTGACATTCTAAAGTAAAGGAGATTGGCATGACCCGTTCCAACCGTACACAACTTGCCTTGGGAATCATCCTGATTCTGGCAGGCGCATGGTTTCTGGCTGCGCGTACCATGCCGGATTTTCAGACTCTGCTGGGCCGCTTCTCAGAATGGCCGTGGCAGATCATTGGGGCAGGAATTGTCCTCCTGATTATCGGCCTGGTTGTCGGCGCGCCTCGCCTGGCCGTTCCGGCCTGCATTGTGGCCGGCATTGGCGGCATTCTCTACTACCAGAACCTGAGCGGAGACTGGGACTCCTGGTCGTACATGTGGACGCTTATCCCCGGCTTTGTGGGGGTGGGCAATATCCTGGCCGGTATTTTGGGCGGCGATTTCCGCCGTTCGCTCGGTCATGGGCTGAACCTGTTGCTTACCAGCGCAGTGCTCTTCCTGATTTTTGCCGCTTTCTTCGGCGGGCTGGATTTGCTGGGCACCTATGGCCCTGCCATCTTGCTCATCCTGCTGGGAGTGTGGATTCTGGCGCGCGGCTTGATCCGCACCTTCCGCCGCTCCGGTTCAGGAGAATAATCTCATGGTGAAACGCCTGGACTACCGTATCCTGTTTGGCCTCTTGCTCATGCTGGCGGGCGGCCTTCTATTAACCGAACGCCTGGGCTATATCAGCCGTGCATCGGATCTCTTTTGGGGCATTGCTTTTCTGTTGGGGGGCGCAGCCTTTGTCTCCATGTTTGTTGGCGGGCAGTGGTGGGCGGTCATCCCCGGTCTGACCCTGGTTGGCATTGCCGGGAGCATCCTCTTGCCCTCTCCCTGGAACGGAATCGCCGTTCTGGCCGCGATCGCGCTTTCATTCTGGCTGATTTACCTGACCAAGCGCGATTTCTGGTGGGCCATCATCCCGGCTGGCGTATTGACCACCCTGACAATCATCGCCTGGCTGCCTGCCCGTAACGACACTCAAGAAGGGTTTGTGCTCTTCCTCGGGCTGGCGTTGACTTTTTCCCTGCTTGCCCTGCTGGGTCAACGCTGGGCATTTTGGCCTGCCCTGGTGTTGGCGGTGTTTGCACTCTTCTTTGGCATACCGGCATTGTTCCCTTATCTTCACTTTGCCGAATACCTATGGCCCCTTGCGCTGATTCTTGGGGGCTGCTATCTCCTCTTTGCCTATTTTCGCAGGCGCTGATCTCTCTGCCGCCTGCCATTGAAAGCCGACTCCCCTCGGGCAGGCAGAAGCATATCCTGAACCCTCCCGCCGGTTAGAACAACCTGCGGGAGGGTGATTAATTACCAGACGGCTCAACTGTTTTTAGAATTTATTTGGTCTCTCTTAGACAGCCTCTACCCCCTTAATATCCGGGAAGAACTGCCGCACCGTTCCCTCTACCCAGCCATGCAAAGTCGCCGGCGAAAGGGGACATCCCAAGCAAGCCCCTCCAAGGCGCACTTTAAGGATGCCATCTTTGTAAGAGACAAATTCCACCGAACCGCCGTGAAACTGCTCAATATACGCACTGACTTGCTCAAGCAAGACTTTCAGTTGCTCCTCGGTGGTGGTATTTGGGGTCTCGGTTGTCATTTTTACCTCCTGCTTTCAGACATCCCTTCAGACAGCATAGAACGCACTTGTTCATGTGCATCTTGCCAGCGGGGGGAAACAATGGTCGCCAGGCGGTCAAGGATCTGCGCCGCACCTTGTGGATTTTCCTTGCATAACAAGCGGAGGGCATTTCCGTCAATGCGCCATCCTTCGCTGGGTTCCAGGCAAACCGCCCCAGATGAATACACCTTATTGCCGATCACAGCCGACCAGCCAAACACTTCCCCCGCGTTGACGTAGGTGACAATCGGATTAAGATCGTCATACGGCTTGTAATGCACCTTCACCCGTCCGTGGCTGAGCAGGTACAAATACTCGGCCGGTTCCCCTTGCTGGAAGACAACCTCCCCCGGCGCATAGCGGAACGGCTTCGCCAGTCGTTCCAGTATCTCCAGCGTAGCCGATTCAAGGCCCTTAAAAAGCGGAAAACTCGATAACGTCTCAGCCATACTTGAAAGCATATTAATTCAAAGACGGGTGTGTACATAGTGGCAAATATCACATAAGATTTGACATTTGTTCCTTTTGCGTTGTGATACCTTGCCAAAGCGGTTATACTTTAGAGAGATGATTGTCACGTGAAACTTTTTGCACAAAGAAATATCTAAATGAGTGATAACACTGCTTTGCCCATCTCCCTGCCCGCCTTACAGGCCGGCGATCGCGCCGAGTTTGCACGCCTGGTAGAGACGTACTCGCCCCAGATTTACCGCCTGGCATTGAAAATCCTGGGCAATGCCCAGGACGCGGAAGATGTACTTCAGAATACGTTTCTGAAGGCCTTACAAAGCCTGCCGACCTTCGAAGGCCGCTCCAGCCTTTCCACCTGGCTTTACCGCATCGCCGTCAACGAGGCTTTGATGCTGATCCGCAAACACCGCCCCGAAGTACAGGTGCTGGCTGGTGATAGTGATAGCGATGACGATGAAGACTACATCCCCGTTCAGTTTGTGGACTGGACGACGATCCCCGAAGATGCCTTGCTCTCGTCTGAAGCCGTCACCTATCTCGATCAGGCCATTCAACGCCTGCCGCCCAAACTCCGCCTCGTCTTTCTTCTGCGCGACGTTGAAGGCCTCTCGATTCGAGAGACCAGCGAGGCGCTTGGGCTGACCGACACGGCGGTCAAAACTCGCTTGCTGCGCGCCCGTCTGTTCCTGCGGGAACAACTTTCCGGCTACTATCAGGAACGCTTGCTTGAGGAAAAACACTGATGCACAACCACTTTGACTGTCACGATCTACTCGGTTCCCTATCAGATTACCTGGATGGCGAAGCCCGCCAGGAATTGTGTCGCGCCATTGAAACCCACATGGCCGAATGTCCCAATTGCCGTATTGTTGTGGATACGCTCAAGAAGACCATCTACCTAGTTCACGCCACGGCCGAATCCCAATTGCCCGATGATGTACGCGCGCGCCTTTACAAAACCCTGGAACTAACCGACTATCTCAAGTAACTGCAATCCATTGCAGGCGGCTTCTGCATGCAACTTTTTTGTGGGGAACTCATCTAACCGGTATGTCTGAACAGCCTGAGCAGCCGGCTCGCCTTTCGACCTTTGACCTGTTTCCGTTAAATGGGCAAAATCCGCATCCCGAGGCCCCGCCCCGCCGCGGCGACCCTTGCCCCAATTGTGGAACAGGCAGGCTGGATTATAACGGCTTGCTTGAACTGGCCTGTGAGCAATGCGGCTTTACCCTTTCGGGCGGCGCCGGTTGTACCTGATAAACTTTTACTGAATGCCCCGTGCGGGCAAATGGAGAAAAAATGCCAAACCTACTCGATGACAAAATCACCCAACAGATTCGCGAAGCCTTTGAAGGCCTCAAGGAACCGGTCCACATCTTCTTCTTCGGCCAAAAGCAGAACTGCGAGTATTGCGACGATACCCGCCAACTATTGGAAGAGGTGACTGCCCTCTCACCAAAACTCAGCCTCAGCGTCCATGACCTGGATGCCGATGCCGAACTGGCCCGCCAGTATCGCGCAGACAAGGCTCCCACCTTTGTGCTTACTGCCAAGAATGGCGAAGAAATTGTGGATTATGGCCTGCGCTTTGCCGGTATCCCTGCCGGTCACGAGTTCAGCACGCTGATTCATGATATTTTGATGGTCTCCTCGCGCGACTCCGGCCTAAGTCAGCAGACCCGCGATTTCCTCAAGTCCCTGACCAAGCCGATTCACATGCAAGTCTTTGTTACCCCCACCTGCCCTTACTGTCCGCGCGCTGTTGTGCTGGCGCATAGCATGGCCATGGAAAGCCCCCTGGTTCAGGCGGAAGGTGTAGAAGCCACCGAGTTCCCCGAACTGGCAAACAGGTTCAACGTTCATGGTGTGCCGCAAACCACCATCAATGACGGCGCCGGTACGGTGGTCGGCGCCGTGCCAGAGGCCAACCTTTTGGCCGAAATTCAACGACTGGTTGCCGCCTGATTGATTTGTCAGGCTGTGGTAACTACCTGTCCTCCCGCAGGTTTTGGCGCAATGTCCAAACCACAAGACGTCTTTACGAGTGCTGGTATTGGCTGCCAGCCCCGTTCTGGCCTGCGGGAGGGTTAAGGGTAGGCAGTCACGGCTGTGGCCGATCCTTTCTTTAGAGTATGCCGCTGATGCGAGATTCCCGTTCTAAACGTCGCTCCACCTCTGCTTTTTCG
Organism: Chloroflexota bacterium; assembly: GCA_019873735.1. Taxonomy (GTDB): domain Bacteria; phylum Chloroflexota; class Anaerolineae; order Anaerolineales; family Villigracilaceae; genus DSXF01. The sequence continues at coordinate 21,664 of JAIOAQ010000016.1, read as the reverse complement.
GCTGGGGTGCTTGCGCTTGGCATTGGTTTGATACTGATCGGCCTGTATGCAGCCCTGGCCCTGTCTCAGACGCAACGGGACAGAGCATCTCAACCGCTCACCTCGATTCCTGTGGCTGTAAACTACCCTGCGCCTGACCTGAAGTTAATTACCTTGCAGGGCCAAAGTGCCGCGCTCAAAGATTACAGCGGTCAGGTGATTCTGGTTAACCTGTGGGCCACATGGTGCCCGCCGTGCAGGGCTGAGATGCCCGTTTTGCAGGCGTATTATGAAGCACACCAACCGCAAGGCTTTGCGCTTATTGCAGTCAATGCCGGCGATTCGCCAACCGAAGTGCTGGCATTTGTGGACAATGCCGGCTTGACCTTCCCCGTCTGGCTTGACCCGAAGGATGCTGCCTTGCGCGCCTTTCGGACAAACGCGCTGCCCTCTTCCTTTGTGATCGACCGCAGCGGACAGGTGCGCCTGGCCTGGTCTGGCGCGATCGAGCGCAAGACCCTTGAGAAGTATGTCACCCCGCTTATTGACCAATAAGCAAGGCAGGTTTCACTTTCAGGAAGGAACGTTACGCTTATGGAAGCACAAGTTACCTGGAAAGGCCGCATGTCATTCAGCGGCACGGCCGACTCTGGACATGTAATCAATATTGGCACCAGCCCGGATGTGGGCGGCGACGACGATGGCCTGCGCCCGATGGAACTGATGGCGCTCAGCCTGGCAGGTTGTACAGCCATGGATGTCATTTCCATCTTGACCAAAAAGCGCCAGGAAGTGACCGGCTTTGAGGTCAAAGTCCGCGCCGAACGGGCAGAAGAGCATCCAAAAGTCTTTACCCGCGCCACGCTTATCTACACCGTCACGGGTCATAATGTAGATGAGGCCGCAGTCCTGCGCGCCATTGAACTCTCGGCGTTGCGTTATTGCCCGGCGCAGGGTATGCTGCATAAAGTGATGCCGATTGAATTTGAGTATGAAATTTACGATCAGTCCAGCGGAGCATTGCGCGTTCGGGGAACATACACGCCGCCTGCGCCTGCCTGATTCGCCCCCTATTCCCCCAGTCCGGCCTTGATCTCGCTGTTGGCATCTGAACCCTCGCTGGCGGTGACAGTCCACGCGCCGCGAGTTAATGTGCCCTGGTAGGCGCTTTGTCCGTTGTGTGGGACCCAGCCTTCCATCACAAAAGCCAGCGGCCCGTCGGCAGGAATCCATTCGCCGTTGTATTTGCGTGCCACGTGGACGTGCGTGCCGGTGGTGCGCCCGCCCTCACAGGAGGGGTAGCCTACCGGGTCGCCCACCCTCAAAAATTCTCCCAAACGCGCCTTGCCAGGGGTAGCCAGATGCACATACAGGATGTTCCAGCCGGTACGCTCATCGCCGTCTCCGTCCAGGTCGAGCACAAGAACGCCGGTATCCACGCGGGCGACCACCCCGTCGGCAATGGCAATGGCATATTCGTCAGCATCGGCAACAAAACAGCCGCTGTGCTCTGATGGCGGCGCAAAGTCCACCGCGGCCCAGGGGTCTCCCTGGCCCCAGGCGGTGTGCGGGCCGCCGGTATAGGTCCAGACATGGCCGGATGGAAAAGGCAGGGACATCTTTGGCTGCTGAAGGCTGCCGGGAATCAGTTCCAGCGCAACCGCCCACGGGTCCCCAAAAAGAGCCGTGTAAGTTGCGATCAGGCCGTCCTGGCTGACAGCGCGCTCATAGTCCCCAGCATTCATCGTTCTTGAGAAATAATATTGAATCGCAACGGTGCCGGCATTTTGCCAGGGGTCTGGCCGTTCCAGGCGCTTATCCGGATGCTCAAAGATGGTCAACCGGCCGGTACGCCAACCATAGTAGCCATTGTTAATGGTATTGGCCGCCCAGACCAACTGCATATATACGTTGTTGTGATATGGCCCGTGATAGTTGAGAATGTAAGGGCTTTTGGGCATTTCGGGGTTGCTGAGCGCGCCGGTCTGGTACTCAAGGATAGCCAGCAGCAGACGCGGGCTGACGCTGAAATTGGCCGCCACGTAGTCCACAATTTCTGCGCCGGTGCGGTTCTTGCCGCCGGCATAATAGACATAATCCTTCAGCCAGCCGGGGTGTTGGGCCACAAAAGTTACCGTGTCAAAACCGACGTCTGCCGGGCCATTTACAACGGCATGGTCTGGTAAGGCCTGGTAGGGTGTTCCCCACAAAGGCCGGTAGTAAATGGGCATCTGCATCGGCATGCCGGGCGGCATGGTGGTCGCGTCGCGCGGGATGAAGGGATTGGCCTCCAGGATTTCCGCGACAGTGGTGTTGAAACGTTCTGCCAGCGCCGGCAGCGTATCGCCGGTCTGGGCGGTATAGGCTACCATTTCACCGGGTTTGTAAAGCGGACGGGCAGGTAATGGCGTGACGGCCGGCACCGGCTGATAAGGCGGCAGGGTAGGAAAAGGCGCAGCCAAAGCAACAGCAGACGGCGACGGCGCACAGCCCGCCAGCATGACGGTAATCACCAGCAAAACCAGAGTTCTGTGCATGTCTGTTTAATCGTCGTCTCGAAAGATGATGCTCTTGGCGGTTCCCAACGGGTCAGCATAAATGGTGCGATCGCCTTTTGTCAACGTCCCCTCGTAGGGCTTTTCTCCGGCGTGTGCCTGCCAGCCGCTCAGAACGAAGGGTACCGGCCCATCCGCCAAAATCCACTCGCCATTGTATTTGCGTGCAAAATGCAGGTGCGTGCCGGTTGAAACGCCGCCCTCGCAAGAAGCATGGCCGATGCGTTCTCCTTTATTCAGCCAGGTGCCGACAGGTACCCGGTCTTCTGTGCCGACATGCAGATAGAGCAGATTCCAGCCGGTTTGCTCGTATCCGTCCCCATCCAGGTCCAGCACCACCACACCAAATCCAGAACGGACCACCAGGCCGGATTCAGAAGCGACGATCCATTTTTCAGATTTGACGCAGCCGGGAGAATCGGTGGAAGGAGCAAAATCCAGCGCGGCCATGGCGCCTTCATGCTCCCAGGCAGAATGCGGCCCGCCGGTGAAACTCCATTCCCGGCCTGGCTCAAAGGGTAAGATCAGGTCTGGCTGCGTCAGGTTGGGCGGCAAGAGAGGCTCTACTATTTGTGCGCGTACCCACGGGTCGCCAAACATCTGTGTGTAAAAAGCCGGGAAACCCGTTTGGGAATCGATGGCTTGGAGCCACTGAGAATATGTCATCTTTTGGGCAAAGTAATATTGCAGGGCTACGGTACCGGCGTTTAACTGAGGCGCCAGGCGCATCGTTTTACCGTCCAGGAAGGTCAGTTCGGTCAGGTCGCCCGAACGCCAATCGTAATACCCTATCATCAAATCCTGTACGGCCAACATCATCTGGCGGAAGAGACCTTTATACCGCTGGTCATGGTAGCCCAGGGGATAATCTTCTCCCAGCACGCCTTTGGGTTGTCCACTCAGCCAGTCGCTTTCGTAAGCAATCAAGGCGGTCATCAGGCGCGGGTTGATCGAATTTTCAATGCAAATGCGTTCGATTCCCTCTGCACCGGTTGTCCAGCCGGTGCTGCCCAGATATTCTTCATACTTGCTCAGGTAACCGCCTGCCTGGCGGACGTAAGCCTCTACGTCAAAATCCACGCCTGTAGCCGTAAAAGAGACTTCGCTATCGGGGATGAGCAGTTCGGCAGGGGTTGTCTCTTCCAGGACATCGGGGATGATGAGCAGGGTATTGGGCATGAGCATGCCCTGGCTTGAGATGGCAGCCGGGGATGTAATTTGTTCCGGTTTTACACCAAAATGGGCGGCTACCGCCTCCAGCGTGTCGCCGGACTGCGTATAGTAAAGAATCGGCGGGCCGTCTGAGGCCTGCAGGTCAAAGGTGGGCATGGGGGCAGGCGTAGCCGTCAGCGCCTGGACAATTTGAATTGGAGGACGTGTGGCAGTAGGCGTTTCTGTGGGGGAGGGAAGCACAACCGGTATGCTGATCATGGCTGTCGGCGGTTCGGTCTGGACCGGAAGAGGCTGAGCCGCCGTGGGCGTGGCGCGCACCCCCCACAGCGGCGCCGACATACCGCTGCAGGCACTTAACAGGCTGCCGGTCAGCGTTAACAGAGCAAACAGTTTTGTGGCTGGTTTCACGTATCTCTCCGCAAAAATTACTGCCAAGTCTCTTGATTATAACTGCCTGTTCTGTTTCATAGATTAACGCTGGATTTGATTTTCAGGACGTGAACCTTCCCAGGCTTCGACAACTTGATCACCGCGGCGCAAGTAGCCGTCGTAGGCTCTGCCGGCGCTTTCGGCCTGCCAGCCGCTTAAGACAAATGGAATCGGGCCGCCTGCTGGAATCCATTCGCCGTTGTAACGCCGCGCAATGTGGACATGTGTGCCGTTCGACTGGCCCCCCTCGCAGGATGGGTGACCGATTCTGTCGCCCGCCTTCACCCAGGTGCCGGGGGAAACACGTTCGCGGCTTTCCACATGCATGTACAACAATATCCAGCCGGTTTGTTCATAGCCATCACCATCCAGGTCTTGGATGACAGCCCCCTCGGCGGCGCGCAAGATAAGCCCATCTGCAGATGCGGTTACCCAGGCGTCGCTGACGGCGCAGCCCTGCGGCTCTCCCGGCGGGGCAAAGTCCAGCGCGGCCCAGGCCGAACCATCGCTCCAGCCGCCGTGCGGCCCGCCTGTGAATTGCCAGGTTTCGCCGCTTGCAAAGGGCAATTCCAGCGCGGGTTGACGCAGGTCAGGCGGGAGCAGAGGCTCAATGGCCAGATCAAACGGCGGCCCAAAGAGGAAAAAGTAGGTCTGAAAGATGCCGCGATAGCCGGTATCTATTTCCCAGGCAGCATATTCATCCAGCCGTGCAAAGAGATGCTGGACGGCGGCTGTGCCGGCGTTGATGGTGGGATCTACGCTGACAAGGCTGCCATCGGCCAGTACCCAGTTCGCGGCAGAGCCGGCGCGCCAGGCGTAATAGCCGCGGTTGAGTTCGTTGGCAGCCCAGGTCAGTTGACGGTACAACCCTGCCCGCTGAGGGTCATAGTATCTCAACGGATAGTCAAGGCTTTCGGCAGCCGGATTGGCATTGCTTACCCACTGGCTGCGGTGTTCAAGAATGGCCAGCAGCAGACGCGGGTTGACCGAGTAATTTTCGGCCACCTTCTGGATGATGGCCGCGCCGTCCAGCAGACTGCCGTTGACGTCCTCTTGGTAGGTGGCTAGGTAGCCCTTCCGGCGGCGAATAAAGTCTGAGAGGTCAAGCGTGATGCTGGCCGGGCCGTAGACCAGTTCTGAATCGGGGATGATTTTTATGGCCGGGCCTGTCAGGGCTGCGGAGGGAGGCGGAATGGTCAGTACCTGTCCAACTTCCAATTGGTTGGGATCGGCCAGGTTGTTGGCTGCGGCAAGGGTTTCGGGGCTGAGGCCAAATCGCTCGGCAATTTCTCCGAGAGTATCTCCGCTCTGGACGACGTATTGCTCTGCTTCTTGACGCGCCGGCGGCAGGAGATGCGGCCGATCGGGCGTGGGGGTAACGAGAGGCGTGCCTGCGCCGCGCGTGGGCGGGAGCAAAGCCTGAAGCGGCATGCTTGTTCCGTCAATGATCACAAACGGCCCGGCCGGCGTGACTTCCGGCGGTTGATAGACATCTGTTTTGCAGGCGGCCAGGGAGATAAGGAGTAGCAGGAAGAGAAGGCCTCGAGTTTTGATGCCCTTGACTCCCTGACGCAGTTTTTTGGTTTCAAGCATACCTTGATTTTACTTTGCTTTCTACAAACCAGTTCACACTATTCCTTAAAAGCCCCGATTCGTTCTTTAGCCTTCCCAGCGCCGGTAAGCCTCGTTTTCGATCCCCAGCCGCAGCAGCATCCGCCCGGCCAGGCCGGTGACCAGGTCGTCCAGCGTTTGCGGGCCGCCGTAGAAGGCCGGGATGGGCGGGAAGATGACCGCCCCGGCCGCAGCCGCCAGGCGCATCAGCCGCAGGTGACCGGCATGCAGCGGCGTCTCGCGCACCGCCAGGACGAGCGGCCGCCCTTCCTTAAGGCAGACGTCGGCGGCGCGGACGATGAGATTCTCGGCATAAGCGTTGGCAATCGCCGAGAGGGTCTTGATCGAGCAGGGTACCACCAGCATGCCATCGGTCACGAACGAGCCGGAGGCGATCGGCGCGCCGATGTCCTGCGGGTCGTAGCAGAAGGCAGCCAGGGCCTCGACCTCGCTCACGCTCCGGCCGGTCTCCTCTGTCAGGGTACGCCGGGCCGCCGGGCTGATGATCAGGTGCGTCTCGACGCCCGATTCCTTCAGCAATTCCAGCGCCCGAATCCCCAGAATCGCCCCGCTGGCGCCGGTCATCCCCAGAATAATGCGTTTCATTCGGCCTCCACACAGCCCTGCCCGCCATCCACCCGCACCTTCATGCCGGTTCGGATTGCCTCGATGGGGATGTGATCCACGCAGGGGATGTCGGCGATGATGCAGCCGACGGCGGTGATGGCCTCGGCCTCGGCGTTGACAATGGCCGCCGGAGCCAGGCCGGCCTTTTTCAGCCGGTAGAGCGTGTACGAGCCGACGGTGGAGCCTTTGCCGGTGGGGAAGACCAGCACCTTGCCGGCGATGGACTGGCCCTCCAGTTCGTGGCCTTTCTCGACGATGCAGCCGCTCTGCGGGTCCACGCCGCCGTAGAAGGAGACGCCCATCTTCGTAACCAGCGCCTCGCCCTCGGCAACGCCGGCGGCGATTTTTCTGCCCCTCCATTTCATCGCAACGCCTCCTCGATGACCTCGTCGAACGGCAGGAAGCGGGTGGCAAAGCCGTTTTTGGCGGCGGCATAGTAGCAGGCTTTGGCGCTGTCGGTGACCAGCGTCTTGAAGCGGCCCTGGATCGGCGCGACCACGCAGCAGGTATCCACGGCGAAGACCGCCCCTGAGGCCTCGATGACCGCCGTGTAGCCCATCTGGTCGGCCAGCCGCTTGACCGGCCGCGAGGTGGTGATCCAGAACGTCTTGCGCACGCGGCGCCCGGCCAGCCGTTCGGCCAGGCGCTGAATCTCGGCCAGCGAGAGGTGCGGACAGCCCAGGCTGACGAAGTCGGCTTCGCCGGCGGCGGCGTTGAGCGCCTCGATTGCCGAATCGAGGTCGGCGCGGCTCAGGGTCAGGGTTTCGTCTGGCGGGGCATGCAGGCCGCTTTCGGGCGTGACGCCCTCCATGTGGAACAAGGCCAGTCCGCCGTAGGTGGCCAGGCTGGCGCAGAAGGATTTGAGTTCTTCGAGCGAGGCGCGGCGGATGCCGCGCAGGTAGGGGATGTCTTTCGACTGGCGCGCTTCGATGGCCCGCCCCAGGGCGACGCCCAGCGCCCCGAAGTCGCGCGTCCCCTGCGGTTGGGTCTGCACCTGGACCGTCAGCGTGGGGCGGCGGTTCTGGTCGCGGTGCAGACCGTAGTCGGGCGTGCGGCCGGTCAGCGCGGCGGCCAGCGCCGAGGGGCCGCCCTCGCGGTTGGTGCGCGCGCCCAGCACGGCATTGGCAAAGCAGACCGCGCTCGATTCGGCCCAGGCGACATGCTCGCCAAAACGCGGCAGGTTGCCGAAGAGATAGGGCGTGCACGAACAAGTGGTCACCACGCCCATCTTGGCGTAGGCGGCCAGGATGCGTTCCTGATTGCGGGCAAATTCAGCGTCAATGCCCAGCGCTGGCCAGTTTTCCACGTCCATGCCGGCCGGGTTGAGGGTGGTCAGCACGCGCGCCCGGCCGCCGTTTTCGGCCATCTCGTCCAGGAATTCCAGCCCGGCTTCGCCCAGGTTGTCGTAGGAGACGCCGGAAACCTGCACCGAGGCGACCGGCAGCATGCGCTCGGCGCCGTAGATGGTGCCGAGGGCAACCAGGATTTCCATCGCTTTTTGGGTCGCCCGGCCGAATTTGCCGGCGAGCATTTGATCTTCTTCAGGCGTGAGGCGCATAGGCGGGTTGGGTCACCACAAAGGGCTCAAAGGGACACGAAGAATTTTAGGATGAGGAAAACCGTAAGGCTCATCTGTCAAAAGAGCGCGTGTCTTTGCGAGCGAGCGTTCCCCAGCGAGCGAAGCAATCTCCTTGACTGATGGGGAGACTGCTTCTTCGGGCAACTCCCAAAAGGCGGGGGCAGCGACACGCATTTTCACACTTTTCATAATGAGCCAACCTCAAAGAGGCAGCAACTTTACAAGAACTTTTTCACGTCCACCTGCGGGAAGGCGGCTTTGCGGAAGGATTTCCCGCCCGTTGCCAGCGGGGCGGTCAGGTCAAAGCCGAGGCGGGTGGTCAGATGGGTGCCGGAATCCGCCGAAGGGTCGAGGCTGGAGCCGGGGGCGCGCTCGCGGATCACCAGGTCGCGGTCGCCCTGGAAGCGGGTCGCCAGCGCCCATTCCACCTCCAGCGGATTGTAGATGTCAATGTCTTTGTCCACCACGAAGACGTGCTTGCAGGAACTGTGTCCGGCAAAAGCGGCCTCGATGGCCTTCTTGCCATCGTCTTCGGCCTGTTTGTCAATCTGGACGATGGCGTGCAGCCAGGAACAGCCGCCGGGGTTGATGTGGACGTCCAGGCAGCGGACGACTTCGTTGACCTTGCGGAAGATGGTCGGTTCGCGCGGCATGCCCATCAGCAATTTGTGCTCCAGGCCGCCGGGCAGCAGGGCATGCCAGATGGCATCGCGGCGATGGGTGACGGCTTTGACCTCGAAGACCGGCTCCTGGCGGACGACGTCGTAGGTCTCGGTCAGGTCCACGAACGGACCCTCGGCGTGGGTGCGGGCGAGGGAGATGGTCCCCTCGAGGACGAACTCGGCCTCGGCCGGGATGAGCAGGTTGGAGGTCTGGGCGCGCACCACCTGGAGGGGCTGCATGGCGTTGGCGATTTCCAGTTCGTTGACGCCCAGTTCCACCGAGGTGGCCGCCGCGGCCAGGACGTTCGGCGGACAGCCGATGCAGATGGCGATGTCCATCTGCTGCTGGTCTTGCAGGAACTTGTCGAAATGGCGACCGCGCACCACCCGCACCGACATTTCGGTCGGCGAGAATTGCATGCAGCGATGGAAGTCGGCGTTTTGGCCGTATTGCGGATGGGCGGCGATGACCACGCCCGAACTGATGTAGTTGCCGCCGTCCTGCTCGCAGTGGAAGAGAATCGGCAGGCGGTCGAGGTTGGGGTGCAGGTCAATCACTTCCTGGCAGGGCGCCTCGCTGACCACCTCGGGCGGGCGGCGGTTCTGGATGGCGGCGCTCAGGAAGGGAATGATCTCGTCCACGCGGATGCCGAAGTAGTCGGCAAAGGCGGCTTTGGAACAGAAGAGGTTGCCGACCACCGGGAAGGCCGATTCGCGTACGGCCTCGCACAGCAGCGGGCGCGGTTCCATCTGTTTCAGCGCGCCGGCGATTTCGAGGCGCTTCGAGATGGGCTGGCGCAGGCGCAGAAGGGTTCCGTCGGAATCCAGTTTTTGGAGGTAGGCGCGCAGGGACATGGGTCTATTTTAGCACGCCTTCGGCCACAGATTACAGCCACAGATTACAGCCACAGATTACACAGATTACACAGAATGCCTGCCGGCCGAAAAAGAGCGTGGAAAGGCCGGCAAGCGGGCTCACAAATGGCGGCAGAGTGGTAAACTAAGCAGGATGAACCTTTCAGCCACTGCCCTCGCCCACCCGAATATTGCCTTCATCAAGTATTGGGGCAACCGCGACGATGCCCTGCGCCTGCCCGCCAGCGGTTCGATTTCCATGAACCTGGGCAGCCTGTGGACGCGCACCACGGTCACGTTTCGGCCCTCGCTGGCCGCGGATGAACTGATTCTCGGCGGCCAGCCGACGACCGGCCCGGCCCTGGAGCGCGTCGCCGCTTTTCTGGACCTCGTCCGTGGGATGGCCGGCCTCGATCAGCGCGCCGCGGTGGTCAGCGAGAACAACTTTCCGATGGGGACGGGCATCGCCTCTTCGGCCTCCGCCTTCGCCGCCCTGGCGCTGGCCGCCACCAGGGCCGCTGGCCTGGACCTGACCGAGGCCGAACTCTCGCGCCTGGCGCGGCGCGGCTCCGGCTCGGCCTGCCGCTCGATCCCCGGCGGATTTGTCGAATGGCTGGCCGGGACGGACGACCGCGATTCCCACGCCATCTCCATCGCCCCGCCCGAACACTGGAACCTGGCCGATTGCATTGCCGTCGTCAGCCGGGCGCACAAAGCCATTGGCTCGGCGCGCGGCAATGCCCTGGCGCATACCTCCCCGTTCCAGGCCGCCCGTCTGGCCGACGCCCCCCGCCGCCTTGACCTGTGCCGCGCCGCCATCCTGCAGCGCGACTTCGAGGCCCTGGCCGCCGTCACCGAACTGGACTCGGATATGATGCATGCCGTGATGATGACCTCCACCCCGGCGCTGTTCTACTGGCAGCCGGCCACGCTGGCCGTGATGCAAGCCGTGCGCGGCCTGCGCGCCGCCGGTCTGCCCGCCTGTTATACGGTGGACGCCGGGCCGAATGTCCACGTCCTCTGCGAGGCGGCGCGGGCGGAGGAGATTGCCCACCATATCGGCAGCCTGCCGGGGGTCGAGGAGGTGATCCGCTCCGGCGTGGGCGGGGCGGCGCGGCTGGTATAATTCATCCTGCCTGGTGTTTTCTCAACGCGGGTAGATTTCACCAATATAGAAGGAAAGAGTTACTGTCATGCAATATGTCATTGAGTTTATCGGTGCTTTGGCCCTGTTGATTGTCGTGCATGAATTGGGGCATTTTCTGGCCTGCCGCCTTTTCAAAGTGCCGGTGGAAGAGTTTGGAATCGGTCTGCCGCCCAAGGCTGTGACGCTTTTTCGGGCGGGCGGCACGGAGTTTACGCTGAACTGGATTCCGCTGGGCGGTTTTGTGCGCCCGCGCGGTGAAAACGATCCGCAAGTTGTCAACGGCCTGGCGGCTGCAAAGCCGGCTGTGCGGATTGGTGTGGCCCTCGCCGGGCCGCTGGCAAATGTTGTCTTTGTTATCTTTCTGTATGCTGTCTTAATCGGTCTGGTTGGCGAACCCGATCCGGCGCGCCTGGACGAGGTGCAGGTTCAGGCTGTGCTGCCTGGTTCGCCGGCCGAGATGGCAGGTTTGAGAGAGGGTGATTTCATCCTGTCGCTTAATGGACAGGAAGTGCACTCGGCAGAGGATGCACGGACGATTATCTATGCCAACCTCGACCAGCCAATGCTGGTTCGCTATCAGCGCGGGGAGAGTACATTTGAGACCACGCTCACGCCGCTGAGCAGCCGTCTGCCCGAAGAGGGGGCTACTGGCGTTCAATTAGGCCCGCCGACGCGCCCTGTCAGCCTGGTGAAGGCCGTGTGGGGAGGGGTGGGGGCCACCTATTTTCACGCTGGTTTTTTGGTAACTGCTATAGGAAAATTAATTACCGGCCAGGCGGCCGGGCAGGGCGGCGTGGTGGGGCCAATCGGCATGGGACGCATGTATGTTGGCATGCGGGAGGCCTCTCCGCCCGGTGGGTTGATGCCTGTTGTGGATGTGTTGAGTTTTCTCATCAGTGTCAGCCTTTCGTTGGCTTTTTTCAACCTTCTGCCTATTCCCGTGTTGGATGGTGGGCGGATTGTGCTGGCTTTGCCCGAACTGATTTTCCGGCGCCGTTTGCAAGCCCGGGTGGAGAACTGGCTGATAACGTTCACGTTCCTGGCTTTGCTGGCTTTCCTCATCCTTGTTTCGCTGCGTGATATTTTCTTCCCGGTTGAGATTCTTCCATGAGCGCCCTCTCGTCTTTTCAAGCGGTTCTGGATGCCCTTCTGGACGAACACCATGCTTTTCCTCGCACTTACCTGCGGGCCTTCTCCGATATTCAGCCGGTGCATTTGAGAGACTTGCTGGCAGTCTGGCCGCAAGTGGGGGTCAAGCGCCGCCGCCAGTTGCTCAATGATTTGCGGGCGCTGGCCGATGACGATACGCTGCTCTCTTTCGATGATTTTGCGCGTCCTCTTTTGAAGGATGAAGATGGGATGGTACGCGCGGCTGCAATTCGCCTGTTGTGGGAATGCGAGGATACGAAACTGATCCCAGATTTTTTGCGCATTCTGACCTCGGACCCTGATCCTGCCACCCGCGCCGCGGCGGCGACGGGCCTGGGCTTGTTTGTCCGCATGGGGGAATTTGACGAGATCCCAGAGAGAGTCCTGCGTCAGGTGGAGGATGCGCTGCTGGCGGCTGCTACCGGCGGCGATACAAGTCTGGTACGCCGGCGGGCGGTTGAATCGCTGGGTTTCTCGTCTCGCCCTGAAGTGCCGGCGTTGATTGAGGCGGCTTTTGCGCAGTCTGACCCGGATTGGATTGTCAGCGCCTTGTTTGCGATGGGTCGTTCTAGCGATGAACGCTGGCAGGATCAGGTGCTGGCTGGGTTGACGAATGACCATTTGCGCATTCGCAGCGCGGCGGTTGAGGCCGCCGGGGAACTGGCTTTGCGCGCGGCGCGTCCGCTTTTGCTGGAGATGCTTCAAGAGGAAGAAGAACCGGAGATGGTGCGCTCGGTGATCTGGTCGCTTTCGCAAATTGGCGGCGAGGATGTCCGCACGGTGTTGATCACCCTTCTTGACCAGATTGAAGACGAGGAAACTGCCGAGTTTCTGGAAGAGGCTCTTCAAAACCTGGACTTCACCGAGGAAATGAACCGGTTTGACCTGATGGCGCTTGATCCGGATGATGAACCTGAAGAATGAGTGTTCGAGGCTCTTGTGGCTGCACTGCGTGGTTTATTTGACATCTTCGCCAATAACTTAATGCCCATCCTGTTGCTCAGTGCTGCCGGTTACCTGCTGGGCAAGTTCTTTCCGGTGGATGCGCCGTCTGTGGGGCGGGTGACGTTTTACGTACTCAGCCCGATTCTGGTTTTCAATTTGCTGACGCAAAGCCAATTGGTGTTGGGAAAAATTGTCACCATGTTATTGTTCGGCGCCAGTTGCATTGCTATCATGGCCGCAGCGGCCTACCTGGTGGGCCGCCTGATGAATGTGCCAAAAGAGGCGCTGGTAGCAATTGTTTTGACCAGTGCTTTTGGCAATAGCGGCAATTACGGTTTGCCGCTGGTGTCTTTTGCTTTTGGGCAAGAGGCCCTGACCTACGCGGGCATCTACTTTGTGGCCAGTTCGTTGATGCTTAACACGCTGGGCGTGATTATTGCTTCGCTGGGCCGATTGAGCGTAAAAGATGCCTTGCTGGCGTTTTTGAAAGTCCCGGCGGTATATGCGATTTTTCTGGCACTGTTGATCGTCCGGTTAGGGTGGACTTTGCCTGTGCCGCTTGAACGAGCGGTTTCTTTGGCGGCGGGCGGGGCGGTGCCGATGATGATTCTCCTTTTGGGTTTAGAGTTGCAGCGGGCGCGCTGGGATCACAACCACCTGGGAGTTGTGATTGTCAGCGTTTTCCTACGCCTCATCGCGGCTCCATTGACGGCTTTGGGCCTGAGCCTGCCTTTTGATCTGAATACCACCGCCCGGCAGGCTGGCGTCACCGAGAGTGGCGTGCCAACTGCCGTGATGACCATCGTACTGGCCAGCGAATACAAACTGGATACATCGCAGGTAACGGCGGTTGTTTTTTTGAGCACGATTCTGAGTCCCTTGACGCTTACGCCGCTTCTGTTCTTGCTGGGGAGGTAAGATGCGACGCTTCCTTTTATCCCTGGTGATTGCTGCCCTCTTGCTGGCTTTCCCCAGTTCGGTTTGGGCGAGTGCCGAGGTCGTAGATGTTGAGATGGAATACAAGTTTGGGGAGCACATCACCTTTCGGGCGCGTGTTCTGTCTTCGGTGCCGGTGCGACAGGTCTTTTTGTCCTTGCGCCGCGAAGGCGAAGTAAATGCCTATCTTTATCCAATGACCGCCGGTGCAAATGGGTACTACGTTTATACGCATGACATGACCAGAAATATCCTGCGCCCGTTCACCCGTCTCACCTTTGCGATTGAGGGCGAACTGGAAAACGGTGAAACGTTTACCAGCAGCGGCTATCTGTTCCAGTACGATGACAATCGCTTTGCCTGGAAGTCGCGTGAACAGCCGCCGCTCAAGGTTTTCTGGTATGAGGGCGATATGGCCTTTGGTCAGGCTGCATTGGAATCGGCTTCGGCCGGGCTGGTCTCAGCCGGGAAGGTTGTCCCTCTGGCGCAATCTGCCGAAGTGGAAATCTATATTTATGCTTCTGCCGAAGATCTGCAAAGCGCCCTGGTATTGGGCGGAGTGCCCTGGCTGGCCGGACATGCCAGCCCGGAGTTGGGCGTAGTGATGGTGGCCATTCCGCCGGGGATCAATCAGTCTTTGTTAATGGATCAATTGATTCCCCATGAATTGGCACATGTTTTGATGTATAAAGGCCTTGGCGAGAAATACGCCAATTTGCCGGTCTGGTTCAGGGAAGGCGTAGCCACGCTGGCAGAACGTTTTCCCAACCCGGACTATGAATATGCGCTGACAATAGCAAGCCAGGAACGCTCGCTGCTGCCGCTTGCAGATCTGTGCGATGCTTTTCCACCCGACCAGGGGCGCGCCTTTCTTGCCTATGCCGAATCGGTCTCCTTTACGCGTTATCTGCGCGACCAGTACGGCGATGTGGGCCTTTCGGCGCTGGCGATTGCCTATTCCGATACCCTGGATTGTGAACAGGGAACGCTGCGCGGGTTGGGTGTTCCGCTTTCTACTTTAGAGCGCGAGTGGCGTGAAAATGTACTGGGCGAGAATCTGGCCGGTGTTGCCGCCCGCAATCTATTCCCTTATGCTTTTCTATTGGTGGTTTTTCTGGCTTTGCCTGTGTTGGGCATTTTGAATGCAACATGGAGGAAAAGCGGTGTTGCCGGTTGATGGGATGAACGAAACTGCCCGTGTCCATATTTGGGTGACGGGACGTGTTCAAGGCGTTGGCTTTCGCGCTTTTGTGCAGCAATCTGCGCTTCTCTCTGGACTGCGTGGCTGGGTGCGCAATGTGGGCTATGACCAGGTCGAGACGGTTGCCGAGGGGCCGCGCTCCGTCCTGGAGCGATTCGTAGAAACCGTTCAGACCGGGCCGCGCGTCTCTCGCGTGGACCACTCGCGGGTCGAGTGGGAACCGCCAACGGGGGAGTTTGTTACTTTTTCTATCCGCTAGTACAAGGGAGTCTTGACACCCATGTTATACTAGTAATAATAATTACAGGTATGCACTTCGGTTTACCTGCCCTCATTCCCTTCAGGAGGTTTTTCTTATGAAACTGATCAAGCATATTCTCAAGGCAAAGGGTCATGATGCCTGGACGATCACTCCCGATGAGCCGGTGTACAACGCGTTACAACTGATGGCCGAAAAGAACGTTGGCGCCCTGGTAGTGGTCAGAAACGAAGAGGTTATTGGCGTCATCTCGGAGCGTGACTATGCGCGCAAGATTATCCTGAGGGGCAAGTCATCCCGCGAAACGCTGGTGCGCGAGATTATGACCTCGCCTGCCATTTGTGTGACCTCAGATAAAACGGTTGAGCAATGTCTGTCGTTGATGACCGACAAACATATTCGTCACTTGCCGGTGGTGGATGATGGCAAACTGGTGGGCGTCGTTTCGGTTGGCGATCTGGTCAAGAGTATTATTGGCAGCCAAAAAGAACTGATTCGCCAGTTGGAGAACTTCATTCAAGAACATTCCAGCATTACCTGACTTGGGCAAGCCGAAACCAACAAGGACGGGAAAGAGCCTAAACACCAAGGACACGAAGTCCACAAAAGGACGAAAAGGCGCAAATTGTACAGGCGGTTTTCCTTCGTTACCTTTGTGCCCTTGGTGTTCGAAAAGATTTTCCTGTTAAAAACGGTAAAGCCCAAAAATTTCACTTGTGATGTAGGTAAATTGCCTGATGAATTCAGCGATGACTGGCCGGTTTGGCAGTCATCGCTTTTGCTTTAAGAATCCTGCTCTCTTTTCCCGCAGCCAAATGGAAGCGGGAACGGCTATTTGTGAACCGGCTGGCTGTTTCTCAGGCGAACCCAAGGCCGCGTTCTTTGAGGGAGACCCAGCGATCTTGTCCTACGCCAATGATGATATGATCGAGAACTTCGATATCCAGAAGTTTTCCGGCCTGCAGGACGGCGCGCGTCAGGGCAACATCTTCCGGGCTGGGGGTTGGGTCACCGCTGGGATGATTGTGGATCAGCAGGATGGCCGGGACGTTGCGCCGAACGGCGGGGGTGAAGATCTCGGCAATGCGCAGGTGGGCTGAGTTGACGGTGCCGTTTGCTACCTCTGCAATTTCCACCACCCGGTTGCGTGTATCCAGCAACATAACGCGTAACTGTTCCTTTTCCAGTGCGCTCATTTCGTATTGGACAAGTGCGGCGGCATCGGCCGGGCTTTTGACCACAGGACGCTCACTTGGCATTTCGAGGGCCAGCCGCCTGCCCAACTCAATGGCTGCTTTAATCTGCGCTGCTCTGGCTTCTGCGACTCCCCGCTGCTGAAGCAGATCTTCGAAGGATGCGCGGTGCAGTCCTGTCAGCCCATGGAACGTTTGCAGTAAGCGTTGACCGATATGCACGGCGTTTTCGCCGGGCAAACCTGCACCCAGTAGGATGGCAAGCAATTCGGCGTTGGATAATGCCTGCGGCCCGACCTTTGCCAACCGCTCGCGTGGACGCTCGCTGGTGTCCAGGTCGGTGATGCGATATACGGGACGAGAAGATGTTTCGCTCATGCTCAGTCTCAAAGCGGATGGTGATGCTATTTTAACGCCAGTTTTGGGCTGAGAAAAAGGTTTGCAAAGAAAGTTGGACGGTTTCTCAATGCAGAGCAGGTTATAATTCCTTGCCGCAAATTGCGCCAGACTTATGGATTGTTGCGATCTGAAAGGACTTGTTTATGCTTCCCCTGCGCGATGAAAATCCCACCCGACGCGTGCCCTTTGTCAACTATGGTTTAATAACGCTCAATGTGCTGGTCTTTCTATGGCAACTCAGCCTGGGGGCGAGGGGTGAAGCGGTCTTCTATCGTATGGCGCTGGTCCCGCTGGAGGTAACAAGCGGTTTCGACCTGGGCGATGTGCGCTCCATCTTTACCAGCATGTTCATGCATGCCGGTTTGGCACACCTGTTGGGCAATATGCTCTATCTATGGATTTTTGGGGATAATGTCGAAGACGCTCTCGGCCACGGACGTTACCTGTTTTTCTATTTGGGCGGGGGTATAGCCGCCATACTGACGCACATCTTCCTCTATCCTTTCTCACAAGTTCCTACGGTAGGCGCCAGCGGCGCCATCGCGGCCACGCTGGGAGCATATCTCCTCTTGTTCCCGCATCGCCGCGTGGTCACGCTCATCCCGTTTGGTTTTTTCATTCAGGTGGCGCGTATCCCCGCCGTGATTGTTTTGGGGATGTGGTTCCTGCTGCAACTGGTTGAGGGTGTGCTTTCGCTGGGTATGGGCGCCTTGGGCGGGGTCGCCTTTTGGGCGCACATTGGGGGCTTTGTTTTTGGCATGTTGGTTGGTCCACGCTTGCGTTTGCGTGAACGCCCCCAGATTTACTGGGAAGAGTGGGGAAGATGGTAGTGCAATAGACGTGCAAGAGGCGGTGAGAACGCGGGGATAACGGATGCCTCTCGTTCCCGTAGAAACCCTGTCCCGTGAGACAGGCGTGTCTCCACCTCCCGCTGCGGACTGAAGCAAATGCCAGGCTACGGCTTAATGACCAGCATCAGGAACAGGATGCTGGCAATCAGCGTGCCGACGAAGATAATAGCCGGCGCCGGGTTGTTTTGCTCCACCGATTCGATGCGGATGGCTTCAAGCGAGTCAAACCCCATGATTTTTAGCACAGCCCACACGATGAGTGTGGAAATGATGGCAATCACCGGTCCCCAAAAGGCAATCATACTCAAGATGCGCGGCAGCGCGCCGAAGAATCCCTGCCATGATTCCGGCGAGGCCAGGAAAGCCAGCCCCTGACCAATGATCAGGGATAACCCTAATAACCAGACGAGAGAGGGAATTTTCTTCATAAAGAACTACAGCCTCCTGTTTCGGAAATGAGATGCTTGCAAGGCAGGTTCAGCCAGCGGCAGATTTCTCGTAGATAATCTCATCCTCTTGCACCTGGACCCCTATCCAGAGGGTGTCCTGCGCTCCGCCGCCGGAGCGATAATCTTCTACCAGCAGGTGCGTCTCCCCGCTCTGGGCGTAAATGAAGCGGGCCTCTGCGCCACGTTGAACGTGTAAGCCCTCGCCTTCGGTGTAAATGACCTGCAAACGGCCAATATCCACAATCCGCCAGCAGCGGCCTTCATAGTCGAACTCCACCCGACGCATCTGATCGCCCTGGCCAAAGGCGCGCGCATAGGGCATGCTGCGCCGCGCCGATGTCATCCGTGCCTATGAACTGGCCCGCGTGCGCCGCGCCGCGCAGAGTCAGCGTCAGAGTCAGGCGCGGCTGGATGCCTTCACCCCCGCCCAGGTTCAGGTCGTGGAAGTGGTGGTTGAAGCAGGCTGCCCGGCAGCCGAAAAACGTTTGAGTGAGATTCCCTTTCCGGCGGAGTGTGTGGTCGTCTCGGTGCGGCGCGGGACGCGGGTTTTATCCCGCGCGGCAACACCCCCTGCGCCCGGGCGACGTGCTGACCCTGGTTGCTCAGGGCGCGGCCCTCGAGTCGGCGCTGCGTTTGTGCCAGAAGGCAGACGGATTGTAGGCGGTCAGCAGGCGGCTGTGTGGGAGAACGGCTAATTTAAAGAAGCCGCTAGTCTTCTTTGTCTTCTTGCTCCTGGCCCTGTTTGCGGCCCCACATGAGCATTGCCGCGCCAAAGCCGGCTGCAAAGCCGCCCAGAGCGGCTGGCGGGGCAAAATGGGTCATGCCAATGGCTGTGCCCAGTGCGCCCAGAATAATGGCAATCTGTAACTGCCAGACCTGTGCGCCCTTGCGGAAGAATTCTATGACCAGCCAGCCCAGTCCAAGCCCTAATACAAGCAGGCCGGCAAAGCGCAGGAGCGCGCCAACGATTTCCAAAATCCCTTCCAGTGTGGACCAGAACATCACGACCTCCTATTGAAAGAATGGCGGAATCACCCAGGCCCATAATATCCACAGGCTGGCGATGATAACCCCAATGGTAAAACGCGCTGCAAACGACCATCCCCAGCCCACAAGCAGGGCTTGCACGGCTTCCCAGGCCTCGCGGGCGTTTTTCTTGCGGCGCAGGTATTCAGCCAAAAAAAGCGCCGCAGGCGCGGCAATCAGCCCGCCGATGGGTGGAAGCGCAAAACTAAAAACGATTCCGGCCAGCAAGCCGAGAAAGAGCGAAAACCACGCCGCCTCTTTCTCGCGCGCCTTGGCGGCCATCAAAATATTGTCCACCACGCTGCCGAAGATTGCCAGCAGGCTGATTAATATAAAGATGACCCATGCAGCCCAGCCGGCTGTCTGAAAGCCTGTCAGCAGGCCGTAGGCCAGCACAGCCAGCCACATGACGACTAGACCGGGAAAGATGGGGATGATCAGCCCGGCCAGGCCAACCAGCAAGAAGAATAGAGTCAGCGTTTCAATCCCGACTTTGAGCCAGAATTCCCAATCCATGTTTTTATCCTGGCCGGATGACGTCCACCCCGCCCATCCAGGGGCGCAGGACCTCTGGCACGATGATGGAGCCATCGGCTTGCTGGTAATTTTCCATGACGGCAATGAGGGTGCGCGGCAGACCCAGCCCGGAACCATTGAGGGTGTGTACCAGCCGCGCTTTGCCGCCATCAGCCGGGCGATATTTGATATTCGCCCGCCGTGCCTGGAAGTCGGTCACGGTTGAGACGGAGGAGACTTCCAGCCATTCACCACATCCGGCTGCCCAGACTTCGATATCGTAGGTGATGGCCGAGCCAAAGCCCAGGTCGCCGGTGCATAAGCGTTTCACCCGATACGGCAGGCCCAGCCCGGCGGCAGTGGCCTCGGCATCGGCCAGCATTTTCTCCAGTTCCGCGGGCGAATCTTCGGGCTTGCAGTAGATATACATTTCCACCTTGTCAAACTGATGGCCGCGCTTGATACCGCGCACATCCCGTCCGGCGCTCATCTTTTCCCGCCGGAAGCAGGGCGTGTATGCCGTATAGCGACGCGGCAGGCTGGATTCATCCAAAATCTCGTCCATGTGCAAACCGGTCAGCGGAACCTCGGCCGTTGGGACGAAATAGAGTTCCTCCTCGTGATCCTTGTACAGATTATCGGCAAATTTGGGCAGTTGGCCGGCGCCAAAGACAGTCTCGCGGCGCACCATGAAGGGCAGGTAGTGCTCGGTATATCCCTGGCGGATGTGCAGGTCTAGCATCCAGGCGATCAGGGCGCGCTGCAGGCGGGCGCCCGCGCCGCTCAAGACGTAGAAGCGCGAGCCGGTTAACTTGACGCCGCGCTCAAAGTCCAGAATGCCCAGCGCCGGGCCAAGGTCCCAATGGGCCTTGGGTTCGAAATCAAATACCGGCAGTTCGCCAACCGATTTGACAATGACGTTATCGTTCTCGTCCTTGCCGTAGGGCGTGGCCGGGTCAGGGAGATTGGGCAGGACAGACAGGGCGGCCAGCAGGTCGGCCTCTACCTGGGCGATTTCTTTGTCCATGGCGGCAATGCGGTCCCCAACCTGACGCATGGCCTCAATTTTGGACTGACGCGCGGCCAGGTCTTTGGTTTGCCCGATTTCTTTTGAGACGGCATTCCGCTCGGCCTTGAGAGCCTCTACCTCTGTCAGCAGAGATCGACGCCGGGTGTCGAGGGCAAGCACGGGGTCGACCAGAGCCGGGTCCATCTGTCGGTCGGTAAGCGATTTGCGCACTTGATCGGGGTGTTCGCGGATGAAATTGATATCCAGCATGGGGGCCTCCACAAAAAACGCCTGCCGCCCAGGTCTTCTGGGAGGCGGTCAGGATGTTGGGGTGATTATACCAAGAATCGAGTTGGGGCTGTTGCCGCGGCCGGCCCGGCGAATGCAGGCCAGATTGCTGCCGCCGAAAGCGAATCGGGAGGTTAATCATATTCCGAAATGACATTTGGCAATGGAGATACGTTGGCTAAACCATTACAATAACAGTAAACGTTTACTAAATAAGTAAGGATTTAATATGTTCCGCATCAACCGCCAAACGGATTATGCTGTTCGTGTGGTGCTGGCTCTGGCCAAACGGCCGTTTGGCACGCGCCTTTCCACGGCTGACATTGGACGTGAGATGCTCATCCCGGCGGCATTTTTAGCGCGCATCGTGGCCGAACTGGCGCAGGGCGGTTTTATTGTCACCTTTCCTGGCCGAGAAGGGGGGCTGCAACTGGCGCGCCCGGCAGAGGAGATTACGCTGACCGAGGTGGTGGAACTGATGGAGGGGCCGCTTCTGCTTTCTGAGTGCATGTTGGGCGAGCAAACCTGTCCCTTCGAGCAGGCTTGCCCGGTGCGGCGGCGCTGGGACGGCTTGCAGTCTGTCATTGCGGCGGAATTGAGCCGCACAAAATTTTCTGATCTGGCACAGGAGGTGGCGGGGGAAAATCGCTTGAATCGCCGACTCTGAACTTTTCAATAAGAGCGAGTTTTTTGTATGTTTTTATATGTAATACAGTGTTGACTCTTATAATTTCGTACCTCTAACAATCTTGTAATTCTGTACCTTTACAATCTTATCATTCCATACCCTTACGCCAGACAGGGCAAGGACAGCTGGATGGGGACG
>JAIOAQ010000015.1 GCA_019873735.1 Chloroflexota bacterium | reverse complement strand
CCCCGCAGGACCAATGACGCAATAATCCCTATCTACAAGAACATAGCCGATAATGGGATTGTACTTTACCCTCATCGCTCCCTTTCAATATCGAACAAATGTTCGTTCAACTATGGTTTTAACTGCAACTCACTTACAAACTGCCTATAGACAGCAAAGGCCAAAACCTTGTATAATTTAGACACACACATACTAAACTGCAAAAAACTTTCTCATCCAATTCTCATAATTGCCTCTATCATACACTTAAAAAAAATCCGAGTCAAGCACCCATGGCCAAAAAACTCCTCGACCAGGCCCGCGACGCCTTGCGTACCAAACACTACTCCTACCGCACCGAACAAACCTACATAGACTGGATGCGCCGCTTCATCCTCTTCCACGGAAAACGCCACCCCCTCGAAATGGACGCCCCCGAAATCCAGGCCTTCCTCGCCCACCTCGCCGCCGAACGCAACGTCTCCGCCTCCACCCAGAATCAGGCCCTCTCCGCCATCCTCTTCCTCTACCGCGAAGTCCTCCACAAAGACCTCCAAACCGTCGTCCTCCCCTCCACCGCCAAACGTCCCGAACGCCTCCCCACCGTCCTCACCCACGCCGAAGCCCTCGCCGTCATCAACCGCATGACCGCCCCCTACAAACTCATGGCCCAACTCCTCTACGGCTCCGGCCTGCGCCTCATGGAATGCCTCCGCCTGCGCGTCAAAGACCTCGACTTCGAATACAAAACCATCACCGTCCGCGACGGCAAAGGCGAAAAAGACCGCATCACCCCTCTCCCCGAAACCATCATCCCCGACCTCCGCCGCCAGATCGAACGCGTCCGCCTCCTCCACGAAGAAGACCTGGCCGCCGGCTACGGCGAAGTCTACCTCCCATACGCCCTCGCCGAAAAATACCCGGGCGCCGCCCGCGAACTCGCCTGGCAATACCTCTTCCCCGCCTCCCACCTCTCCCGCGACCCCCGTCCCCCCTCTCCCGGCGGCCGCCCCGCCGCCGACCCCGATCTTTTCATCAATCATCCCCCCTCTCCCCTTGGGAGATCCCCTGACGGGGACAGATGGGTTGGGGGTGAGGGCCAACTCCCCTCTCCCTTTGGGAGACCCCCTGACGGGGACAGGTGGGCCGGGGGTGAGGGTCAACCCCCATCTCCCTCTGGGACAGATGCCGGGGCTGAGAATCTCCCCTCTCCCTTTGGGAGACCCCCTGACGGGGGCGGGTGGGTTGGGGGTGAGGGCCAACTCCCCTCTCCCCTTGGGAGATCCCCTGACGGGGACAGGTGGGCCGGCGGTGAGGGCTTTCCCTCTCCCCTTGGGACAAATGCCGGGGGCGCCGCCCTGAGCCTGTCGAAGGGTGAGGGCCTCCGCCGCCACCACATTGACCCCTCCGCCCTCCAGCGCGCCATCAAACAGGCCGTGCGCCAGGCCGGCATCACCAAACACGTCACCGCCCACACCTTCCGCCACTCCTTCGCCACCCACCTCCTGCAAAATGGCTACGACATCCGCACCGTCCAGGAACTGCTCGGCCACAAAGACGTGCGCACCACCATGATCTACACCCACGTCCTCCAGCGCGGCGGACTGGCCGTCCGCTCCCCACTGGACGACTGACCCGTTCCCCGTTTATCCGGCCGTCAGGCCGCCGTCACAAAAGCCGCGCCCACAATTCCCGCCCCAGAGTGAACCGAAAGCCCCGGCGTCAACTCGGCCAGAATGTATTCCTCAGGCAGAGCAGGCATTGCCGCCCGCAACTGCATCTCGAACCTGGCCGCCTCTTCTGGCGCATCCACATTCAACAGAGCAAAGCGCTCAATAGACCTGCCCCCTGCCGCCTGTGCGCACAACTCCACCACCCGCTCCCACGCCCGCCGGCGCGTCCGCACCTTCTCCAACAAATCTAACTTCCCATCCTTAATGCTCAGAATCGGCTGAATACTCAAAACCCCCGCCACCCCCGCCGCTACCTGGCTCACCCGCCCGCTCATCGCAATATATTTCAGGGTCGGCAGGGCTGCAAACAAATGCGTATTTGCGCCCGTCTCAAGCGCGCGGGCCAACGCCTCCTTCTTTGAAGCCCCCGCTTCCACCGCCTCGGCTGCCGCCAGCGCCATGAATCCCTGACTGATCGATAATTGCCGCGTATCTACCACCTCAATGTCCCGTCCCGCAAATTCCTCTTTTGCCGCCAGCGCCGCCTTATACGTCGCGCTCACCTCACTGCTCACCGTAAAACATAGAATCGACTCCGCCCCCGCCTCAAAAGCCTGCCGGAAAGCCTCCGCAAACTGCCCCGGCGCAGGCGCCGAAGTGGTCGGCAGACGTCCATCCCGATGGATCCGCTCAAAGACCGCGTGATCGTCAATGTCATACACCGCCCGATACGACTCCTCCCCAAAATTGACGATGATTGGCACCAGCCGAATCTGATGTTTCTCCGCCAGCCCCAAAGGCAAACTGGCATCGGTATCCGTAATCACAGCAATTGGACGCATTTCTCCTCCGAAAGATAGCAAAACTTAATCTGAAAACACCGGCCGGCGCGAAACGTTATTTCCTCGCCCGCACATCCAGCGCCACCGCGCCTTCGGCGGGCATCAAAACGCGCAAAGGATTGATCTCAATCTCACCGATCTCCTGAAAATCATAAGCCAGATGGGACAACCGCACCAGGATATCCACCACCGCGGCCTCATCGCCGGGGGGGATAGACCGGAACCCCTGCAGTTTTTTCCCGGCCCAGGTGCGGCGGATCAACTTCTCCGCCTCGGCCTGATTCAGCGGAGCCAGGGCAAAAGCCACGTCCCTGAGTCCTTCCACCTCCACCCCGCCCGAACCGAACATCACCAGCGGGCCAAACTGCGCATCGCGCACCGCCCCAACGATCACCTCCTGCCCTGGCGGCGTCATCCGCTGGACATACACCCCCTCGATCACCGCCTGCGGCGCGGCTGCCTTCACCTTCGAAACGATTTGCGTATAGCCGGCAAGCACCTCTTCTTTCGTCCGCAAATTCAGCAGCACCCCGCCCACATCCGACTTGTGCGGCAGTTCGGGCGAAGCCACCTTCAGCACCACCGGGAACCCCATTTCGGCTGCCAGCGCCGCCGCTTCCTCGGGCGCCCGCGCCAGGCGTACCGCCGCGTTGGGGATGCGGTAAGCGTCCATTAAACGGGAACAGACCTCCGGGTCCAGCCAGGAACCGGCCGGTGAATCGGCCAGCAGTTGCCGCACCGTCTCGCGGTCCACATCTTCAAGCGGCGCATACGATGCCTCGGGTTGATTCAAAAATTCGGCCCGCCGCGCCAGACAGGCCAGCGCCGAGGCCGCCCGTTCTGGGAAGGGATAGGCAGGGATGTGCGCCTTGCGGAACATTTCCACCGCCTCATCTACCAGTTGCCCGCCCGTAAAGGCGATCAGCACCGGCTTTTCACTCGCCTGGATGATGGGAATCAACCTTTCGGCCACCTGCGAAGCCGGATACATCGGCGGCGGTACCGAAAGCACCAGCACCGCATCCACCTGCGGGTCGGCCAGCAGCAGCCGCAGGCAGGCCTCATATTCTTTTGGCCCGCCCGAAGCGATCATATCCACCGGGTTGCTCTTGCTGGCCGCCGGCGGCAGCAAGTCTGTCAGCACAGCCACCGTGTGCGGACTCAATTCGGCCAGTTGTAAACCGTGCTGTTCCACGCCGTCTGCCGCGATCACCCCCGGCCCGCCCGCGTTCGTCAGAATGGCCGTGCGCGGTCCCCGCGGCAGGGGGCACCAGGCCAGCGCATGCGACCAGTCGAACATCTCCTCGGCGTTGGCCACCCGCAGCACCCCGGCTTTTTCGAAGGCCGCCTGATACGCCGTGTCCGAACCGGCCAGCGCGCCGGTATGCGAAGCAGCCGCTTTTTGTCCGGCGCTGAACCGGCCCGATTTGAGCGCCACGATTGGCTTGTGCCGCGCAATGCGGCTGGCCACGCGCACAAACTCGCGTCCGCTTCCGATGTGTTCCAGATACAGCCCGATGACGCGTGTCTTGGGATCTTCGGCCAGCGGGGTAAGCATATCTGTCTCGTTGACATCCGCCTGATTGCCCAAACTGATCAGCCGTGAAAAACTGAAACCCTGCCCGCGTGACCAGTCAATCAACGCCGCGCAAATTGCCCCCGAATGCGAGAGCAGCGCCACATCGCCGGGCGGCGGCGTGGGGGTTTGCAGAAACGTCGTATCCAGCGGGAAGTTGGTGTCAATCAAGCCCACGCAATTGGGGCCGACAAAGCGCATTTGATACTGACGGGCGATCTGCACGCATTTTTCTTCCAGCGCCGCCCCGGCCGGCCCGGTTTCTCGAAAACCGCCGGAGATGATAATGGCCGCGCGAATGCCGCGTTCCCCGCACTGACGCAGTGTCTCTGGCACGGCCGGAGCCGGGACCACGATTACTGCCAGGTCGAGCGGGTCGGGCACCTCGCTCAAATCGGTGTAAATCATCCGCCCAAACAGATTACCGCCCTTTGGGTTGACGAAATGGATTTTGCCGGGATAGCGGCTTTGCACCAGGTTGCGCGCGACGCCAAATCCCAGTTTGTCCTGCTGTGTGGATGCCCCCAGCACCACAATGCCGCGGGCTTCAAAGAAGGGTCTAAGAGATGGGTCCATGCCGGGGTCTCCTATGGCGTGGCAAAGACGACAACGTAGTAGCCAAAATTATTGAAAAAGGCGTAACCCACGCCGATTTCTTTGTACTTGGAACTGAGCAGATTCTGGTTGTGAGTAATGTCTTGTCGGTCGGTCCGCCACCAAAGCACCACCTGCTCTGGTGTGAGGGGTGGGTAACTGCCGTATACGTTTTCGGTTACCGCCGAAGCCGCGTAGCCGCTGGCGGCCACGCGTGTTCGCGGGGTAGAGCCATTTGAACCGCCGTGAGAGAAAAGTTGATTGCAGGCCATATCGGCTGCGTGTGCCTGCGCCGCCTCGCTCAACTGGGCGTTGACCGTGTAGGCAGGCAAGCCGTTTTGGGCGCGGTAATCGTTGATAGCCTGTGCCACTTGTGAGACACGGGCCGCGTCTGTGGTATAAGCGCAGGTGACGGTTGCATAGCCCGGCCCGCTTCCGGCCGCAGGCGGATTTGCCGGCTGAGCCCCGCTGCTGGCGGGCGTGGCGGCGGCGCCGCTTCCGGGCGTGGCGGTGCTGCTTGGTGTGGCAGTTACTCCCTTTACAACGGTAATTTTGACCCACAAACGCGAATCGTTATCTATTTTCATGATCAGGCCGCTGGGGTTCTTGATGACAAAGTATCCCTCGTGTTTCCCAACCGCCTGCGAAGCGGTTAATTCAACCGAAATATCCACAACTTCGCCGGGCCGGGTCAGAGTCAGCGGCACGGCGTCCGGCGCCCCCATCCGCTCGGCAGAATAGTGCGTTAGCGTGTATCCCGCCCACCAGGTGCAGGTGCCCGTATTTTGCACGCGCCAGGTCTTGGTGAAGGTTGAGCCGGCGGGAATCTCGCTGTCATCCTTGACGGTTACATCGTCAATGAACTTGGCGCTGTTCGTGCAGTCCGGCAGATTGGTTGGAATCGCCTCGGTGGGCGTGACCTCCGGCGTAGGGGTTGACGGAATCTCGGTCGCGGTGGGCGGCACGGCGGTCATCGTTGCCGTTGGCGGCAGGGTTGGTGTCATTGTTGCGGTTGGTGCCGCTGCCGGCAGGCTGCAGCCAGATAGCAGCAGAATCCCTGCCAGAAGGCAAAACCAGAATGCTTTTGTGGACATGTCGGCCTCCTCTTTGGTGCTTCAATTATATGTCAACTTCTTCTGCTTGTTGTCACTTTGCCCGGTGAATATATCCGTCCAATCTCAACCCTCCCGCTTGTGTCTCGGCAGTGAAAATTTACAGTCGGTTTTTCTATCCCGAACTGACGTTAAATTATGCTAAAATCGCCCAGGCAATTCGAGAAACAGGAGATACGCTATGAAAACGATCATTCCTGCCGTCAAAGGCACGCGTGAATTTTATCCTGAGCAAATGGCCGTCCGCAACTACCTGGCGGAAAAGGCCCGTCAGGCCGCGCACGCCTTTGGCTATCAGGAATGGGACGGTCCCTTCCTGGAGACGATTGACCTGTACGCCGCGAAGTCGGGCGAAGAATTGGTCAAAGAGCAGTCCTTTGTCTTCCAGGACCGGGGAGGCGACCTCGTTACCCTGCGGCCCGAACTCACCCCCAGCCTGGCGCGCATGATTGCCGCCCGCCAAAATGAACTGGTTTACCCGTTGCGCTGGTGGTCGTTTGGTCCCTTCTGGAGATACGAACGGCCGCAAAAAGGCCGCTCGCGCGAGTTCTTCCAATGGAATGTGGACATGTTGGGCGTCAACTCTCCCGAAGCAGATGCCGAACTGATTGCCGTGGCCGCCACCTTTATGAAATCGGTCGGACTCACCCCCGGCCTGGCGCGCATTTTTGTCAACAATCGCCGCCTGATGGATGCCCGTTTTGAAGCCTTGGGCATCCCGCCCGAAATGCGCCTGGCAGTATCCAATCTGGTGGATCGGCGCAACAAGATGACGCCTGAAAACTGGGAGGCTTATGCGCTGGAGCAGGGCCTTAGCCGGCAGCAATTGGATGGGCTGAAATCCTTGCTGGCCGATAAAGACTTATGGCAGACATGGGACGAACTGGTGCGGCTCTTTGCCGCATTGGAGGCCCTGGGCGTCAGAGAATATGTCGAGTTTGACCCCAATATTGTGCGCGGCCTGCTGTATTACACCGGCACGGTCTTTGAGGCATTTGACCTGAGCGGCGGGGTGCGCCGCGCCATTCTGGGCGGCGGGCGTTATGATAATTTGCTGGCCGATGTGGGCGGCGATCCGCTTGCAGGCGTTGGTTTTGCCATGGGAGATGTAGTCATTGGCATCGTCCTCGAAGAGAACGGTCTTTTGCCGCCTTTTGTTCCAACGCCGGCGCCCGTGATGGTGACGGTCTTTGATGAGACCCATTGGCTTGATTCGCTCAGGCTGGCGGCGCAATTGCGTCAGGCCGGTTTGAACGTTACCTGTTACCCAGAGCCGGCCAAACTGCCCAGACAATTCAAGTTTGCTGACAAAATGGGAATGCGCGTTGTTTTGGTCTGCGGCCCAGACGAGGCGGCTGCCGGTCAGGTGACCATCAAAGACCTGCAGAGCGGCACACAAAACCAGGTCCCGCGCCCAGAGGCGGCGCGCCTTATCCGCGAAATCCTTGAAAGGGCATGAGTGTGGTGGTATAATCCGCCCGCTATACGGTGCCCATAGTTCAATTGGCGGAACGTCTGACTGTGGATCAGAAGGATGTGGGTTCAAGACCCACTGGGCACCCAGCGAGCCCCTGTGAAAACAGGGGCTTTTTTTATCGAAGGAAGTCCCCGCGGGGGATAGATGGGTTCAAGACCCACTGGGCACCCAGCGAGCCCCTGTGAAAACAGGGGCTTTTTTATCAAAGGAAGTCCCCGCGGGGGATAGATGGGTTCAAGACCCACTGGGCACCCAGCGAGCCCCTGTGAAAACGGGGGCTTTTTTTTATCAAAGGAAGTCCCCGCTCGGGATAAATGGGTTCAAGACGCGCTTCTCACCACACTTTCACTGGCGCTATCCAACCGGGCAATTTCTTCTTCGCTCAGCCGCCAGCCCAATGCTCCGGCATTCATCAGGGCTTGCTCGGCGTTCTTTGCGCCCGGAATGGGCAAGGTGCCTTTGCAGATGCACCAGTTTAGGGCCACTTGGGCACACGACTTGCTCTCGTGTTCGCGCCCGATTTCGGTCATCAGGTTTATCAGCGGCTTCAGGCGTCTGAGCAGGCCGGCATATTTGCGTCCGCGCAGCCCGGGCGGCGGGTTTTCGGGGCCGTACTTGCCGGTTAACAGCCCCATGGCCAGAGGGCTGTAGGCAATCACCCGAATGCCCAGTTCCTGGCAGCGCCTGAGCAGGCCGTTCTTTTCGATTTCCCGATTCAACAAATTGTATTCGACCTGATTGGATGCCAGCGGCAGGCCGCGCCGCTCAAGGGCAGCGTAGGCGCGCATCATTTGGGTGTGACTGTAGTTGGATACCCCAACGGTGCGCGTCCAGCCTTGTTGTACCGCCTCCGCCATGACGCTCATCCACTTCTCAATGGAGATGGGCGGAAAAGGCCAATGCATTTGATACAGGTCTACGCTTTCCAGGCCCAGGCGGTCGAGGCTGTTTTTTAAGGCGCGGAGTAAAGACTTGCGTTCCAGCCGCCAGGGAAATGGCATAAACTTCGTGGCAACCAGCACCGGCTGATTGGTCTCTTTGATCAGCGTCCCCAGAATGCGTTCCGATTGGCCGTTGCCGTAAACCTCAGCCGTATCAAACAGACGCACACCCTGTTCAAGAGAGGCGTTGAAGGCGGCCCGGATAGCATCCTCGTCGTAGTTGTGTCCATAATTCCATACCACGCGGTCACCCCATTGCCAGGTGCCTACCCCCATTTCTACGGCGTGTAAGAAGCGGGTTTCTGGATTGACAGGTGTATCCATCGGGTTTCTCCTATGATGGGTGAGATGATTGTACTTGCAAACCGGGCGGGTCGCAAAGGTCTGTTTGGTTATTTTGGGCATGCAGAATGGTCAGGCGGCCATTGGGGAGATTCAAGGATTCTACTTTGACTCTCCACCCTGCTTGCTCAAACGGCTGTCGCACGCGGCGCTCGAATCTCTGCCCGGTTTGTGTGGTCTGACCGGTGATACGGAATAGCCAGGCAAAGAAGCGCCCCGGCAAGGAACGGCTGTTTGGCCAGGCAGAAAGCAAGATGACCAGTTTCCCGTTGGGGAGCAAGACGCGCCGGACCTCGGACAGGGTGCGCGCATCGAAGATGTATTCGGCCGGGAAGGTGGCAACCACTGTGGTGAAAGTGTTGGCGGGAAACGGCAGGGATTGCGCCAATGCGCGCGTTAGCCGGTGTTGCGTATAGCCAGTGCGGTGCAGGTTGCGACGTGCCAGCCGTCCCATCGGGGCCGATTCGTCCAGGCCAAACGGAAACAGCCCGCCTTCCAGCAGGAACCGTTGTAAATGCCCGGGGCCGTGACCAAGTTCCAGGATGTGTTCGCCTTCAAGGTACGGGATGATTGTCCTGATCCACTTCCTCCATTGCCCAAGCGAAACCAGGTCGGCAACCCAGTCGTACGACCAGGCCAGGGGATGATAGAGGACGTAAAAGGCCAGGCGCAGGAACCGGAAGAGGAGCAGCATGGGAAATAAAAACAAGGGTTTGAACACGCTGTGCTCAAACCCTTGCGGTTGGCATGAGTTTTAACCGGCGGGGGCTTCCGCGTCTTTCTTGCCGCTCTTCTTGACGGCCTCTACCACGCCGCGGCCACGCTCTTTGAGTTCTTTGGCCAATTCGTCGGCGCGGGCGCGTGCCTCTTTGGCGGCGGCTTCGGCTCGGGCCAGGGCCTCTTCGGCCGATTCGGCGGCTTTGTCGCGCAACTCAATTGTTTTGTCCTTGATCAGGGCGCGGGTTTCCTCTCCGGACTGCGGGGCAAAGAGCAGGGCAACGATGGCGCCCGTCAGGCCGCCAACCAGGAAGCCTACCAGGAATGATCCAAAATCATCACGTTCGGACATGGCTAACTCCTTTTCTAAAAAATACAGGATGGACGATTAACGTTTCTTCAGCCCTAGCAGTTCAAGGGCGCGCTGAACACTGGCCAGGTAACTGTTGAGTTTGATGACCGGCTCAACCATGTTTTCGCTGAGAAACTCGGTGGTGCCGCGCAGCGTGTGAATGGTTTCGTTTGCTGCATCCAGAATAGGCCGGACCTCGTTTTGCAAGAGGTTGATCAGGCTGGCCAGTTGGACGACCAGAATAACCATCGCGGCGCCGATGATGAGCGATTCAAACGCGAGGAAGATGATGAAAATGTCGCGAATCTGGGCTGTGGTTTCGGCATTTTGCATCAGGCCATAGACTGCAGCGGTCAGGATGGCCGCCAGGATTAACACGCCGGCAATGATGCCGGCCACCAGCCCGCGTGAGGGTTGTCCCGTTTTCTCTGTCTTGGATGTGGCGATTTCTTCGCTGGATAGATGCTCGCTCATAGTTTGATTATAGCATAAATTGACGGTTGTCTTGTCAGGCCCGCGATTCTTGATGTAGCGTCGTTGCTCCACAACTTTTTAGAACCGATCTGCGCGAATCTGTGCGATCTGTGACTCTACTGCAAAAAGGCCCTTTCTAACGCAAGGGCGCAAAGCCGCCAAGATTTTTTTAAGGTCTATTTCTTTTTTACGCATAATCCGATACCGAGAAACAAAGATTTTGCATTGGAAATTGCATTTTCTTCGCGCCTTGGCGTCTTCGCATTGAGATTTTCTGTTTTTGCGGTGAAGTCATCTGTGCAATCTGCGGCAAAAACTCTTGGCAGTTTTCTTTAATCGGCAGCAGGCTGTTCGCGCGGCAGTTCGAATTGTATGCTTGCGCCATTCTCGTCGCGTTCGGCGTGCAAAATCTTGCCCTTGTGCAGGTCAAGGATGTTGCGGAAGATGTAGCCGGTCAGGGTCAATTCGCCGCTCTGGAATTCGCCCATGGGCGCTCCGGCGCAGTGGATGGTGAAACGGATATGTCTGCCGGCCGCTTCTGCTTGCAGGGTTACGAGAAAAGGTTCCTTAACGCACAGGTAAGCGCAGGTGATGCCGTGGGCCAGCAGCAGGCGTAAGAGGGCTTCATCTCCACGCAGACTGAGAGAAGGATCGGCAAGTTGCGTCAGAATCTCAATCGTTTGAGCGGGATGATATTGCTGCCAGTGGGCAACGGCCTGGCCGATCAGTTCGTGGATGCCGATTTCTTTCCAGGCAGGCTGCTTTTGTTTTAGTATCAGGCGGGCGGCATCCACCAGGTTGTTGATTGTATTGAGCGCCTGGGCGCTATTGGCATAGACGGTGTTCAGGTCTTCTTGCTGCATATCGGTCAGCGGCCCGTCCATGCCTTTGAGAATCACTTTGGTGAAACCCAAAATGCGGTTGAATGGCGAGCGCAGGTCATGCGCTTCGGCAGAGATGAAGTCTGTCAAATCGAATTCGGCAGGAAAGTCAAGGTTGATTTTGGGCATAGATACCTCGCTTTCAAAGGATGCTTGTTCGGGTGTGCTTACATTCCCAGCCAGCGGGCGGCCATGTGCGGCAGTTTGGCCAGCGGCGCAACCTTAAAGGTACATGGCGGCAGCGACTCGAGGAACAGACGGCCATACGATTTGGTCTGCAGGCGGCGGTCAAGCACGGCAACCACGCCCCGGTCTGACTGGGTGCGGATCAGGCGTCCAAACCCCTGGCGGAATTTCAGGATGGCTTCCGGCAGGTAATACTCGTTGAAGGGATCTTCATAGGTCTCCGAGCGGGCGGCAATCAGCGGATCGGTGGGGACGTCAAACGGCAATTTGGGGATGACGACAACCGAAAGCGCCTCGCCGGGGATGTCCACGCCTTCCCAGAAGGAACGAGTGCCGAACAGGACGGCGCGGTCACTGCCCTTGAACGACTCCACCAGCGT
Organism: Chloroflexota bacterium; assembly: GCA_019873735.1. GTDB lineage: Bacteria > Chloroflexota > Anaerolineae > Anaerolineales > Villigracilaceae > DSXF01. The sequence continues at coordinate 55,242 of JAIOAQ010000015.1, read as the reverse complement.
ATTCGGCGAAGCGCCCTCGCCCTGTTCATAGACGGCGATTTCGGCGCGGGCCAGCGGGCCGCTAAGGCTTTGTGATGTGCGTTTCAGTTGCGCATAGGAGGTGAACAGCACCAGCGTCCGCCCGCCTACCGCCAGACAGAGGTCGAGCAGGGCTTTTTCCAGGCTCTGCTGGTAGCCGGCCTGATTGGGCTCCGGGATGTCGGAGGCCAGAAAGAGAAGCGCTGCGTTTTCATAATCGAAGGGCGAGCCAAGCGCCAGTTCATTGGCATCTTCTGTCCCCAGTGTCCGGCGCATATAGGCAAATTCGCCGTGGGTGGTCAGCGTGGCCGAGGTGAGGATGGCGCTGGCTTTCTCGTTCCACAGGTGCTTTTGCAGCAGAGGCCCCACCTGAAGCGGAGCGGCGTTGAGCGTCAGGCGGTTGCCGCCGGGGTTGATTTCCAGCCAATATACCTGATTCGCGGCCGGCTGACTGATGATCTGGTTCAGGTTGTTATCGGCTTCGGCCATGCGCCGGTAGAGATTGCCGATATCACCCATCACGTCTTCCAGCGTTTCGGCGCCTTCGGCATACAGGTTGGCGGCTGCCTCGTGCAATTCGGCCAGCAGTTTCAGCAGAAGGCCCCAGGTCTCGTCTGCCAGGCCCCAGGCGGTTTCCACCTCGTCCCAGCCGGGCTGAGCGCGCGTGGCCGGCAGGATGCGCTCCTGCCAGGCGTAGTTGCTGACCGGCTGACCCTCGCGCAGCATTTCGGCGAATCCGCTCAGGGTCTGGAAGAATTCGCGGCCCTGATTTTGCAAGCGGAAGGCCAGGTCGGTGGCGCGCTCTACTTTTTGGGCAAGCAGGCCAAAGTCGGAGGGGCGAACCGCTTCACGGGCGTCGGTCAGCAGGCGGTTGAGCAGTCCGGCGCCGCTGCTGCCCAGTTCACGCAGCATGCGTTCCAGGTCAAAAAGGTTAAAGCGAAAGGAAAGGGCGTTGGTGGCGGCCGCTTCCAGATGATGGGCTTCGTCCACAATCAGCCGGTCGTAGTCCGGCAAGAGGCGCGCGCCAACCGCCATATCCGAAAGCAGCAGGGCGTGATTGACAATCAGCAGGTGGGCGTTTTGGGCAGCCAGGCGGGCGCGGTAAAAGGGGCAGGCACCGCCAGTGCGTTTGAGACAGGTTTCGGTGGTGCAGGCGTCGTCTTCGGCCGATAGGCGCAGCCAGATATCCCGTTCGGCCGGGCCGTTGAGGTTGATTTCGCCGCGGTCGCCGCTTTCGTTTTCGAGCAGCCAGACCAGCACCTTGGCCAACACGCGCATCTCTTCGGCGCTTTGCGGCGGGTGGTGGCGCATATATTCCAGCCGGCGCGGACACAGATAGTTACCGCGCCCTTTGAGCACAGCCGCGCGCAAATCCAGCCCCAGGGCGGCGATCAGGTCGGGGATATCTTTTTGAATCAGTTGGTCTTGCAGGTTGATGGTGTTGGTAGAGATCACCACGCGGGTGTTGTTTTGCAAGGCGTAAAGGGCAGCCGGGATGAGATAGGCAAAAGACTTGCCAACGCCGGTGCCGGCCTCCACCATCAGGTGATAGCCTTGCGAAAGGGCGTCGGTGACGGCGCGCAGCATTTCAACCTGCTCGGCGCGGTGCTCGTAGGCTTCAAAATACTGGGAGAACGGGCCGCCGTACTCAAGGATGGCAGCCGTTTCTTCGGGGTCTAACCCCAGGGGTGGATCGCGCGGCCTGAGCGGGGGCGGCCCCGCTTCTGGCCGGGACCCGAGCAGGCTTCCGGATGAGCCGCGTGGTGCCCGTCTTGGGCCGATTCCCTCTTTCGCCCGCGCCCGCAGAATCTGTTGAAAGGCCCAGCGGGCGTCCCATTCCAGCGGTTCGGAAAGGCGAACAATTTCGGCCAGCAGGTCGAGCGGCAGGCCGGCGGCGATTTCGCACAGACGCAGATAGACGGCATGCGTCAGCCGGGCATCATCCAGGGCGCGGTGACTGGCGGGGAGCAGGAGCCCAAGTTGCCGCCCCAGCGCCCCCAGGTTGTAACGGCTGGCCGAAGGCAGCAGGACGGAAGCCAGTTCATAGGTATCTATAATTTCATTGAGTTCGAAGAGACCGTATTTTTGCAGGAAGCCCAGGTCAAAGCGGATGTTGTGTCCCAGCACCGGCGCGTTGCCAACGAAATCGCTCAGTTCGGGCAGGACGGCGCGCAGACTCGGCGCGCCGCGCAGCATGGAGTCCTCAATGCCGGTCAGGCCGGTGATGAACTCAGGGATATGCCGGCCCGGGTTGACCAGGGTGGTAAATTCTTCTTCAATGCGTTTGCCGTTGAAACGCACCGCACCGATTTCAATAATGGCGTCGCGTTGCGAGTCGAGGCCGGTAGTTTCGAGATCGAGGGCAACGATGGATGTCATGCCGATAGTTTATCACGAATCAACAAACGTCCCGAAGGTTGCCGTGAAACCTTCGGGACGCGATACGGACGGGAGTGGCTTTTGCCGGCAGCGATTTTAAGGCAGGGTGTAGAAAGCGCGCAGAATGCCCTCTGCCGGTTTACGGTGAACGGAATGTTCTCTTTGGTTTAAGCCATTTCTCGGAGTTTCAAAAATTCATCGTGCGGGTATAATCAAACCGATGAAAGCGCCATCCGTTCGTCCCGCCTCTTTTCGTCCCTTTGCCTTCCCCGTTGCCATTCTCACCCTGCTTGGCTGGGGAGGAGTGATTTTGGTTGTGCTTGTCATCCCTCCTACGGTTTGGGGCCGCTGGCTTTTTTACGCCCTGTGGGTACTGGCCCTGACCGGAACGGCTATGCCGGTTACATTTCTTATCCACCGTTCGGCCCTCTCGGCAGACCCTGCTCTGGGTAATGTGATTGTCCGCCAGGCAATTGGCGTGGGCGTGTATGGCGCCCTGCTGGCCTGGCTCCAACTCAGCCGCCTGAACAGCCTGTGGACCGTTGTGGGGCTGGCCGTCGGATTGATGGTGATTGAGAGCCTTATCCGTTTGCGAGAAAAAAGCCGCTGGCGTCCAGCGTATTACCCGGAAACGCCCTCTGCTGACGCTGCGGATGAGGAATCGTTGTGAATGGTTTACATTCCATCCCGTCTGTAGAACGCCTTCTGCAAAGCGACCAGGCGAAAGCCTGGATAAACCTTTATGGCCGGCCGCTCACCTTGCAGGCCTTGCGGCTTACGCTGGATGATGTGCGCAGACGCATGATAGACGGCAGCCTTGACATGCCGCCGGAGCATTCCGAAATTCTCACCCAGGCGCAATCGCACCTTGACGCCTGGACAAGCCCCACGCTCCAGCCGGTGATCAACGCTACCGGCGTCATCCTGCACACCAATCTGGGGCGCGCGCCGCTTTCCGCGGCGGCGGTACGGGCGATGCAACTGGCCGGCGAGGCATATTCCAACCTTGAATTTGACCTGTCAACCGGCAGGCGCGGCTCGCGGCTGATTCACGCCGAGGAGATTCTCAAACGGCTGACCGGGGCAGAGGCCGCCATGGTGGTCAATAACAACGCCGCCGCCATCTTGCTTGCTCTTTCTGCTCTGGCTGCCCGCCGGCGTGTGATTATCCCGCGTTCGCAACTGGTTGAGATCGGCGGCGGTTTTCGGGTGCCTGAAGTCATGAAGCAATCCGGCGCAAAACTGGTCGAAATCGGCACCACCAACAAGGTGCGGCTGAGCGATTACGAAGAAGCCCTGCAGACACCGGACGCGCTGGTCATGCGGGCGCACCGTTCGAATTTTAGAATTGTCGGCTTCGTCGAAGAACCATCCCTTCAAGAAGTTGTGGATACGTCTCACCGCAGCGGCGCGCTTGTGCTGGATGACCTCGGTTCCGGCGCATTGCTGGATACTTCTGCTTACGGTTTGGCGCACGAACCTACCGTCCAGGAATCCCTTGCGGCCGGTTGTGATCTGGTTTGCTTTTCGGGCGACAAACTGCTGGGCGGGCCGCAGGCCGGAATCATCCTCGGCCGCGCGAATCTGATTGACCGCATTAAAAAACACCCCCTGGCACGTGCCGTGCGCGCCGATAAGACCTGTCTGGCAGGCATGACGGCCACCCTCTTGCATTACCTCAAAGACGAGGCAGAGCGCGAAATCCCCGTCTGGCAGATGATCTCAATGAAACAGGAGCAGGCTAAGGTCCGGGCGGAAACGTGGCGGGATGCACTGGGGCAGGGTGATGTCGTCCCGTCAGAATCTACGGTTGGCGGCGGTTCCCTGCCCGGCGAGACCTTGCCGACCTGGGTGCTCAGCCTGTCGGTTGGAAATCCCGATACCTTTCTGAAACGGCTGCGCGCCGAAAAACCGCCGGTGATCGCCCGCACCGAAAATGACCGCGTCTTGCTCGACCCGCGCACCGTTCTGCGCGGTCAGGATGATGCCCTGCTCTCTGCTTTGAAGGCTGTACTCAAACCCTAACTTTTGCTCAGGAGTCCTTATGAAATCTGACCTCGATGCTCTCATGAAAGCCCGCCATCTAGATGCAATTCTTGTCCTCGGCCATGCCGAGCATAACCCGCCCATGTACTACTTTACCGGCGGAGGGCATGTCAGTCATGCCGCCCTTATCAAAAAAAGCGGCCAGCCGCCCGTTTTGTTTTGCAATGACATGGAACGCGAAGAAGCCGCCAAGTCGGGCCTGGAGGTGATTTGTTTCAGCAAATATCCCTATTCCGAATTACTTAAAGAGGCGGCAGGCAATACGCTGCTGGTGGGCGCCCTGCGTTTCCAGCGCATGTTTGCAGACCTGGGGATCGGCGCCGGCCGGATTGGGATTTACGGCCATTATGATTTGAGCAGCGTCATCGGCGTCCTTCAAGAATTGCGCCGGCTCATGCCCGACCTGGAACTGGTCGGCGAGTCCCGCGAGGATTCTATCTTCATGTATGCGATGGAAAGCAAAGACGAAGCCGAAGTGGAGCGCATTCGCAAGATAGGCCGAATCACAACCGCGGTTGTGGGACGCGTAGCCGAATATCTGACCGGCTGTGACGTGCGCTCGGATGAGGTTTTGCTTAAAGAAAATGGCCAGCCATTGACCATTGGCGATGTTAAAGGGTTGATCAATCTCTGGCTGGCCGAACTGGGAGCCGAAAACCCGGAGGGCACGATCTTTGCGATTGGACGAGACGCCGGCATACCGCATTCTACCGGCAACCCCGAAGACCTGATTCGCCTGGGGCGGACCATCGTTTTTGACATTTTCCCGTGCGAACAGGGCGGCGGTTACTTTTATGACTTCACCCGCACCTGGAGCCTGGGTTACGCCACTCCCGAAGCCCAAAAGTTGTACGATGAAGTGCGCGGCGCGCATGCAAAGGTGATGGAAAACCTCGACCTGAATGTGCCCTTCAAAACCTATCAGCGGATGGTATGCGAGTATTTTGAAGCCCTTGGTCATCAGACGCCGCTCAATACCGAAGCGCCGGTGGAAGGGTATGTTCATTCGCTGGGGCATGGCCTTGGTTTGAATGTGCATGAACGTCCATGGTCTGGTTTGACGGCGGCAGACGACAACCTGCTCAAGCCCGGCGTGGTTGTTACCGTTGAGCCCGGTTTGTACTATCCGGAACGGGATATGGGTGTCCGCATTGAAGATTCGGTCTGGATTCGGCCAGATGGCAGGGCCGAGATTCTGGCCGAGTATCCCTACGATTTTGTGTTGAAGATGAAAAAGTGGAACAGGTAACCTTCCCTGCGGCTCGCATCCTGGCTATTGAAACCTCCTGCGATGAAACTGCCTGCGCCGTGCTGGAAAACGGCCGGGTGTTGCTGGCTTCCACCGTAGCCTCTCAAATGGAGGTGCATGCCCGCTATGGCGGCGTATATCCCGAGGTGGCCTCGCGCCAGCACATTCTTGCGGTTGTGCCGGTGGTTGAGCAGACATTGGCGCAGGCCCATCTTGCGCTTGCAGACGTAGACGCGATTGCTGTGACGCGCGGCCCCGGCCTGGCCGGCTCACTGGTGGTGGGCATGAATCTGGCAAAGGGGCTGGCGCTGGGAGCGGGTTTGCCGCTGGTGGGGGTGAATCACCTGGAAGGCCACATTTACTCTGCCTGGGTCTATCATGCCGGCGAGGTTGCTCCGCCTGAGCCGCAATTTCCGTTGTTGGCGCTGCTGGTTTCTGGCGGCCATACGGAACTGAATTTGATGGAGTCGCACCTGACGTATAAGCGCCTTGGCGCGACCCTGGACGATGCGGCCGGAGAGGCTTTCGATAAGGTGGCGCGTTTGATCGGCCTGGGTTACCCCGGCGGGCCGCTCATCCAGAAAGCCGCCGAAGATGGCGATGCACAGCGGTTCAAGTTTCCGCGCGCCTGGCTGGAAGGTACGTTTGACTTTTCCTTCAGCGGGCTTAAGACAGCCGTCTTGCATGAAGTGCGCCGGCTGGAAGCAGAGGGGCGTCCTCTGCCGGTGGCCGACTTGGCGGCCTCGTTTCAGGCCGCGGTGGTAGATGTGCTGGCCGCCAAAACTGTGCGCGCTGCCCGCGAATTTGGGGCCAGGGAGATTTTGGTGGCCGGCGGCGTCTCGGCCAACCGCGCTTTGCGCCAGGCGCTTCAGTCTCAACAGGAATTTCCGGTAAACATTCCGTCGCTTTCTTTATGCACCGACAACGCCGCGATGATCGCCGCGGCCGGATATTTCCGCTTTGTTCATGGCCATGTTGGCCCGCTGGATATGGACGTCTTGCCGACCTGGCCGCTTTCTTGAAGGCCGTTGAGCAGATATTAAAGCCCAAACCTCGCGCAGCCGACTTGGTTCTGCGCGAGGTTTGCATAAGGAGAATGCAGTTTCAATTATACAGTTTAAGTTAAGTGGAGCCTGATGATGGGTTAAGAATCCGGTTAGAAATTGATCTACTCCATGTTCAGGCCGTTCCCGCCGACGGTTTGGATGCAGACCAGGCGGTCGCTGCCGGTGAGGTCTTTTTCCAGGCGGATGCGCGCCTGGTTGAAAGTATCGTATGCCAGGCTGAGCACGGCGGCTCCCTGCGAGGCCTCAATTTCCAGGAAGATTGCGCCGCCCGGCGCCAGCCATTCTGGGGCAATCTTCAGCAGGCGGCGGATCAGGTCGAGGCCGTCTGCGCCGCCGTCCAGCGCCAGGGATGGCTCGCGTCCGTAGATCGGCAGTTGGTGCAGGGTGGAGGATGGGATGTAGGGCAGGTTGGCGCAAATCAGGTCGAAGTGGTTTCGTGTAGCCAGATAATTGCTGTGCGGCGGCAGCAGGTCGCATTGCAGGAAGTCGATTCTCGTTTGCACTTCATGATAATAGGCGTTTTTTCGTGCGACTTTCAGGGCCGGCAGAGACAGGTCGGTGGCCACTGCCCATAGATCGGGGATGTGCTTTGCCAGCGAGATGGCAATACAGCCGCTGCCGGTGCCGACGTCGGCCAGGCTGCGGCGGTGGGGCGCGGCCTGCAGCCAGTGCAGGGCGCGTTCGACCAACAACTCGGTTTCAGGACGCGGGATGAGGGTGTCGGGGGTGACCAGGAAGTCCAGCCCAAAGAATTCCCAATGCCCAAGCACGTAGGGCAGCGGTATCCCTTGCTGGAGATGGGTGATGGCCTCTTTAACGGCGGCCAGTTCGGGTTCCGTTAGAACCGTCTCGGGGTGGGCTAGCAGCCAGGTGCGGGGTTTGCCGGTCACGTGCGCCAACAAGACCTGCATATCCAGCGCGGGGGTGTCGCTGATATCGGTCAATTTTGCTGTCAGGCTCTTCAGAACGGCGGCAACCGTTTGCCTATTTGTCTTCATCATCCAATCCGCTGGAGGCTAGACGTTCGGCCTGGTCGCGGGTGGCCAGTTCGGTGATGAATTCTTCGATGTCGCCATCCATTACTGCCGGCAGGTTGTATGAAGAAATGCCAATGCGGTGGTCGGTGACGCGGTTTTGCGGGTAGTTGTAGGTGCGAATTTTTTCGGCGCGCTCCCCTGTGCCAACTTGTGAACGGCGGTCGGCTTCCAGGGCGCTGCGGCGTTTTTCTTCCTCGATTTCGTACAGGCGGGCGCGCAGGATGGACATGGCGCGGAGTTTGTTTTGGAGTTGCGAGCGTTCATCCTGGCAGGTCACCACCATGCCGGTTGGCTTGTGATACAGGCGGACGGCGGTGGAGTTTTTTTGCACGTTCTGGCCGCCTGCGCCCGATGAGCGGTAGACTTCAATCTCGATGTCGGATTCGGGAATGTCAATATCCACTTCGTCTACTTCGGCCAGGACGGCTACTGTGGCGGTGGAGGTGTGAATGCGCCCGGACGATTCGGTGACGGGGACGCGCTGGACGCGGTGCACGCCCGATTCGTATTTTAGTTTGGAATAGGCGCCGCGGCCCTTGATTTCGAAAATGACTTCCTTATACCCGCCAATGCCGATGGCGTTTTCGGAGAGGATTTCCGCTTTCCAGCCCTGGCGTTCGGCGTAGCGTGTGTACATACGGAAAAGGTCGGCAGCAAACAGGGCGGCTTCGTCTCCGCCTGTGCCGGCGCGGATTTCGACGATGACGTTTTTCTCGTCGCGCGGGTCTTTGGGGACGAGCATAGCGCGCAGTTCGGCCTCAAGATTTTCAATTTGAGGTTTCAGTTCTTCGATTTCGCTCTCGGCCAGCAGGCGCAATTCAGCATCGTTTTCCTCGCTGTCGAGCAGTTGGCGCGCTTCGTCCAGCCGCTTAAGGGCATTGCGGTACTCGCGCGTTTTGGTAATAATGGCTTCCAGGTCGCTGCGTTCTTTGTTAATTTCGGCGGCGCGTTGGTAGTCGTTTCCCACCCGCTCCAGTTCACGGCCCAGTTCTTCAAAATGTTCTTCTATTGCAGCAAGTTTTTCGAGCATAGTTTCCTGACGAGAGAAGATATAAAACGCGGCTCTTGGGGCCGCGTTGTTGAATTATACCACTACGGGCAGTTTGCGGGGTAAGGACGGACGTTCTTCTTCCAGAACGGGTTGCCGCGGTCCGCGTCAATGCTTGCGTCTCTCAGCAGGTCGTAATTGCCGCCCAGGTACTGGTTGAGAATCACCCGAAATGTATTGACCGGGGTGATGGTGGGATAGAGTACCTGTTCTCCGCCGCCGGGCAGGTAATAAGCGTTCAGGATGTTGTATTTTTGAGCCTCTGCCACCAGACCGTGATCTCCCTGAACGATGATCACGGGCGGTTGGGCGCTGTTTGCAAGAATGGCTTTCAGCACCGCCGGAAATTGTGCGTCTACAAACTGGATGTTGTTGAGATAGCCCTGAATTTCCAGTTCTCTGGTGTTTCCTACGCCTGCGGGGGAGATATAGTAGCGTGTATCCGGGTTGATGGATCCGTCTGGCAGGAACATGAAAGGGGCGTGAGGGACGATGATATGGGCAAACACGAACTTCGGCCCGGGCACCGAAGTCAGCAATGGCAGTTGTTCAAAGGTGAACAAGACGCGCCGGTAATGCGCAATGAAACGTTCTTTTGCCAGCAGGCCGCTTTCAAGCAGCGGATTAAGGGCTGTGGTCTGCATCAGGCCGTATTCAAAGGGCTGCAGCCAGGGTGCCGTGAAGGGATTATCGTGCATTTTTAGGTAGAGATCCGCGTCCCGCCACTCATCCCATTCAAAGCCGGTCTCAAAGGCAATGACCGTATAACCCCGCTCTTTCAATTCGCGGCGGACGCGGTTATCCAGCAGGGAAGCATATACCGGCTGTAGATTTTTATCGGCCACTCCCTGATTGGGAACGGCGCGCCAGATGTAATTCATGTTCAGGCTGGAAGAGAGCGAGAGCAGGGTATTGCGGTAATTGCTGCGGCTGCAGGTTGCAATGTAAAAGCCCATCTGCTCCAGTTCATCGCGGAAGGCGCTGTTATCGTACCCAAGGGATTGGAGGGTATCTTGCCGGCTGTAACCGTCCAGAATGATGTAGTAGATATCCGGATATGTTCCGCTCTCGGCAATGGGGGCTGTGTTTTCAGGGGCGGCTCGCGGCTGGACGGCAGGTCGTGTCAGCAGGGTGGAAAGCGGCCCAATCAGCAGCACCAGCCCAACCGCGTTTAATATCTGTGTGGCCAACGCCGGACGGCGCGCTCTCTTGATGACACGCCCGATGCCGATCAGCAAACCGGCCGAGAGCAGTACAAGCACAATGTGCCAGACGCTTTTGGCTGCCGGCCAGGGCAGCGAATCCAGTCCGTTTTTGATGTGTCCGTAGGTAAAGAAGATGAACTGAATCAGGGCGGTGAAAAGGCCGGCCTTTTGCCAGTCCTTGATTGCCCGCTGCATCAGCCCAAGAATGATGCCGGAGAACAAAAGCGAAATCAACAAGGGACGATAAAGCAGCCGGGTATCCACCTCGCGGATATTCCAGGCCAGATAGGCAAGCACAGGATAAAGCGCCAGAAAAACGACGTACAAAGGCGTGCTTGAAATGATCTTTTTGATTTTCATCTTGGGGCAAATGCTGGGGTTAATTGCACTGAGTCAAGAGCATTGAAAGGATGATGATAATGGACATCACCACGATTGCTACTTGAACTGCGCGCTGTTGACGCATTGCGCGTTTGTTGGAAGATGACTTGGCTCGCGACATGGCGTTTCTCGTGAATTTAAGAAGAAATGGCGTGTTTTTGAAATGCTGTTTTGATTGCCCGTTCCAATTCTTCGATGGTTACCGGCTTGGATGTGTAGGCATCTGCCCCCAATTCCATGGCGCGGTCAACGGTGATGTCGGCGGCCTCGGTTGAAAGCATGATCACCGGCAAGTCTTTCCATTCTTTTCGCCGGCGAATAAACTCCAGCAGGTCCAGGCCGGAAACCTCTGGCATGTTGATGTCCAGAATCATCAAGTCCGGCCGCTCTCCGTTTAGCAGGGCCAGGGCAGCCGGGCGTGCTCCGAGGTAATAGGTCGTTTGATAGCCAAGCAGTTTTAACATCAACTGCACGGCTTTGATCATCTCCTCATCGTCGTCAACAATCCAGATTAATTTCATTCCAGGTATGCCTTTACTGCCTCGGCCACATCTTTGGGGACAACAGCGGCTAATTCTACCACCGTTGCGGCTTTAATATTATCTACAGAGCCGAAGTGTCTTAAGAGCGCCCTTCGCCGCGCCGGCCCAACACCTGGGATGGCGTCCAGGGTTGAAGCCAGTCCCTGTTTGCCGCGTCGCTGCCGGTGGGCTGTAATGGCAAAGCGGTGTGCCTCGTCCCGGATACGCTGGACAAGGTACAGTCCCTGCGAATGGCGCGGCAGAAGCAAAGGTTTCAATTGATTGGGCAGGAATAGTTCTTCCTCTTGTTTTGCCAGTCCCACAACCGGCACTTTGCCCAGCAGGTCAAATTTTTCCAGCACTTTGACGGCGCGGCCGAGTTGACCTTTGCCGCCGTCTACGATGAGCAAATCCGGCAGGAAGGCAAAAGCCGGGTCGGGCTTGGACCCTGGGTCTGCTTCCTTTTCCTGAGCCGCCAGCCAGCGGCGGAAGCGGCGCGTCAGCACCTCCTCCATCGAGGCAAAATCGTCCGGCTGGTTGACCGTCTCGATGTTGAAGCGCCGATACATTTTTTTATCCGGCACGCCTTGCGAAAAGACGACCATCGAGCCGACGGAGGCCGTCCCCTGGGTATTCGAAATATCGTAGCATTCTATCCGATTGGGAGGGCCGGCCAGACCCAGCGCCGCCTGCAACTCGGCCAGTGCCTGCTCCTGGCGGTGTGTATCGGCTTGCCATTGGGCGCGCAGGGCATTCAGCGTCTCGGCGGCGTTTTCGGCAGCCATCTGCACCAGTTCTTGCGGCTGGCCGGCGCGCGGGACAAAGATTTCCACTTTCTCGCCGCCCCGCCGCCCTTTCAGCCATTGCTGGATGATGTGGGCCTCTTCGATTTCTTCAGGCAGCATCAATTGCGGCGGCACCTGCGCGGCTTCGGCGTAAAACTGTTTGACGAATTGAGCCAGGACGTTTGCATCCGGCGCGTCTTCTGTGCCTTCCAGAACAAAGTATTCGCGGCCGATGAGTTTCCCGCCCCGGATGAAGAAGACCTGCACACAGGCCTCCCCATCGCTGCGCGCCAGCGCCAGCACGTCCGAGTCCAGGTAATCTGAGGGGAAGACCACTTTTTGCCGTTCGACGATGTTTTTCAGGGCCTTGATTTTGTCGCGCAGAGCGGCCGCGCGTTCGAACTGAAGTTCTTCGGCCGCCCGCTCCATCTCGGCCTGCACCCGCAGAAGAATCGGGTCGGCGTGACCGTCTAAAAACTCCTGTAAATCGGCAATCATCTGGCGGTACTGTTCCTGGTTGACTGCGCCAATACACGGTCCCAGGCAGAGTTTGATATCGTAATACAGGCAGGGGCGCTGGTCTTTGCCGGTAATCTCGCGGTCGCAGGTGAGATAGGGGAAAACCCGCCGCAAGACGTCCAGCGTCTGGTGCACGCTCCAGGCGGAGGTATATGGCCCAAAGTAGCGCGCCCCGTCTTCCTGCATCAGGCGCGTGACGGTCACTTTGGGGAAAGGCTCCTGCCAGTGAATTTTGATGTAGGGATAGCGCTTGTCGTCTTTCAGGCGGACGTTGTAGGGCGGCCGGTGTCGCTTGATCAGGTTCATCTCCAGGATGAGCGCTTCGAGTTCCGAGCCGACTACGATCCATTCAATATCGGCAATCTCGCGTACCAGCCGCCGGGTTTTCTGGTCGTGACTGGCGTCTGCATGAAAATAGGAGCGGACGCGATTTTTCAGGTTAACCGCCTTGCCCACATAGATAATTGTCCCCTCGGCATTTTTCATCAGATAACAGCCGGGCTTGGCGGGCAAGGTCGCCAGGACACCCCGTAGATGTTCAGAGAGTTCCATACAGGGAAATATTTTAACACGCTCCGCGCAGATATAGTACGGTCAGAGGATAGGTTTACAAGTCTGGGTTGTGCTATACTACTTTTGTCACCTGAAGCCTTTTTCTCATAGCGTTAAGGAGGTTTTGATGCAAGATTATTCGATACCCGAAGCCTCGCCGCCGCCGGCCGGTGACAAAAAAGGCCTGGCAATTGCCTCCCTGGTGGTAGGCGTGCTCAACCTGTGCGGCTGGCTGCTGCCTATTTGCGGCCTTCCGCTGGGCATTGTTGCCGTCATCCTGGGCGTGTTGGGAATAAAATCTTCCCAGCGGACGCTTGCCATTGTGGGCATTGTCCTTGGCGGCCTGACCATTTTGCTGGCCATTATCAACGCCATCGCGGGCGTTTTGCTTGGCCCTCAAATGCAGGACATTTTCAACAGCATAAGTTCCGATCTTGCGGGGTAACCCCCAGACAAGTTCTTCAGGTGATGACGCAGATCCTCCCCGCCGCGAGAGGGTCTGCTTTTTTACGTTTGGCTTGTTTGGTGGTAACATTCGACTATCTTGATATAAAGAGGTGCGTGCTGGCGTATGGAAGACCTGGAACGTCATTTGGGCGAGTTGCTGCGCGCTCGCGGCTGGAAACTGGCCGTGGCCGAATCGTGTACCGGCGGATTGATTGCCGATCGAATTACCGACATCCCCGGCTCATCGGATTACTTTGTGGGCGGAGTGGTGGCCTATGCCTATGAAGCCAAGGTGGCGCTTTTGCATGTCTCGTGGGATACCTTGCGCCGCTACGGGGCAGTCAGCCGCGAAACGGCGATTGAGATGGCGCGCGGCGTGCGGACTGCCCTGGGCGCCAACCTGGCTGTCAGCGTAAGCGGCATTGCCGGCCCGTCTGGCGGCCTGCCCGGCAAACCGGTTGGCACCACCTGGATTGGTCTCTCGGCCACAGATGGCGACTGGGCGCGTCACTTTATCTGGCAGGGCGACCGGCGCGCCAACAAACAGTCATCTGCGCAGGCCGCCTTGCAATTTCTCCTGGATTATCTGTCGTCGCCGGGATTTGCAGGTTAGTCGGGGAATTATGAATATCACCGTCATCATCAGCGCCGATGCTGAATGGCGTGCAGTTAAGACGCTTTATCCCGGGCTTTCTCTCCGGCCATCCCCTTTCGGTGAATTTGCCGAATTGGACCTGGAGGGCAGGCGCCTCAGGCTGTTTCAGGGAGGCTGGGGGAAAATTTCCGCCGCGGCCAGCGCCCAGTACGCGATTGACCGCTTTCAGCCCGATGTGTTGATCAATCTGGGCACTTGCGGAGGGATAAAGGGGCGGATTCGGGTGGGGCGCGTCATTCTGGCCGAAGAGACCATCGTCTACGACATTTTGGAGCAGATGGGCAGCAGCGACGAGGCCATTGCCCACTACACCACCCGCCTTGATCTTTCCTGGTTGGGTGCCGGCCTGCCCTCTTCGGTCATGTGCGGCCGCCTGCTTTCTGCCGATAGAGATATCGTCGCGCAGGATGTCCCTGCCCTCGTCCAGAAATATGATGCCGTTGCCGCGGATTGGGAATCGGGCGCCCTGGCCTGGGTGGCGCAGAGAAATGGCGTCCGTTGCCTGATTTTGCGTGCAGTTACCGATCTGGTGGGCGAAAGCGGCGGAGAAGCCTATGGGAATATGATCCTCTTTGAACAGCGCACGCAGGCCGTGATGTCCGACTTGTTCCGCCAGTTGCCCTCCTGGTTAAGCCTTCTCTTGCCGCTGGATGCTGCATGAAAGAAACCTCTCTCTCGATCCAAAAGCGCAATTTTCGTAATGTTCAGATTGACGCCATCGGCGTAAGCATTTCGAATGTCGCCGCGCCTTTCTTGCCGGTTTTCCTGGCGCGGCTGGGCGCCAGCAGTTTTCAGGTAGGTCTGCTTTCGTCCATGCCGGGCGTAACCGGTCTCATCCTCGCCCTTGTAGTAGGGCGCTTCCTTCAAACCCGGCGCAAGATTGTCCCCTGGTTCAGCCTGTCCCGTTTGATGGTCATTTCCTGCTATGCGCTGACCGGCCTGCTGACCTTCTTTTTGCCGCGCGGCCTGCTGGTCACCTCCACCCTGCTCATTTGGGCCTTTGCCACCCTGCCGCAAACCGCGCTGGCGGTTGCCTTTTCGGTTGTTATGAACGCGGTCGCCGGGCCTGAAGGCCGTTATGCCCTGCTTTCGCGCCGCTGGGCAATTTTTGGATTGACAAACGTCATCGGGACATTTATCGTCACGCGTTTGATCGATCGGGTAGCCTTCCCGTTCAATTACGCTTACATGTTTCTCGGACTTTCGCTGGGCGGACTGATCAGTTTCTATTTCTCCAGCCGCATCACCCTGCCGGATCAGACTCCGCCCCCGCTGGCTACCGCCAAATCCGCGTGGGAGGTGGCCCGGAATTACCTTGTGCTGCTGCGCGGCAATCCTGCCTTTGCAACCTTTGCTTTCAAGCGCTTTGTTTACCTTTCGGCGATTTCGCTGACCGCGCCGGTCTTCCCGCTTTATTTTGTCCGCGAAGTGAAGGCCTCCGACTCTCAAATCGGCACTATCAACATGACTCTGACGCTCATTATGCTGGTCGGGTATTTCCTGTGGCCGTGGGTTTCGCGGCGACGCGGCGGGCGTTTTGTCCTTTTGGCCACCACGCTGGGCATGGCCTTTTATCCGGCGCTGGTAGCCACCACAACCCGGATTCAAGTCGTGGTGATCTTTGCCGGCGTCGCCGGTTTGTTCCAGGCCGGCCTGGACCTGGTCTTTTTTGACGAACTGATGAGGACGGTTACTCAGGAATACAGCGCCACCTTTGTTTCGCTGGCGCAGTCCATGCAATACCTCTCTACTGTTGTCGCCCCTCTGCTCGGCACGGCGCTGGCAGATTCGATTGGCCTGGGCGGCACCTTGTGGGTGAGCGCCGGCCTGCGCCTGCTGGGTTTTCTGTTGTTCTTAAGAGCCGGCCGTCCCTCGCAGACGTGACAGACCGGCGTTTTAGCCGATGGGGGCGATGCAAGTCAAATTTGGGGGGAAATTCGTGCTAGAAATTTGTTTTCTGCCGTTGTACAATGATTTCAGCGTTCTTTTGTAACTGCCTACCCGAAGATGCCCTTTTCCAAGATAAACGCGGCAAATGCAGCGTATGAAACAGGATGTACAGGATGAACAGGATTTTTTGTGTACCTCAATCATTTGTTCTGCCCGCCCTGTCCATCTTGTTCAAAAGGGTAGATGGTTACGTTCTTTTTCTTTCAGGAGGATGAGCAATGTTTGCAAAACGTATGCTTCAGGCGGCACTGGTGATTGCTCTGCTGGCCGTCTCGCTGGCGGCTCCCCGCCCGGTTGAGGCAGGCGGCTACTGTGGCAGCACGTATGTTGTTCAGCCGGGGGATTGGATGGCCAAGATTGCCCGGCGCTGCGGCGTGACGCTCGCCGCATTGTATGAGGCCAATCCCTGGGTAGGGTATTATATCTATCCGGGTCAAGTGCTGACCATCCCCGGCGCGTATGTACCGCCTCCCACATCTCCCTGTGGGCCGATGTACAGCGAGTATTACGGCTACTATTATGTCGTTTGCCGGGGCGATACGCTCAGCCGGATTGCGCGCTACTATGGCGTCAGCGTCTATTATTTGCAAACGCGCAACGGCATTGCCAATCCCAACCTGATTTACGCCGGTCAGTTCATCTGGCCGTGAGGTAACTCGTCCTGATCTTGGCCGAAGGCCTTTTCAAACTGGGGCCGCGGAACCAGCCCCAATTGTTGGGCTTTGGCCAGCGCCGCTAGCCGGTTTGGCACGCCTAGCCGGCGGTAAAGTTCTGAGAGGGTGTTGCGCAGGGTGGATGCGGCTATGCCGATTTTGTCGGCCAGTTCATCTGTGGTGGCAAAGGGGTAGGCAGCCAACAGGGACAGGACTTCAAGTTGCCGCGGGCTGAGGTGGGGGCGGGTCTTGCTTTGTTCCTGACCATAGATGAGGGTATAGACGTGATTGCTGAAGTAAGCGCCGCCTCTGGCGACCACTTCAACGATTTCCGCCAGTTGTTGGATGGCTTTGTAGTCGTCCTTTAGGATGTAGCCTGCAATCCCAATGTTGACCAGGCTTTCGAAGATGGCCGCCTCTGTCAGCATTGAAATGACCAGGACGCGCAGGCGCGGGTACTTCTTGACCAAAACGCCCAGGGTGTGCAGAACAGGGAAGGATTGGGGGTTGCTGGCAGAAATTGGCACCATCAGGTCCATGATGAGCAAATCGGTCGGCGTTTTGCGCAGGAAATTTTCCAGTTCCTCGGCGTAGTACATGATGCCGACAATTTCAATGGTGGGGACGCGCCCCAGGCGGTAGGTGTAACCGTCAATGATGCCCTGGTGGTCTTCGAGAATAGCAACGCGCACGGGGTGATCTACTCTCTGTTTCATATGTTCTCCCTATTCTCCGGTTGAAGCGGCAATGCAGCAGTCAAACGGGTGCCGCCAGGGACGCTGTGGAGGCGCAGGTGTCCGTTAAGGGCGTTGAGGCGCTCTTTCATGTCCAGTAAGCCTATCCCGCTCTTGGTGACCTTAGAATTCAGACCGATGCCGTCGTCTTGCACAATCAGGGTGACCCAATTGCCTTTGCAGGCCAATTTTACATTGACATGGCTGGCATTTGCGTGTTTGAGGGCATTGGTCAGGGCCTCTTGTGCCACGCGGTACAGACAGAGCGACTGCTCTTCGGATAGATTGACCGGCCGGCCGGTATAACGTATCGGCAGAGAGGCCTGGTGTGAGACGGTGGCGCAGAGTTGTTCAAGGCTCAGGTGCAGGCCGCCTATCTCTAAGGTGGAGGGGCGTAACAGGCGCGAGATGCTTCTCACCCGCTCGATGATTTGAGCAACCTGTTCGTTGAGCTTGTTGAGTTGCTCAAAAAGGCTGGCTGCTTCACACGGAACCTGATCCATCAGCGTCCCCAGTAGTAAATGCAGGCCAAGCAGAGATGAGCCGATATCGTCATGCAATTCGCGCGCAATGCGTTTGCGTTCTGCTTCCTGGGCGTTGACCAACTGTCTGGTCAGGCTGCGCAGGCTTGCCGTCCGCTCGGCGACCCGCCTTTCCAGCGTTTTGCGGCTTTCTTCCAGGGCGGCTTCGGTTTTCTTGCGCTGACTGATGTCCTCTACGACGCCAATAAAGTAAGAAGGCTGTCCATCCCGATCGCGCGCCAGCGAGGTGGTCACCTGTACCCAGACCGGCCGGCCGCGTTTGCGCAGGTAGCGTTTTTCGACAGTGTAGGTTTTGATTTTTCCTGCCAGCAATTGCGCAATGGCTTCTTCTTCAATATCTTCGGGGTGGGTGATCTCTCGAAATGTGCGCCGCGCCAGTTCTTCGGCGCTGTAACCGGTGATTTGGCAGAAACGTTGATTGACGCGCAGGAAGTAGCCGTTTAAGTCCACATGCGCAATACCCACTGCTGCCTGTTCAAAGGTGGCGCGGAAGCGGTCGTTTAATTCTTCCAACGCCCGGTTGACTTGTTCGGCTTCGGTAATGTCTTTGATGGCCGAGAGGATCTGTTCTTCGCCGCCAATGCGGATGGTCGATGTGCTGGAAAGGACGGTGATGTTTTTTCCGCTTTTGTGCCGCAGAGTCATTTTCATGTCGTTGAGGCGGCCCTCTTGTTTCAGGCGGGACAGGATTTCTCGCTGTTGTTCAAGGTCGGCGTACAGCGCCGCGGCTCGAGTTTGGGAGAGTTCCTCCATGCTGTAGCCGGTAATCTGACAGGCGGCCGGATTGACAAAGCGAATTCTTCCGTTCCAGTCTGTGATACCGATACCAATAGGCAGGGTTTCCATCAGCAGGCGGTACCTTTCCTCCGATTCTTGCAGCGCCTGTTCGATCGCCCGGCGTTCGGTGAGGTCGCGCGCTACGCCCATGACGGCGATCGTTGTGCCGTCGTCGCTTTTGAGCGGCGTCAGTTGGACATGCACCCAGGCGGTGCCGGCGGGGGTTGCAAAACTGCTTTCGACTGCCAGGGGCTCGCCGCTTTGGAAGACTTTTTCGAGGCTTTTTGCCCGAACTTTGTCTGGGCGTTCGCCCAACAGGGCTTTGCGCGGGAGGTTGATGATCTCTTCGGCTTTTTTTCCCAGTTTGGCAGCCGCGGCCGGATTGACATAGATCAGGCGATCGTTGCGGTCAATGACAAACACCATGTCCTGAGTCATTTCGGCCAGGGCGCGGTAAAACGCCTCCCTTTCCCGGTGCAGGAAATGCAGGGTGGCGTCTATGAAGCATAGTTGCAGGGTGAGTTCGCCGGCATACATACCCTGGCTGCTGGCAACTTCTAACCAGCGCAAACCGCCGTTCTTGTGCAACATGCGCAAAAAATAACGCGCCGGCACATTGCTCCCTTGCCGGCGCTGTTCCAGGCGGGTTTGCATTGCGGGCCGATCCGCGGGGTGGACGAATTCCAGGCAGTCCTCCGCGGAGAGACCGTGTAACTCTTCTGGCGTGTAGCCGAGGATTTCGGTCACGGCGCGGTTGACGTAGATCAGACGTCCTTGCTGGAACAGGACGACCCCCTGGAGGGCGTTGTCCATGCATGCATTGTGACCGACAGAGTCTGGGATTTGACCGGATTGTGTTTTGTGTGTCATTCGGCGCAGATAGAACCTTTTTGCCTTTCATGTAAATCGTTTACTTGACCCTCCCGCAGGTTAGGACGGGACTGTCAACCTGTGCCGGCAATCAAGGAAACGTTTTCCGGCTGGAAATTGCGCCAAAACCTGCGGGAGGGCAGGCAATTATTTTGCAATTATAATTGACCTGGGAGCAATTTCTGGCCCTTCCGCAAATCAGCGGGAGGGGCCTCGCCCCAAATGGTGCAGCGTACACCCACGGAGACCTCTTCTGGCGTGGACATTGCGCCAAAACCTGCGGGAGGGGTTGTTGTGACTGTTGACCGTTGACCGTAGACCGTAGACGGTTTTTCATTCACAGTCCACGGTCAACGCTCCACCGTCCACCGTCTACCGTCTATTATGGAAACGATTGCCCGCACCCTGATGATCATCGGCCTGCTGCTCTTTCTGCTGGGCGCAGGGATTTTCCTGGCTGCCAGATTTGGCTTCCCCCTCGGCCGCCTGCCCGGCGACATCCGCATCGAGCGCGAGGGGTTCTCGTTTTATTTCCCGATCACGAGTTCGATTTTGGTTTCGGTGGTGTTGACGATTCTGTTGAAGGTGATTATCCGGCTATTGAAAAAGTGATACTGCCGTATAATTATTATAGGGACAGATTCCATATTCCGGGGAGTCCTTATGCCCAAACCGCGACCTCTTCGAGTTTTTCTCTGCCATGCAAAAGAAGATAAACCCCTCATAAGGGATTTGTACAAATTGCTTAAGTCTCAGCCATGGATCGAACCCTGGCTGGATGAAGTCAATCTCCTTCCTGGAATGGATTGGGAAGTAGAAATTTTCAAAGCCTTGCGCAACGCCGATGCAATTCTTGTGTGTCTTTCAAAAGAATCGGTTGACAAAGAGGGCTATATCCAAAAGGAATTCAAGCGTGCCTTGACCTTTGCTGAAGAAAAACCTGAAGGGACGATTTACATCATCCCCCTGCGCTTGGACGATTGCGAACTGCCGTTAATATTCCAGCAATGGCAATGGGCGGATTATTTCCTGCCCGACGCTCAAGAGAAACTCTTGCAATCGTTGTATCTGCGGGCAGATGCGTTGAAAATTTTACCGCCGCCCACTCAATCCGTTTCCAAGCCATCGGTTGCTGCTTCTTCTGTGAGTCTGCCCACCGACAAAGACTTGCTCGACTTTACCCCCTACGTCGAAACGCTGGTGGATGTGTGCAAAACGGCCATCACGCCGCTGACCATCGGCGTATTCGGCACCTGGGGGTCGGGCAAGACCTCGCTGATGCGGATGGTGAGAAAAGGCTTGCCGCCGACGTTCACCGTGGCCTGGTTCGACGCCTGGAAGTACGATAAGGAAGAGACGCTCTGGCGCGCCTTCCCGTTGAGCATCCTTTCGGCGCTGCATCTTGACGGGAAACTCACCGATGACGAACTCAGCAAACTGACCGCCCTGCTCTACCGCGCCCTCGACCTGGAGAAATCCGGCGGGGTGACGATTGATCTGGCGAAACTGGGCGCCAAAGCGGCCCAGGGGGCGGTGCAAATCGGCCTGCCTTTTCTCCCCGGCGGGGCGGCGCTGGACAAACTGGTCGAAGAATTGCAAAAGGCCGGGGCCGAGAATCTGAGCGAGACCGCCTTCGAGGCCATCCAGCGCGAGCGGACGAAGATTCACATCGAGCAGGTGCGCTTCCTCGAGCAGTTCCAGCAGCAGTTTGCCCGCCTGGTCAAAGACCGCATCTGTGCCCAAAACGGCCGCCTGGTGGTCTTTGTGGATGACCTCGACCGCTGCCTGCCGGAGAAGGCCATCGAAGTGCTGGAGGCCATCAAATTGTTCGTGGATGTGCCCGGCTGTGTCTTCCTGCTCGGCCTCGATCAGGAGGTCATTGCCCGCGGCATCGAGATCAAGTATCGCGAGTTGAAACAGAACAGCGAGGAGGACAAGGCGCCGCGCTTCGTCATTGACGGGGCGCGCTACCTGGAGAAAATCATCCAGTTGCCCTTCTGGATTCCGCCGGTGGAGCGCGACGATATGGACGACTTCGTCAGCGGCTTGAGCACCGAGTGGCCGCATCCAGAATGTCCGCGAGTCTTTGCCGAGGGCCTGGGCGACAACCCGCGCCAGATCAAGCGCACCGTGAACGTCTTTCTGATGCTCTGGAGGCTGGCCGAGAAGCGCGAGAAAAAACTCCAGGGGCGCATCAAGCCCATCCGCCTGGCGAAGGTGGTGGCCATCCAGACCGTCTATCCCGAACTGTATGCGCTGCTCAAGGAAACGCCGCGCTATCTGCAGGAACTGGAAGAGTATTACCGCCTCGAAAGCCGCGCCGGAGAAGCAACCGAAGGCGAACCCTTGCCCGGCCGGCGCGGGGCGGAGAAGGGAACTGCGCCCCGGGCCGAACTGCCGCCCGCCCTGGCGCCCTATGCCGCCCGTCAGGCTGTGCGCCGCATGCTCACCCTGCACCCGCCGCAGATGCCCGATGCTAATTTCACCGGCCTGCTTCCCGACGAACTGCGCCTGTACTTCACTCTCACCAGCCGCGCCGAAGCGCCGCAGGCTGCCTCCGCCGAAGCGGCGCGCCAGCCCTTCGAGCCGCAGATGGTGCGCATCCCGGCCGGCAAATTCTTGATGGGCACCACCCCGGAACAGGCGCAGCGGGTTTTGAAGGAGGTCAACAACGACAAAGAATGGCAGTGCTGGCTCAAGGACGAACAGCCGGCGCACGAAGTGGACCTGCCGGAATACTTCATCGGCAAATACCCGGTGACAAACCGGGAGTATCAATTGTTTGTAAAGGAAACTGGCCAGCGGCCGCCGCGGGATTGGGATGGCGACCAGTACCCGCCCGAAAAGGGCGACCACCCGGTGGTGAACGTTTCCTGGGAGGATGCGCAGGCCTACTGCCGGTGGCTGAGCGAAAAAAGCGGCAAAGCCTACCGCCTGCCGACCGAAGCCGAATGGGAAAAGGCTGCCCGCGGCACAGATGGACGTGTGTACCCCTGGGGAGATGACTTCGATCCCCAAAGGTGCAACGTGGCTGAAACCGGCCTCGGCGGTACTTCCCCGGTGGGGCAATTCTCCCCGCAGGGTGATTCGCCCTACGGCTGCGCCGACATGGCCGGCAACGTCTGGGAGTGGACCCATTCGCTTTACAAATCTTATCCCTACCGGGTGGACGACGGCCGCGAAGACGAAGCCGCTTCTGGCTACCGTGTGGTACGCGGCGGTTCGTTCGTCAGCAGTCGCGGGGGCGCGCTGTGCCCTTCGCAGCTGGTGCGATCCGGACAGCCTCTACGGGAGTCTGGGTTTTCGGGTGGTTGTCTCTCCCATCGTTAAATCTGAACTCTGATTCTCTGGACTCTGAAACTCTGAATCGCTTTGGGGGTCTGGGGAGCGCGTACACAGTAGGACAAGTCTTAAGACTTGTCCTACATCTTGCCCTACATCGCTCCGCCCCGGCGTGAGTCGCCCTTTTATGAAAAATACTCTGCGCTCTCGGCGTCTCGGCGGTGAATTTTTGCCTTGAGTTAAAACGAAACGAGACCCGTCAAGGTCTCGTTGTAGTGGGCGCGGATCGCCCGCAGGGCACTCGAAGCCCCCGCTTTTGAAAACGAAACGAGACCCGCCAAGGTCTCGTTGTAGTGGGCGCGGATCGCCCGCAGGGCACTCGAAGCCCCCGCTTTTGAAAACCAAACGAGACCCGTCAAGGTCTCGTTTTAGTGGGCGCGGATCGCCCGCCGGGCACTCGAAGCTCCCGCTTTTGAAGACGAAACGAGACCCGCCAAGGTCTCGTTGTGGTGGGCGCGGAGGGGCTCGAACCCCCGACCTCATCAATGTGAGTGATGCGCTCTGACCGACTGAGCTACGCGCCCCAGGTGGGCGTGATTATAGCCCAGGCTGACTTCTTTGGCAAGGATTTTTACGGCGGCGGCAGAAAGTCCCACGGGTTGGGTTTGTATGAAGGGGTCATCAGTTCAAAGTGCAAATGCGCTCCCGAGGAACGCCCGGTGTTGCCAATCGCGCCGATGGCGTCGCCCTGCCCGACGCTTTGGCCGCAACTGACGTAGATGGCGCTCAGGTGGGCATAAAGCGACTGCCAGCCGTTGCCGTGATCCAGGATGATCATGTTGCCGTAGCCGTATTCGTTCCAGCCGGCATAGACGACCACGCCGGCGTCAACGGCAAAGACGCCCATGCCCTCGTGCCCGGCAATGTCAATGCCCCAGTGATTCGATTCTGGCGAGTAATCGAAGCCAGAGAGGTAATGATTGGCCGCTGGCCAGACGAAATTGCCGTAACCGACCGCCCCGCCGCTGACGGGGTCACAGGCGCCGGGTCCGAGCACGCGTGCCGAGGCGGGATTGTCGCGCGTGACGCCCAGCGGCGCGCTCCACGAGACGAACTCGCGCTTGCCGCCGGGGATGATTAGTTTGGTGCCGGGTTTGATGTTGGGGGCGGCGTAATCGCCGATTTCGGCGGGGTTGAGGTGATTGCCCGGGTAGTTAATAATGACCTCCGGCGTGACGCCGAAATATTTGGCTACGCCGTTCAGGCCGTCGCCGGCATGCCACTCGTAATAGGTGCCGTCTACCGGCAGGATGGTCAGTTCCTGGCCAGGCTGCAGGCTGTGCGGGTTATCCAGTAAGACGTTGTAATTTCCCCACAGAATCGTTTGGGGTTTGAGGCCGAATTTTTCGGCAATGCCAAACAGGGTGTCGCCCTGGACAACCGTGTATTTGACAATTTCGGTGCGCGGACGGGTGGGGATGATGGTGTGAATCATGGCCCGCCGGAAGATACCGGGGTAGGCCGGCTCATTGGCCGGCAGCGGCGCGGCGCCGGCCATGGGGGTTGGGGTCCCCCCGGCGGCCAGGGCAGATTGGGCCGCAAGTGGTTCAGGGGCGGCCGGGAAAAATGAAGGCGCCAGGATCACCACCAGAACAATGGCAACGATGACCATCAGATGCGTCCCGATGCGTAAAATCTCTTCCCCCAGGCCAATGCGCAGCAGGGTTTCGATCCAGTGCGGGGGCGCCGCCGGTTCGGGCGGGGGGATGTGTTCTTCGGCAGAAACCGGCCCGGCAGGAGATTGGGCGGGCAGGTTTTCTGGATTCTCGTTAATCATACCAGGCTACTCCGCTTTTCATCATAACATGGGCAAAAAAAGCCGTCAAGCAAGGCGCTTATCTGCCGTTAAGCCACGGTCTGACGGATGGCGGGCCGGGCGAGGTGCAGTCCGCCGATGAAAACCAGGCAGATGAGGCCGCTGACCAGGGCAGCACGCGGCAGGCCCCAGTTTTGGGCCATGCTCCCGATGGTCAGGCTGCCAAACGGCGCGATGCCCTGCAGCGCCCACAAATATACGCTGAAGACGCGGCCGCGCAGTTTGTCGTCCACCATGAGTTGGAGCAGCGTGTTCATGGTGGCCATTTGCGTCACCATGCCCCAGCCGATGATCAGCAGCAGGCTGTAGGCCAGCGGCGCATGGCGGACAATGCTGATGGAGAGGATGCCGAAGATCAGGGCCAGTTGTCCGGCAGTCAGCAGGCGCCCCTTGTGACTGGGGTTGAAGATGGAGAGCGAAAGCGCGGCGATCAGAGCGCCGACGCCCTGAAAGGTGTAAAGCAAACTGTTGCGGGCGGCTACCGCGGCCTCGGTATCGCCAGCCTGGGCCAGGATATCGCGCGCCACGACCGGAATCTGCTGAACCAACGGGAAGCCAAAAAAGCCAACAACGGTGGCCATCAGAATCAGGAGTCCGATGGACGGCGTGCGGGCGATATAAGCCAGGCCTTCCAGCAACTCTTTCCAGAAGCCTTGAGGCTTTTTTTCTTCGGACTGGACGACGGGTCGGGTGCGGACGAAAAACAGGCCGACAATGACGAACAGGAAACTGACGCCGTTGGCGAAGAACGCCCAGCCTTCGCCGCCGCCTTTGATGAAGATCAGAAACGGGGCGACCAGGGACGGTCCCAGCACGCGCGCGGCGTTGAAAATGGTGGATTGAAGGGCAATGGCGTTGGGCAGGGCCTGCCGGCCGACCAGTTCGATCAGCATGGCCTGGCGGGCGGTGATTTCCATGGCGTTGAGGACGCCCAGGCCAAACGCAATCACCCAGATGTGCCACATGAGGATACGTCCGCTCAGGGTCAGGTAGGCCAGCAGGAAGGCAAGCAGCATCATGCAGGTTTGCATGAAGATGACGATTTTGCGCTTGTCCAGCCTTTCGACAAAGACGCCGGCCGGAATGGCCAGGAAAAGGGCCGGGATGGTGCTGGCAAAGCCGATCAGTCCCAGGTCAAAGGGGCGGCCGCTCAGGCGGTAGGCCAGGTACGGCAGGGTGGTGCTTTGCATCCACGTGCCGATGAGCGAGATGAACTGGCCAAGCCAGAAGATGAGAAAATCCCTGGATTGCAGGGCGGGGAAGCGCCGGCCAAGGGCGCTGAAATTGAAAATGGGCATGGTTTTATGTCGGTTGGGTGCATTCCGGCCGGTCGTTGGCCGGGTTGTTGACCAGCGGGGAGACGGGGTGGGCGGTCATCTCTTCGGCTGGGTAAGGCTGGAGCAGCGGGAGCAGGCTGCGGGTCGGCAACGGAGCGGGATCGAGCCATTGCGCGTAGTCATCAGGACGGAGGATGACCGGCATCCGGTTGTGCAGGCCGGCCATTAACTCGTTCGGCGTGGTGGTGATGATGGTGCAGGAGGGCAGTTGGCCGCCATCGGGGCTGTTCCAGAGTTCCCACAGGCCGGCAAAGGCAAACGGCCGGCCGCTTTTCAGGCGGATGAAGTAGGGCTGTTTGGCTTTTTGGCCGGGGAGGGGCTGCCATTCGTAGAAGCCGTCGGCAAAGATGAGGCAGCGGCGGTACTTGAAGGCGGCGCGGAAGGAGGGCTTTTCGGCCAGCGTTTCGGCGCGGGCGTTGATGAGACGGCTGCCGATGGACGGGTCTTTGGCCCAGGAGGGGATGAGGCCCCAGAGAAAGAAATCGGCCCGCCGGCTGCCATCGTTGGGCAGGGCCAGGACGGGCTGGGTGGGGGCGATGTTGTAACGCGGGGCCAGTTTTTGCGGAAAGTTGAATTCGGGAAAGGCCGCTGCCAGGTCGGCCGGGTCGAGGCTGAGGGTGAAACGCCCGCACATGGTTACTCCTTGAGCCTTCTCACATCGCCGAGGCGCACGGTGATGCCTTGGGCGTCCAGGTGTTCGAGCAGGGCCTGAACATATTTGCGGCTGGTGCCGAAGAGATCGCGCACTTCGGCCAGGGTGATGGCGCCTTTTTCGATAATCGCCTGGCGGATTTTGCGCACCATCGTCTCGTAGTCGGCCTGGCGGAAGACGACCTCGGCCGAGACCTGGATCAGGTCGCCGTTTTCGAGCAGGGCGGCAAAGACCTCTTCGCCTGTCTCGGCCTGGCATTCTTTGACCGAGGGCGGGGCGAACGGGGCGGCGGCAAATTTGGCCATCAGGCGGCTGATGGCTGCCTCTTGCTGGGGCGAGAAGCGGACGCGGTGCTGCGGCAGGGCGAGCAAGTTGGCGCCCGGGGCGGTTAGCAGACCCCCTTCCAGCAGGCGGGCGGCGATCAGGTTGAAGGGGCGCGGGGGAAGTTTGAGTTTGGAGCGCAGTTCTTCGCGCGGCATGCCCCGCCGCAGCGGGTAGGCGCGGTGATAGGCGGCCGCGGCCGACTCGGCAGCGCAGGCGAGGCTTTGCCAGTGACCGGCGGTGAGGACGAATTCTTCGAGTTGGAGGACCTGACCGGCCTCCAGCAAGGTCTGCAGGGCAGAACGGGCGACCGTCTCTTCCAGGCGGGCGCGCCCCAGCACCTCGCTCCACGCGGCCGGACCGAGGGCCTGGGCGGCCTCCAGCAGGACCTCGGCCGGGGAGCCCTGGGCGAGCGCCTCCAGCGAGCGGAGAAGGGAGGTGTCGAACCGTTTGTGCCGCCGCACCGGATGCGGGTCCACAACCGTGCCGCCGCCGAGCGTTTCGCCGGGGGAGGGGCGGCGCAGGATGAAGCGGTCGCCGCGCACGGCGACGACGGGCTCGCACAGTTCAAGTTGCAGCCAGCCGGTTTCGCCGGGGGCGAGGGTTTCCTGTCCGAGCAGGCGCACGTGGGCGATGGTTTCGGCGGCGCCGAGGAAGAGTTTGACTTCGGTGTGGTGCTGAAGGGGGGCTGTGTCGGCCAGCAGGCGGAAGCGCACGTCGAGGCGGCGGGTGGGCTGGTAGCGGCCGGGGTGGGCGAGTACGTCGCCGCGGCGCAGTTGGGCGGCTTCGAGGCCGCTCAGGTTGACGGCGGTGCGCGAGCCTGGCAGGGCGGTTTCTTCTTTGCGGCGGTGGGTTTGCAGGCCGCGAATGCGTCCGCGCAGGCCAGCAGGCAGGATTTCGACCTCGTCGCCGAGGTGCAGCCTGCCGTCGGTAAGGGTGCCGGTGACGATGGTGCCAAAGCCGGGCAGGGTGAAGACGCGGTCTATCGGCAGGCGCGGGCGGCCGAGATCGGGGCGGGGCGGCCGTTTTTGCAGGAGCAGGCTGAGGGTCTGGACGAGTTCGGGCAGGCCGGCGCGGGTGTGGGCCGAGACGCGCATGATGGGCGCGTCTTGCAGGACGGTGCCGCGCAGGGCGGCGCGGATGTCGCTTTCGATCAGGTCGAGCCAGTCGGGATCGTCAATCAGGTCAATTTTGGTCAGGGCAATCAGCCCGGCGGGGATTTGCAGCAGGTCGAGGATGGCAAGGTGTTCGCGGGTTTGGGGCATCACGCCTTCGTCGGCGGCGATGACGAGCAGGGCGGCGTCGATGCCGCTGACGCCGGCCAGCATGTTCTCGATGAAGTCGCGGTGGCCGGGGACGTCCACGATGCCGATCTCTTCTCCGTCTGGCAGGGTGAGCCAGGCGAAGCCGAGGTCAATGGTCATCTGGCGTTCCTGTTCTTCTTTGAGCCGGTCGGGATTGATGCCGGTCAGGGCGGCGATGAGGGTGGTTTTGCCGTGATCTACGTGACCGGCGGTGCCGATGACGTGCATACTACCTCGCGGTTCGGCTGTGACCCATGATGCGTTCGTAGGCGGTCAGCCACTCGTGTGCCCAGTTCATCAGTTCTTCCATCTGGCGCTCGGTGGTGTCGGTGGTTTGCTCAATCTGGTCGTGCAGGGCCTGAACCGCATCGTCGAGCGAGATAAGGCGTTCTCCCATCCGTTCAAGGTCTTTGTGCAGTTCTTTGAAGGCTTCGTCTTGCGAGAGCGAAAAGCCGGTCCAGCGCTTCTGGTCGTCGGCCTTAAAGGTGACCCATTCCTGTCGAATGCGGTCTTCAGCCAGGCGCTGCATTTCGGTGATTTCGTTGATGCGGCGCTCGATTTTCTGGTTGAGTTCTTCGTGGGTTTCCTGGGCGCGTTTCAGGGCGCGGTGGGTGGAATCCAGTTCCTGCAATTGGGCATCCAGGAGTTCGGTTTGCTGACGAAAGGCTTCGTACTTTTCGCGCATTTCTTTCCAAATGCGGTCGCGCTCGACCTGGGCCAGGGCTTGCTGCTCGAGGAAGGCCGTTTGGGCCTGTCTGCGCTCGGCTTCGGAGGCCAACAGTTCGTTGACGCGTGCGTCAATGTGACGGAAGGCATCGTTGCCGGCCTCGATTTTGCCGCGCAGGTCGTCCAGCCGTTTGCGCAAGGCGCTCAACTCGCCTTGCAGGTCGATCAGGCGTTTGGCGTCCTGACGGCGGCTTTCTTCTGCCAGGCCGACGATGCGCTGGGCCTCTTGGCTGGTGCGGATGGCCTCCTCGGTGCTGGATTTGACTTCTGCAATGGCTTTGCCCAGCCGCGCTTCCTCGTCCACGCGGGCCTGAATGTCGCGGCGTAACTCTTGCAGTTTTTCAATGGAAAGGCGGATTTCAGCAAGCGCCTCTTGAATCGGGGCGATTTCTGCCTGGCGTCGTTTTTCAAGTTTGCTTTCGCTGTTTTGTATCTTTTTCTCCACTTCTTCCAGGGCACGCCCGAAATCCGTGCGCTGGGTGGCAATCAGTTGCTCCAGTTGCTTGAAGCGGGCGGCAGCCGTTGACGCGCCCGGCACGCTCTTTTCTAGGGCCTTGATGCGTTTGTCGAGGATGTTGAGGGAGGTATCTAATGCGCCCAATCGCTCCTCAATGGCAGCCAGGGCATTTTTGCTTTTGCGTTGCTCCTCGTCCAGCCAGTCCAGGCGCTTGACAATTTGTTCGAATTCCATGGTGCCTCCAGGGGATGCAAAACGCGCAATGGTGCTTGCGTCTTGTTTGTGATTATAGCACGAGCCCGGAAATGGGGGTTTGTTTCAACCGCCCAGATGCTCAAACATGAGAGGGAAGGTATTCAGCAGGGGATAAATCATTTGGGGCAGCAGGCCAAGCAAAAACAGCACAACAATGCCTATGCCGAGCAGGATACGCTGCGGCCAGTCCTCCTGCAACTGCCAGTAGGTCAATTTTTCTGAGATGACCAGCGCCGTGAGCGAGCGGATGGCGCTTAAAAACAGGCCCAACAATCCCAGCCCAAACCAGAAGGCCATGTTCGGCGAGATCTGGGCCAGCGCGTCCCAGAGGGCGTAGCGGGGCGGAAATCCTGCCAGCAATGGAACGCCGCTTGCCGAAAATTGTGCAACCAAGATGGCGCCGCTTGCCAGCGGGTAGCGGCGCGCCAGGCCCTGAATGGCGGCAAAATCCAGGGATTTGACCTGATCTTTGACGATCGAAAGCCCCAGGGTCCAGACGGCCAGACCAAAGGAACGGGGAATGAAGAGCAGAAAGACAATTTGCGTCTTGTCTGCTCCCAGGCTGAGCGCCAGCAGCGCGCAGCCTGTTTCGGTTATGGACGTGTAGGCCAGAATACGTTCCAGCCGCTTTTCGAACGCTGCCCACAGGCCGCCTGTCACAAGCATGAGAAAACCGGCCATGCGCAGGACTTGCGGCAAGAGATCAGACTGCCTTAGCCAGGCGTAACGGTCAATGAAACCCAGGCCAAAGATGAGGGACGTAGTTGGCAGAATCCACTGCAAGAAGCCGAATATATACGGCGGGGCATCCTCGGCCAGCATGGGCATCCAGGTGGAGAGGGGGAAGATTGCCAGAAGGAAGGCGAATCCAAGCCCCAGCAGCGCCGCCGATTGCTTTGCCAGAATCAGGTCGCTGGGACTGGTCTCCACGCCTGCCAGCAGCCAGCCGGCAAAGAGAATGAAGGGCATGGCCAGCGTTTGATAGGCGACAAAACGGATGACGCCCCGTCCTGCCGGCTGGCGAGGCGGAATCAGAATCGGCGCCGACAGCAAGACGGCTGTCTCAATGAAAAGGGCGGCGTAGAGGAACGGTTTGACGGCCAGCGCGCCGACCAGCAAGGCGGTGATGGCCATACCGGCAGGGACCAGTCTGCGGCTTACGCCAGCCGCGTGGGCGCCTAAAAACCACAATCCGCTCAGGCCGTAAAAGACGATCAAAATCGAGCGGCTGGAGGCGCCCAACACCAATTGCCTTCCCAGAAACTGGAAGACCGATGTTATTTTGATTGAAATTGCGCCTATGCTCAAAACGTCATCAATTGGAACAAGCCATGCCAGAGCGGCCAAGGCCAGCGCCAGAATCCCCCCAACCCGCGCGCTGAGACGCGGCCTTGAAATCAAGGAGAGTATGATGGCCAGGGCGATGGGCAGACCAATCCAGATGAGCGGGGCATTCATGCGTTTTGCCTGCTTTCTCCTGCGAGAAGGATGTATGCGCCCGTGAGCGCCAGGCCCAGATTGACGACTGCCAGCAGGCCCGCCACCAGAATAGAACCTTCCACCGCCGCATATAAAATTTCGAAGCCGGCCAAGGCAACCAACAGCCCAATGGTAGCCTGTAGGGGCTGGCTGGTGATGCCCAGATAAAGCAGTCCCAGCCCAATCAGCAACAGGCTGGCAGCCGATTCAACCAGTCCGATGCCAGGGATCAGGCCGGAAAGAGACGGCGCGGCCGCTGTCACGGCGACGCCAATGAGAGCCGTCATGAGCAGGCGAAAAGGAAATCCCTGAGGAAGCGTTTCCTCAACCGGTTCAGGATGAGAAGCGATTCCCAGTTGGGTCATGCCAAGGATGGTGGTTGCCATCCAGCCTGTAATCAATTTTACGGCTGCCATGCCAGGCGGCCAGTAAAAGCGGACAGAGATAAAAACGCCGACATAAAGGATGGCCAGCAGCGCGAGAGTCCAGCGCCAGTTGCGGCTCAGAATGATGCCGGCTGACGTGATGGTTAACAAAGCCAGCGCAAGCCAGGCGAGAAAAGCCGTCATGGCGCAGCCCCTCCTGTGCTCAGGATGGAGGCGAAAATGATTAAGAAAATCAGCGTCCACAAAATGCCGCCATCGCCCTCAAGCAGCATAGAGAAGGCGCGCACCGCAGACCCGATTGCCGCGTAGAGCGTTGCCAGACCCTGGTACAGTTTGTTCAGCCGGGTAGGGTCGGATGGCCGCATCCAGTGCACGCGCGGGGCAGGGAGTTTCAGGCGTGGCCAGACCCACAGCAGGCCGCCGCTCAAGAGGACGGCTATCAGAGAAGCAGGCCAGTTGCCCAGCCGCAGCGCACCCGGCCACCCCCACAGGCCTGAAAGCAACAGCATCAACAAAGGCAGGATAATCCCTGCCGAATAAAGGCTTTTGACAAAAATCGGCTGGTACTGCAAAGATCCTTTGGATGGCCTTAAGGCATGCCGGACATAGCCGGCAATCAACAGTGATTGGGCAATGATGAAGAAAGGCCAAAAGCCCCAACCGGTGGCAGTCCCGCTTTGCCAGCCCGAAGCCGTAGGAGAAAACGGCAGGGCAGAGATGCCCCAGGCGCCCGCCAGGAGCGTTTTCTTGAGTCGGGAGTGCTGAACCGAGGTCAAGAAGAGCGGCGTCCCGGCCAATATGAGTGCAATTCCCCAGGCAGCGCTTCCCACCGGGTTGCCCCGCAGGGCCGAGGCGACCGCCAACGCCCCCATCCCCAACAGCCAGTAAGGGCGGCCGTTCAGGTCGCTGTTTGTTGTCAGCCACATCCAACCGCCGTACAAAGCGGCCAGGGCGGTAAGTGCCAGCAGCAATGGCGTGAGCGGAGACGAAATGCTGCCCGCCGGAATCCGTGCCAGCAACACCAGGCTGGAGGCCGCCGAGACCAGCCTCAGGGAGGTGCCAAAGCCGCGGCGCAGCCCCGATTCGGCGCTGAAAGGCAGGTGCAGCGGGAAAATCCCCAGCCGAAGCCCGGATGCAAGCAGCATATAAACCCCTGCTCCGGAGGGTACGTTTTCAAAATCCATGCGTGTCCCGCCGGCAAGACTGACCATGCTGGCCCACATCAGGACGCCCGTTCCTGCCACATGAACGGCAAAGGCGGTTACCACCTGCCGGTTTGATTGCGGCTCGTCCAAAGAGCGTAGTTGAAGAATGAGTTCTGTAAAATCGAGAGCGGTCCAGACCAGGATCAGGGTGAAGGGGTCGTTTGCCAGCACGGCCAGCAACCCCGCGGCAGACAGGCCAAATGTCCCCGCCCAGGCCAGCAATTGCGGAAAGCCGGCGCGCGCCACGGCGGTCAAGAGCGTAGCAAGAACCAGCGTGGCCAGCGCCAGTCCATAGGCCCAGGCGATGCCGTCGGCCATAAAAGTCGGCGTGCTGGCAAAAAGCGTTTCGGGTTTCCAGGCGGGCAAGCGCAGCGTGAGCGGCGCAACCAGTTGCCAGAAAAAGATGCTGATCCAGGCCAGGAGCGCGCCAATCGCCGCCGTCAGCCAGGCAAACCGAAACTCCGGCTGCATGAGACGAATGATGGTCACAGCCGCTGCGCTCAGCACAAGCAGGAAAAAGGTTAGCAAAATCAGCATGGGTTTGTGTTTGGAAGAACCGCCACAATTTTATCAGGTTTGGGCTTGACCGCCAGTTTTTGTTGTACAATCAGCCCCTGGAGTTGTCATGGTGAATGCAAAACCCGATATGCGATTTCGATGCTGGGCGGCATGGATACTTGTTGGACTGCTGGGCCTGACGTGGCTGACCGCCTGCAGCCCAAAACCTGAGACGGTTCTCTCTACGCCGGAGGCGGCTACCGTTTCCCCGGCTGCTTCCCCAACCCCAGCCTATTTGACCTTCACGGCCGTGCCAACCGATGCGGTTTATCAATTGCCCACCGCCGTTGGCTATTCGCCTGTCACCTTGCCGGAAAACGTCAACCCGCTAACCGGTTTGCCGGTAGAGGATCCGCAATTGCTGGAACGCCGCCCCATGGCGGTGAAGGTGACCAACTTCCCGCGCTATGCGCGTCCGCAATACGGCTTATCGCGGGCCGACCTGGTCTTTGAATACTACATTGAAGATTACATGACGCGCTTTACAGCCATCTTTTACGGCCGCGATGCCGAGCAGATCGGGCCGGTGCGTTCGGGGCGTTTCTTCGATGAACATCTTTTGCGCATGTATCACGCTTACTTGATTTTCAAGGGCGCAGACAAGCGCGTCTTTGATACCTGGAAGGAAACGCCCGACCTGCATCCCTTTTTGATTGTGGCCGGTTCGGGAACCTGTCCCTGGTACTGCGTGATGAAGACCGGCCACGACGAGTACAACAGTTACTTTTTCAACAGCCGTTTGTTTCAGGACTATCTGAAACGGACGGACAAGGACAACGCCCGTCAGCCATTGCGCGCATCCTACTTTTATACGCTTCCCCCTGTATCGTCTTTGAGCGGCGAGCAAATTTTTATCCGCTTCTCGCGCATTTCGTATCACTACTGGCAATATGATCCGGCCTCTGGTCGTTACTTGCGTTACCAGGAAACCGAAGATACCGGCGAAAACCTGCCCGAAGTGTATGCCGCTTTTACCGATGCGCTTACGGGCGAACAGGTTGCCGCCGATAACGTTGTTGTCCTTTTTGCCGCCTATACCTTTGCCGATGTCTGGCAGGAAGAAGATGAGGTCTTCCACGTAGAATTGACCGACGCCGGCCGCGCCTTTGTCTTTCGGGACGGTCTGGCATTTGAGGCGCTCTGGCACCGCACCGACCGCGACCAGCCCCTCCTGCTGACCGACTTGAACGGCGAGCCGCTGCCCCTTAAGCCGGGGACGACTTTCTTTGAAGTTCTTGGCAACGCCTCCACTTATACCCAGGAAGAGACCGTCTGGCACTTCCAGCACCATATTCCGTAGCGGCAGAGAGGATATAATAGAGATGCTTCCGCGCCCGAATGTTTCCTGGAGAACAGCATGCCTCTTGACCCCACCTTCCTAAGCAATTTTATTTTGATCCTGACCGGCTTTGGCGGCGCTTTTCTGGCTGCCTTGTGGGTCAGCCTGGTCATTTGGACTTATCGGGACGTGCGCGCCCGCTCGCGCGACCCGCTTGTGCGTGTGCTGGCCGTTTTGCTGGTGGCCTTGCTCAACCTGCCAGGCGTCCTGGTTTATCTCATTCTCCGGCCGCGCAATACCATCGAGGAAGAATATCAGCGCACGCTTGAAGAAGAAGCCCTTTTGCAGACGCTGGAAGACCTGACGCTCTGCCCGGGATGTGAACGCCGCGTGCGGGATAACTGGCAGATCTGCCCGTATTGCCAGACGCGCCTGAAGAAGCCTTGTCATCAGTGCGGCAAATTGATGGAATTATCCTGGAACATTTGTCCCTACTGTGGCACGCCTGCCCCCGGGATGCGCCGCGAAGGCATGACGCTGGATGATGCCCTGCGCAGCCTGGCCAACGATGAGCCGCAGGCTGATGCATAACCGGTCGCGTTTTTTTTCTTACAGAAGAGGTCGGCCGTGAAAATCGATTCTGTTAGTCTTCACTATCTGCGTATGCCTCTGGTCTCGCCATTTGAGACCTCTTTTGGCCGCTCGCTGGAACGGGATTGCATTTTGATTACCGTGCAATCAGAAGGGCTGGAGGGTTACGGCGAGTGCGTAGCCGACCGCGATCCCGGCTATTGTTATGAGACCGTTGGCACAGCCTGGCATATTCTCAAGGATTACATTATCCCGGCATTGCTGGGCCAGGATGTCGCCGATGCTGCTGATTATCAGCGCCGCGTCAGGCGCGTGCGTGGTCACATGCTGGCAAAGGCCGGTCTGGAAATGGCCATCTGGGATCTGTTGGGGAAACGCCAGGAACGTTCGCTGCGCGATTTGCTGGGAGGGGAGCGCCGACGCGTAGAAGTGGGCGTCTCGGTTGGACTGCAGGCCTCTCCGGAAGTTCTTGTGGAGCAAGTGGGGCGTTATATTGCAGAAGGCTACCGCCGCATTAAAATCAAAATCAAGCCCGGGCGGGATGTGGACGACACAACCGCCGTGCGGCAGGCTTTTCCTTCGGTGTTGCTGCAGGTGGATGCCAATTCCGCCTACAGCCTGGAGACGGTGATGACATTGCGCCCACTGGATGACCTGGATCTGTTGTTGATTGAACAGCCTCTGCACGAAGATGACCTGTGGGAACATCACTATGTGCAGCAACAGTTCCGCACCGCGATTTGTTTGGATGAAAGTATCATTTCGGCCCGCCACGCGCGCGCCGCTTTGGAAATGAACGCCTGCCGGATTATTAATATCAAGGCCGGGCGCGTTGGCGGCCTGAGCGAGGCAGTCGCCATTCATAACCTGTGCCGCGAACGCCGCGTGCCGGTCTGGTGCGGCGGCATGCTGGAAACCGGCGTTGGCCGTGCTTCCAATCTGGCGCTGGCTTCGCTGCCGGGCTTTGTCTTGCCGGGTGATATCTCGGCCTCGGCGCGCTACTATGCCGAAGACATCACGCAGGAGCGTTTTACCCTTAATCCTGACAGCACCATTGATGTGCCTGAAGGCCCTGGCCTGGGGGTACATCTGGACCAGGCCGCCGTCAAAAAATTTACTTTGAGAACGGAAACCTTCAAATAAATCATTATGTCTCGCATTGTAGCCTGCGCTGTGCTGTTTTTGCTTCTGGTCTCTTGCGTTCCTGCTGCCCCTCCAATCCCCCCAAGTATTGAAGCGTCAGATGTGCCGCCGACGTCCACGCCTGTGCCAACCGCAAGCGCGACGCCCTCTCCTCGCGCCCTGTGGATTGCTCCCTTGGTGCCGGCGGCGTTGCGTTCAGAGACGGAGGCATGGGGGCTGCCGTTGGCCGCCGCGCCAGAGTTGGCCGCTTTGCGGCTTGACCTGGCCGCGGACGACGCCGAAGTCAACGCCTTGTGGATTTATGCGCTGGTGGCGCCATTTCCCACCCTGGCGGATGGCGTTTCTGCCGACGAGTTGCGTCAGGCCTGGGCCGGGACGCCGCCAGCGGCTTTTTCTGAAAGCCCTCTTTTGATGGACGACTCCACGCTGAGGGTGCTGGCGGCCCAATGGGGGCAACCCGCACCCGGGTCGGTTCGAACCGTGCCGGAAGAGGATCTGCTTTCTGCGGCGTGGTCTGCGTCCTCGGCCTGGGCGGTGATTCCCTTTGAGTCTATCGTCCCCGAATGGAAGGTCCTGACGGTGGACGGACAGTCGCCTCTGCGCAAGGATTTTGATCCGGCCGCCTATCCCCTGAAAGCCGGCTTTGCGCTGACGTGTGCCAGCCCGTGTCCGTTTTCGCCGCTTCCAACGTTGTCGGGCTCCAACCGCGATGCTTCTAAGTTGACCACGCTGGTGATGACAGGGGTGACGGCGATGGTGCGTTCAACGGCTTACATGATGGAAAATAAGGGGGTGACATACCCCGGTCATTTGATCGGCGACTGGCTGCGTCAGGCTGACCTGGCGCACATCAGCAATGAGGTCTCGTTTTTCTCGCGCTGCCCGTATCCCAACCCGGGGCAGAGGAACCTGATTTTCTGCAGCCGGCAGTCGTACATGGATTTATTGCTTGATGTCGGGGCGGATGTCATCGAATTGACCGGCGACCATTTGATTGATTACGGACATGAAGCCATGTTAGAGTCGCTGGACTTTTATCGACAGAACGGCTTGGGCTACTATGGCGGCGGCGCCAATTTACAGGAGGCGCAGCAACCTTTGCTTTTGGAGCATAACGGCAATCGGATTGCCTTCATTGGCTGTAACGCCAAGCCTGACAAGTATTATCCTAAAGCCGGTGAACGGCTGCCCGGCCCGGCGCCTTGTGATTTCGATTACCTGAGCGCTGAGATTGAGCGTTTGCGTCAAGATGGTTACCTTGTGGTTGCAACCTTTTCGTGGCATGAGAGTTATGATATTTACCCCCATCCTTTGCAGGTGAGAGATTTTCGCCGCCTGGCAGAGAGCGGTGCGGTGATTGTCAATGGAAGCCAGGCGCACCGCCCTCAGACGATGGAGTTTTACCAGGGCGCTTTTATTCACTATGGCCTGGGCAATCTGTTTTTTGATCAGATGTATTACAATCGCCCTGATGGTGTGGTTTTGGACAAAGAGGTGCGCAGCGAATTCCTTGACCGCCACGTCTTTTATGATGGCCGCTACCTGGGCGTTGAGTTATTGACTGCCATGCTGGAAGATTATGCTACGCCGCGTCCGATGACTGCCGGAGAACGTTTTGACTTCTTGCGAGAAATTTTTGTCGCCAGCGGCTGGGAGTCTGCGGCCGCGGCGCCGACCTTTACGCCAACGGTGACATCCACGCCGCTGCTGTTTGACGCGCCGGTTTCTACCCCTGTTCCGTGAGGTGTCTTATGAAAATTTACGATATTTCTCTGTCCGTTACGCCGGGCATGCCGGTATGGCCGGGCGACCCGCCTGTGGAGGTGGTGCAGATCGTTTCGATGGACGAAGGCTCAGAATACAACATGACCCATTTGCGCCTTTCGGCCCATGCAGGCACGCATGTGGATGCGCCGCATCATTTTTTGAACGACCGGCGGACGGTGGAGTCTTTGCCGCTGGAAATCTTGACCGGTCCCGCCTTCGTTTTGCATTTAGCAGACGATGTCTCTGCCATTACGGCGGAGGTGTTGTCTTGCTCCAGCATTCCGCCGCGCACGTCACGCTTGTTGTTTCGGACGCGCAATTCGAAACTTTGGGCCAGTAACATCCCGGACTTTCAGCACGATTTTGTAGCCGTCACTGCCGATGGCGCCGATTGGCTGGCGTCCCGCGGCATTCGCCTGGTGGGGGTGGACTATCTTTCGGTAGCGCCGTATGACGATTCGGTGCCGACACATCGAATCCTGTTGCAGGCTGGCGTTGTTGTACTGGAGGGCCTGAATCTATCTCAGGTGCCGGCGGGTTACTATCATCTCTACTGTTTGCCGCTCAAGTTGGCAGGCGCCGACGGCGCCCCAGCGCGTGCGATTCTGGTGGCCGAGGATTAGTATCGGCTCATGTTATAATATTGAGCGTCGCTTCTCACTTGTCCCCCCGGAGGAATTGTCGATGAATATCACCACAAAATCTCTTAAGCATTGCGATTTGGTCAGTGCATCTGGACGTATTGATAGCGCTACTGCCCCTCAACTTGCTCAGGCGCTTGATGCGCTTACCAAGAGCAATAAATTCAAGATTGTGCTTGATATGAGCGGCGTGGAGTATATGTCCAGCGCCGGTTTACGCGCTCTGCTTACCACCCAGCGTCAGTGCCGGCGTTACAATCGCGGCGAGGTGGTGTTGGCTGCCGTCCCTCAAAATATTAAAGAGACGCTCGAACTGGCCGGTTTCACGGACATTTTCAAGATTTACGATGATGTTGTTTCGGCGGTGGGTTCGTTTTAACCGCCCGGCTTCTGTTTGCTAACACTGAGCCGCCTCTTCGCGTTGGCGTTGTTGAGGCGGCTTTGTCTACTTATGCGCACCCAACTTTTTCTGGCAGATTTTTCTAACCTGCAGCAAATGCGCGAATTCGTTGCGCAAGCGGCTCGCGATGCCGGCTTTGATGAGCAGGAAACCTATGCCGTGCAACTAGCCACGGATGAGGCTGCCTCAAACATTATTGAACATGCTTACAGGGGGCAGGAAGGCGGTCAGATTGAAATTACCTGTCAGGCGCGTTCGGATGGCTTGGTGGTGATTTTACGAGACCACGGCCGCTCGTTTGACCCCCAGCGGGTGCGCCCGCCCAATTTGAAGGCAAAACTTTCACGACGCAGCATTGGCGGTTTGGGGCTGTACATGATTTACCACCTCATGGATGAAGTTCAGTATCAAACCGAGCCAGGGGCGGGCAATGTGCTCACCTTGTTCAAGCGCAGAGGAGTCCAGGAATGAGCCGTCCTTCTGCGTCTACTTACTGGCGCGAATTGGCCCGCCTGGGCGAGAGTTTGCATGGCACCATTTCGCTGTCAACGCAGCGCCGTCAGATTGAACAGGCGGCGGAACGTTTGACGGGAGGCCGCGCCCAGGTCTGGTTAAACGAGTCGCTTTTTCGTCTGCCCGATTGGGATGGGCCGCCTGCTTTCCCGCCTGAACCAGAAAGCGCAATCATGTTGCAGGCACTTGAGTCGGGAGATGCTTTTGTTTCCGATACAAAGGATGGCGAAGCGCGGGCCGCTTTTGCATTGCGCGACCAAAACCTGGCGTTGGGCGCGCTAGAGGTTAGCCGTGGGGGTTTGCCTTTCCGCAAAAGCGAACTCGAGGGCCTGGCCGCGCTGGCAGGGATTGCCTCTTTGGGTTTGATCGCCTCACACCGTGTTGCGGTTGAACATTTTCGAATTGGACAGTTGACGCTGGTGGGCAAAGTCAGCGCCCAGATTGCCAGTGTGCTTGACCTGGATGTGCTGACCGATCGGGTAGTACAACTGATCCAGCAAACCTTTCACTATTACTATGTCGCCATTTTTACGCTTGACCCCGATGGCGGCGTGCTGCATTTCCGCTCCTGCGCGGCCGCTTCAGATGAAGATACCGCCGAGGCCTGCAAGGCGCTTGAGGTAGAACTGGGCCAGGGGTTGATTGGCAGTGTGGCGCAATCCGGGGAGGAAATCGTTTGCGATGATGTCCGCCACGAAACGCGTTTTCGCTTCATCGAGAGCCTGCCCCGTACCAGGTCTGAAGTAGTCTTACCCCTGAAAATTGAGGACCGAGTGGTTGGCGTCTTGGATGTTCAGAGCGAGCGCGTGAGGGCCTTTCATCCGTATGACTTACTGGTGCTGCGGGCGCTGGCAGATAACATTGCGACGGCGGTACAGAGCGCGCGTTTGTATAGCAACCTGCGCCGCCGCGCCGAGCAACTGGCCGTGATTGCCGAAGTCAGCCACGCGGTTGCGTCCACCCTCGATTTGCCGGTGCTGATGCACAAAGTGGCCGCTCTCATTCAGGACCGGTTTGGGTATCCGCACGTGCATCTCTTCACAGTCCACCCGACCCGGCGGCAGATTATCTATGAGGCCGGCAGCGGGGCGCGCAGCGAAGTATTGCGGGGTTATGCGCTTGACCTCGACGACCCAGAGGGAATCATCCCCTGGGCCGCGCGCCATGGCCAGACTGTCCTGGCAAACGATGTCAGTCAGGATAGCCGCTATCGGCCATCGCCGTTCCCGCCTGCCGATACCAAGTCGGAACTTGCCGTGCCGTTTTTGTATGATGGCAAGGTGGTGGGCCTGTTGGACATCCAGAGCGACCGTCCGGGCGCCTTCAACGAGGACGACCTTCCGCTTTTTGAGACTCTGGCCGATAACATTGCGGCCGCCATTCACAACGCCGACCTGTACCGTTCGGAGCAGTGGCGGCGTCAGGTCGCCGATAGTTTGCGCGAGGTTGCCGGCCTGATTTCGGCCAATGTCGGAGTAGAACAAGTGCTGGACGCAGTTCTCACCGAACTGGAGCGCAATCTGCCCAGTGACGTGGCGGCCATCTGGCTTCTGGATGGTGATGAGATATTTCTGGCGGCCGTACACGGCTGTGATGCCGAGGCTCTGGAGCGGGCGCGCCAGGAGTCGCCGCGCGCCGCGGCCTGGCTGGCCGGCGCTTTGCTGGCCGAAGTTCCCATTATCCGCCGTCCAGACGATCCCCTTGGGCCGTCTGGCATCGCGGCCGGTTTTGGCCCCGCCTATTCGTCCATCGCCGCCCCGCTGCGCGTAGCCAACCAGCCGGTTGGGGTGCTGACGTTGGCGCATCATACCCCCGGCCGTTATGGCCACGAGGCGCAGGCCATGACGGCCACCTTTGCCAGTTATGCGGCCGTTGCCATTGAAAACGCCCGCCTGTACAACGCTGCCCAGGAACAGGCCTATGCCTCGGCTGCCCTTTTGCAGGTCGCGCAGGCCGTTGTCAGCCTGAATGACCTGGATGAAATCCTGAGCGCCATCATTCGCATCATGCCAATTCTGGTCGGCGTTAGCCGCTGTGCATTGTATCTTTGGGACGCAGAAGGCGAGCGTTATTTGCCGGCCCAGGCTTATGGGCTGGGAGAAGCGGGAGAAGCGCGCCTTTGGCGGCCCCTGGCTCCTGGTGAATTCCCCTTGCTGGATGCAGCGCGCCAGTCCAATTTGTTGTTAATCGCCTCTTTGGACGAAGAGGCACGCCCCGAGGTCTGGCCCGATCTCCCTCCCGATTGGCAGGACGAGTCCGGCCCCCTCCTGTTCCAGGAATCGCCGCTTCTCTTTTGTGTGCCGCTTCTGGTTAAAAACGATTTGTATGGCCTGTTGCTGGTGCAGGAAGCGCCGGGCGACTTGCGTTTTCGCAGCCGGCGTCTGGAAATTGTGCAAGGCATTGCCCAGCAGGCTGCCCTGGCGATTCAGAACGACCGCCTGCAAAGAGAGATGGTCTTGCGCGAGCGCCTGGAAACAGAAGTGCAGTTGGCCCGTCAGATTCAGCAGACGTTCATTCCCGAAACCTTGCCGGTACATCCGGGTTGGGAGATCGCGGCCCGTTGGCGCACCGCCCGGCAAGTGGGCGGGGATTTTTACGATGTCTTTGAACTTGACGACAAACGGCTTGGTCTGTTTATTGCAGACATTGCCGATAAGGGCGTCCCGGCGGCTCTCTTTATGGCGCTCACGCGGACGCTGGTACGGGCCGCCGTTATCGAGACCGAATCCCCGGCCCAGGCTTTGCGCCGCGTCAACGACTTGTTGATGCCCGATACCCAACAGGGGATGTTTGTCACGGCAGTTTACGCTGTTCTTTCGCTGGAAACAGGCGAATTAACATATGCCAATGCCGGCCACAATCCCCCTCTCTGGCTGCACCTTCGCGATGGATCTGTGGAACGTCTGACGCGTACCGGCATGGCCTTGGGTGTGGTAGAGGGGGCAGAAATTACCCAGCGCACCATTCAATTGGAAGAGGGCGACTGCGTTTTGTTCTACACAGATGGCGTGACCGAAGCCTTTTCCCCTCAGGGTGAAATTTATGGCGAAGCCCGTCTGCGGTCTGTGATTAAAATGCTTTCCACTTGTTCCGTAGATGAGATGCTGGATGCCGTTGAGGCTGCTTTGCAGCAATTTACCTCCCCTTTGCCGCTTGCCGACGATTTGACCATGCTGGGTATATGTCGCAAGCCCCGTCTCAATCCCAAGCACGAGGAGTAGAACACTTGAAACCCTGGTTATTCCAGCCTAAATACACCTGGGGAGAACGATTCCGCCTGTTCTTGGTATGCGCCTTCCCCGTTCATGTTTGGGCTTTGCTCATGGCATTTCGAGATTTCTCGTGGGTGGCCGAACGTACCAGGGTCTGGGATGCCGTTGGCCTGCTGGCGTACGCGTTGTTAATTGCCTTGCTGGAGAGCGTTGGCGTATTTCTTCCCGTCTTGTTTTTGGCCTGGCTTTTGCCTGTCCGCTGGCACAGCGGCCAAAGGATTGCCCTGACCGGCACCTTGTTTCTTGTTGTATCTGTTTGGGCCATGCTTGGCCAGGGATATTTCCTGGTGCAAAACCCATTGCCGGAAAGCCTGTTTAACCTTTTGTCTGCCTCAGAGCACCCGATGCGGATCCTGGCGGCGGTGATTCTGCCGCTCATTGCGCTCAGCGCGGCCATCCCGGCCTTTCTGATTCTCAAATCCCGCAAGTTTTTGGAAGGTGTCCTGCAATTTTTTGAACGCCTGACGTTGCTTTCGACTTTTTATTTGCTTTTAGATGTAATTGGTATTGTCATCTTGGTGATACGGAGTCTGACACAATGAAACAACCTCTCAGCCGGCGTGACTTTTTGAAATTGCTCAGTGTCCTGCCGCCGGCCTTTCTGGCCGCCCCCTTTATTCAAGAACCCGCTGCCCCTCTCAATAACACCGGGGCAAAAAATATTATTGTCATTGTGTTTGATGCCCTCTCTGCCAGGAACGTTTCCCTTTATGGGTATCCGCGGCGCACAATGCCTAATTTGGAGCGCATCTCCGAACGGGCGACAGTCTATCATCAGCATTTTGCAGGCGGCAATTTTACGACCCCGGGGGTGGCCTCTCTCCTGACCGGCACATATCCCTGGACACATCGCGCGGTGGGGCCGGGCACAACAATTGTGGCCGACCGGGCAAAATACAATCTCTTCCATGCTTTTGAGGGGTATTATCGGCTCGCTTATTCGCACAACAATTTTGTGAATGCGCTTTTGCGTCAAATACGCGCCGACGTAGACGAGATCAAACCCCAAAAAGATTTGTTTGTTCGCAACCCGCTGGCGTTTGACCGCCTCTTTCCTTGGGATACAGATATTGCCTCGGTGGCATGGCAAAGGGCTGTCAAAAAAGGCGAAAGCGGCTATGCCTACTCCCTGTTTCTCTCTGAAATTTATGGCAAATTGGCGCAGGGACAAATGCGTGATTTGCGCGCCCTCTTTCCGCGTGGGATCACCCGCATCGGAGAAGATGATTACTTTTTGCTTGAAGAGGCGATAGACTGGGTTGTCTCGCGGGTTACGCGTACGCCGCAGCCTTTTATCGGTTATTTTCATTTTCTGCCCCCTCATCGCCCATATTGTCCGCGTCGTGAGTATTTTGGCGCTTTCGACAACGACTCAATCGGCTACTGGTTGGATAAACCCAAACACATTTTCAATCAAAATGCCAACGATAACCCCGTTAGTCTGAAATATCAGGCAACGCAGCGCAGGTGGTACGACGAGTTTATCCTATACGCCGATGCCGAACTGGGACGCTTGTATGATGCACTTCAGGCAAGCGGCATTCTGGAAAATACCTGGGTTATCTTTACTTCGGATCATGGAGAAATGTTTGAGCGGGGCATCTTCGGTCATCGCACGCCTGCGTTGTTCCAGCCGGTAGTACACATCCCATTGGTTATTCTCCAGCCTGGACAGCGCCAGCGCCGCGATATTTACACATCTACCAGTGCCGTGGATCTCCTGCCGACCCTGCTCCATCTCACCGGTCAGCCGATTCCAGATTGGACCGAAGGCCAGGTCCTGCCGCCTTTTGCCGAACCCGTCCCCGGCCGGAATGTGTAT
Source organism: Chloroflexota bacterium (assembly GCA_019873735.1). Taxonomy (GTDB): domain Bacteria; phylum Chloroflexota; class Anaerolineae; order Anaerolineales; family Villigracilaceae; genus DSXF01. Next base: position 10,541 of record JAIOAQ010000015.1, on the reverse strand, counting down.
GCCGTGGAAGCAAAATACAGCGATCCTCACAAGCCGCTCAGGCCGGTCTCTGCCATGCTGGTAAAAGAGAATTACAAACTTACGTATTATGCTGGCTACGAAGTCCTGGGTAATAGCGGCACCCGTTTTGAACTTTACGATTTGCAGGCTGATCCCGAGGAACTGACTGATTTGTACCCCCAACAGCCGGCAATAGCCGCCCGTCTTCAGGGCGAACTGCTCGAAAGCCTGCAGCGGGCCGACCAGCCTTATCAGACCTGAGCGGCCTGCGTAGGCTTTGACCAATCGCTCATCTTGCCTTAGAATTAGCCGGCCGTCTCGTAGCGGCAAGTGGATTCCATTTTTCCAGACGATTTCTGTGGAGGTTTGTATGTTTGCATCTGATGGGAAAAAAGTAATTGCAACCGATAAAGCCCCAAAAGCGATTGGTCCCTATTCACAGGCCATTCAATTCGGTAATCTGCTTTTTACGGCCGGTCAAATTGGACTGGAGCCCTCCAGCGGCGAGTTAGTAACCGGCGGCATTGAGGCGCAAACGCGCCAGGTGTTAACCAACGTCAAAAACATCCTTGAGACTGCCGGCTCTGGCTTGGAGAATGTGGTCAAGACCACCGTGTTCTTGCAAAACATGGCCGACTTTGCCGCCATGAACGCGGTATATGCCGAATTCTTCCCTGCCAACCCGCCTGCTCGCTCCACCATTGCGGTAGCCGCCCTTCCCAAAGGCGCCATGGTTGAGATTGAGGCCATAGCCATTCTGCCCGGAAGGTAAGCCAATAGCACGTTTTGAGCATCTGCAAATGCCCACAGTTTCGGTCATTGTCCCCTGTTACAACGAAGAGGCGACGATTAAAGCGCTGCTGGAAGCCGTCCATGCGCAAACCTACCCGCGCGCCGAAATGGAAGTCATCATTGCCGACGGCCTTTCCAGCGACAACACGCGCGCGGAGATTGCGGCGTTTCAGCAAACCCATCCCGATCTGGATATACGCGTTGTGGACAACAATACGCGTACCATTCCCGCCGGTCTGAATCGGGCCATCGAAGCCGCGCAGGGCCGCTACATCCTGCGGCTGGATGCGCACTGCGTCCCCTACCCGGACTATGTGGAACGGTCTATTCTGGCGCTGGAACAGGGCCGCGGCGATAATGTGGGCGGCGTGTGGGAAATTCGCCCCGGCGGCAAGGGCTGGATTGCCGAGTCGATTGCGGCGGCGGCGGCTCACCCCTTTGCCGTGGGCGATGCGCTCTACCGGCACGCCAAACAGGCTGCAGAAGTGGATACCGTCCCCTTTGGCGCTTACCGCAAAACCCTGATTGACAAGATCGGAAACTATGACGAAAGCCTGTTAACAAACGAGGATTATGAGTTTAACACCCGCATTCGTCAGGCCGGTGGCCGGCTCTGGCTCGACCCGGAGATCCGTTCCGTTTATTTTGCGCGTTCTACGCTGAAGGCCCTGGCGCAGCAATACTGGCGTTACGGTTTCTGGAAATGGCGCATGCTGCGGCGTTATCCCAAGACCCTCCGCTGGCGGCAGGCGCTGCCTCCGCTTTTTGTGCTTGGCCTGCCGGTGGGTATTTTGCTGGCGCTTGCCTTCCCGATTCTGTGGTATCTTCTAGGCGTGGTGATTGCTCTCTACGTCTTTGCTTTGTTGTTTGCCGGCCTGCAAACTGCTGTTCGGCGCAGGCGTGCTGTTTTGGCGCTTGGCTTGCCGCTTGTCATTCCGGTGATGCACTTTGCCTGGGGCAGCGGTTTCCTTTGGAGTGTATTCGTGTCTCTTGGAGGCCGTCAGCGTGGCTGAAACTTCCCGCTCGTCTCGTTTCCGTCTGCGTCCTAGCGAGCATCGGGTCATCATTTTTCTAGGTGACCTGATTGCAGCCGTTGGAGCATTGCTTGGTGCTCTGTACACCTGGCGCCAATATTCTCTGTATGTGCTTATTTCGAAAGGCATTCCTGAAGCCAGGGCACTGCGTTTGCTGAGCATTGAGCCGCCTTTCTGGTTTTATTTCCTGCCGGCGATATGGCTGCTCCTGCTGATAGAACTGTATGACCCACACGCAGCCGCCAACTGGCGCAAAACCCTGCGCGGTATTGCCATTGCGGCTCTGGTGGGTTTGATCGGTTATTCGGTCGTCTTTACCACCTTCAAAGACCCCAATTCATTGCCGCGTATTGGCGTTGGCGCCTTTCTGCTCTACGCCTCTGTGCTGACGCTTATCTGGCGTTTGCTTTACATCCGCATTTATACCTCCCCGGGCTTGTTGCGGCGTGTGCTGGTGGTGGGCGCCGGTAAAGCCGGCAAGACTCTGGCAGAGATGTATGTCCTTTTGTGGCCGCCGCCTTTTAACCTTGTGGGTTATATTGACGACGACCCCCATAAGATCGGCAGGCAGGTTTACAATTTCCCCGTCCTTGCAGGCAGCGATAAACTTGTCGAAATCATTGAACAACAACATATTTCAGACGTTGTGGTCGCCATCAACGGCGAAATTCGCGGCAGTACCTTCCAGGCTCTGTTAGATATCCAAGAGAGCGGCGTAGAAATCGTGCGCATGCCTACAATGTACGAAGAACTGACCGGCCGAGTCCCGATACATCATCTTGAATCGGATTGGATTATCCGCTCCTTTGTAGATGAGGCGCGTGTCAGCGGCTTTTACGAAATGATCAAGCGTATCATTGATGTGCTTGGTTCGCTGGTTGGAATGACCATTCTGGCCGTCCTGACGCCTTTCATTGCCCTGGCCACCATTCTTGACAGCGGTTTACCGGTCTTTTATTCGCAGGAACGGTTGGGAAAAGGGGGATCCGTTTTTCGCATCTACAAATTCCGTACCATGCGGCAGGACGCGGAAATGGATGGCAAACCCCGCCTGGCACAGAAGCACGACCCGCGTATTACCCGCGTAGGCAATTTTTTGCGCGTTACGCGTCTGGATGAATTGCCGCAGTTTTGGAACGTTCTGCGTGGAGATATGAGCCTGGTGGGGCCGCGGGCCGAGCGCCCCGAACTGGTAGCCGAGTTTCAAAAGCAAATCCCCTTTTATCGGGCGCGCTTGTTGGTTAAACCGGGCCTGACCGGCTGGGCGCAGGTAAATTATGGTTATGTGGCCACGGTTGAAGATACGGCCGTGAAACTGGAATACGACCTCTACTACATCAAGCATCGCAGCCTCTGGTTGGATGTATTTATCATTCTCCGCACCATCGGAACAGTTTTGGGGCGGCGTGGGAGATAAAATGCCAATTGCTCTGGTTACCGGCGGCGCCGGTTTTATCGGCTCACATATTGTGGATACTTTGCTCAAGGCCGGTTGGGATGTTCGTGTATTGGACGATTTTTCCACCGGCAGAAGGGAAAACCTGTTGGGTTTGACGGGCAGCCTGGAAGTCTTTGAAGGCGACATTCGAGACGCCGGCTGCTTGGACAAAGCCTTGCCAGGGGTGGAATTTGTCTTCCATCAGGCGGCATTTGTTTCTGTCCCCCAGTCAATGGAAAACCCGCTTGCCTGTCTTGACATTAACGTCCAGGGTACGGCCAATGTCCTTGAGGCTGCTCGCCGTCATGCGGTGCGCCGGGTGGTGTTGGCCTCCAGCGCGGCCGTCTATGGCGATGCCGAAGCCCTGCCGCTGGGCGAAGAGACTCCCTTGAATCCACTCTCTCCCTATGCCGCTTCTAAGCGGGTAGATGAAATTTACGCCCAACTTTACACCCGCTCCTTGGGGCTGGAGGTTGTGGCGCTGCGGTATTTCAATGTGTTTGGGCCGCGTCAGCGTCCCGACAGCCCCTATGCGGCCGCAGTCCCAATTTTTATACGCCGTTATTTGGATGGCAAGCCGGTGACCGTCTTCGGCGACGGCGGCCAAACGCGCGACCTGATCTATGTCGGCGATGTGGCGCGTGCCAACCTTCTGGCTGCCGGGCATCCGGATGCGCCCGGTCGGATTTTTAATATTTGTACAGGTGTTGAGACGCGCCTGCTTGACCTCTTGGAGATTTTGAATCAATTGTTTCCCAACGCGCCTGCGCCGGTCTTTACCGAGCCTCGGCCGGGTGACATTTACCGCTCGGTTGGTTCGCCAGAACGCGCCGCGCATGTCATCGGTTTTCGGGCGCAAACTTCACTGGAAGAAGGTTTGAGGCAAACGGTTGCATGGATGAGTCGCTGAAACGCTCCTACCTTCGTTTTCGCAACCGCCATGTCCTGATAGGGGATGTGGCGGCTGTCATCTTTGCCGTGCTGGGCAGTTTCGCTCTACGGCTGGACGTGAGTCAGTTGCCCTATTATTTCCCCGCCGTGTTGATTATGGTGGGCGTAGCCCTGCTGGTCAAACTCCCTGTTTATTATTTCTTTGGCTTATATCGCCAGATGTGGATTTACGCCAGTGTTAATGAACTCAAGTTAATCGCCGCCGCGGTGACGACCGCGTCGGCGGCGATGTCGGGTGTCATGCTGGCTCTCATCGCTGCCGGTTTGGTTCAGCCCGGCATGCCGCGCTCTGCCCTGGGTATTGACTGGCTGCTTTCTCTTCTGTTGACCGGCGGCCTGCGTTTTGCTTTGCGCATCCTGGCCGAACAATCCGGCGGAAGGCGAAACGGTGCCGCGCGCCGTGTCCTGGTCATTGGCGCGGGAGACGCGGGCGCCCTGGTGGTGCGGGAGTTGCAGCGTTCTTCCCAACTGAACCTCCAGCCGGTTGGCTTTTTGGATGACGACCCGGCCAAACAAAAACAAGAGATTTACGGCGTGCCGGTCATCGGCGTCTTGACCGATTTGGGGCGGGTATTGGACGCCAAACGCGTGGACGAGGTGCTGATTGCCATCCCGTCTGCGCCGGGCCGGGTGGTGCGGCTGGTGGCTGATGTCTGCCGGCTGAAAGGCGTGCCGTTCCGCACCATGCCGGGGCTGTATGAGTTGATTGGCGGCAAGGTCAGCGTCAGCCGCCTGCGGGATGTGGATATCACCGACCTGTTGCGGCGTGAACCGGCACAGATTGATGACCGACTGGTGGGGGCCAGCCTTTCGGGCAAACGCGTGCTGGTGACCGGCGCCGGCGGTTCCATCGGCCGCGAACTCTGCCGCCAGGTAGCGCGCTGGGGTCCGGCCGAACTTGTCCTGCTCGGTCATGGTGAGAACAGCATTTTCGAGTCTCTGCTGGACATCCAGCCAGATTACCCGTCTACCCCGCTGCACCCGGTCATTGCCGACGTGCGCGATGCCGCCCGTTTGCAGGCAGTATTCGAGGCCCATCGTCCGCAGGTGGTCTTTCATGCCGCCGCGCACAAACATGTGCCGCTGATGGAGATCAATGTCGAGGAGGCAATCGCCAACAACGTCACGGGGACGCGCGTGCTTGTCGAAACGGCAGCCGCCTCAGGCGTGGAGAGACTCGTGCTTATTTCCACCGATAAAGCCGTCCGCCCGACCAGCGTCTATGGCGCGACCAAACGTCTGGCCGAAATGATTGTCCTGGATGCCGCCCACCGCACCGGGCGGGCCTTTACCGTTGTCCGCTTTGGCAATGTCTTGGGCAGCCGCGGCTCTATCATCCCCATCTTCAAGCGCCAGATCGCCGCCGGCGGGCCGGTGACCGTAACCCACCCTGAAATGCGCCGCTTTTTCATGACGATCCCGGAAGCCGTGCATCTGGTCTTGCAGGCCGCGGCCATGGGGCAGGGCGGCGAGGTGTTTGTGCTTAACATGGGCGAGCAGGTGCGGATTGTTGATCTGGCCGAAGACCTGATTCGCCTTTCGGGCCTGGAGCCGGGCCGGGATGTGGAAATCGTCTTTACCGGCATCCGGCCGGGCGAGAAACTCAGCGAGTCGCTTTGGGACGAGGGCACGCGTTCTGCGCCCACCCAGCATCCGGAGATCTTCCGCCTGGAAGAAGAAGAAAAGGTGGAAGGCGACTCGCTGGCACGCGCCCTGGACGAACTGGAACGTCTCTCGGCGCGGGGAGAAAGCCAGGCAATCATTCGCATCCTGGATCAGGTCATTCCGAATGCTATGGTGCGTACCGAGCCGCCGCCAGATGTGACCGCCGTGGTTTGATATGTCTGAAGTCTCTTTGCGTGAATGGCAGGCGTTTTTGGATGAACGCCCAAATGCTCACCTCTTGCAGACGGGGGAATGGGGCGAATTGAAGTCCGCTTTTGGCTGGCAGGCGGTTCGCCTTCGGACCTCGAGCCTCGGTGCCCAAATCCTGTTTCGGCGCCTGCCTTTGAGATTCACGTTCGCATATATGCCGAAGCCGATGGCAGAGGACAGGCAATGGATGCTGGATGATGCCTTTTGGGAGGAAGTAGACGCGGCCTGTAGAAGCAGGCGGGCTGTTTTCCTAAAAGTTGAGCCCGACTTATGGGCCGAACAATTTGACCAGGATCTGAATCTTAAATTTGTGCTCTCCCCGCACAACATCCAGCCGCCGCGCACCATTCTTGTGGATTTAAACGGCAGCGAAGATGAAATTCTGGCGCGCATGAAACAGAAGACGCGTTACAACATCCGTCTGGCGCAGAAGAAGGGCGTCACGGTGCGCGTCTGGGGGGATATCCCGGCTTTTCACAGGATGATGCTGGTTACCGGCGGGCGGGACGGCTTTGGCGTTCATAGCCTGGAGTATTATCAGCGGGTATACGACCTCTTCCACCCGGCAGGGATGTGCGAACTGCTGGCGGCCGAACACGAAGGCAGGCTGCTGGCAGCGTTGATGATCTTTGCGCGTGGACAGCGGGCATGGTACTTCTATGGCGCTTCTGCGGACGAAGGCCGCAACCTGATGCCCACCTATTTGTTGCAGTGGGAAGCCATGCGTTGGGCGCGTGCCAGGGGTTGCACCGCCTACGATTTGTGGGGCGTTCCAGACGAAGACGAAGCGGTGCTTGAAGCCAACTTTGAGACCCGCCGCGATGGCCTGTGGGGTGTCTATCGTTTCAAGCGCGGCTTCGGCGGCGAACTCAAACGCGCTGCCCAGGCATTGGATCGAGTGTACATGCCGCTGGCGTATCGCCTGTATTTGCTTTGGATGCGCCGGAAAGGGGCGCTGGACTGAGATGCAAATTGCAAACGTTACACCTGAGACCTGGGACCGGCTGATTGCCTCTCTGCCCAATCCGCACCTGCTCCAAACCTGGGAGTGGGCGCAGGTCAAGGCCCGCTATGGCTGGACGCCTGTTCCGCTGCTCTGGAAGGACGCCGGCGGCCAACCGGCGGCTGCGGCGATGCTGCTCAAAAAGACGATTCCGGCCGGCGGGTTTGCCGCGCGCTTGAGTTTGCTCTACATTCCCAAGGGCCCGCTGATGGACTGGAATGATGTCCCCCTGCGCACGCGCGTTCTGGATGATTTGCAGGTTCTGGCTCGCAAACACGCGGCCATCTTTATTAAGATTGACCCGGATGTCATCTTGGGGACGGGGATGCCGGGGCAGGAGGATGCGCTTGAGAATGCCGGCGGTCAGGCCGTCAGGTCCGAGTTGAACCGCCGGGGCTGGCGGTTTTCTTCTGACCAGATTCAGTTTCGCAATACCGTCTTTCTTGACCTGACGCCCTCTGAAGACGAATTGTTGGCGGCCATGAAGCAGAAGACGCGTTACAACATCCGCCTGGCGCAAAAGAAGGGCGTTACGGTGCGCGCGGGCACGCCGGCAGATCTGCCCATGCTCTACAAAATGTATGCCGAGACTTCGCTGCGTGATGGTTTCGTCATCCGTGAGCAGGCTTATTATCAGACTGTCTGGCAGATTTTCATGGCCTCTTCGGAGCCGACATGTGAACCCCTTGTTGCCGAAGTGGCTGGCGAGCCGGTAGCCGGGCTTTTCCTCTTCCGGTTTGCCGGACGGGCGTATTATCTTTACGGTATGTCGCGCAGCCTTCACCGCGAAAAGATGCCCACCTATCTGTTGCAGTGGGAGGCCATCCGGCGGGCCAAAGCGGCCGGCTGCAAGGTTTATGACCTTTGGGGTGCGCCGGATGTATTCAACGAAAGTGACGGTATGTGGGGCGTCTTTCGCTTTAAGGAAGGCCTGGGCGGACGCGTTGTCTGCACTTTGGGCGCCTGGGATTATGCCCCGAATCCCTTTGTGTATCGTCTGTACACACAAGTGATTCCGCACCTGTTGGATGTGATGCGTGCCAGCGGCCGGGCCAAAACAAAGCGCATGTACGCTGCCGGCGGGTGACCTATTGCAGATTTGGTGTTTTGTGAGAAAATTGCGCTTGTACGGATGAGACCGTCTGCCTGGCGAATATTCGGTTTTTTAGTGGTCACTTTGGTCAGGGTAAGAAAAGCGGGCGGCCGTTTGACTTAAAGTTTTATTTTGTGGATAAGGAGAAACCATGATTCCCCGACATCGTTTTGCCATTCTACCCACTGCCGTTGAGTCGTTGCCGCGCCTGTCTCAGGAACTCGGAGATATTCGCGTTTTGGTCAAGCGCGATGACCAGACGGGTTTAGCGTTTGGGGGCAACAAGACCCGCAAGTTGGAGTTCTTGCTTGGCGAGGCATTGGCGCAGGGCGCACATACGCTTGTCACTGCCGGAGCAGTCCAATCGAATCATTGCCGTCAGACGGCCGCTGCGGCGGCGCGCTTCGGCTTTGAGTGCGTTCTTGTCCTCGTCGGCGAGCCCCCCGCCCGGCCGGACGCCAATCTGTTGCTCGATCACTTGTTCGGAGCGCAAATTGTCTGGGTGAAGCGCCGCGAAGACCGCGAGCGCATGCTCCAGGAAACCGTTGAAAGGTTGACGGCTGAGGGGAAGAAGCCCTACCTGGTGCCGTATGGCGGCTCAAATCCTACCGGCGTGCTGGGTTATGTCTATGCTATGGAGGAGTTGATTGCCCAGCAAGTGCAGGCAGAGTGGGTGGTTTTTGCTTCGTCTTCAGGCGGGACCCAGGCGGGCTTGCTTTTGGGGGCGCGTCTGTTTGGCTTTAGCGGCCGCTTGCTGGGGATCAGTGTGGATGAGCCGCAGAAGGTTTTGCAAGAACGTGTTGCCCGTTTGGCCTCTGAGACTGCGGCTCTTTTGGGCAAACCACAAGCATTTTCGCCGGCTGATGTGCTGGTCAACGCCGATTATTGCACGGCAGGCTACGGCGTCTTGACCGAAGCAGAGCGCGAGGCTATTCGTCTCTTTGCCCGGACCGAAGGCCTGCTTCTCGACCCCGTTTATACCGGCCGCGCCGCGGCAGGATTGATCGACCTGGCGCGCAAACGGTTCTTCAGGCCAGGTGAGACGGTCCTGTTTTGGAACACGGGCGGGCAGCCGGCGTTGTTTGCAGAAAGGTACGCAGCCCTGGTATAAACCAACCTTCGGTAAGACATTATGTGAGGCTTCTCCGTCAAATTCTATGCCACAGATTGGTGCGTAACTACCTACCCTCCCGCAGGTTGTGGCGCAATGTCCAACCCCGAAGACGTCTCCGCGATTGCCGGCATTGTTTGCCAGTCCCATTCTAGCCTGCGGGAGGGTTAGTAGAGCCCCATTTGGCTTAACGGCGTTTATGGCGCTCTTTTTTTCCCAGGTCGGTTAAGTAAATCTGATACAGGCGGGATAGGGTTACAAAGCGCAGCGGACCGCCGGCATGCCACGCCAGCCCCAGGCGCGTGTTGGTGATATGTTCGCTGCGGATGTGCATTTGGATAATATCTCCCGCTTTTGTTTTGCGAATTTCTGCCATTGCGCTGCTCTCGTCGCCGCTCCAGCCGCCGGAAAATTGGGTTGGGATGAGACCGCGTTCGGCGTACATTTGCAGGAGGGCATCGCTGAGAGCGTTGAAAGGAGGGCGGGCGAACCGCACCGGCGGAGTGCTTTCCAGCACTTGTGCCAGCACAGCATACCAGTTTTCATAGTCTTTGTGCAAAGAGTCGACCGTCTCGGTATAGGCGTTGAAGTGATCGATTCCAAAGGCGTGATACCCAAACTCGTGACCTTGCTCAAATAAACGCTTCCATATGCCTGGTTGTTGCCGCTCCACATTAGCCAGCGCATAGCCAATGGGGAAGAAGGTCACTTTTACATTGGGATAAACGGTCAGGATTTGCTCGAGTTGGAGCATGAGATACGATAGATAACAATCGTCATACGTTAGCGCAACGTAAGGGCTGATGCGGCTGCCGCGGTACAAAACAGGGGATGCTGCTTGTTGGGCCAATGCGGGCAGGGCGTTGCCCGTCAACATTGTCACAAGCGTTACGGCGCTTAATTTCAGGAATTCACGGCGGCTGAGATGAGGCTGGCGGTTGTCAGGCATTGGCAGGTTCTCAGGGAAAACTGCCAAATCTTACTGAATTTCTCAAAAAAAGTCAATCAGCAATCCAAATTTGCCTGACGCATCCTGTTTCTTTGCATTGAGCGCGTTGAGTTCGGATTTTGAACCGCCGCGCCGGCGCAAAATTTCTGAGGTTCGGACAAAAGTTCGGACAAGAGGGTAAAAGAAGAAGCCTCGAACGAGATAAACTTGGTTTTGCGAGACCATCTTTATCAAATCCGAGGCTTCATGGACAAGTTTATCAATAACCGAGACTTTATGGAAGAACTGTTTGACG
>JAIOAQ010000014.1 GCA_019873735.1 Chloroflexota bacterium | reverse complement strand
CGTCAAACAGTTCTTCCATAAAGTCTCGGTTATTGATAAACTTGTCCATGAAGCCTCGGATTTGATAAAGATGGTCTCGCAAAACCAAGTTTATCTCGTTCGAGGCTTCTTGTTTTACCCTCTTGTCCGAACTTTTGTCCGAACCTCAGAAGTAACTGTAACGTAGGCGGTGGGTTTTTGGAATCGTGGGAGAAACATAGCCATTCGCCTGCCAGTTTGACCATCCAAGTGGGACGAAAGAAGCGGTTTGAAGGGTAGCTTAGGCCTTGAAGTGGGATAAAAAATTTCACCCACCGCTTATGTTACAAACTCCAAGGAAATTCATACTTGACAGGTAGAAAATTTGTTCTATAATTAGAACAAATGTACACAAATGTATTTGGCTACAGGAGGCATAAATCATGAATACAGCACGACCAATTGGCCAGGGTTCACCGGCTTTGCCATTTTTGAGTGGCGCAGCCCATATCCGGCGTGGTATGGTCTGGGGAGCCATCATCATTGGTGCATTACTGGCTTTTGAAGTTTTCAACTACAGCACGACCGAATTTGCTCTCACCGATGTGCTGGGCAATTTGAAGTTTGCCGGCATTCGCTGGGCTACCATTTTATCCATCGCTTTTTGCGGAATTGACTTTGCCGGCATTGCACGCCTGTTTACGCCAGAACAGGGACGCGACGAACCGGCTGAAGTTTGGTACTTGTTTGGCGCCTGGCTGCTGGCAGCGGCCATGAACGCTACCCTGACGTGGTGGGGAGTTTCGGTAGCCATTGTCAATCATCAAAGTCTTGGCAGCGCGGTGGTTGGGACGACAACCGTGACCAAGGTTGTGCCGGTTTTTGTCGCCGTTATGGTTTGGTTGATTCGGGTCTTGATCATTGGCACATTCTCGCTGGCCGGTGAACGCCTTTTCAGCCAGGTGGAGCAGAGGACATCCACTAATGCCCATCAACGCTTGCAGTCACCGGCGGCGAATGCGCCGCGGCCTGTCCCGACTTTAGGAGGAGCCTTGCGGCCCGCATCTTCTTTGCGCTCTGCCCCTAAACCTGCTCCCCGCACTGAGACTTACCGGCAAGAACCTACCTACCATAATGTTTCTATGAGCGCCCGTTCAGGGGTTTACCACGAAGACTATTTCTAAATCATTTGGGCTGTTTGCTAACTTGGGAGTAGAACTTTCTACCAGAGGACTCCTGTGCGCCATTCCTACTCTCACTCTGTTCCACGTAATGAACAGACAGCCGCTGCACCCTCCAGCGGCTGTCTGTCTGGTTTTGTGTTGCCGCCGCTGGCCGTGCTGGTGGTGGGCTGCTTCTTGCTTTTTTACGTCAGCGGGCTGAGCGAGCCGACCATGCCTGTTCCTGAGGAGCCGCCTTCTGTTGAGGCGCTTTCTGGTGCTCTTTCGCCGATTTTTACGCCTGAAGTTCAACATTGGGGCGGGCAGATTGCAGTCTGGGCGGCTTCGGCCGGTGTGGACCCAAATCTGGCCGCGACGGTGATGCAGATTGAATCTTGCGGCGACCCCCTGGCGCGCTCCAGCGCCGGCGCAATCGGTTTGTTTCAGGTGATGCCCTTTCACTTTGATGTGCTGGATAACCCCTATGATCCGGCAACCAATGCGGCGCGTGGACTGGCTTATTTACGCAAAGCGTTGGAACGGGCAGGCGGGAAGTATCTCCTGGCCTTTGCCGGCTACAACGGCGGGATTGGGGTCATTGGCCGCAGTGAGTCGTTATGGGCAAGTGAAACCCGGCGTTATGTTTACTGGGGAGAAGGCATCTATGCCGATGCTGTCAGCGGCCGCACGGAAAGCCCGCGTTTGCAGGAGTGGCTGGCAGCAGGCGGGGCCAGCCTGTGCCGCCAGGCGCACCAGCGGCTGGGTTTACAACCGTGAAGTCAGGGTTTGTCGGGCTGAACGCCCGATCCACTTTTCTCATCCAACAACGGTAGCCAGACGCAAAAAGTAGTGCCTTCCCCCTCTTGGGACAGGACTTCAATATATCCCCCGTGATTGTCTACAATCCAGTTGGCAATGGAAAGACCCAACCCGAAGCCGCCTTTGCCGCGCGTGCGCGATTTCTCGGCGCGGTAGAAACGCTCAAAGATGTGCGGCAGGTCTTCGGCCGGAATGCCGGGCCCCGTGTCTCGGACAATGAGCCGGGCGTGCCCACCGACCTTTCCCAGACCCAAAAAGACGTCCCCGCCGGCAGGGGTGTACTGAACGGCGTTGGCAATCAAGTTGATGAGGACCTGCTTCAGACGGTCGCGATCGCCGTTGACCAATATCTGGTCAATTTCGGTCACCTTAATTCTCACCCGTCCGGCGGCCAAAATGCTCATCTCTTTGACTACTTCTAGCAGCAGCGTGTCCAATTCTACCGTCTGCGTGCGGAGCACAAGTGTGCCCGATTCGGCCTTTGCCAGGGTGAGCAGATCTTCCACCAGGCGTTTCAGGCGGTCGGCTTCCTGTTCAATGCTGGATAATGATTCTTCGTCAACCGTTTTCATCCGCCGGATCAGGTCCACATTTCCCTTGATGACCGTTAACGGCGTGCGCAGTTCATGACTGACATCGGTTAGAAAGCGTTGCTGCGAAGAGAGCAACGCCTCCAGGCGTTCCAGCGTCTGGTTAAACGTGGCAATCAGTTGACCGATTTCATCGTTTTCGGGTCCGCGGTAGGGGATGCGGCGAGCCAGGTCGTCGGCGCGGTTAATTTGCTCGGCCACCTTTGTCACCGTAGCCAGCGGGGCCAGTGCCTGTTCAATGGCCAGCCATGAGGCGAAACCAGCAACCAACATAGCGATGAGGGTGCCTGCTGCCAGGACGTAGAGCAGATCCTGGCGGGCGGCGTCTGCCAGCCTCAGGCTGGTTGCCAGTTGCAAAACGCCAACCGTGCGCCCCATAGAAGTCAATGGAATGCTCAGAACGCGCAGGTGCTCTCCTTCGAGGTAGATGCTTTGGTAGTGAAATTGGCGCCTTTGTAAAACTTGAGGGTCAAGCGTCAGACGCAGATTGAGCGTGGGCGGGATGCGAATGATGGGCGTCCCATAACGGTCAAGAGACTGGATGTACACCCCCGATGTCAGGTTGAAAGTGGAAGCGTAGGGAATAGTAACATTGCCGTCTGCGTCAACGTAAGCGTCTTTGAGCAGGCGGGCTGCTGTTTCACTTAACACCTTGTCCACCTGGTTGATGAGCGAGTAGTTGACCAGGCCGTAAACGCCCACCCCCAGCAAAAGCAGAATGCCGCCCAGCATTGTTGTATAAAGCAGGGTTAAGCGACCGCGCAGCGACATGGAATGCTGCCTTAAGGATTTTCGCGAATGACGTAACCTACGCCGCGCACGGTGTGAATCAAGCGCGGCTCACCGCCCTCTTCCAGTTTCTGACGCAGGTAGCGAATGTAAACTTCAAGCACGTTGCTCTCGCCGCCAAAGTCATAGCCCCAGACCCGGTCGAAGATCACCTCCCGCCGTAAGACCTGCTTGGGGTGCCGCATGAACAACTCAAGCAACTCATATTCCTTAGCAGTCAACTGAATCAGGCGGTTGCCGCGTGATGCCTGCCGCGAGCCGGTATCCAGAGTCAGATCGGCGAATTTCAGCACTGCTACCCTTTCCTGTTGCGTGCGGCGTAACAGGGCGCGCACGCGGGCCAGCAATTCATCCAGGTTGAACGGCTTGACCATATAGTCATCGGCGCCGGTATCCAGCCCCTGGATGCGGTCCTGAACCGAATCTTTGGCCGTCAGGATAAGGATGGGCAAATTGCCGCCGCTGGTGCGCAGTCGGTGGCAAACCTCCAGCCCGTCCATTCCCGGCAACATCAAATCGAGAATCACCAGATCGGGCTGATGTTGGCGCGCCAGATTCAAGCCGCTGCGGCCGTCTGTGGCCACAGCCACCACATACCCCTCATAGCCCAAACCGCGTTGCAAGAGTTTCAGGATAGCCTGATCGTCTTCTATGACTAAAATCCGCTCGTTCATATTCGCTCCTGATTGAAATATACCACAATCCATTCCTTTTTTTGGTAGAATGACCCTATGTCATCCATACCCTGGAGCAAACGTCTGTTAGACTTGACGCTGGCAAGCCTGATGCTGGTCTTGCTCTCGCCGGTGATGATGTTTGTGGCTTTGCTTGTGCGGCTCTTTCTTGGGACGCCGGTCTGGTTCCGTCAGCAGCGGCCGGGCTACAAGGGACGGCCTTTTTTCCTCTATAAATTTCGCACCATGACCGAGGCGCGTGGGCCAGATGGCAATCTCCTGCCCGACGCGGAACGCCTGACCTCCTTCGGGCGTTTTCTGCGCGCCACCAGCCTGGACGAATTGCCCGAATTGTTCAACGTTTTGCGGGGCGAGATGAGCCTGGTCGGGCCGCGCCCTCTACTCATGGAGTATTTGCCGCTTTACTCGCCCGAACAAATGCGCCGGCACGAAGTCCTGCCCGGCATGACCGGCTGGGCTCAAATTAACGGCCGTAATGCCCTCGACTGGCCAACCCGCTTCCGGTTGGATGTCTGGTATGTGGATCACTGGTCTTTCTGGCTGGATATCAAAATCTTGCTGCTAACCCTCTGGAAGGTTTTCAAGCGGGAGGGAATCAGCCAGCCCGGTCAGGCGACGACCACCTATTTTACGGGGAATGTGGGGGATGATACAACTGGCTAACCTTGCTTTTATCCTCCACCGCCCATTTCCTGCCGGACGGTAGCATACAGGCTTTCGGCTTTCAATTCGTTCAGTGTATAACAGGGGGCTTTGAGGTGGTTGGCCAGCATCTGCGCCAGACCTTGATCAAAGGCGGCGTGTTCCATATTGATGACAATCGAACGAATGTCTTGCTCGGCGATCATTTCTGCGAAGCGGTAGGCCTCTTCCTGGGGCGGCATGGTGGTGATGGAAACGTTCCCGGCGCCATCTGTCAGGACAATCAGTAGCGGTTCCACATCTGGGTGAACCAGATGTTCCTGACGCAGGGTGTCGTAAGCCAGCAGCAAGCCGGCCGAGAGCGGCGTCTTGCCGCCAACCGGAATGTTGACCAGGGCGCGCTGCGCCAGTTGGACAGAGTTGGTTGGCGGCAGGACAAGCGTGGCGCGGTCCTTTTGAAAGACAATCAAGCCCACCCGGTCGCGTCGCTGGTAAGCATCTGTGAGCAGGGACAGGATTGCCCCTTTGGTGGCGTTCATGCGTTCGGCAACCGCCATTGACCACGAGGCATCTACCAGGAATAAAACCAGGTTGGCCGTCTTTTTGACCCGCACTTTGCGCTGAATGTCTTGTTTTTCAATTGCAAAGGCCAGGCGTTTTCGTTTTTCAATCCGCCTGCGTTGATAGGGGGCTGCTGCCCGCAGGGTGGCATCGAAGGCGACATCGTCCAGGCGCCCATTGGCCGGGCGGGCACGGATATAACGCCCATGTTTACGCTCGGTGCGCGTGTAAGAGCGCCGCCCTGCCTGACGGCGCGATAACTTGTCTAGTGGCGTGTTCAATTGACGCGGTTTGAACGTTTCGCCCACCTGGACTTTTTGCCCGCCATCCCACCAATTGGCATTGGCGCTGGCAAAGATATCCTGTTTGGCCGGTTCGGGAGGTCCCTTGGCTTCCTCCTCCTGTTGGGCCTCATCCTCTAATTTTAAGTTTTTTTTTGCTCTTGGCCTTCTTGCGGTTCAGGCTTCTCTTCCGGCTCGCCAGGTTGAGACTGCCCTTGCAATTGCTCAATCCGCTCTTGCAATTGCTCGGTGGTGATCTCGGTTTGCTGGAAGGGGGTTTTCTTCAGGCGGTGCGGAAGAGCCAGTTCGGCTGCCAGGGCAATGTCATGGTCGGTGATCGCCGTCCGGCCTTCAAAGGCTGCCTGGGCGCGTGCCGCTTTCAAGATGATTAAATCGGCACGGTGACCGTCCACATTTAGAGAAGCCGTCAGGGCGGCAATGGAAAGCAGGTCGCGCTTGGTGTAGGTTACCTGATCTACCAGTTTGCGCGCCTGTTCAATCTGGCGGGAAAGTTCCTGCTCTTTGGGCAGCCATTCCTGTCGGAAGGCCTCCGCGTCCCGTTCAAAGGCAATGTTACGTTCCATGATCAACACGCGTTCGCGCGGGTCGCGAATGCCGGTAATATCTACCGAGAGGGCAAAACGGTCGAGCAACTGCGGCCGCAGGTCGCCCTCTTCCGGGTTCATGGTTCCAACCAGGATGAAACGCGCGGGGTGGGTAAAGGAAACGCCCTCGCGTTCGACAATATTCATGCCCATGGCCGCCGAGTCCAGCAGGACATCTACCACATGGTCGTCAAGCAGGTTGACTTCATCTATATATAGCAAGCCGCGATTGGCAGCCGCCAGAACGCCCGGTTCGAAGTGTCGTTCTCCCTTTTGGATAGCCTGCTCAATATCCAGCGTGCCAACAACCCGGTCTTCGGTAGCCGAAACGGGCAGGTTGACAAAAGGCGTCGGGCGCAGGATGACCGGCAGTTCTTCTCCTCTCGCGTCGCGCTCATGACATTCCGTGCACCAGGTGTTCGGTTTGGCCGGGTCACAACCAAAGCGGCAGCCCTGAACGGCCTCTACCATTGGCAAAAGCGCTGCCAGTGCGCGCGCCATGGTGGACTTGGCCGTCCCGCGCTCGCCCCGAATCAAAACACCACCAATACGCATATCCACGGCGTTTAAAATCAAAGCCCGCCGCATGCGTTCCTGTCCGACAATTGCAGTGAATGGGTAAATGGCTGGCATAAACTCTCCGCCGGTGATTATATCGCACCTGCTTGCTCTCAGCAATTCTAAATTCGAAGTTACGATTTAACGCAAAGGCGCAGAGCCGTCAGGTTGCCCCAAACCTTTTTGAACACAAAGTTCACAAAGGTAACGAAGGAAAATCGCTTGTAGAATTTGCGCCTTTTCATCCTTTTGGGGTTTTAATGCTATATTTTGGAGGTTGTCCCAGGGCGAGGGAAAATTTCTAAAACTTACTTTAACGTCGGTTCGGGATAGAAAAACCGACTGTAAATTTTCACCGCCGAGACGCAAAGGGCGCGGAGTTTTCTCAAGAAACAGACATTTTCTCTGCCTCTCTGCGTCTCTGCGGTGAGAAAAATTCTTATTCCGAATTCACATTACTTTACGCTGTGTTTAGGCTCTTTCCGGTTTAATTACGGAAGAGCCGACACACCTTTGCAGTACACCACCTTATTAAGGCAGGAAGCAGTTATGGCAATTGTTGAAAGCAATCAGCCCAGTTTTCTGAAGAATGCTTCCATTTTCTCTAAGGCCCGCTCAATGACGTCCATCGAGGTGCAATAACACAGCCGCAGGTAGCCCTCACCGCCGGCGCCAAAACTGCTCCCAGAGAGCACAGCCACGCCTGCTTCATCAATCAGACGGGCGGCAATTTCGTTGGAACTTAATCCAAAGGACGTGATGTTGGGAAAAACATAAAAAGCGCCCTGCGGCTTCTGACAGGTGATGCCGGGAATCGCATTCAGGCCGGCTACCATCCGGTCTCGGCGGCGCTGATAGTCGGCTACCATTTCTTGCACACATTCTTGCGGGCCGGTGAGCGCCTCCAGGCCGGCATATTGCGTGAATGCTGCCGTGCAGCCGATGGAGTGGGTCAGCAGCAGCCCCACCCGTTCGGCCAGAGGCCGGGGCGCAACCATGTATCCCAGCCGCCAGCCGGTCATGGCATAGGTTTTTGAAAAGCCGTCCACAATGACAGTCCGTTCCAGCATTCCCGGCAATGCCGCAATGCTGGGCGCGGTGAGACCATCGTAGACCAATTGTGAGTAGATTTCATCCGAGATGATCCAGGCATTATGCTGCTGTGCTTTTTCGGCAATGTGTTTCAGGTCTTCGAGCGGGATGACGCTGCCGGTTGGGTTGCCGGGCGAATTGAGGATGATCAGTTTTGTGCGATCGGAAATGCGCGCATCGAACTCGTCGAGGTCAAATGAAAAGCCCTTCTCCTCGCGTAAGCGGACGGGGACAGGGGTGCCGCCGGCAATGCCGATAATGGCGGCATAGGACGGAAAGCCCGGGTCAGGATAAATGACCTCGTCGCCGGTTCCGACCAGGGCCAGGGTGGAGTAAAACAGCCCGGGCTTGGCACCCGGCCCGAGCAAAACCTGATCCGGCTCAATGGTCAGACCGAGCCGCCGGGAGACGTCAGCGGCAATGGCAGCGCGCAGGGGGGCGATTCCAGCCGGGGGGACGTAGCGCGTCTGTCCCTCTTCAATCGCGTCAATGCCGGCGCGGGCGACATGGGCCGGGGTTGGGTAATCGGGTTGGCCGATTTCAAGGTGCAGAATCTCACGGCCTTGCGCCTCCAGGGCCTGGGCGCGTGCCAGGACAACATAAGCACCTTCGGCCTGAAGGTGAGAAACGCGGTCATGGAACATGGTTACCTCACAGGGCTTAAATTCCGGCGCGCTCTTCCAACACGGCGCGCATTCGGGCTTCGATCTCGATGGCGCGGTTTTCCAAAGCACGCAGTTCTTCTAAAAGTGACTTGCGTGTCGGTTCGCTCTTCAAAGAGGCTGCATTAATGCGCACATTATAACCGGCGGCGCTCAAGGCGGCGCGTCCCATTGCCGCCGCCGAGGCCGCATCGGTGATGGCGTTGAAATTGCCCAGCGTGGCGGCGCGTTCGGCCAGTTCCATGACTTGCACGGCGCGGCGCGCGTTTTCCAGCGGCACTTGCGCCGCCTGCAGTGTGGCGCTTTCGACTGCCGCATCACGGGCGGCTTGCTGTTCGGGAGTCTCTTTCGGTAATTTGAAGGCGGCCATCACGGCTTCAAAAGCAGCCGCGTCTTCTTCTACTGCGCGGTTTAAGTCTGCGCGCAGGGCCTCTGCCTGGCTCAGGATCGCTTGCATCTCGGCTTCGACATTGACATATTTCTTCTTGCCAAGCGTCAGGCGTGCGACCATTGCCGTCAGCGCCGCCCCCATTGCGCCGGCATAGGCTGCCGCCGAGCCGCCGCCCGGGGCAGGCGTTCCGGCTGCCAGATTGTCGAGGAAACTGGCGGCCTGTGTACTGCTGTCTGCCTGGGCAAACAGGCGCGTTTCCAGCACCTGATCTGGCGTGAACTGGTCCATCTGCAGGTACCAAACGGCCGCATCTACCAGCGCTTCCTGCGGAATCAACCCAACCAGTTCGCTATGGTGAACGGCGGTTCCATAACGCCCGGCTTCGCGGCGGATCATCTCTACCACGCGGGCAATCGGCGTCTTATGAAAGTTGGTCAGATTCATGGAGACCTGCGCCCGGCCTTCTACCAGAACACCCATGGCCTTGACATAACGCAGGCCGCCGGATGACTGACGCACGGCTTTGGCGATTTTCTGAGCAATCTCCACGTCAGACGTTGTCAGGTAAACGTTGAAGGCGATGAGCGGATCGCGCGCTCCGATGACAGTGGCGCCGGCCGGCCCGATTCTTGCCGGACCGAAATCTGGCTGCCGTTCAGGGAGCGTAATCTCTGCTTTGAGGGCTTCATACTGCCCGCGCCGGATGACTTCCAGGTTGGTGCGCTCTGGCCGGGTGGCAGCGTATTCGTACAGGTAAACCGGGATGTCAAGCGTTTCTCCCACGCGTTGACCCAGGCGGCGTGCCATTGCCACGCACTCATCCATGCTGATATTGGCAATCGGGACAAACGGCACGACGTCGGTCGCGCCAATGCGCGGGTGTTCGCCGGTATGCTGATTCAGGTCAATCAATTCAGCCGCCTTTTGAATGGCGCGGAAAGCGGCCTCCTCCACCGCATCCGGCGGGCCGGCAAAGGTCACTACCGTACGGTTGTGATCCAGGTCTGAAGAGCGGTCTAGCAGGCGCGCCTGGGGCACAGAGGTGATGGCAGCCAGGATTTGCTCTACCACCTCTGGGCGGCGGGCTTCAGAGAAATTGGGGATACACTCAACAATTTGGCTCATTTAGATTCCCTGTGCTTGATATTCTCCCCACACCCCTCGCAGGGTGTGGCAAATTTCACCCAGTGTCACCTTGTTCTCAACGCATTCGATGAAAAGCGGCATGAGATTCTCCGAACCACGGGCTGCCTGCTCTAGCCGGCTGCGCAATTCGCCAACGCGGACATTGTCCCTGGCAACCCGCAATTCGGCCAGGCGCGCCCGCGCCGAAGCCTCAATTGCCGGGTCAATCTTTTGGCGTTCGAGGGCGATTTCTTCCTGGATTTGGAATTGATTCATCCCTACCACGATCTGCTCGCCTTTCTCAATGGCCATTTGCGCCGCGTAGGCCGCATC
Organism: Chloroflexota bacterium; assembly: GCA_019873735.1. Classification (GTDB taxonomy): domain Bacteria; phylum Chloroflexota; class Anaerolineae; order Anaerolineales; family Villigracilaceae; genus DSXF01. The sequence continues at coordinate 57,055 of JAIOAQ010000014.1, read as the reverse complement.
CTGGATTTCGCGTTGGATGTAGCCCTGCTCTATGGCCGTCAACGCGCCGCCCAGGGCATCTATCTTCTGGATGTACTCGCTTGCCAGGCGCTCGATTTCGTCGGTCAGGTATTCGATCAAGTATGCCCCGGCCAGCGGGTCAATCGAATCGGCTACGCCGGATTCGTAAGCGATGATTTGCTGAGTGCGCAAAGCCACACGGACGGATTTTTCGGTTGGCAGCCAGAGCGCCTCGTCCATCGAATTGGTGTGCAGGCTTTGGGTCCCGCCTAGAACCGCCGCCAAGGCCTGTAAGGTGACGCGGACCACATTGTTTTCCGGCTGTTGGGCTGTGAGGGTAGAGCCGGCAGTTTGGGTGTGGAAACGCAACTGCCAGGAGGCCGGTTTTTGAGCCTTGAAGCGTTCGCGCATAATCTTGGCCCACATGCGCCGGGCGGCGCGGAATTTGGCGACCTCCTCCAGCAGGTTATTGTGAGCGTTGAAGAAAAAGGATAACTGTGGGGCAAACACGTCTACATCCAGGCCGGCATCAATGGCGACTTGAACATAGGCGATGGCGTTTGCCAGGGTAAAGGCTACTTCTTGGGCAGCCGTTGAACCGGCCTCGCGGATGTGATACCCGCTAATCGAGATGGTATTCCAGGCCGGAATTTCGCGGGCGCAGAAGGAGAAGATATCCGTAATCAAACGCATAGAGGGCGCGGGAGGAAAGATATACGTGCCGCGGGCAATGTATTCCTTGAGGATGTCGTTTTGAATTGTGCCGCGCAAGTCCTTCATCTCTACGCCCTGTCGTTTGGCCACGGCGATATACATGGCCAGCAGGATGCCGGCCGGGGCATTGATGGTCATTGAAGTAGAGACCTTGTCCAGCGGAATCTGGTCAAAGAGCACGGCCATATCGTCGAGAGACGAAACCGAAACGCCCACTTTGCCCACTTCGCCCAAGGCCATGGGGTCGTCTGCATCGTAGCCGATTTGGGTTGGCAGGTCAAAGGCCACCGAGAGGCCGGTCTGACCGTTTGCCAGCAGGTAACGATAGCGTTTGTTGGATTCGGCCGCGGTTGAAAAGCCGGCATACTGACGCATGGTCCACAAACGGCCGCGATACATGGTCGGTTGGACGCCGCGTGTGTAGGGGTACTCGCCGGGAAAGCCAAGTTTTTCCATGTAGTCTGGGTCTGGATCGGCAGGGTGTATCACGGGCGGCAATTCAATGCCGGACGAGGTGACAAACTTTGCTTTTCGCTCGGCAAAACGCTCAACGCTCTTTTTGTAGGTGTTTTCCTTCCAACGAGAATACTGCTCTTGTAGGTTCATGGTGACTCCCATTTCTTTCGTGGCAAATTGCTTTCAACAACACTCCAGGTGGAAACTGCTTGCTTTCAGCAATTCCAAATCTGCAATCAACGAACCTAACGCAAAGCCGCCAAGACGCCAGGTTTTCGATTTTTTCGTCAAAAAATTGGCATGAAAACCAATTGGCGCAATTGCCGAGCAAAATCCTCTCAAAAATCTTTGCGACTCTGCGCCTTTGCGTTGAGATTTTGAACCATTTCCTTTCAAATCAATTTTAGATTTGGAATTGCTGGCTTGCTTTTGAAATTTCAGGCCAATTGTACCGTTTAAAAGGGCATTATCCGAGGGATAAGCATCACCCCGTTTTGTGATTATTATCACAATGTGCGCCCTCTTTGTGCAACGGGTTTGAAATTTTGCATCATACCGCCTTGCATTGTGATAAACTTGTTTTACGATGTCCACCTTCCTGCAACTGATTTTCTTGCTTGCCTCTTTGCTTTTTTTGGCCAAACTTGCCGGTTATGTGACTATCCGTCTCAACCAGCCCTCGGTGCTGGGCGAACTGATTGTGGGTATTCTGTTAGGCCCATCGCTCTTGAATTTTCTCAACCTGCCTTTCTTTGACGAAGAGACCATGCGGCATTTTGTCGTTGATCTGGGGGAAATTGGCGTCTTGTTGCTGATGTTCATCGCCGGCCTGGAATTACACCTGGATGAATTCACCAGTAATCTTAAGGTGGCGGCCTGGAGTGGAACATTGGGCGTGTTGATGCCTTTTGTCCTGGGTTGGGGAGGCGGGCTTTTGTTTGGCTTAAGCGGCGAGGGCGCGGCTTTTCTTGGCCTGGTTTTGGGGGCTACCTCGGTCAGCATTTCGGCACAGACCTTGATGGAATTGAAAATGCTTAAGAGCCGGGTTGGCCTCAGTTTGCTAGGGGCAGCCGTGTTTGATGATGTACTGGTCATTCTCTTCCTGGCCATATTTTTTGCTGTAGTTTCTGGAGCAGCGGGTTTGCTTGGCCTGTTCTTAATTTTTGGCCGGATGCTGCTCTTTTTTGTGCTGGCGGCCGGATTTGGCATCTGGTTACTGCCGCGCATTGTGCGAAAGGTGCGCAACCTGCCCGTCAGTCAGAGCGTATTATCTTTAGCAGTGATTGTGCTGTTCTATTATGGCCTGGCCGCTGAACTGGTCGGAAACATGGCCGCCATCACCGGCGCTTTCTTATCCGGTTTGATGTTTGCGCGTACCTCTGAAAAAGAGATATTGGAACCGCGCATCTCGGCCCTGGCTTACGGTTTTTTTGTGCCAATTTTCTTCGTTTCTATCGGTTTGAAAATCAAATTCTCATTGCAGGCAAGTGCTTTAGGACTGATCCTTGTGGTTATCACGGCCGCAATTGTTGGGAAGTGGTTAGGTGCCTTGCTTGGCGCCCGGGCTGGAGGCTTATCCTGGAGGGAAAGCATCCAACTCGGCGCAGGTATGATTTCACGCGGCGAGGTTGGGTTGATTGTAGCCAATGCGGGCCTTGATTCAGGTTTGATAAGCGCAAGAGAACTTTCTGGCATTATTGCCGTGGTCATTGTCACCACACTGATTACGCCGCCCTTATTGCGTTGGGTTTTTCACTTGCCCCAAGACTGGCACCCATACCGTTCCCTGTCCTCCCGTCCTCCCTCAAAGGAGTTGTAGTCACATGAGTAGTTTTGTGCTACTTACTTTGCACGACCCTGAGAAATTGAATGATCTGCTGGCAGCGTGGGAAGAAGCCGGGGTTGGTGGCGCAACGGTGATGTTCAACACCGGCCTGGGACGGCTTCGCTCAGACGAAGCCTTACGCGATGACATTCCCCTTATCCCGTCTCTCAGCGATTTCTTTGACCACCCTGAATTACATGGCCGCACGATCTTCACTGTGGTGGATGATGACACGCTGGTGGAACGCCTGTTGCTTGTTACCCAGCAGATCATCGGCGATTTGAACGAGCCGGATACCGGTCTCTTTGTCGTCCTGCCGGTTAGCCGGGTATATGGACTGAATAAGACCAACCGTCGTCCTGCCTGATCGCGCTGCGAAAGCCGTAGCGCAAGCCGTTTCCCTTTCGGACCCGAGGGCTGCCTCAACAGCCCCAGCGTGATCTTTCCCGTTTTTTTGTTCGTTCCTATTCTTGGCTGGAGGTAACCTGTATGAAACCTGCGACTGGACTTTACGTTGTAGCGGTGATTTTATTCCTGCTAGCGGCCGGTGGAATCTGCCTGGGAGGTTTTCTGCTGCTTGGGGCTGCCGGCGGTGCAGAAGGGGTAGGCGGACTGGGCATGGCCGGCGTGCTTTTCGGAGTGTTGGCCCTGGCGGCGGGTATCTTCTTCACCGTCTTGGCCGTCCGTAGGACAAAGCAGGAGGCCGCGCAAAACGTCACCCTCAAAGTGGATTTGCCCGGAGCAACCAAAATTGAGCAGATGAAATGCCAGGCCTGTGGCGGCACGCTGACCGCAGACAATATCAAGGTGGTCAATGGCGCTCCCATGGTCAATTGTCCCTATTGCAATACGGTTTATCAACTGACAGAAGAACCAAAGTGGTAGCATCGGGCCGCGCTGCTTGAACGATATGGGCGGCCAAAAGAGAGTGGCCATATTTGGTTCTGGGAAGGAAGACTTGCGATGAAACGTTTATTTGCCAACCTGCTTGCTTTGTTCTTTGCGTTTGCTTTAGCGGGTACCGCCGCGGCCCAAACCTACTATTTCAGCCTGCAACGCGAAGTCGTGCACGTTTATTGGAACCAAGACGGTACAAGCGCCGTGGATTACCTCTTCACTTTTTCCAACGGCCCCAACGCCAGCCCGATTGACTTTGTGGATGTTGGCCTGCCCAATGGCAAATATGATCGAGGGAGCATTACAGCCGACGTAGATGGTCAGCCGGTGTCCATTTCGTCCGATTACCAGGGAGATGGTCCCTATGGCATAGCAGTTGAACTGGGAAGGTATGCCATCCAGCCGGGCAGGACAGGAAACGTGCATGTCTATGTGGGGAGCATCAGAGGCGTGCTTTACAAAGATGATGAAGATGCCAACTATGTCAGCGGCGTTTTCTCCCCCACCTGGTTTGGCTCTCAGTACGTGTACGGAAGCACCGATTTGACGGTGGTGTTTCACCTGCCGCCAGGCGTTCAAGCAGATGAACCGCGTTACCACATCCCGTCCAGCAATTGGCCGGGCGCTCAAGCGCCAGAAATGGGGCGCGATTCGTCTGGACGGATTACCTATACCTGGCGGGCTCCAAATGCCAGCGCTTCAACGCAATATAAATTTGGTGCTTCGTTCCCCAAGAGTTACGTTCCTGCCGATGCCATCGTGACGCCGTCATTCATCAATCTTGATGATCTGATGGGGTTTGGAATTTGCGGCTGCCTGGGTCTCTTCTTTGTTGGGCTTCCAATCTACGGCGCCGTCAGTCAGCGCAAACGCAAACTGCAATACTTGCCGCCCAAGATCTCTATTGAAGGACATGGCATCAAGCGCGGGCTGACAGCCGTTGAGGCTGCTATCTTGATGGAAACGCCACTCGATAGAGTCATGACCATGATTTTGTTCAGCGTCATCAAGAAAGGCGCGGCCGAAGTCGTTAGCCAGGACCCGCTCAAACTGCAGATAACCGAACCATTGCCCGAAGGATTGCACGAATACGAGAAGGACTTTCTTGAGGCCTTCAAGGCGGATACCCTGGCCAAGCAGCGCGCCGCTTTGCAGGAGATGACCGTTAAACTTGTCCGCAGCGTCTCCGATAAGATGCGCGGGTTCAGCCGGAAAGAGACGGTGGAATACTACAAGTTGATTAACGAACGCGCCTGGCAGCAGATTGAGGCGGCCAATACCCCTGAGGTCAAAAGCCAGATGTACGAGCAGGCGATGGAATGGACCATGTTGGACAAGGACTACGACGACCGCACGCGGCGCACGTTTTCGGGGCCGGTTATTGTGCCTACCTGGTGGGGGCGGTATGACCCAGCCTATCGCCCTATGGCTTCTGGCGCTCCCTCTCGCGCAATGCCGGCTATGACTTCCACTCAGGGCAAGGCGCCCAGCGGCACCATCCCCGGCTCTGCCTTTGCCGCCTCGGTAGTGACCGGCGCCCAGAACTTTGCCGGCAAAGTCCTTGGGGATGTTGGCGGATTTACCAGCAAGGTCACCAATGTCACCAATCCGCCGCCTCCGCCATCACGCAGCAGTGGTTCACGCAGCGGCGGCGGTTGTGCCTGCGCCTGTGCTTGTGCAGGTTGTGCTTGTGCCTGCGCTGGCGGCGGACGTTAGTTCCGCCTTATTGCTGTGCCAGGAGAATGTATGGGTATTTGGGATGTGCTCGGCCGGCTGAGACAACCACACCCGGCGGCGAAGAACCCCTCGCCCGGTCTCTATCATTATGCTTTTGAGAATGCAAATGAGAAGAGCCGCATTCACCTGCGCCTGGACCCGGATGGACACGGCACACTGCTTGTCAATGCCAGCCGGGTGATCCACCTGAATCCGACAGCCGCCCTGATGGCTTTTCTCCTTTTGGAGAAGACGCCAGAACAAGAGGCTGTTGCAACCATTACCGGCCGCTATCAGATTCGTCCCGCTCAGGCCCGCGCCGACTTGGCGGCTTTTGTCTTGCAACTCGAAGAATTGATTCGTCCGGACGGCGCCTGTCCGATTCATGATTTAGACCTGGAGACGGTAGCACCTTTCTCGACTCGTCCAACGGCCCCATACCGCCTGGATTTGGCGTTGACCTACCGCTGCAACAATGATTGTGCCCATTGTTACAACATTGAGCATCCCGTTGCCCTTAAAGGAAATGCCGCCGGCGGAACAGGGGAACTGGATACGCAGACATGGAAAGCGGTTATTGACAAGGCCTGGGCGCTTGGCATCCCACATATCATCTTTACTGGCGGCGAGCCGACTCTGCGTGACGACCTGCCCGAATTAATCGCCCATGCCGAAGCCAATGGCCAAATTACGGGTTTGAACACCAACGCCCGGCGTCTGGCCGACCCGGCTTACGTTAAACGGTTGGTTGCTGCGGGTCTGGATCATGTCCAAATAACGCTTGAGTCTGCCGATGCAGAAGTCCACAATCAGATGGTAAACGCTAAGGCCTTTGAGCAAACCGTCCGTGGTTTGAAGAATGCCCTGGCAACGCGTCTGTATGTGATGACCAACACGACCATGTTGCGTACCAATATGCACACCATTGCGGCTACGTTAGATTTCCTGGCAGAGTTGGGCGTGCCAACGGTTGGCTTGAATGCATTGATCTACTCTGGCCGCGGCGCAACGGTAGGGACGGGTTTGGCCGAGGCCGAACTCATGCCCCTGCTGGCGCTGGCACAACAGAAAACAGAGCAGCATGGTCAGCGTCTCATCTGGTACACTCCTACCCAGTATTGCAATTTTGACCCGGTGCAGATGAACCTGGGCGTCAAAGGCTGTACGGCGGCTTTGTATAACATGTGTGTCGAGCCGGATGGCGGCGTCTTGCCGTGTCAATCGTATTATCACCCGCTGGGCAACTTTCTCACCGACGAATGGGAGAAGATCTGGAATCACGACTTGGCCGTGCGCTTGCGTGAGCGGCAAGGTTTGCCGGAGAAGTGCAACGGTTGTTTGCTCTTGGCCGAATGCGGCGGCGGCTGTCCGCTTTTGTTTGAATCGGACGGGAATTTGCTCCCTGCCCGTTGAGACTTTGAACATCAAGGAGAAACTCTATGGACGATTTGCATTCCTGGTTTAAAGAATTTCCTGGCGCCATTACCGTCAGTGACCGCGACGGCACCATTGTGGCGATGAATGATAAAGCCGCCGAATCTTTTGAAGAAGATGGAGGCTATGCGCTGATTGGCAAGAACGTGCTGGATTGTCATCCCAAAGCGGCGCGTGAAAAATTGCAGAAAATGATGGATACCCGGCAAGCCAATATCTACACCATCGAAAAACACGGGGTAAAGAAATTGGTGTATCAGGTGCCGTGGCACAAAGACGGTCATTACATGGGCTTTGTAGAACTCGTTTTGGAAATCCCCTTTGAGATGCCGCACTTTATCCGCAAGTAAAAGGAGCGCTTATGTCTGCGTTGATTGATTTTATTCGAGAGCGGTTTGCGCCGGTTAAACCTCTGCCGGCCAGCCTGCATCACGGCCTTTTTGCTCCGCCCGATAAACCGCCTTACCGCCTGCATTTGCGTATGCAGCCGGATGGTTCGGGGATTCTGATTGTCAACGCTGCTACGGTTTTGCATCTCAATCCATCCGCGGCCGAATATGCGTATCACATGCTGCGCGGGAGTTCCCCCGAAGAAGCCGGCAAGGCCATTGCCGCTCGCTATCGGGTGAGCAAAAGACAGGCGCAGCAGGATTTTGTGGACTTTGTAGAGCGGGTAGAAGCGCTGATTGAGACGCCCGATTTGGACCCCGTCTCTTTTTTGGGCTTTGAGCGGGTTACTCCCTACTCTGGAAGCCTTGGCGCTCCTTTGCGCCTGGACTGCGCCCTGACGTATCGCCTCCCTCCTGGCGCGCCTGCAGAAGATGCCCCCACAAAGCGCGTGGACCGCGAACTGACAACCGACGAGTGGAAATTCATCCTCGATAAGGCCTGGGCAGTTGGCATTCCACATGTGACCTTTACTGGCGGAGAGCCTACGCTGCGGGAAGACTTGCCCGACTTGATTGCTTATGCCGAATCGAAAGGCATGGTCTCCGGCTTGTTAAGCGATGGCCTGAAACTTGCTGAGCGGGAGTATTTAAACCTGTTATTACAGACCGGCCTGGACCATTTGCTTTTCATCCTCCAGCCGGAGAATCCGGCTTCGTGGAAGGCGCTTGGCGTGATCATGCCAGAAGACATTTTTGTCACCGTCCACCTTACGGTGACGCATAAAAACGCTGCCCAGGCGGCGGCTTACCTCGAACGGTTGGCTGAACTGGATGTCCGCTCCCTTTCGCTGACCTTTGAGCCTGGCCTGGATGATTCTGCGCCGAGTTTGCGCGATCGCGCCGCAGCCCTGGGACTGCGATTGACCTGGGATTTGCCGGTGCCTTATTCGGCCTCCCACCCCGTTTTGCTGGAATTGGCCGAAGTGCAAACCCAGAGCGGCGCCGGCAAAGCCTGGTTATATGTCGAGCCGGATGGAGATGTGCTGCCCTCGCAAGGCATGGCCGATCAGATTCTGGGCAACTTCCTGCGCGATCCCTGGGAGAAAATCTACAAACAAGGATAGGGCATCGTGTCCATTTTTGAGATTCTCTGGCTGGTGGTGTTAGCGGTTTATTTGTTTGCGATTTATATGCCGCGCCTGTCGCGCTACAAACGTCTCAAGAAGAAACAACAACACTTCCGCGCGGTGGATGTCCTCCTGGATTTTAGCGCCTGGCTGTTCTGGCAGGTCATCCCGCTGGTGTATATTTTCTCCAATTGGCTGGATTTTGCCAACTACAGCCTGCCCGACTGGTTGGGTTGGGCAGGCTGCGTGTTGTTTGCCGCTTCTTTGGGATTGTATGCCAGCGCTTATCGTGAATTGGGCGAGAACTGGTCGCCTCGCTTGGAAGTGCTGGAAAGTCAGCAACTGGTCACAACCGGCGTTTATCGCCATATGCGGCATCCGGTCTACGCGGCAATGTGGTTATGGTCTCTGGCTCAACCCCTTCTCCTGCATAACTGGATTGCAGGTTTTGGCCTGTTGGTGGCTTTTGTCCCGCTTTACTTACTGCGCATGCCGCGCGAAGAGGAGATGATGGTTGAGCATTTTGGCCAGGCATACAAAGATTACATCGAGGAATCTGGCCGACTCATCCCGCACTTTTGGAATCGTCCACGTGGCTGAGCATCCTGAAACAATCGCTCTTAACTTGTTTGAGACAGGCTACAATTGCGCCCAATCTGTGCTGGCTGCGCTTGCTGCCCAGGCTGGCCTGGAACCGACTGCCGCCATCAAACTGGCTTCCTCGTTTGGCGGCGGCATCGCCCGCCGCGGACAGGTTTGTGGGGCAATTAGCGGCGCGCTTATGGCGCTGGGCCTGGCTGCCAACGGCGCCTCGGTTGACGATAAAGAGGCCAATTACGCCAGGGCCGAAACCTTCTTGCAGCGTTTTGAGCAACTCCACTCCACTATCTTGTGCCGCGATCTGACCGGCTGCGATTTCACTACCCCCGCCGGCCGTCAGCAGGCTGCCGAACGCGACATCCATCATACAGTTTGTACCTTGCTGGTGCGCGATGCCGTGCGAATTGTGATGGACATGCTGTCTGAACAAGAAGCGCCGCCAACTTGACAACCCCCCGCTTTTGACTGTACACTATGGGCATAGGAAAGGAGCCACCGTAATGGACGAACGCCGGAAACTGCCGCGCAAATACCTGATGGTTTATTCGCGCGTTTTTGACCAGAAAACAGGCCGCGTTATTGGCTATCTCTCCGACATGAGTCAACTTGGCGCCATGACCATCAGCGATGACCCTCTGCCTGTGGATACAGTCCTTGAGTTACGCTTCGACCTGCCCGACCCGATCATCTTTTCCAGCGACCATCTGAACCTGCGAGCCCGAGTCGCCTGGTGCCAGGCAGATATCAACCCGGCCTTTTACAATATCGGTTTTGAGTTTTTGAATGTCGGCCCTAAAGAGGCGGAAGTCATTGAGCAGATGGTCGTCACCTACGAGTTCCGACGCGACACCACCCCCTACCCGCCGTCTATCTCCTCTTTCCTGACCCCAGGTGAGGCCCAGCCCGACTCTTGATGAATCAATCTCTCCTGCGTCCCATCCCCGACTCCTATTGGGTTGTTCCATCTTCATTCCTGGCAGGTGAATACCCTGCTCACCCGCAAATCACAAACGCCGTTCTGCGGCTGAATGCTTTCCTGCAGATGGGTTTTACCACCTTTATCAACCTGACCAGAGACGGCGAATTGCCCCCCTACGATGTTGTCTTGATGGAGCAGGCAGCAGAATACGGCCTGCAGGTGAACCACCTGCGTTTCCCGATTCGTGATTTTGGGCTGCCCACCGCGGACGAGATGAAAAACATCCTGGATGCCATTGACGCTGCCCTGGCAAAAGGGGAAAAAATTTATTTGCATTGTTGGGGAGGTGTCGGCCGTACCGGCACAACGGTGGGTTGTTACCTCGTTCGGCATGGGCGCACGGGCGAAGATGCCCTGAATCAACTGGCCCAATGGTGGCGTGAAGTGCCGAAATCTGCTTTTTACCCCGCCTCGCCAGAGACAGACGAGCAGAGAGAATTTGTCCTTCAATGGAAAGAATAGACTGGCATGCCCGTTTCCTTCAACAAGCCAGGTGGACGCGCACATTGCGCGTCTATTTGTTTGCCCAAGCCGGACTGGATGACAGCAGACGCGTGCTTGAAGTTGGCTGCGGAACCGGCGCCGTCCTGGCCGATTTGCCGCACCACCTGACGGTTCACGGCCTGGACCTGAACCTGGCGCGGCTTTCTCAAGCGCGTTCCCACACCCCGGCAGCCCGCCTGACGTGCGGCGATGCCTGCTGCTTGCCCTATCCGTCCGCGGCCTTTGATATCACCTTTTGTCATTATCTCTTGCTCTGGGTCTCCGAGCCGGTACGCGTTTTGCAGGAGATGAAACGCGTCACCCGCCCTGGCGGCAGTGTGCTGGCCCTGGCCGAACCCGATTATTCTGCCCGCCAGGATGCGCCCGCCGCCCTCGAGCCTCTGGGCCAGATGCAGAACGAGTCCCTGCGGCGGCAGGGTGCCGATATTTCCCTCGGCGGCCGTTTGGCCGACCTGTTCCTCCGGGCGGGGATTAAGCCCATCGAATGCGGCGCGCTGGCCCCGGCCCCGTTCGAACCGCCCGCTCCCGAGGAACAGGAAATGGAATGGGCTGTGTTGCAGGCCGATCTGGCGGATAGCCTTTCGTCAGCAGAGTTCCAAACCTACCGTTCCCTGGATGCCCAGGCCTGGCGAGACGGCACCCGCCGCCTGTATGTGCCGACTTTCTTTGCCTGGGGGCGGGTATAATGCCCTACCGGCGGCAAAAGGCGTTATAATCCCGCCAGAAAAAATTTTGGAGGTAGTGTGGAGATTCAGTCTGCTGCATCTGAGCCTGTAGAGCGCGCCCAAGAGAAAATGTCCTGGCGGCAGTTTGTTCTGGACCTGCTTGAGACGGTACTGCTGGCTGTGGTTTTGTTCGTTGGCATAAACCTGGTTTCGGCCCGCGTGCGGGTGGAAGGATATTCGATGCGCCCCACCCTGGATGACGGCCAGTATCTTCTGGTGAGCCGTCTGTCTTATCTTCGTGGTCAATACCAGCGCGGCGACGTGATCATCTTCCGCCCGCCGATGCACCCGGAAGAGAGCCTGTGGCGGCGGCTGCTTGGTTTCCCAGGCCTGCATGACCGCTATGAAGATTATGTCAAACGCATTATTGGTTTGCCCGGCGAAACGGTGAAAATTGAGAACGGCATGGTCTTTATCAATGGCCAGCGATTGGATGAGCCATACATTGCCCAGCCGCCTCGCTATTCCGGCGAGTGGACGGTGCCTGAAGGCCACTTGTTTGTGTTGGGCGACAATCGTAACGACTCGTCTGATTCTCATCAGTGGGATTTCCTGCCCCAGGAAAACGTGATTGGCAAAGCACTTGTGGTATATTGGCCGTTGACCGATATAATGGTGTTAAAATCGGGCCAGACGGCGCAGGCTGCCCCATGAATGGAGGAATGCAATGAGAGACTTGAGTGAACTTCTTGCACTTGCCGAGGCCTATGAGCAGGACCTGCCACCTGCCGCTCTCCGGCTGACTCCTCCATCTGCTGATGCGTTGGCCGGTTGGATTGACCATACCTTGCTCAAACCCGAGGCGACTGCCGAACAGGTGAAAACGTTGTGTGCCGAGGCAAAAGAACACGGTTTTGCAACCGTGTGCATTAATCCGGTATATGTGCCTCTGGCTGCAGGCCTGCTGGCCGACAGCGACGTAGGAGTCTGTTCGGTGATTTCATTTCCGCTGGGAGCGCACTCGCCTGATTTCAAGGCGGCTGAGACCCGCTTTGTCATTCATGCCGGCGCGGCCGAGGTGGATATGGTGATTAATATCGGCGCGTTGAAAGGCGGCGATTTCTCCCTGGCTTTTGAAGATGTAGAAGCAGTGGTTGAGACGGCGCACGCGGAGGGCGCGCTGGTCAAGGTGATTCTTGAAAATGCGCTGCTCACACGCCGCGAGAAGATTATCGCCTGCCTGTTGTGCCGTGAAGCCGGGGCAGATTTTGTCAAGACCTCGACCGGCTTCAGCACAAGCGGCGCGACTATGGAAGATGTAGATCTGATGCGGCGTGTTGTCGGGCCGGAGATGGGCGTCAAGGCGGCCGGTGGCATTCGTCACTGGGAGGATGCAAAGCGGATGATTCTTGCCGGAGCCAACCGCCTTGGAGCCAGCGCCAGCCTTACCATTTTATCTGAAGCCGGACAGCAGGATGTGAACCGATGAGTGAATCGTTCCCTCAAGAGTCTTTTCCATGCCGCGAGTGCCAGGCAGGGATGATGCGCTTGCAGTTTATGACCTACTTCACCTGGCTGGATAATGAACTGGTTAGTGTGCCTAATTTCCCGGCCTGGGTATGTGATGTCTGCGGGCGGCGAGAGTATGATGTCCGGGCAGTCTCGTGGCTCAATATGCTGCTTAGCCCGAATGCGGGCAAACCCTCGCCAGGGAGGCGGCGGACTCGCTCTCATCTTCCCAGGCGTCCGCGGCGCCAGCGGCCTGCCTCTGCAGATAGTTAGCCTGGAGGGTTGCCCATGAGTATGGATACCGCCCCGCGCACCCATCGTTTTATTGCCGCCGATTTCTTGACGCCCAGTTATCGGGTAGTTGGCAAAATGTTGGTCAGCAATACTGGCGCCATGGGGTTGCTGAACGATACGAATAACTCTTACATGGAAGTGCATGACGCCAAACTGGCCCGTTTGCACATGCCTACCAAACTGGTTGACCATTTTGAAGTGGTGCGTTTGGTGAAGAGACAGATCTTTGTGGTATGCATGGGCCGCCGCGAGGACGTAGGCCCGGTCTCTCTGGCGCGAGGCGGTTATTCAAAGGTGGTTGAGTATGCAGTGCGGATGACCAGCCAGGTCTATGAGTTGCAGGGTACGCTGGAGTGGCCAGGGCGCTTTGATTTCAGCGCCATTATGTCGGAAGGAACGCGCGACTTTGTCCCGCTTTACAACACGCTTTTGACTGCCATTCTGATTCCAAGTTTGCGCATTGAGAGCGAGGCTGTTTTGTTCAATCGAAGCCAGGTGGATCTGCTGGGACTTTTGAACCAACGTGTGTCGGCGCAAAAATGATGAGACGGCAATTTTGTTGACCAGAGGGCGGTGCTTGCTGGCGGTTACACATTTCTCGCTTGTTCTGTGCGGCTGTTGAGAAAATCAGCAAAAAGCAAGCCCAATTTGCTTGACCGTTCGGGAAGTGGATGATAAAATCCCCCCGCTCAAAAAGCCCCCATCGTCTAGTGGACTAGGACGCAACCCTTTCAAGGTTAAGACCGGGATTCGAATTCCCGTGGGGGCACAAGACCGCTCAAAAGCGGTCTTTTTTGTTGCCCGTATGACTGTGAGAACGCACCGCAGAGACGCCGAGAGCGCAGAGTCTTACATCTTCACAGGTTCTGAGAGCCTTGCGGCTCAGCGGTAAAGATGGAATTTTGAGAAAGCCATACCAGGAAGGCAAATTTTCTTGTCATTTTTTCGTGGAATTCGCCTCATTCGTGGCAAATGGCCTTTGCCAACATTCTGGGGGAAGATTCCTCAGATTTGGAAGCGATGCCCATCGGTTTGGCGGCTGCCTGCTCCCCAAAAATCTGATACAATCAATCAGACAGCCGGATTTAAACCACCGGCTGTGACTTTGTTCTGGAGCACACGTTTTGGTCTACAATTTCCGGCTCTTCTGGCGCATGGCCTATCGTTCCTTTTTCCACACACGGGGGACACATGGCGAACTCAAAGGCAAGCGCCTTAAATTCGTCCTCCTCTTCTACACGTTGTGGCCAGCCTATGCCCTGATCACCTGGCTCTTCTTTTTATTGGACGATTTACTTTTCCCTGGCTACAAACAGCAGCCTGTTCACAAGCCGCTCTTCATCATTGGCAATTTCCGCAGCGGATCAACTTTCCTGCAGCGCCTGCTGGCGCGCGATGGCGGAGTCTTTACCAGCCTGCGCGTGGCTGACATTTTCTTTGCTCCTTCTGTTACTCAGAAAAAACTGCTTGCTTTGCTCAACCGGCTGGATACAGCGCTTGGACACCCACTCAAACGCCTCCTGACCGGCATAGACCGGCGTTCCCTGGGGCAGGTGCGCATTCACCGCATCAGTCTCTTTCAGCCGGAGGAAGACGAAAACCTGCTCCTGCATGCCTGGTCCACTTTCTTTGTGGTTTTCCTCTTCCCCTTCCTGGATGAGATGCCGCCCTATCAGTTTTTCGACGACGCCATTCCCCCCGCTGAGCGAAGGCGCATTATGGCCTTCTACCGCGCCTGTATCCAGCGTCATCTCTATGCCACTGGCGGCAAACTTCATCTGGTGGCCAAGAATCCCATTTTCAGCGCCAAAATCGAGACTCTGGCCGAGGTCTTCCCTGAAGCGCGCATTGTTTATCTGGTGCGCAACCCGCTGGACATGCTGCCCTCCACGCTTTCCTGGTTCTCTTATGCCTGGCATGTTTTTACTACCCCGCTGGAAAAATATCCCTACCGCAAAGAGATACTGGAAATGACACAATACTGGTATCGGCATCCGCTGGCTTACCTGGATGCGCATCCCGCGCCCGAAAGGTTGATCCTGACATACGATGAACTGATTCACGACCCTGAGCGCGTCATTCGCGGCCTGTATCACCGTTTTGGCTATCCGGCGCGGAAGGGACTGGAGAGAATCGTTGTTGAAGCCGTGGCCGATGCCCGTGCCCACCAAAGCGACCATGTTTATTCCTATGAAGAAATGGGCTTTACGCGCCAGCAGATTGTAGAAGCCTTTGCCGATATTTTTGAACGCTTTGGCTTTGACCAGCGTGAACCGTCTCTGCCTGAGCCGGCGGTCCTGCCGGAGAACATTGAACTGGACGCAGCGTCCGATTGACCCGTTAGAAAAATTCAAAAAACGCCGGCTGAGTTCCCGGCGTTTTTTTGGACAGGGCTTGCCTATCCCCGTTTTTTCCTTCGGTAAACGCGTTTTGTCGGTTGTGACTCTGGCGCTGCTTGAGTCAGGGGCGGGGCCAGGTAATATGCCTCCCGCCAGGGATTCAGGCGCGGCAGGCGGATGGTGTCGGTGATGAGTAAAAGCAATAAGGATCCCGCTATTGCCATCAAGGCCGCGAACAGACGCGAGTAACTTAAAGCCGTCCCCGGAATCAGCGGCTGGTCGGGCCGGAACGATTCGACAATCACGCGTCCAGTGCCTGCTAAAATTAACCAGCCGGCAAAAAGAGTTCCGGGTCGTAGCGCATTTTTAAGCCGATGTGCCAGCCAGATGAGTAAGGCTGCGGCCAGAAAGTTCCACAACATTTCATAGGCAAAGGTGGGATGAAAGCGGGTTGTCTCCAGCGGGTATTTTGCCAGGTCGTTGTAAGGCGCAATGCGGTGGGCGGCATCTATGGCAATGCCCCAGGGCAGGCTTGTCGGTTGGCCGTAAAGTTCCTGGTTGATGAAATTGGCCGGCCGGGCTATGGCTTGTCCGATCAGCACCATAGGAGCCACCGAGTCGAGCAATAACCAGGGATCTACCTTGTACTTTTGGACATACAGAACAAGGGCAATGCCCCCAAACAACAACGCTCCAAAAAAGTGCAGGCCGCCCTCATTTATCATAAGGATTTTGCGCGGCTCATCCAGATAGTAAGAATTACCACTCCAGATGGACTGGGCCACATACCACAGCCTTGCCCCGATCACGCCGCTTGGCAGCGCCCAGACCAATGCATTCCAGACATGCTCGCCGTTTTCTCCCCGCCGGCGGATTTCCTTTTCGGCTAACCAGCCGGCAACCACGACACCGGTCATGACCAGGACACCGTACCAGGTGAGAGTCAGGTAAAACGACTCGGTAATCTTGATGGAAAAAATGACAGGATTGATCATTCTTATAACCTCGCATGAAGTGAGAGCGATTATATCATTTTGCAAAGAGCCGCAAAGTGGTATAGTTGAGCAACCTGCCAACATAGGTTGTCAGGCGCGAATTTAAGAGTGTCGTGTGACAAACCTGCGGTTAATTTCAAATCCATTCTGCATTGAGGAGGAATATGCTTACCATTCAACTTGCTAACTCCAGCACTTTTCGCGGCGGATTGCGTGCCCGCATTGAGACCGCTCCGCCTGCACCGAAGCCGGCCCTGGCCGATCCTGAAGCCTGGAACATCAGCCATGACCCGGCATCTCAAATCGTGACCGTCTTTGTCCGCTCTTCTGAAGGCGTGACTGCCGAAAACCTGCGCCGGGCTGCCAGTTTGCTGGTTCGCTGGCTGGCCTACAACAAGATAGGAGCCGTCAGCATAGATTTGGCCGAAAATAAACTGCTTGCACCCGAATCGGTTTTCGCGCTGGCCGAAGGCATGTTGCTGGGCGATTATCGCTTTGATGCTTATCTCTCCAGCGTTGAGTCTCATACGATCGAGGTCAATCTGCTAACAGCAAACCCGGCTATGTATGAGAATGCGCTGGACCGGGCTGTGGTTATCTGCGAAGCAGTGAACCTGGCGCGCACCTGGACAAATGAACCTCCTAATGTGATCAACCCTGTCACCCTGGCCGAACGCGCCCAGAATCTTGCTGCTGAATACGGCCTGATTTGCACCGTGCTGGACGACCATCAATTGCGTGAGATGGGAGCCGGCGCCATTGTGGCCGTTGGACAGGGCAGCAATACCCCTTCCCGGCTGATTATCCTTCAGCATGCAGGCAGCGCCAATGAAAAACCCGTTGCTCTGGTAGGGAAGTCGCTCACTTTTGATACAGGCGGCTATTCGCTCAAAGGCAGCGAAGCCATGCTTGGCATGAACGTGGACAAGGCCGGAGCCATGACAGTGCTTGCCACGCTGATTGCTGCTGCCCGCCTCAAACTCAAGACGCCGGTGGTGGGCATCCTGGCCGCGGCCGAGAATATGGTTTCGGCCTACGCTTATCGTCCCAACGATATTATCAAAACCCTTTCTGGCAAGACGGTTGAAGTGCTCAACACAGACGCCGAAGGCCGCCTGGTCTTGGCCGATGCCCTGACGTACGCCCAGCGGCAGTTCAAGCCGCGCGTCATGATTGACTTGGCGACACTGACCGGCGGTGTGGTAACCGCCCTCGGGTCGATTCGAGCCGGAATGTTTGCTACCGACGACGAGTTGGCCGCCTCCCTTTTTCAGGCCGGCGAACGTACGCATGAACGTTTATGGCGGCTTCCCCTCGACCCCGAATATGCCGAACTGATTCGAGGCGAAAAAACCGATCTGGTCAACTCTGCCATTCCCGGACGCAAGGCCCTGCCGATTGTCGGCGCTATTTTCCTCAAGCAATTTGTGGACGATGGCCAGCCTTGGGCACATCTGGATATTGCCGGGGTGGCAGATGCCGAAAAACGCAGACCCTATTGTCCCAAAGGCGCAACCGGTTTTGGGGTGCGCTTGCTGATGGACTATCTTGAAACCCTGGAGTAAAAAAATGACAGCCTATGTAATCGTAGATATTGAAGTAACCGATCCGGTGCGCTATGAAGAGTATAAGAAGATGGCGCATGCCACTGTTTTGCAATATGGCGGCAAATATATTGCCCGCGGCGGTTACACAGAGACTTTAGAAGGGGACTGGCATGCCAGACGTCTGGTCATACTGGAATTCCCCTCAGTAGAGCAGGCCAGAAAATGGCACGACTCGCCTGAATATGCCCCGGCCCTGGCCCTGCGCCAGCAAACCGCCAAAACGAATATGGTGGTGGTCGAAGGGATGTAAAATGGTATAATTCTGCCCCGTATGAGTCCAGAATCGAATCCCAAACAGACCAAAGTCTGCCCTACGTGCGGCACGCGGCTGAGCGAAAGCGCCACGCGCTGCTTGGTATGCGGCACGGAACTGGCCGTTAAACCGGCAACACCCAAGGCCGAAAAGGCCATCCAGGCCAGCCGTTTGCCCGAAGTGACCCTCAGCCTGCCTGCTGCATTTGGCCTGCTGGCGCTTTTCCTGGTGATTGGCGCGGCTGTGGTCTTTGCTGTTTTGCGCGGCACCGGCCGGGTGATTGAGCCGACGCCGGTGGCACCTCCAACCGAAACGCCGACCATTACGCCCAGCCCAACCGAGACGCTGACGCCCACCCTCGCGCCGACCGAGACCCCTCTGCCGCCTTTTGAGTACACCGTTGCGGCAGGAGATACCTGTTCTTCCATTGCCTTCACCTTTGGAATCTCCGTCCAGTCGCTCATTGTGTTGAATAACCTGCCGGTAGCCTGCAATACGCTTTATGTTGGCCAGGTGTTGAAAGTGCCGTACCCGACCCCAACGGTCACGCCGCCGCCGACGGCTACCTTTGAGCCGGCGCAGGCGACCAGAGAAGCCTGCGAAAAGGTGATCTATACCGTTCAGGAAAACGATACCCTCTCAAGCATTGCCGCCAATTACGCTGTGCCGCAGGCAGCCATCAAGGACTTCAATGGTCTGGCCAGCGACAACGTTTATATTGGCCAGCCGCTGATTATTCCGCTTTGTGCCCGCGCGGCTACCCCCGGCCCTACCCCCACGCCGACCACGCCGCCGCCCTATCCGGCTCCCAACCTGCTCTTGCCGGCCGATGGCGCTTCTTTCACCCTGGACAATGACGTGATTACCCTGCAATGGGCGTCTGTTGGAACCCTGCGCGAAAATGAACGGTATCAGGTTACGATCGAGGATGTGACCGACAGCCAGGGCCGCCGCATTGTGGACTACGTGACAGATACCAAGTACATTATCCCCGTTTCCTTCCGCCCCAAGGATAAGATTCCACATGTCATCCGTTGGTGGGTGACTACCGTGCGTCAGACCGGAACCGACGAGCAAGGACAGCCGATTTGGACTTCGGCCGGCGCACCCAGTCAGCAACGCGTTTTCTCCTGGATGGGCGTCGCACCTTAAACCGTCTTTTTGGAGAGAAGAACGGCGCGCATCCCAGATGCGCGCCGTTTCTCATTACCGTTGATCTTTCTTTTTTCTTATTTTTTTGCTGCTTCTTCCAGCATGGCTGTTGTCAGGCTTTTGGGGCGCTCAATTGGCTGACCCAATGCCCGCGCCCACACCAGATTGGCCATTACACCCAATGCCCGCCCTACCCCAAACAGCACGGTGTAAAAATCGAATTCGCGAACACCATAATAGTACTGGAGCGTGCCAGAGATGGCATCTACATTCGGGGCCGGGTTCTTGGCCTTGCCCTGCTCTTTGAGCACCTGCGGCACCACGTCATAGACCAGTTCGGCCAATTGCACCAGCGTATCCTGCGGGAAATGTTGTTTGGCATATTCCAGTTGGGCCGTAAAACGCGGGTCGGGGACGCGCAGCACGGCATGCCCATAGCCGGGGATGACTTTGCCGCTTTCGAGCGTTTCCCAGGCAAACTTGTACAGGTCCTGGCGTGAGGGGACACCCCCAAAGCGGTCGCGCACCGCAATCAGCCAGCCCAGGCACTCCTGATTGGCCAGCCCATGCAAAGGCCCGGCCAGTCCGTTCAGGCCGGCCGAAAAGGCGTAGTAAGCGTCTGAGAGGGCCGAGCCAACCAGATGTGTCGCGTGAGCCGAGACATTCCCCGACTCGTGGTCGGAATGGAGAATGAAATATAAGCGGGCAAGTTCTGCATATCCCTTCTCGTCCTTCACGCCCAACATGTGGGCAAAGTTGGCGCCATAATCCAGCGCGGGGTCGTACTTTGGCGCCTGGCCGTCTCCGTATTTCAACCAGTAAATGAAAGCCGCAATGACCGGCAGTTTGGCCGTCAAATTGAGCGCGTCTTCCAGCGTCGGTTCCCAATAGGCATCTTTTTTGATCCCCTCGTTATATTTGCGAGCAAACTCAGAGGTAACCTGCAGGGCCAGCACTGCCTGTGAAAACAGCACCATCGGGTGGGTTTCCCGTGGCATGGCGCGCAACACATCGTAAACATAAGCCGGCACTTCGGCGCGCCTGGCCCACTCGGCCTCGACCGCCTCGGCTTCGGCTCGGGTGGGAATCTCGCCAACGAGCAAGAGGTAGAACAATGCCCCAACATAGGGAATAGCGGCGCCGTCGGGCTTGGGCAGTTTCTCCAGGACTTCGGGAATGGACATGCCGCGGAACTTGATGCCGGTTGCCGGATCAACGAACGAAATATCGGTCACAAGCGATTTGACATCGCGCATGCCGCCATAAACCTGGCCAATGGTCACCTGATCGATGACCGTCTCGCCATGTTCTTTGACCAGGTTTTTGACACGTTCCCGCCAGGCAGGCAATTGAGCGGAAATTTTTTCATGCAGTATCATGTTTGCTCCTCAGAATTTCTAAAACTTTTGCAAGGGTTTGCCTTGAGTAGTTTCCCCGTTGCGTGTTGATGAATCATTTCCTTGAAGATCGGCCACGAATTTCGCAAGGGGACACGAATTTTCCTGACGTTTTTGGCGAAATTCGTTTCATTCGTGGCAAATTGTTTTCAGCAACACCCTAGAGGAAGACTGTCTTGGGATTCAGATTTACTTGACCTTTTTGCAGCATGCGTCTCGTGCTGGCAGGACTATAACTGAACCAGTGTGTGAAGAGTCTGAATGCTCTCTTTCACTGCTGCCGCTGATTTTTCCAGGGCGGCTTTCTCGTCTGCCTCGAGGCTGTATTCGATGACCTTTTCCATCCCCTTGCGGCCCAACTGCACCGGCACGCCAAAGTAGATATCCTTTAGGCCGTATTCGCCCTGCATGTAGGCCGAAGCCGGGACAATCAGATGCTTATCTTTAAGAATTGCCTCAACCATCTGCGCCACAGCCGCTGCCGGGGCGTAATACGCCGAGCCGGTTTTGAGCAAACTGACAATCTCGCCGCCGCCTTTGCGCGTGCGTTCCACAATTGCTGCCAGTCTATCGGCAGGTAAGTATTCCCGCAAAGAGATGCCGGCGATGTTCGATCGGCTGGTCAGCGGCACCATCTCGTCGCCATGACCGCCAAGCACATAACAGGAAATGTTCTCAACGCTCACGCCCGTCTCCATGGCCACAAAGGCGCGCATGCGCGCCGAATCCAGAATGCCTGCCTGCCCGATGACGCGTTCGCGCGGCAACTTGCTGGTTTTGAGCGCCAGGTAAGCCATGGTGTCCAGCGGATTGGTCAGGATAATATAGATCGCATCTGGCGAGCCCTGAATGGTATTTTGCACGGCCGTGCGTACGATTTCAGCATTGGTTGCCAGGAGGTCTTCACGGCTCATACCCGGTTTGCGAGCAATGCCGGCGGTAATGACCACGATATCTGAGCCTTTGGTGGCGGTGTAGTCATTGCTGCCCACTACCGTCACATCCTTGCCAACAATGGGCAGCGATTCCTGCAGGTCGAGCGCCTTGCCCTGTGGCATTCCTTCTAGCACGTCCACCAGTACCAGATCGGCAATCTCCCGCTCTGCCAGCCAGTGAGCAGTGGTTGCGCCTGTCATACCGGCGCCAATGATGGATACTTTTGCTGTCATGCTTCCTCCTGAAGTTGAAAATTGGACAATCAATTTATACTCCAAAATCACTCAAAAAAGTGTGATTTTGGTGACATTTTGGGATCCTTTAAGCGGTTCCCGCGACGCTTTAGCCTGATTCTGCTTCGAGAAAGCGGGTGGCCTCGATAGCCGCTGCTGCCCCCATGCCGGCAGAGACAATTACCTGCTTAAAGTGTGAGTCGGCTGCTTCGCCTGCGGCATACACACCCGGCACGCTGGTTCTCATACGCTCGTCCACTTTGATGTACCCGCCCTCCATATCAAGTTGACCGACAAACATTTGGGTATTAGGCGTATGTCCAATGAATATGAACAGGCCATCCGTTCTGAAAAGTTGTTCTTCGCCGGTCTGGACGGATTTCAAGCGCACGGCTTCCACTTTCTCTGTACCAATGACCTCAGTAACGATGCTGTTCCACACAAATTTGATCTTGGGGTTTTCAAAGGCGCGCTTTTGCAGGATTGCGCCGGCCCGCAGCGTGTCGCGGCGGTGGACAATGGTGACCGTGGAAGCAAAACGCGTCAGAAAGAGAGCCTCCTCCAGCGCCGAGTCGCCGCCGCCGACAACAACCACCTCTTTGTCCTTGAAAAACCAGCCGTCGCAGGTGGCGCAGTAAGATACGCCTCTGCCGGTTAGTTCGGCTTCGCCGGGGACATTCAGGTGATTGGGGCTGGCGCCGGTAGCAATGATCAGCGTCTCGGCAAGGTACTCGCCATTGTCTGCGCTGACCCGAAAAGGCCGTTGTGACAGATCGACACTGTGAGCCGTATCAAATTCCACGCTGGCGCCAAAGCGTTCTGCCTGTTTCTGAAAAAGTTCGCCCAGTTCGGCTCCGCCCACGCCATCAGGAAAGCCCGGATAATTTTCAATCGTATGAGTCAATGAAGCCTGGCCGCCTAACTGTGTGCCGGTTAGCACCAGCGGCTGGAGTTCGGCGCGCGCTGCATAAAGCGCGGCCGAAAGCCCGGCCGGACCGGCACCCAGGATCAAAGTTTTGACATGACGCTGTGCATTCTGAGAAGAAGCGGAAATTCCGGATAGATTGAACATACATACCTCGCGGGGAAACTTGGGTTTTGCTAAACCCATTGTATCAGATGCGCGAATAGAGAAAAAGTTGCGCCAGAGGGAAGAACGGCCCTACGCCAATTCTTAATAGTCCGAATGTGGGGTGGTTTGCTCGTCTCTTTGACCTACAATTGATTTAAAGACTGGATATGAACAGCCTATCCTCCCGCAGGTTTTGGCGCAATGTCCAAACCACAAGATGTCTTCGCGAGTGCTGGCATCGGTTACCAGCCCCGTTCTAACCTGGGGGAGGGTTAAGGGTAGGCGGTTGCGTTTTGCCTCTAAAAAGCGGTAGGCACAGGCCAGCCCGTGCCTACCGCGGTTAAATCATGCTCATCAGATATGCTATGGCTGTGTTTCATACACACTTGCCCAAGTAGCAAATGCCTTTTTTGGTTTTCTCCTGCCGCCTCTTGCTACAAAGTCGCTCCTGTAACCTGCCGTAAATACGTAATGCTTTTTTGGGCGGCGGTCTCCGCGTCTGGTTGGGGGAGAAACTCGCCAGAAACCCAGCCCCGGTAGCCGACAGCGTTCAGCGTACCCAGAATAGACTTGAAGTCAAGATGTCCTGCGCCTGGATACCAGCGATTTGAATCGGCGACGTGGAAGTGGAGGATTCTCCTGCCGCAAGACCGTACACTGGCTTCGATATTTGGCTCTTCAATGTTCATGTGGAAAGTATCCAACAGCAAACCGAAATTGTCTGCCCCAACTTGTCCAATGAGCGCCATCCCCTCGGCCACAGTGTTGATAAGGCTGGTCTCGTAACGATTAATTGGTTCCAATGCGAGGCAGACGCCTGCTGTCTGGGCGGCCTCGCAGCAGCATTGCAGGGCCTCTATCAACCAGGCCATTGCCTGGGCCGAGTCTACGCCTGGTTTGACAATGCCGCGTATCAACCCGATAATCACAACCGCACCAAAATGGGTCGCCAGGTTGATGTGAGACTTGACCCGCTCAATAGCAGCATGGCGAATCTCGACAGCCGGGTCGGTAAACGACAAGCCTTCCTCCCCCCAGGCCTGTCCTGTGCCGATTGCTGGAACAGAGAGATGGTATGAGCGGGTAAGGCGGTCCAGTTCATGACAGTTGACCAGTCGTGGGTCCCGAACTGCCAGTTCAACGCCGTCATATCCCAGGTCGGCGATGTGGCGCAGGTTTGTTTCCAAATCACCCTTAAACGTGGCCGCCTGAAAGCGAGCCGGTTGGGTGGAAAGAACAATGGATAGTTTCATGATTCACCATGAGCAATGAGCGATGGACGATAAAGCCATAACCCACTTTACCGTCCATCGCCACGCTTTTTTATTTTGCAACGTAGGTCACCTTGCACTGTGAGCGGTCGGTTTGAAGGCGAAGGATATTTTCAGGCAATTCCTCCAGGCTGATTTTCTTGGTAATCATCGGTGTCATGTCCATACCAGAGGCCATGCACTGAATGACACGAGGAAAATTGCCGTGACCGGAGTGGCCCTGCGCTCCCACAATGCGCGCCTTGCGCACCTGAAGCACCTCGCCGGTAACAGGCATCTTTGCATCCGCGCGGGCAGTGACAACGACCGTAGAAAGCAGGGTACGGCCTTCCCAAATGACGCGCTCAATGCCGGGGTAGACGATAGTCGGCAAGCCGGTGGCTTCCATAAACATATCTGCTCCCATTCCCTCGGTGATTTCAAGTACGCGGTCGGCAAAATCTTCTTTGAGTGGGTCAATGTGATAATCAGCACCCAGTTTTAAAGCCATGGCCGCACGTTCGGGCTGCGTTTCAGAAATGATCACTTGTGAGGCTCCAGCGCGTTTCAGGATAGCGCAAGCAGCAATTCCCACCGGGCCGGCACCTAAAATGACGACCCGGTCGCCAGGCTTAATGCCCCCGCCGCGTTCAATGACAGCATTGTAGGCCACGCTGGTTGGTTCTACCAGACTGCCGGCCAGGAAAAGGTCTTCTTCGTTTTTGTAGGCCTTGCGCAATGGTTCCAGGCTCCAAATGGTGCGGGCGGGCAACTTGATGTAGCGGGTATATGCACCATTGACGTTAAAACCGACCTCGTCCAATTGCTCGCAATGATTGGGCTGACCATCAGCACAGGGGCGGCATTGTCCGCACCAGAGCATTTCTTCGCTGGTAACGGCCTCGCCGCCCTTGAAAGGTTTGTTGGTGCGCTTATCGCGGGCGTTTTTACCGGCTGCAACTACCACGCCCGAGAATTCGTGGCCGAGAATGGATGGAAAACCGGTCAGGCCGGGGTAAAAGATATAGCCATCTTCGTCTGCCTGTGCCATGTGAACATCAGAGCCGCAGATGCCACAGGCTTTGACTTCCAAAACCACGTCTTCAGGGCCTGGCTCAGGGATATCGTATTCACGAATTTCCAGACGCGGATTGCGCCACACTTGACTGCCCAGGTAAGTTTGACGGCCCTGAATATCCTTTGCGCCAAGTTTGAACCCCGGTTTGGGGTCCCAATCGGCGACCAGCGTTACGCCTTGCATTTTTCCTGCCATCGGTTCATCTCCTTAGAAACATGAAAGGGTCACTCAAAGCAAATAGTACATCGGGCTATGTTCACACCTCGGTTCCCTGACCAAGACGCGGGATGCCATAGACGGTTTTCCAGCCCGGGCTGAGCGGTTCGCGCAAATAAGGCTCCATTTCCTTTTCTGTGCGTAGGGTCACTTCTTCCACTGGAGGAACTTTGCCAGGCGGGAAAGCCTCCAGGACATGATCATGCCAAAGCGTCAGGTACTTGAGAATGGCTGCCACCGGGCGCTTGGCTTTTTGGGCCTCGCCCGACCTGGCCTTACCAACCACTCCCTCAGGGGTTGCGGCAATCTCAATGGCGAAATGCCCTTCGCCCTCCGACCAACGGCTGGGACGTCCGTAAGGGTCCACCGATTTGTCAAAGTGCCCCTCTGGAAGGTAACTCTTCCCTTCCGTATCTACGGCATAGTTCATGTCCACCATATCCGGATGGAGCAACAGGCTGAGCGAAGTCTCCGATTCGTCTGCGTGGACAAAGTTGGTTCCCATTTGCCCGCCGCGCTCAACAGGGCGGAAAAATTCTCGCACGGCGCGATGCCAGTCAATAACCCGAAAAATGCCCGGCAACTGGTAGCGTTTCTGAAACTCCTGCACGGCCGATTCAAGCATCCATAATTGCCCATGGTTATTGACAATTAACTGCTTACGGAAGCCATCGTTCCACAATCCAGCATCACATCAATGATCATTTCGCGGACAACGTGCTCGCGCACGATCACCGTCCCGGGCATGCCGATATGATGATATGGATGGCCGCCATACATCAGTGGAGGCAATGCCAGGTTGACCGGGGCACCGCGTTTGGCCGTGTATCGGCGCACGCCCTCGCAAATCGCGCTGACATATAGCGTATCTGCGGCGCTGGGCAAATGCCTTCCGTGCAACTCCGTGCAACCTACCGGGATAAAGACGATATCGTTCTTTTTGCGGTTAGCCTCTACTTGCCAACGGGTTGTAGTTTGTATGTATGAACCGGGACGCGCCCACTCAACCGGAGATGGAATGCCATAGTCGGCCAAAATAGCGTCAATTTCATCGTCGCTGGCTTCCCAAACCTCCTTCTTCATTCGCCCGACTTCATTGTCTTCAAAAAACAAATCGGGTTGGGTCGTGGGCAAAAAGCCTTGGGGTATTTGAGTGTTTGACATTTTTTACTCCTTCTTAGAAAATGGATTAATCCGGAAATATTTTTCCGCGATTGAGAATGTAGAACGGGTCCAGGGCCGCCTTGATACGTTTCTGTACTTCGGTCGAAACCGGACCGAGAGCCTGCTGCAGGTAAGGGCGTTTCAATGCGCCGACGCCATGTTCGCCAGAAAGCGTGCCGCCCAGTTGGAGCGCCAGGGCAAATTCCTCGCCGACCATCTGCTCCACTTTTTCCCATTGCTCTGGCTCGCGTTTGTCAAATAAGATATTGGGATGCAGATTGCCGTCTCCGGCATGCCCGAAGATAACGATAGGCAACCCATATTTGGCGCTGATGGCCTTTAGTCCGCGCACTGCTTCAGGGATGGCGCTGCGCGGCACGGTAATGTCTTCTCCCAATTTATTGGGCGCTTTGCGAGCCAGTGCGGGCGAGACCGAGCGGCGAGCCTGCCAAAGACTGGCGCGCTCAGCCTCGTCTCTGGCAACGCTGACTTGACGGGCGCCGTTATCCCGACAGATTCTTGCTGCTGCCTCAATTTCCCGCCATACCGTTTCGTCGTCTGACCCATCGGTTTCGATGAGTAGAATGGCTTCCACGTCCAGCGGCAAACCAAGGTGCAAAGATTCTTCTACGCAAGCAACAGCAGTCTCATCCATGAGTTCCAGCGCTGCCGGGACAATCCCTGCCAGGAGAATGGCATTGACGGTATGTGAAGCCTCCTCCAGCGATGAAAATTCGGCCAGGGCTGTGCGGGCAAACTTCGGCCGGGCGGTCAGACGCAAAAGGGCTTCGGTGATCACCCCCAGGGTCCCTTCTGAACCGGTAAATAGGGCTTTCAGGTCGTAACCGACCACATCTTTGATGCACTGATTGCCGGTGCGCAAAATGCGTCCGTCGGCCAGTACAAGCGTCAAACCGAGGACGTAATCGCCCGTTACACCATATTTCAAACAGCGAGGCCCTCCTGCATTACAGGCAATGTTTCCGCCAATGGTGGAGTGTTTAATGCTGGATGGATCAGGCGGGTAGAACAAGCCGAGTTTTTCTACTGCTGCCTGCAAATCTGCAGTAACGACTCCCGCTTCAACATGGGTACTGGCATTGACCGTATCAATTTCCAAAATTCTGTTCATGCGTGTTGTGGTCAAAACCATCTCACCGTAGAACGGGACCGAGGCGGCTGCCAGCCCTGACCCCATCCCGCGCGTCACGATGGGGATGTTTTCTTCAGCCGCCAGGCTCAGAATCTGGCTGACCTGTTCGGTTGAGCGTGGCAAGACCACCAGATTGGGGCGATGATCTTCAAAAGTGCCGTCGTAGCCGTAGACAGCCAAGTCTTCGGGGCTGGTTAATACGCCATCCCGACCAACGATTTTTTCAAGACGGGCAATGATGGATCGGTTCATTCTCGCCTCCTTTTTCCCCTGTTCTTTCTCGGTGAAGGGCCGAGCGTGTAGGCCATATCCAGCAAGGTAATTGGGTGGACGACCTGTACATCCAAAGCGGCGCGGCGCACCCCAACATTTAACTGCATCTGACAACCTGGGCAGCCTGTGGCAATATACTCGGCCTGCGTGCGGGCAAGATTGTCTATTTTGCGCCTCAGCACCTTGAGCGAAGTATCGTAATGGGTAATCAGTTGACTGCCTGCTGAACCGCAACACCAATCTGCTTCGGGGAGTTCGACAAATTCCAGTCCATCAATCATCTTCAACAGCATACGCGGCTGATCCTGGATCCCCTGAGCGCGGCGTAAATGACATGGATCGTGGTAGGTGACACGCGCTTTCAGATGTCCCTGCGGCTTTTCAAGCGGAATCGAAGCCAAAAATTCACTGATATCCCGAACTTTGGCGCTGAATTGTGCCGCCCGCTCGGCCCACTGGGGGTCATTGGCCAGCAGTTTGCCGTAATCTTTGAGGGTGGAGCCGCATGTAGCGCAGTCGGTCACAATGACTTGGGCCTGAACGCTTTCGAATAAGGCAATATTGTGTTGCGCCTGTTTAATGACCAAATCTGACCGGCCGTAGCCCAAAGCAGGCATGCCACAGCAAACAGTCTCTTTTGGGATGATAACGCTGCAGCCATTGCGTGCCAGTACCCGAATGGCGGCGGCGCTTTCCTGGGCAAACATCAGGTTTTGAGCACAGCCGAGGAAAAATCCCACCTGGTAACGTTTTTTTCCTGTGGGATAAACCTCCTTCTTCAGAGATTGTCGCAGCGGACGCTGAGGCAAATGCGGCAGCATTGCTTCCAGGTCACGCAGGCGTGTGGGAAGAATCTTCCACAGGCCGAGAGCATAAATCAACCGGCGCAAGCCTGACCGTTCATAAAGACGCAATGGCAATGTTGCCAGTTCAATCCGCTCTGGTTTTGAAAGGAGTATGCCAAATAGTCCCTGCTTCCAGCCTGACGGGTGGGTTTGCTCTTGAATCTGCCGCATCGCCAGTGCCAGGTCCGCCGGGCGAATCCCGACCGGACAAATATTGTCGCAGGCCATACAACCAAAGCAGGCGTACATTTGTTCAAACAGATTAGCGCTTGGCGACAGGCTGCCCTCCAGCACTTTGCGCACCAAGGCAACACGCCCGCGCGGGGAGGCCGCCTCGCTGAGAAATTCGCGGTATGTCGGGCAAACTGACAGGCACAAGCCGCAACGAATGCAGTTCAAGTACTCCTTTTCGGCTGGCAGGCGTGGAGTCGATACAAACATCGCTTTTACCCTTTTTAAGGCCTGTGGCCAGAAGTTTTGACAAGAGGGATCATAATGATCTCTACTTATCCAATCTCGCTTATCTTCACGGGCCGATTTTCGCGGTACGACTTCCAGGCAGCGTAGCCAAGAACCACTGCTGCACGGCCATCGGTGCCGGTTACAGGGACGGGCATGTCATTACGTACACATTCGACAAACTGCCGCACCTCTTCTACATAGCAAGGAGCATAGCGCTGCATGAAAAAGTAAGGCGGTTTAGCAGACAAAAAGCCGGCCTGGTTGCCCACAATGGCTGCATCTTCCTGCTCATTTCCGGCCATTGCCGTGCCATTCGAGCAGAAAACTTCCAGCCGCTGGTCGTAGCCATAGACGGCTTTGCGGCTGTTGTCGATGGCTCCTACTGCACCATTGGCGAACTTCAACACAACCACATCGGTATCGAGGTCGCCGAACTCGTTGAGTTCTGGCTCCAGGAGCACGTTGCCCATAGCATAGACCTCAACCACTTCGCCAAGTTGATAGCGCACCATGTCGAAATCATGAATTGCCAGGTCCAGGAAAATGCCTCCCGAAGCGCGTAAGAACTCCATTGCCGGAAAATCCGGGTCTCGGTTGGTGATGCGCAAAATACAGGGACGGCCAATTTCCCCAGAGGCGACAATTTCACGCACGCGGCGGAAACTTTTGTCAAAGCGGCGGTTAAACCCGACCTGTAACTTGACTCCTGCTTTCTCGGCCGCCGCCAGCGCCCCGTCAATTTCCCCAAGATCCATGGCGAGCGGCTTTTCGCAGAATATCTGCTTTCCGGCCTGAGCGGCGTCTTTGATGATGGCTGCATGGGTTGGGGTAGAGGATGCGATCAGCACCGCCTCGATATTTGCATCAGATAACAGATCGTGGTAATCTCTCACTACCCGTTGGATTCCCAACTCGTCTGCCACTGCCTGGGCGACTTCCAACCGGATATCGCATACGGCAGTCAATTCTGCTTCTGGAATCTGCCGCACAATATTGCGACAATGGACACTGCCCATGCGTCCCGTCCCGATGACGGCTATGTTTACTTTTCTTATCATCTCAGCCTCTCTTTCTCCCTCTGCTTATCTCTAGCAGAGGGAGGTTCCGGCTACATCTTCATCACGATTTTCATAGCACTCTTGGGCTTGTGCTGGAGTGTTTTCAGGTCCAGACCCAATAGGTCAAAAGCGCTCAGTCCCTCATCAAAGGGGATGACCCTGGTAAAGAATGGGCCCATATTGAGTCGATTTTCCCGAAAGATGCGGATAGATGGCACCATCGTGTTCTGTCCCAAATAGAGGCCGATGATCTTGGTTGCCCAACGCGTAATTTCGTTGGGGACGATTTCGGTCTTAACTGAGGAATCCATGCCGAAAGGCAATACTTTGCCGCCGGGGGTGACACACTTTAGTGCCTGCCAGAGGGCATTGCCGGTAGCCTCAACTACAATATCTGCCTTGCGCCCATAGGTGAACTCGGTAATCTTCTCTTCAATATCTACTTCGTTTGGGTTCCAAACCGTCAGACCGCATTCTTCTGCTACGCGGACGCGAAACGGGTCAATTTCGGTCACGGCCACTTTGGCGGCAATGTTTTTCGCAAACTGAGCAAACAGGTAGCCGATGGGGCCAAAACCCAGGATAAGCACGTAGTCATAGGGCAGCATCTGGAGATGATTCATACCGTTGACAACCGTTGCCAGGGTTTCGACTTGTGTGCCAAGGATATCGTCAATTTCATCTGGCAGGACATAGCACTGCTTTTCTGGAACCAGGCAGTACTCGGCATAGCCGCCATCGCGCATGACTCCCAGAGCACTGGTCTTGATTTCCACGCATTGACTGGTAAGACCCATGCGGCAAAATGAACAAAAGCCGCAGCGGATGTTGTTGTCAATTGCAACGCGGTCGCCAATCTTGACATGGCGGACGTGGGAGCCGACTTCAATCACCTCGCCGCAAAACTCGTGTCCAAGCACAGTATCTGGCTTGAAATGATGTTTGCCCTCGATGATTTTCAGGTCCGAGCCGCAAATACCGACTGCTCTGACTTTTAACAAAACATCATCAGGGTCTTTGACGTGGGGGATGGGGCGTTCTTCAAAAACGAGTTGTCCCACATCCTTGAAAACGTAGGCTTTCATCTTTTCCATGGCTTTTCTCCTTAAAAATTTGAATGAGAGTGGGTTACAGCAATGCACACGTGTGCATCGGTTGCTAAAAAATCATTGCACGAGGAAACCGTGCATTCCCAAGCGGCAGTAGTGTTATGACATTTTTTTTTACCTTTGAATCCTGGCCGAGCCGCCTTTGGCGAAGGCCCGCACCTGTTCGAGGGTGGCCATGGTGGTATCGCCGGGGAAGGTGGTCAGGAGCGCGCCGTGCGCCCAGCCCAGGTTGACGGCTTCCTGCTCCGGTTCGCCAGTCAGCAGGCCGTAGAAAAAGCCTGAGGCAAAACCATCCCCGCCGCCGACACGGTCGTAAACATCCAGTTCGCAGGTGGGGGAGAGGTGGGTCTGGCCGTTGATCCAGGCCACTGCGCCCCAGGTGTGGCGGTTGGTGGAATGGACTTCGCGCAGGGTGGTGGCGACAATCCTGACGTTGGGGAATGCCTGCACCACGCGGTCAATCATGCCCAAGAAGGCAGCCGGGTCGAGGTTGCTTTTGGCTTTGATTTCCGGCCCGGGGATGCCGAGACCGAGTTGCAGGTCTTCTTCGTTGCCGACCAGCACATCCACGTTTGCGACGATGCGGCGCAGGACCGATTGGGCTTTTTCTGGCCCGCCCCAGATGTTCCAGAGTTTGGCGCGGTAGTTCAGGTCGAAAGAAGTGACCGCGCCGGAGGCTTTGGCGGCCTGCATGGCTTCGAGAATCAACTCGCCGGTCGTTGCGGAGAGCGAAGCAAAGATGCCGCCGCTGTGAAACCAGCGCACGCCTTCGGCAAAGATGGCCTGCCAGTCAAAATCGCCGGGCTTGAGCAGCGCCCCGGCTTCGTTAGCGCGGTTATAGAACACTACCGGGGCGCGCATGCCAAAGCCGCGGTCGCTGTAAACCGTTGCCATGTTGGGGCCGTTGACGCCGTTATGCTGGAATCGTTTATAAAACGGCCTGACGCCCATCGCCCGCACGCGCTCGGCAATCAGGTCGCCGATGGGGTAATCCACCATCGCGGTGGCGATGCCGGTCTTCAGACCAAAGCAATCGGCCAGGTTGGCAGCGCAGTTGAACTCTCCGCCGCTGACGTGAATCTGGCACTCGGTGGCCTTGCGGAACGGGACGATGCCGGGGTCGAGACGATGCACCAGCGCGCCGAGGGCGAGGAAATCGAGAGCGGCTGTGGGCTTGAGGTTGAGACCGTATTTCATAAGTTGCTCCTTGGCGACAAAAATTCTTCACCACAAAGGGCACAAGGTTTCACCAGGTTTTTTACTGCCTTTAGATTTTCTTTGTTTTCCTTTGAGTCCTTCGTGACATTTGGGTGGTTTTGACTACTTTGACAATCTCATATCTTCGTCATTGCGAGAAGCATTCTTTGCAATAGCATCCCCTTTGGGAAAGAAGCAATCCCCCCTCACAAGTCAGGAGACTGCTTCGCTTCGCTCGCAGTGACACAAAGCGTACAGTTTTATAGCACAAACGTTTATATGACATTGTCAAACTACTGCCATTCGGTATGAAAAACGCCTTCTTTATCAATGCGGCGATAGGTATGCGCGCCAAAGTAATCGCGCTGCGCCTGGGTCAGGTTGGCTGGCAGACGTTCGCTCCGATAGGCATCATAGTAGGCCAGAGCAGAACTAAACGCCAGGGCCGGGATGCCGCTCTCGGCGGCCAGCGCCACTACTTTGCGCAGAGCGGCCTGACGGGTGTTCAGCGCCTGAGCAAATTCCGGGTCAAGCATCAGGTTGGGCAGGTCGGGGTTGCGCGAGTAGGCGGCGCAGATGTCATTGAGGAAGCGGGCGCGGATGATGCAGCCGCCGCGCCAGATTTTGGCAATCTCGCCGTAGTTCAGGGCATAGCCGTATTCCTCGCTGGCTAATTTCATCAGGCCAAAGCCCTGGGCGTAGGAACAAATCTTGGCGGCGTAGAGCGCATCACGGATGGCAGCAATCACCTGGCTGGGTTCGCCGGGCAGATTCGGCGTAGGGCCGGTCAACACCCTGGAGGCGGCCACGCGCTCGTCTTTGTAAGCCGAAAGGATGCGGCTCTCAACGGCGGCGTTGATCGTCGGGGTGGGGGCGCCCAGGTCGAGGGCGTTTTGGCTGGCCCACTTGCCGGTGCCTTTTTGCTGAGCCTCGTCCAGAATCAGGTCAACCAGGGCGAGGCCGGTCTCCGGGTCGGTTTTGGTGAAAATCTCAGCCGTAATCTCGATGAGATAAGACTCAAGTTCGCCGCGATTCCATTCGGCAAAGACCTGGTGCAATTCGGCGTTGCTTAACCCCAGGCCGCGATGCAGCAGGTCGTAGGCTTCGGCAATCAACTGCATATCGCCATATTCGATGCCGTTATGCACCATTTTGACGTAATGCCCCGCCCCGCGCGGGCCGATATAGGCCACGCAGGGCTCGCCGTACGCGCGGGCGGAAATCGCCTCGAAAACGGGTTTGACCAATTCCCAGGCTTCGGGCTGGCCGCCGGGCATGATGGACGGCCCCCAGAGCGCGCCCTGCTCGCCGCCGCTGATTCCCGCGCCGATGTAGATGATTCCAGCCGCTTCGAGTTCCTGAGAGCGGCGTTCGGTATCCAGGAAAAAGGAGTTGCCGCCATCAATCAGCAAATCTCCGGGCGCAAGATGCGGTCGGAGCGAGGCAATCGCCGCGTCCACCGGCTTTCCGGCAGGGACCATGATCAGGATCCGGCGAGGCCGTTCGAGGGCGGTCAGAAACGCCTCGAGGCTCTCACAAGCGAGGAGATTTTTGCGGGCAGAATCCTGCGAAAAGGCGCGGACTTTCTCCCCATCCACATCATAGCCGGCTACGGTAAAACCGTTGCGTTCCATGTTCAGGGCCAGGTTGTGTCCCATCACGCCCAGGCCGATGATGCCGAAACTGGCTTTGTCCATTTGGTTTTCCTTTCGATTACTCACAGGTCTGTGCCACGAATGGCACGAATTTCACGAAGACACGCCAAGCACATCTCGCCAAACGACCCGATAAGCCGGGCGATACAGGCGTTGATAGTCCGGCGAGTGATGAACAGCAGGATAATGCTGGTTGCGCATGGAGCGGATGAATTTGTCCATGCGGTCTGCGGGGAAGTAACCGAGATCGGTTGCGACAAACCAGTACCTTTCCAGGGTCTGGGTATCGCCGTGAAACTCATTGGCCGTGCGGAGAAAGGCTTCCAGCAAGCGGTCAGGATCGCCGCCCGCGGCGGCATACGGGCGCAAATGAACGCGAATTATGCCGGTTTCCTCAGAAAGCGGGTCGAGCAGCGGTTCGGGCAGGCCGTCTCCCATCTCCGCCAGTTCGCGCCCCAGGTAGCGCCGCGCCGCTTCAGGGTCGGTCACGGCATGTTCGCTGCCCAGGGTGGCCTGATGGATGAGTTTGTACAAATCCACGATCTGCATGGCAGGGTAACGGGCGAGGTGGTCGAGGAGAGTAGAATGAAAAGACATGCGCTGATCTGTCCGATTCGGCAGGATTTGCAAGAAAGGCGGCAAAACCATCTACTTCAAGCGATATAAAATCTCCCCGGCCTTGGGGACGTACAAAATGCCTTCGTCTTCGCGGTCTTTCCAGTCGTTCACGTTGATGCTGGCCGGGTCGAGATAGCCCAGATTGAGCCGGGCGCAGTCTTCGGGCGGAATCTGGCTGGCGAGGGTGACCCTGACGTTGGGCTTTTCGATGCCGTTTTCCAGGCGGCCGGAGCCGCGCAAGTGAGTCGAATGCGCCAGCACGCCGAGCGGGATGTGCTTGAAGCGTTCCCAATCGGCAAGAAAATAATCGAGAATATGATAGCCGATTTCGTAGATGTACTTGCCATGCACATGGCTGACGACGCTCAGGTGCGGAGCGTAGATGATAACCTCGCCGCCGACGGCAACCGCCGGTTCGAGTTTGTACATGGCTTTGGCGGCAGTCCAGAGTTCATCATACATCGGCGGGGCGCAGGAGAGGACGCGCTGATAGGGTTTCTCGCACCAGTGAATGTGCCGCCGGGCAGAAAAATCGGCGGCGGCCTCCCAGGCCTGGTACAGATCGCCAATGAACAACCCGGCCAGGTCGTGACCTTCCACCGTCAGGGCAATCAGCGTGACGGGTGTTGTCAGCCGGCAGGCGGCGGCGTGAATCATGGCGCGGACAGGGGTGTCTTTGATGCCAATCGTCCCCACCACGCCGGCCAAAGCGCCGAGCCAGTGAGTGGCGTTAATCATCTCCGGGCCAGAGATGCCCGGGAAGAGATATTTCGCCCCGCCCGAAAAGCCGACCACTTCGTGCGGAAAGGTGGGGCCGAGAATCAGGAGGTGGTCATAGGCCAAGACGGCTTTGTTCAGGCGGATTTCCACCCGCGAGGGCAGGGACGAATGCCAGCGCGCCCCGGCAATGTGCCGGATTTCGTCCTGTTCCATCACGCCCAGCGTCACCAGCGCGGAGGGGTCGTCCCAGGCATGGTTGAGAAGGCCAATTTTGGCAAAGGTCGTCTGGCGCTCTTCAGCAGTGAGGCCGACCAGCGCGTTGAGATGCGTCTCGGAGAGGGGCGGGTGCGTGCCCAGGGCGACCATGAAGTCGAGTTGGCGGGTATCGCGCAGACTCTCGACCAGGGCGCGGAACAAAAACGGCAGCGGCAGCGAGCGGGTGTGGTCGGGAATTAACACCAAAACGCGCTGATTGGTGAACCGTCGTTCGAGGGCCTGGGCTAGGGCGCCGCGGATTTCGTCTTCCGTCAGAAGTTGACCTTCGGGGGCAATTGCCTGAGTTTGTAACATTTCGCCGTCCTTGCAGGGAACGTCAAACGCCTGAAAAGGCCGCAAACCCGCCATCAACGGGAATGACCACCCCGGTCACAAACGCCGAGGCGGGCGAGACCAGCCAGAGGGTCGCGCCGAGCAGGTCTTCGGGCGAGCCGAAACGGCCCATGGGGGTATGCGCCAGGATTTGCCGGCCGCGCGGGGTGAGGCTTCCATCTTCGTTCATCAACAAAGCCCGGTTCTGTTCGCCGATGAAGAAGCCGGGCGCAATGGCGTTAACGCGGATGTTGGGCGAGTATTCCTGCGCCATGTGTACCGCCAGCCACTGGGTGAAGTTGCTCACCCCGGCTTTGGCCGCCGAGTAAGCCGGGATGCGGGTGAGCGGGCGAAAGGCGTTCATGGAAGAGATGTTCAGGATAACGCCTTCTTTTTGCTCCGCCATGTATTTGCCAAAGATCTGGCTGGGTAAAATGGTGCCCATCAGGTTCAGGTCAAACACCCAGCGCAGGGCCTCGGCGGGCAGGTCGAAGAAAGACTGCTGCGGATTGGTGGTGGCCTGCGGTTTGTTGCCGCCGGCGCCGTTGATGAGGATATCCACCCGCCCGAAGGTCTGGATGACGGTTTGGGCGGCGGCTTCTACGCTGGCGCGGTTCAGGACATCGCAGGCCAGGCCAATAGACCCATTGCCCAGTTCGGCGGCGAGGGCCTGGGCAGGTTCGAGGCGCAAATCCAGCACGGCGACCTTTGCCCCGGCCGCAGCCAAGGCCCGGCACATCGCCGCGCATAACACGCCCGCGCCGCCGGTGACGACGGCAATTTTTCCCTGGATGTCAAAAGAAATGTTCATGCCGGAGCCCTTTCAGTGACAGTAAGGTATCGAGAGTCGCAGGAGGAGAAAAAGGGACTCATTGCAGCAAAGTCAGATGTTTCTCAAAGTGAATCGTCAGGGCTTCGAGATAGGCCTCGGCATGTTTGCGAAGCGCAGACTGGATTTCTGCCCCAAAGGCGGCCAGTGCCGAGCCATAGGTGACGTGCAGCACCTGACGAGCGTGGAAATCGTTCAGCAGTTCAGGCAGGTCGAGCGCAACGGGCAGTTTCTCTAATTCGGCCGAAACATGGTAGGTGTGGCGGTCTGTTTCGTATTGGGCCTGCCCAAGCGCATAGATTTTTAGGAACAAATCCGGCTCATGGTTTGCCAGGACGCGCAGTGCCTCGAGGTAACTCGTTCCGGCCGTTTTGACGTGAATGCGCTGCCCCCAATGCTTCACCAGCAGCGGATAGACACTGAATTTATCGGAGCCGGAGTGCAGGCTGATTTTATACGTGCCAAAATGAGCCGTCACTGCGGCGTGCTTCGCCAGTTCTGCATCCAGTGCAGCCAGGTCGCCGAGATAATCCACGCCCTTCTCAAAACGGCCAGGGAAACGCGGCGCCAGGCTGGTGAACTTCACCCCGGCGCGGGTCAACTCGTTGGCGATGAAAAAATGTTCCAGCGGGGTGGTCGGCGCATCGGTTTCATCTACAGAGACTTCAAAGTCGAAGGATTCTTTGAGTTCGGAAAGACGGCGATACATCGCCACCGCGTGGCGGATGGCCTTGCCATACTTGACCAGCGCCCGCAGCAGGGTGTGCGGCTCGAACCGCCCCCAGGCCTGCTTGCCCTTCTCAGACAGGTACAAGGCGGAGAGTTCTTCCCAGTTCTGGCCCTTCGCCTTTTCCTGCAAAACCGGCAGCGAATCGGTGTCGGCGGCATTGTCCACATGCGCGCCAGGGTCAACGGTGAAAAAGGTGTAACCGGCCTGCACAAAGGGCGGCAAGTCGTCCAACGATTTCAGGTGGTCGGCGTCTGCGCCCCAGGGCCTGTCCCACCCGGCGGCTTCGACGGCACGTTTGGCGTCATCCAGCACCTGTTGGGGGGTTCGCCCGGTGCGGGCATTCTCGCGCACCGATTGTTGAGCAAAGACCGGTTGAACATCACAGGCCGAACGCCGCAGGGCAGCAATATGGCCGGGGGTGGCGAGGCCGAGGCGGTCGCCAAAACCAAAGGAAGGGGAGAGGTGGAGAGGGGTGAGCATCCGTCAATCTCCAGCGGGCATGGCCGTAGAAGAACGAACGAGCAGGCTGCCTTTCAAGATTTGAATTTTTGGCTCCTGCAGGTCTTCACCGGCCAGCAAGTCCAGTACCAACTGGGCCGCCTGGGCTCCAATTGTGCGTTTGGGTTGGTCGAAGGTAGTCAAGGGGGGTGTGGTGTAGGCTGAAAAAAGGATGTTGTCGAAGCCGGTGATGGAGATTTGCTCTGGCACACGGATGCCGGCTTGCTGTAATTTTTGCAATACGCCGATCGCCATCATGTCATTGTAGCAAACCAGAGCAGTAGGACGGTTACTCAGGGCCAGGAAGTGCTCCACTCCGGCGCAGCCGGCTTCGGGTCCGCCGCCTGAAACGTGGTGAATGTATTCCGCGGGCAGGAAAACGCCGGCCGCTTTCAGTTCCTGCTGAAAGCCGCTCAGCCGGTCGAGGCTGCTGCGCCCGGCCAGAGCGTTGCCCAGATAGGCGATTTTTCTGTGTCCCAGTTCGAGCAGGTGACGGGTAATCTGGCGGCCGCCCTCTACGAAACGCTGACGCCCGTCCGCGTGCGCCTGCCCTACCAGCAGGGGCAGTTGATCGCGCTGTTCCACGAACTCGGCCAGGTGGATTTCGTCGAACACGGGCGCAAAGGCGTGCTGATGCAGGGACGCGTACCCGGGCGGCTGGCGGCGCAGTTCCAGCCCTGGCAGGTGAAGCCGGGCGAAAAAGAGACCGAGGAGACAGAACATGTCCAGATGGATCAGTAAAACGCTCGACAAACTGTCCGAGAGCCTGGCCCGTCGCAAAGGGCTGCTGCCGCTGCTGGGGATTCTGCTCATTGCGGCAAACTACATCCTGCAATTCCTCACGGCCGGCTGGGTGGCAGAGAGCAACCTGCTGCTGCACCTCGGCCTGGTCATCGCCATCTTCGGGCTGATGCTGGCGTGGGCGCTGTGAGTTTCTGAATCCGGCATGGCAAAAAAGAGAGCCGCCCGGAATGGACGGCTCTTTGTGTCGCGTTTCGACAGGCCGGATGTTATTTCTTCTTGCCCAGGAAATACTTGTTGATGAACCACATGACCAGGGCGGTCAGCACAACCGGGCCGAGGAAGGCCAGCACCGCGCCGAAGATGGCCGTCAGGTACGTGCCAATGAACGGGATGCCGTCCAGCACGTTGTAGACCGCCGCCAGCACGAGGTAGCGGATGCCGATGTTGACGATGTCGCTCGAGTCGATGTAGAAGATTGCCGCCAGGATGCCGGCAAGCGCCAGGATCAGCGCCAGCCAGGAGGCCTGGAAGCCAATCAGGGCGACGATGACCGCCACCAGCAGGCCGATGAGGTACAACCACTTTCCGATGGTTTTCATTTTTTTCTCCTTGTCGAATTGGTTTGGAACGAGGTTGTAATCGCGATTACGACCAATAAAACACAGGCCGGGCGGTAGAGTTGCGATTGTGAAAAAGGGAACGGGACATGGTTGCCGGACACAAAATCCCCGCCGTGATGCACACAGCGGGGATTCTTTTTTGCGTTCTCGTTTTACGCCGCCTCGGCCGAATAGCCCACCCTCCTGACCGCGGCCAGAATCTCGGCCTCGCTCAGCAGCGATTCGTCGAACTCGATCACCATCTCGCCCTTCTTGTAACTGGCTACAATCTGCTTCACGCCGGGCAGGTCATCTTCGAGGGCCTCGATTTTCATCGCGCAGTTTGGGCAATGCATATCGAAAACGCGAAACACTTTTTTCACCATAAGGCTCGTTCTCCTCTCAAACCACGGTCCACCGTCCACGGTCCACCGCCCACCGTCCACGGTCCACGGTCCACCATCACTCCCCAAAAACAATCTCCCCCGTGTACATGCCCATCGAGCAGGAGAAGGGAATGACCGTCCCGGCCGGCTGGGCAGGGATGGAGATGGTCACCGTGCCGGTAGCCGGCAGGATTTCTTCCACACCCAGCGCCGGGATGACAAAAGCGCGCGAGCAGGAATAGGTCTCGTTGGTCACCACGTTGAGGGTGATGGGGGTGTTGGCGCGGGCATACAAAATCCGCGGCGAATAGCCGTCGTTTTGGGCGGCCAGGTAGAGGGTCACGCCGTCCGATTGCGGCAGCGAGCCGGAGACCGGCGCGGCCGGGCCGACCTCCGCCGGGCGGAACCAGTTCGCCACCGCCAGCGGCGAGCCGATCAGATTCAGCCCCGAATTGACCGAGACCAGCCCCAGCACGAGGATGGTCACGGCCACGAAACGCAGGAACCACTTCTCCAGCCGGGCGCCCAACTGCAGGGCAAAATACGCCACCGCAAAGAAAACCGGGCTGGTGCCGAGGGTGAAGGCAAACATCAGCGCCGCGCCCTGGAGCGGACTGCCCGTGCCGACCGCCAGCGCCATCGTCGCCTGGGTCACGCCGCAGGGAATCAGCACCGTCAGCGCGCCGAGGAAGAGCGGGGCGAAGAAACTTTCGCCGTCCTTCGCCTTCCGCCGGATGTAGCGGGTGATGAATTTCGGCGGTTCGATGGCGAAATAGCGGAAGATGGGATGAACGTTGAACATCCGCAAGGCGTTGCCAACCATGAAAATGCCGATCGCAATCAGCAGGCCGGCGCGCAGCCCGGGCGTCAACTGAAAGACCGACCCCAGCGCGCCGAGCAGGAAGCCGAGCAGGGTGTAGGCGGCCAGTTTCGCCGCCAGGAAGAGCAGAATCGGCAGCGTCAGGCGCGGATTGCGCGCTATCTGCGCCGCCAGCGCCTCTTTGGATAGCCGGCGCCCCGCCCGCCGCTCGGCGATGCGCTGCTCAATCTGACGGTCGAGTTGCTGCTCCAGTTGCTGTTCGAGCGAACTTGCCAGCAACCCGCCCTGCACGGCCAGGCAGGAGAGCCCGCCGGTGGTCAGGCCGGTGAGGAATGCGAGAAGGTATTGTTCCATAAGTTCCTTTCAACACGAAGAACACGTAACTACCTGCCGACAACCAAAAGGGGGAAGAAACCCGCCGCTGTGTGTCATTGCGAGGGCGCAGCCCGAAGCAATCTCCAGCATTTGCGGGGAGACTGCCACGCTCGCTGCGCTCGCTCGCAGCGACACAATCCTTGTTTGTTTGCAGCAGAACATTCTTTCGCCTAGAAGAACAAAAAAGAACACAAAGGTTCACAAAGGGTAACCGCCTACCCTCCCGCAGGTTTTGGCGCAATTTCCAAACCACAAGACGCCTCTGTGATTGCCGACATCAGTTGCCAGCCCCGTTCTAACCTGCGGGAGGGTTTGGGTAGGCAATTACCACAAGTGGAAAAGAATTTTCCTGGTGCGCCTGTGTGGTACTTTGCGCCCTTCGCGTTGATCCTTTCTCCTACCGTTTTCCACCTTCCCAGACGACAAACGGCATGTTGATGACAATATTCGTCCGCTCGATGGTCACTTCGCCGGCCGCTTGCGCAGCCAGCACCTCGGCAGCCGACTTGAGTTCGCGCGCCGCGGCCGGGTCGGTCCAGGTGACCAGGTTCAGGCGGCGCAGTGGGCTGTATCCGTCCGTGCCAGGGGGATTGTCGAACACGTCCGGTGCAAAGCCGAGCGGCCCCATCCCCTCGATCCCGTTGGTGAAGACGTACACGTTTGCCAGGGCGCTGTCGGGCGTATCGGCCAGCGACGGCACAAGCAGGACCGGCGAGTCCATCATGTCGGTCAGCAGTTGCGCCACGTCCGGGTCGGAGGCTTCGGTGTGAATGAAATAGATTTCCTCGCCCTCGGCGTAAGCCAGTCCGGCCGGCAGGACGGCGGTCAGGCCCATTTCCTGTTTCGGCGCGCAGGCCGCGAGCAGGGCAATGGTCAGGAGAGAGAGCGTAACAATAAAACGTCTGGTCAACATGATCACCTCGTAAGTTTCATACAGGATGTTCGATTTCCCCGGCCATGAAACGCTCCGGGTCGGATTGGAAAGCCGCCAGGCAGGCAGCCGTGCAAAAATAGACCCGCTCGCCGCGAAAGATGGCGCTGGGATACTTTTCCGGGTCTTCGATCTTCCCGCCGCAGGCAGTGACCGGCGCGGGTTCAGAGGCGCTCGTTCCGGCCTCGCCGGGCGCCGTCGCGGCAAGATACTTCTCCGGTTGGCGGTCAAACAGGCCTTTGCAGACCGGCGAACAAAAGTAATACGTTTCGCCGCGATAATGAGACCGGGAGGAGGCAGTTTGGGGATCCACCTTCATTCCACAGACCAGATCCGTTGCCATTAGATTTTTGCCCTCCGCAATCTCAGACTATTGCTAACCACAAACACACTGCTGAACGCCATCGCCGCGGCCGCCAGCATCGGGTTCAGGAGACCGAGCGCCGCCGCCGGGATGAGCAGGACGTTGTAGAAGAACGCCCAGAACAGATTCTGTTTGATGGTGCGC
Source organism: Chloroflexota bacterium (assembly GCA_019873735.1). Lineage (GTDB taxonomy): Bacteria > Chloroflexota > Anaerolineae > Anaerolineales > Villigracilaceae > DSXF01. The sequence goes on along the minus strand of JAIOAQ010000014.1, from coordinate 14,156 downwards.
AACGTCCGGCGGGAGAGACGGACTGCCCGCGCCACCCCGCGCAGGTCGCCGCTGATGAGCGTCACCGGGGCGGCGGCCATGGCCACATCCGTCCCCGTGCCGATGGCAATGCCCACGTCGGCTTGCGCCAGCGCCGGAGCGTCGTTCACCCCATCCCCCACCATCGCAACGACCGTTGACCGCGGACCGTTGACCGTCCGCCGTCCACCGTCCACCGTCGCCTGCAACCGCTTTACCTCGCTGGCCTTCCCCTCCGGCAGGACTTCCGCCAGGACAATGTCAATCCCCACCTGGCGGGCAATCGCCTCGGCCGTCTTGCGGTTGTCGCCGGTCATCATCGCCACCTTGAGGCCCATGCGGTGCAGTTCGTCAACCGCCTCCACCGAGCCATCCTTGAGCGTATCGGCCACGGCAATCACGCCGCGCACGGCGCCATCCACCGCCACCAGCATGGCCGTCTTGGCCTCGGCTTGCAGACGTTCCACCTCGGCCTCCAGCCCGTTGAGCGGATAGCCGCGCCCGGCCATCAGGCGCAGATTGCCAACCGCCACGTGATGACCGTCCACCTCGGCCTCCACCCCGGCCCCGGCTTCGGCGCGGAACCCGGCCGGTTCGGAGAGCGTCAGCCCGCGCGCCGTCGCCTCGGCCCAGATCGCCTCGCCCAGCGGATGCTCGCTGCCCTTCTCCACCGAAGCCGCCAGCCGCAGCAACTCATCACTAGCGACTAACGACTGACGACTGACGACTATATCCGTCACCGCTGGCTGACCTTTCGTAATCGTCCCGGTCTTATCCAGCGCCACCACCGCGACCCGGCCGAGACGTTCCAGCGCCTCGCTGCTGCGGAAAAGAACGCCCAGTTCGGCGCCCTTGCCCGTCCCTACCATCACCGCCGTCGGCGTGGCCAGGCCCATCGCGCACGGGCAGGCGATGACCAGCACCGCCACCATGTTGATCAGCGCCCGAGTGAAAGCATTGACATCGGCATTCACCGGCAGCGGCGGGCCGAAGAAATACCAGCCAGCGAAGGTCACCAGCGCAATCAAAATCACCGCCGGGACGAACACCGCCGAAACCTGGTCGGCCAGTTTCTGGATCGGCGCCTTGCTGCCCTGCGCCTCCTCCACCAGGCGGATGATCTGCGCCAGGGCGGTCTCCTTGCCGACCTTCGTCGCCTCGAACTTGAGCAGGCCGAGTTTGTTCAACGTCGCGCCGATGACCGCATCGCCCGGCCCCTTCTCCACCGGCAGCGACTCGCCGGTCAGCATCGCCTCGTCCACGCTGGAACGGCCTTCCACCACCACGCCGTCCACCGGGATTTTCTCGCCCGGGCGCACCAGCACCAGGTCGCCGACCCGCACCTCGTCCACCGGCACCTCGGTCTCGACCCCGTCGCGGATGACCCGCGCCGTCTTGGCGCGCAGCCCCATCAGTTTCTTGATCGCCTCCGACGTGCGTCCCTTCGCCCGCGCCTCCAGGAACTTGCCCAGGCGGATGAGCGTGATGATGACCGCCGCCGTCTCCAGATAGACATGGCCCTCCAGCCAGCCGAAGACAATCGGCAGCGAATACAGGTAAGCCGCCGAGGAGCCCATCGCAATCAGCACGTCCATGTTGGCCGAGCGGTTGCGCAGCGCCTTGAACGCCCCAACGTAATACTGCCAACCCACGTAGAACTGCACCGGCGTGGCAAAGGCCAGCATCAGCCAGTGCACCCAGTCGGCGTGCGCCCACATGCCGAACAGACCGAAGTCGCGCCCCATCGAGAACAAAAACAAGGGAATAGTGAATAGTAAACCGGTAATCAGTAAATGACGTTGTTGCGCGATCTCCGACTGGCGCGCTTTTTGTTCAGCGTCTTCTGCCGCGCCGCCCAGTTCCAGCGCCTCGAAACCGGACCGGGAAACGGCGGCGCGGATCTCGGCCTGACTCACCACCGTGGGAATGTACCGCACCCGCGCCCGTTCGGCCGTCAGCGAGACCTGGGCTTCGAGCACGCCTTCGAGTTTGAGCAGGGCCTTCTCCAGCCGGCGGGCGTCGTTGTCATCGGACAGGCGCTTGATGACCAGGTCCGCTTCGCCGGTGGCGACGCCGTAGCCCGATTTCTGGACGCGCGCCACCAGGTCCGCCAGCCCGACCGCCGCCGGGTCAAAGGTCACGGTGGCCCGCTCCGACGACAGGTTGACCGCCGCGGCTTCCACGCCGGGCAATTTCTTCAGTCCGCGCTCGACCGTCGCCACACAGTTGGCGCAGGTCATGCCGGTGATCGGCAGGGTCAGTTGTTTCGTATCAGCCATGGTTCACCAATATACTTGGCTCATCTATCAAAAGTGTGCGTGTCTTTGCGAGCGAGCGTTCCCCAGCGAGCGAAGCAATCTCCTCGACTGATGGGGAGACTGCTTCGCCGGGCACCCCCCAAAAGGTGGGGGCAGCCGCTCGCATCCACCACTATGCTGCCACAGGGTAATTGATTTCCGCCATCAGCGCCTTGATCTTCTCCTCGGTCGCCGGGGCCTCGAACACGATCTCGACCTGTTTGCTGGCCGCGTCGGCCTTGACCGACTTCACCCCTTCCAGTTCCGACACTTCGGACTGAATGGTATGCACGCAATGCATGCAGGAAATATTGGGAACAGAGTAAGTAACGGTAATCATGGGTTCCTCCTGATAAGAATGTATCGCGTAGCACAAGATTCATCTTGTGCATACGCAAGATAAATCTTGCGCTACACCTTCGTTGACGTCTCGAACACCTCCAGCACTTCCTTCAACACCCGCTGGCGCTCGGCGGGGTCTTCGCCCTGCACAGCGGTGATGACGCAAGAATTCAGGTGGCCCTCCAGGATTTGGGCGCTGACCTTATTCAGCGCCGCCTCCACCGCCTGAATCTGGCGGATGATGTCAATGCAATAGGCATCTTCCTCCACCATGCGGATAATGCCGCGCAGGTGGCCTTCGATGGTCTTGAGTCGTTTCAACGTATCTTCGTGTTTCATCACACAACCTCCAGCCTCAGCCGCCCCCCCAGGGGGGGTGGGGTAGAATATACACTAAAATTGTCTGATTTGTCAAGGGGTGAACCAGGGCGAAGATCGGCCGCGAAGGTCAAGAAGGAGCGCGCATTTGCCCCCAGGCTTTCGCGCCATTCGTTTCATTCGTGGCAAAGTAGTAGATCAATACCCTCCCGCAGGTTCTGAACCTGCGGGAGGGCGGGCAGTTGGATTGAAGTCCCCCCTTTCCTGTTTTTTAAACCTGCTTTCCCAGACGCGCTCTTTCTTCGGCGATGACGCTTTCGTCTAATTTCTTGAAGAGCGGAGAGGGTTGGTTCAGTTTTTGTCCTGGCTGCAACGGACTGGGCGCCCAGCGCGGGATGTTGTGAACCGGCGGGCGGTAACGTAAAACCGTGTGTTCGCCCAGCGCATCTGTTACGCTTTCCGTGTATTGTTCGCCAAAAAGCGGCTCTGTGTAGCCGAGGAAAGCGTGGAGACGTTCTGAAGTGAAGGGCAGGAAGGGGGCAAACAACACTTTGAGCGAATCGATGGCCTTCAGCGCGGTGTAGATGGTCTTGGCGGCCTCGCTTTTGTCGCTTTTGACTGCCGACCAGGGCGCGGTTTGATCCAGGTATTGGTTGACAGCCGTCGCCAGCCGCATGGCCTCGCCCAGGGCGGCGCGCAGTTTGACGGCCTCGATCAACCCTCCTACGGTCTGGAATCCGGCCTCGATAACGGCCAGCAGTTCCAGGTCCACGCTGCGAAGCGTCTGAACGTCCACATCTGGTACATGCCCATCCCAGTGTTTGTAGCAAAACGAGAGTACGCGATTGGCCAGGTTGCCCCAGGTGGCCACCAGTTCGCCGTTGTTCTTGGTCACAAACTCGGCCCAGTCCCAGTCGCTGTCTTTGGCTTCGGGCATATTGGCGGTCAGGTAGTAGCGCAAGGCATCGGCGTCGTAGCGTGTCAGGGCGTCGCGTGCCCAAACGGCCCAATTCTTTGAACCGCTAATCTTATCGCCTTCCAGGTTCATAAACTGATTGGCCGGCACGTCGAAGGGCAGAGTCAGGGCTTGCTCTTCTCCGGCAAAGATCTTCAAAAAGGTTTTGCCTGCGCCCATCAGTTGGGCTGGCCAGAGAGAGGTGTGAAAGAAGATGTTGTCTTTGCCGATGAAGTAGAACTGTTTGGCTTCGGGGTTGATCCACCACTGCCGCCAGGCTTCTCCCTGACCGGCAATGTGGCTCCACTCGATGGCGGCAGAGAGGTAGCCGATAACAGCCTCAAACCAGACGTACAGGCATTTGCCGTCCCAGCCTTCCACCGGCACGGGGATGCCCCAGTCCAGGTCGCGCGTGATGGGACGTGGCTTGAGTCCTTCCGCCTCGATTTTACCGAGCGATTCGCCCAGAACGGTCTCGCGCATGTGCGCGGCGCGTTCCCTCAAAAAGCGTTTGACATCTGGCTCAAGTTTGGACAGGTCCAGGTAGAAATGCTCGGTCTCGCGCAGTTCCAGTGACCCGTCTCCCGTTTTGGAGTGGGGATGGATCAGTTTTTCCGGCTCAAGGACGTTGCCGCATTTGTCACACTGGTCCGAGCGGGCGCCTTCGTAGCCGCAAATGTAACAGGTTCCTTCCACATAACGGTCGGGCAAAAACTTGCCGGCGCTGGGCGAGTACCACTGCATGGACTTTTGCGTGAACATGAAGCCGTTCTGCAGCAAGGCTAAAAAGATGCTTTGGGCCACCTTGAAGTGGTTTTGCGTATGGGTGGAGGTGAACAGGTCGTAGGTAATGCCGTAGTTGCAGAAAACCTCCAGGAAGGTGTCATGAAAGCGTTTATAGACCTCTTCTACCGGTTTTCCCTCTGCGTCGGCGCGCAATGTCACCGGCGTGCCGTGAGAATCGGTGCCGCTGACCATCAGCACATGGTTGCCTTTCAAACGATGGTAGCGGGCGACAATATCTCCCGGCAAATGAGAGCCGGTGATGTTTCCGACATGAATCTCGGCGTTGGCGTACGGCCAGGCAATGGCGATAAGAATGTGTTCTGCCATGGTATCTTCCTTCCTGTTGGTGATCATTTACGAAAAGCGCCGGTTAGGGCTGGCGTAACCGGTCGGATTTATCCGACTTCCATGAACTGAGGCAGGGCGCTTGCCCCCAGCACGGGGGTTAGCCCGCCGAATCGGGCAATGCAAAGGTGTGGGCAATCGCCAGAAATCATCGTAATTGCCTATCCTTAACCCTCCCGCAGGTTAGAAAGGGACCAGCAAGCAATGCCAGCAATCATGGAGACGTCTTCTGGCTTGGACATTACGCCAAAACCTGCGGGAGGGTAGACAGTTACAAATCATCTCAATTTCCTGCCCACAAAATGCCCTCAAGGTTGGATGCAAGTCTGCTCTCCCAGGCCGGTCTTCGGCACGCCCTTGCCCACGGGCATTTGAGAGGGGCAAACAAAAAGGCCGTCCAGGTTACGGACAGCCTTTCGGAGGAACGGATGCTATCTAAGACGCGGCCTCCGCTGCTGTCCGGGCGCGGCAGGACATGGGCATCATGACCGTCACAAAAACGATTTTCATGTTCCAAGTTTACTATGTCCCGCCGCGGATGACAATAGTTTCGCGCTAAAATAGGCCTCATGAAATACATGCTGCGAATTGGGTTGCTGGTTTCTATCCTTCTGTTGACCGCCTGCCAGGTAGAGACGCAGGCCGCAACACCCATGCCGGCCTTCATCACGGCTACGCTTCCGCCCACGCCTCGGCCTCCTACCCCTACCGCCCTGACGGAGACGCCCTCCGCGCCTGTCATTCGCGGTCAGACCACCAGCCGGCTGAACGTGCGTCCCGAGCCGGGAATGACAGGCGAACCGCTGGGGATGCTGGAAAATGCAGTCGAGGTTGAGGTCCTGGGGCAAGACCCCACTGGCGGCTGGTATCAGATCGTTTACCCCGCCGGACCTGACGGCAAAGGCTGGGTGAATGCTGCCTATATCCGCCTGCTGGAGGCGACAGATGTGCCGGTGATTGGAGGCGAAGAAGACCGTCTCAACCGCGGCCGGGCACTGGAGGCTTTGAACGTTCGTTCCCGACCCGATAGTGGCTCGGCCTCTTTGGGCATCCTGCCGGCTCAAACATCCTTGCTGCTTACCGGCAAGAGCAGTGACGGCAAGTGGCTGCAAATAGCGTACCCGCCCGATTCTGATGAACGCGGCTGGGTAGCCGCGGCTTATGTTCAGAGCGAAGATTTAGATAAACTCCCGCTCGTTTCTGAGACAGGCGTTTTGCTCGGCACAGTTACGCCTACGGTTGAAGTCATCCCAACCTTTACCTTGCTTCCCGCGCCCGAAGACGGCGACTCGGCGCAAGCGCCGGTGGCGCAGGTGACGTTTTCTCCACAAGGGGCGCGTCAGTTCAGTTTCACCGGCCAGGTTTCGGCTCCAGATGGCGACACGGAGGATTGGGTCGCCTTTACGCCGTATGCGCTCGTCGGTCAGCAGGTGACGATGCGCTTTAGCCTGCAATGCAGCGGCCGTGGTGATCTAAGCGTTCAACTGCTGAAAGACGGTCAGCCGCTCGCCGCGTTTCAGGGCCTGAAGTGCGGCGCTGAAGAGCAGAGATTGCCGCTCACCGCCGGTCAACTGTATCATTTGCGTTTTCAGATTGCCGGCAAGCCTGTCTCCTTGCAGTCTGTCGGCTACATCATCACAATCGCGAACGGACCATAAGCAGGCGCAACAATTGCCAAAAATCCCCCCGCCCATTTTCTTTGTGTCCTGGCGCCTTTGCGTTGAGATTTTCTGTTTTTACAGTGACGTCACGAAAGAACGTGAATTTTCTTGATACTTTTTAACTGCCTGCCCTCCCGCAGGTGTTGGCGCGCTCTAACCTGCGGGAGGGTTAAGAACTTTCCGGCATGGGTCAATCAGGGTTTATATGGGTCGCCGCTGATCACGCCGTTGATGACACTGCGCAGGTAATAGCCGCTGGTGGGGCGGTTGCCGAAGTCAAAGGTCCCGCCGGCGGAGATTTTCCAGATTTTGTAGTTTGAGAAGGTCAGCGGTTTCTTGGAAACGCACTGCTCAGGCATGTGGTCACCCAGCACGACATAGAACGCGCCGCCATAGGCTTTTCCCAGCCCATTCTTGTCAATGACCAGCGCCGTGCCCTCATTGACGCCGATGCCATACGCCGCGTTGGTCTTGCCGTCCTGGATTTGGCGGGCCACAAAGGCCATCAACCGGCCCATGCGGTCGCGCTGCTCAAAGTGAGTGTCGGTGATGGTCTGCTGTAGATTGTCCCAGTTGAAGAAATTATAGGTGAAAGTAATGTAGCGGTGATAAGGGTTGGATAGCGCCTCGCTGGAGAGGACGCTGCCGGTGCAGGCATCATAGACATACTCACCCTGAATGGCGAGGCCGGCGCTGCCGCCCCCAATTCCGCCGCCGCGTGCCACCACGTTTTTGACCGCGTTATAAACGCTGCTGCCTTTCCATTTGACGTAATTGCATTGATTGCCGCCGGCAAAATAGACGCTTTCGGCGTTGTTGACCACAGCAGTCGCCTGCGAATTGTTTGCGTCTGTGGATTTCGTCAATGTAACAGTCGTGCATGAATTGACATTATTGAGGTTGATTAACACGTCACATTCTGGTGTCTTGCTGCCGCTGGTTGGCAGCGAAGCCGCCAGAACGACAATATCCAACGGGGCGCTGACCAATTGGTTGATATGTGCCTGAAAGGCCGTTGGATCTGGGGCACCGTTGCCCTGAAAGAAATAGGAAGGCCCGTTCAGGGCTGGGGTGGCATCGGCAGCATTTCCCAGCCGAATGATGCTCACCGAGGCTTGCGGAGCGGCCGATGCCGGTGTGACTGCCAGGAACACTACCAGGCTGATGACGGCCAGAATGGCAAGGGGCGAAAAGAAGTTTTTGCTCATGGTTTTCTCCTTGAACGTATGAAAAGAGGCGGGATTTATATAATATATAATATATAATTTTTCGGCGAAGTCAATACCCATTTTGCAGATGTCGTATCAGGCGGGCGGGAGTCATAGAGAGGCCCGGCCAGCGCCTCTAAGAAAGCGGGAGCGCAGTTGTATGATTTTGGGAGATTACTGCTGGTAAAATTATGAACCGATCAATGCCTGGCATCTTAAATTTTTGCACCCCAGAAAGGCTCTCTATGCCGCCTCACGCTACTACCAATACCGGACGACGCTTCCTGATTTCTATTGGCATTACCTTTACCATATTCCTGGCAGAACTCATTGGCGGATACTGGACAGGCAGCCTTGCCCTGCTTTCGGACGCTGCCCACGTCTTCATGGATGCCTTTGCTCTTATCCTGAGTTATCTTGCCCTGCGGCTCTCTGCTTTACCTGCTGATGACCGCCATACCTACGGTTACCACCGTCTGGAAGTAATGGCCGCGCTGATCAACGGCGTAACCCTGGGCGCGATTGCTATTGAAATTTTTACCGAGGCTGTTGCGCGTTGGCAATCTCCCCAGCCGATTAAGAGCATTGAAATGATGGCTGTTGCCGTCATCGGTTTGGTTGCCAATCTGCTGGTGGCTTTTGTTCTTCGCGGCCATGAGCAGGAGCAAACCGATTTGAATCTCCACAGCGCCTTTTTGCACGTGGTTGGCGATGCCCTCTCGTCCATTGGCGTCATACTGGCTGCCGGCATCATCTGGCTGACCGGCTGGACGTGGGTGGACCCTCTGATGAGCATCCTGATCGGCATTCTGATTGTGGTCGGTTCATGGCGCGTGCTGAGAAGTTCGCTGCACATTTTGATTGAGGGCGTCCCCGAAGGCCTGTCGGCCACGCTGGTGAAGCAGAGCATGATCGGCGTCCCCGGCGTGAAAGATGTGCATGACTTGCATATTTGGAGCATATGCTCCGGTCATGCGGCTCTGAGTGCCCATGTGATCATTGCCGACCAGCCGCTAAAAGGAAGTAACAGCCTGATGGCCGAACTCAAAGCGCGGTTGTCGCAGTTTGGGATTGAACACACCACGATTCAATTTGAGTGTCATGCCTGTGGACAAGACATAAACGTCAAGACCTGAAAACCTTTTGGAATAGCCTTGCCGATTACAGAAAACTTCTTGTTGTCCCCGAAAATTGGATTTGTTTCGTGAAGGAGTGCTGAGATCATGAAATCCTACCGTAAAGAACTATGGTTCAACATTCCCAGCCGGCGCGCGTTTGTCAATATAACGCCACAAATTGAAGAATGCCTGCGAGAAAGTGGTATTCGCGAAGGCCTGTGTCTGGTCAACGCCATGCATATCACGGCCTCCGTCTTCATTAATGATGATGAATCCGGTCTGCATGCCGATTACGATCGCTGGCTGGAGGAACTCGCGCCTCACGAACCGGTTGAGCAATACCTTCACAATCGCACCGGCGAAGACAACGCAGATGCTCACCTCAAGCGCCAAATCATGGGACGCGAAGTGGTTGTCGCGGTCACCCAGGGCCGCCTGGATTTTGGCCCCTGGGAACAAATCTTCTACGGCGAATTTGACGGCCGCCGTCGAAAGCGTGTGCTGGTCAAAATTATCGGCGAGTAAAATACAGGCCGTTGGTTTTATAAGATTGTAGTCGCCTGCTCTTACAAGACTGCCGATGATTTTTAGGCCTTGATTTGAGATAAAGAGGTGATTTTGGTGTGGGTTTTTCTGGCTTTGATATAACTTGAAAAATCAAGCAGTTTCCCCGTTGCATGTTGATGAACCATTTCTTTGAAGATCGGCCACAAATTTCACGAAAGGACACGAATTTTCCGATGTTTTTCGCGAAATTCGTTTCATTCGTGGCAAATTGTTTTCAGCAACACCGCAGAGGAAGACTGTCAAAAATCAGTTGGTAAAAATTTGTGTGAAAGGTCATAGGCTGTCAGATACTGGTTTTGGGGATTGGGTTTGGCATTGGGGTTTTGGCCGGTAAGATAAAGGGATGAGGCGACAACCAGCCCAGCATCGGCAATGATGAAGTTGGCTGAGGCGTCATCATCGGTGTCATAGGCAACAGGCGTCTGGGGGATGAGGTTGATAAGGGGATGAGAGGTGTAAAAAGAGGTGTTTTTCAGTTTGACAAAAGGCATAGGAGTAGGGGTTGGCGTTGGGGTTCTTGTTGGTGTTGGAGTGTTGGTAGGATTTGTTCCACCACCACCGCCTGGTGGTGTGCCGACTGGACAGCAGGCAGGGGAGCCATCGCGGTTTTGACAGCAGTAGTAGCCGTTGTTGCAATGGCGACCGGAGCCGCAGTTTTCTTGATACGGCGCGCTTGGCTGGCCGGGAAGAGGAGTGGGGTAGGGGGTGGGGGTGGCGAGTTTGGTGGTTGGAGAGGCTTGAAGATATGGAGTGTTGGTGGGAGTGGGAGGTTTGGGGGTATTTTGGACACAATCACAACCGTAAAAAGTATCACCAACACAGCTTTGATTGGCACTACAAGCAACACCACAACAATTCGACCACCTGCACGAAGCACACTGACCGAGAGCATAAGTTGGGGATTTTAGGGGTGTTAGGGAGAATAGGACAGATAGGACAAATAGGACTGATAAGAACCGGTTTGCCATAAGAAAATCATAGGAAAAAGAGAGAAGAAAATCAATTGGATATTGTCACATCAAACATCAGTTCAAGGAGTTGGAGGAGGGGAGGAATTGGTTGTAAGAAGGAAACAGTCTCAGCAATATCGCCTATTTTTTTGTTTGGGTCATTAATGAAAGCCATTATGTTCACCGGAAGATCAACGTATCCATCGACATATTCTAATTGATTTGCCTTATTATCCGGCAGGGAGAGGAGGTGGCTGAGGCGGGGATATTTGTCAAGGATAGGACCTTCGGCGTGGACATAGATCCAGGGAAAAAGAGGTTTTTTTGTTTTATAGGCTTGGGTGAAATCAAAAGGCTGGTACTCTTGGGTCAGGTCAATGCTGTTTAATTCTTCAGCCAAAACAAATTTTCCTTGCAAGCCAAATGGGTTACCTTTTTTGTATCTATCAACATCATCAGCATCCATTATGGCAATAATAGCCATGTCATGGCGATTACCTTCTTCATCCAAGGTGTAGAACCAGAGAGGGGTAAGTTTTATGTTTAGACTGTCGTAGGTTTGGTTAGGTTGGTCGTTTCCTTTGGCTTTAAGTTGAACTACTTTGCTTCCGTCTTTTTGAAATTCAAAATACAGCGACAATCCGCCGCCGGCGTCCCATTTTTCCACTGCTTTGGGAGAGAAAAGGACGTAGAGATCATCTTCGGTGATGGTCTCGCCTGCCTCAAGTTTTTCCTGAAGAGGGCGAAGGAAGATTGAGCCTTGGAGGTCTTCGGCGGTAATCTCTTCTCCGTTTTGGAGTTTTTCACGGGCATCTTGAAGGGCTCTTATGGCTTTGGCTTGCTCGTATCTTGCGGATTGAAGAAGCGTCAGGCGCTCGTCATCTTTGGGTAAATCTTTGATGGACTGGATTGGGCGGTTGCCGTGGACGATGTGTAAGTAGGGGTGTTTGTAAACCTGATTGAGTTCGGGGTCATAGGCGCCGGATAAGTCTATGGCTTCGCGGAAGCCGCGCTCAGGTCCCTGCCAGAGGAGGGTGACTTCGACTAATTCTCTTTCTAAATGATCTTCATGCATAGTTTTATAGTTTTTTGGAAGACGATAAGCCTTGACAGTCAGCGGGCGGGTGAGGTCGTCGTAAATCTCAGCGTGAGCGTCAAAAGTCCCCTGTTCGATGATGTATTTGGTTTTAACCTTTTGCTCGCCGTCCCAATAGGTGGCGGAGGTGGTGAGGACTTTTTCGCCGTCCATCACTTCGCGCTGAATAAAACGGTTGACGTTTTGGAAGCGCGGCGCGTCTTTGCCTTGGACGCCCAGTTCAAGCAGGGTGACAGGCGCTTCGGTGGGGGTTGCCGTTGGCGTGGGTTCGGGGGTCAGAGTCGGCGGCGGGGCGAGGGTCGGCGACGGGGACGGCGCGGGGAGCGTCGCGGATGAGCAGGCGGAGAGGAGGATAGTCAGCAGGAAACAGTAAGCAGTCATCAGTGGGCGGGACATGGGGCGGCTCCTGTGGATGAAAATGTCAGCGGGATGCTGGCAGAAGCAATAAGTTTTTGCAGATTATAATCTCCCCCCCGCCGTCTGTTGACGGGTCAGACCAGAAAGTCGGTGAAGTTTTCGCGGTGAATGACCGTGAGCGATGCTTCGGGGTAGGCGCGCAGGAATTCGTCGCGCACGGCGCGGCGCAGCGGCGTCTCCTGCCATTTGAATTCGTAACCGCTCAGGCGGCCGCCGCTTTCTTCCAGGTAGTCTATCTCTTTCTGGTCGTAGGTGCGCCAGAAGTAGGCGTTGACCATCCGCCCAGCCATCTGGTTGGCTTTGCGCCGTTCGTTGACCAAAAAGTTTTCCCATAATTGACCGACGTCATTGCGCAAGTCAAGAGGGTTGAAGTTTTGAATGAGGCTGTTGCGCACGCCGTTATCATAGAAGTAGTAGCGCGCGTTTTTGGTCACTTCTTTGCGCAGGTTGCGCGAAAAGCCGTCCATGCGAAAGATGACGAAGACTTTTTCCAGCAGGTCGAGGTAACGTTCGACGGTTTGGCGGTTGAGGGCGAGCGAGGCAGCCAGTTCCGCTACGGAGACTTCCTGCCCGATTTGGAAAGCGAGCAGGCGCAGCAGGTCGGCGATTTTTTGAGCGCGGCGCAGCCCTTCCAGTTCGAGCAGGTCGCGGTAAAGATAAGCGCCGGTCAGTTCGTTGAGCAGGCGCTGGCGCATTTGCGGCGTTTCGGCGGTGACGATGGCGGGGTAGCCGCCCCATACCAGCCAGCGTTCGAGTTGGGCGCGGGCTTCAAAGGGTCCGAAGGCGGCGCTCAATTCGGCATAACTGAGCGGGTAAAGATGAAAAGTAAACTGCCGCCCGGTGAGCGGCTCGCTGATTTTGCTCGCCAGGTCGAAGGAGGCGGAGCCGGTGGCAAGGAAGCGCGCCTGGGGAAAGGAATCCACCAGAATTTTGAGATTAAGCCCGATTTCGGGGACGCGCTGCGCTTCGTCAATGACCAGCAGTTCGGCGTCGCCGAGCAGTTCGCCGAGCGTCTGGCGGTTCTGGCTGGCGAGGGCTTCGCGGTAAGGGAGTTCGTCGGCGTTGAGGTAGCGGGCGCGGTAGGGCAGGCTTTGGATCAGGTCAAGGGCGAGGGTGGTTTTGCCCACTTGGCGCGGACCGTAGAGGGCAACGACTTTGCCGGGCAGAAGGGATTCCTGCAGGCGGGGCATGAGAAGGCGCGGTATTTTCATAACTAAATTATATCATACCGTCGGAATTTGTAAAAATTCGCATGGTTTTACGAGCATGGTCTAAATTTGTAACTGCCTACCAACAGCCAAAAAGGGGAAGAAAGATAACACTATGTGTCATTGCGAGGGCGCAGCCCGAAGCAATCTCCGGCCTTTGCGGGGAGACTGCCACGCTCGCTGCGCTCGCTCGCAGCGACAGGTAGGTAGTTACCTAAATTTTCGGAAAACGTAGGACAGGTCGGAGACCTGTGCGGACAGACCAAAGGTCTGTCCTACGATACGGGCGGCGAGAATTTGGCTGAGGGGTTGACAGATGTCAGATTGATGGATGAGGCGGAGACCAGCCCGGCGTTTGCGATGATGAAGTTGGCGGAGGCGTCATCATCGGTGTCATAGGCAACAGGCGTCTGGGGGATGGGGTTGATAAGGGGATAAGAGGTGTAAAAAGAGGTGTTTTTCAGTTTGACAAAAGGCATAGGAGTAGGGGTTGGCGTTGGGGTTCTTGTTGGCGTTGGAGTGTTGGTAGGATTTGTTCCGCCGCCACTGCCTGTTGGCGGGACTTCGCCGACTGGACAGCAGGCAGGGGAGCCATCGCGGTTTTGACAGCAGTAAAAGCCGTTGGTGCATTTGCCTGTGCCGCAGAGTTCTTCATAAGGCGCGCTTGGCTGGCCGGGAAGAGGAGTGGGGTAGGGGGTGGGGGTGGGTCGATCGGAGGAGCCGGTGGTTGGAGAGGGGGGAGGGTCGGTGGGGTTGGTGCCGCCGCCACCACCACCGGGAGGAGTATTCGTAGGTGGTGTATAACAGTTTGACTGTTCAACACACGAACCATATTCAAAGACACAAGTGCAAGTACCGACTTTACCAACG
>JAIOAQ010000013.1 GCA_019873735.1 Chloroflexota bacterium | reverse complement strand
CCGGTCAGCAGGATGACCAGCAGGCTGAGGATGCGCCGCCAGCGGGGTGGATGTCTCCGCCAGGCGGCGGCCGAGACGGCCACCAGCAGGATCGCCGCGCCGGCGTAGAAATTGGTATAGCCGGGGAAACAATAGACGCAATAATCGTTGAAGGTAGAGGCCCAGGCATGCAAGAGAACCAGCACCAGGAAAAGCACGGAGAGGTACACGGCTGTGCGGCGATGGGAATCGGCTTTCCAACTGGTGCGCCGCGGCCAGAGCAGCCAGGCGGTGAATGCCCCAAAGAAGGCCATAAAGTGATAACTGATGGCCAGCAAAATGACGTCAATGCGGTTTTGCAGGCCGGTCTCTGGCGCATAGGCCCACTCTGCGCCGGGGGGCAGACGCCACGCGTCTAAGAAGGGGGTCAATCCCTGCGGCAGCCAGTAGGCCCACAGCCGCAGGACTCCCGGCCAGAAAGGCACATGAATCAGGATAAAAGCGGCCAGCCCGATAGCGGTTACCAGGAAGAAGGTCTTCCAGCCGTGCTGCCAGAGCATATACAGGCAGAGCAGCGGCAGGATGGGGAGCATGTTGATGCGCACCATGACCAGCGCCACCGATAGCAGCATGCCCAGGATTAACTGCCCGAGGCGGCGTTTCTCGCCCAGAGTCAGGAAGAAAATCCAGGCCAGCAGGCAGGCTACCAGCACATGCGCCGAGGCGCTGCTGTAGGCCTTTTGTGCGCCCGGGGTGATGGCAATTGCCCAAACGGCCCAGGTCCCGCCCCAGGGTCCGCCCAGGCGGCGCGCGGTCAGCCACAGGCCAAGCAGGCCGAGCATTGCCAGGATGATCGCATACGTCCGCCCGGTGCGCAGGCCTGGGCCAAAGATCACCTGCACCCAGCCGGGGATGAGGAACGAGAGCGGCATCTGATTGGTGACCGGGCCATAATCCTGAAACGGGAAGTAACGTCCGCTGGCATACAGGAAGCCTTTGTAGAGGTACAGCCCTTCATCCAGGATGGAACGGTTGACATCCGCAAAATACAGCAGGCGGCTGAGGAAGTAAAGCGCGCCGGCCAGCGCCAGGCTGTAGGCCAGTAAACGGGAGATAGACAAAGCAGAGGTCTGCTTCATTGTCTAGAATCCCTCCAGCGTCTGTTTGGCGCGGGCCAGCCAGGTATATTTTTCGGCGGCGCGGCGGGCGTTTTTGGCGAGGGTTGCGCGGCGGGCCGGGTCGTGCAACAGGGCACGCAGCGCCGTCTGCCAGGCCGCTGCGTCTTCGGGCGGGCAGAAAACGGCCATGCTCTCGTCCAGTACCTCGCGGATGACCGGCAGGTCGCTGCTCAGAATGGCGCGCCCGGCGGCCATGTACTCAAACATCTTCATTGGGCTGCAAAAGGTGGACGAATCGCCGCCGCTGGAGCCGGCAATGCTATGTTCGTAGGGCATGAGCAAAATATCGCCGGCTGCCTGATAGAGCGGAATCTGTTCGTGCGGAACAAAGCCGGTGAATGTGACGTTGTCTAAGCCGGCGGCTTTTTCGCGCCAGATGGAGACATCTTGCGGGCGTCCCCCCACCCAGACGAAGTGGGCTTCAGGCGTGGAGGCCGCTAGCGTCAGAAATAAACCGGCGCCGCGCCCGGCGTACAAATGACCGGCGCACAGAACTGTCGGAGAGGCCGGCAGGCCAATTTGACGGCGCGCCGTTTTCGGGTCCGGAAGAGAGACAAAACGTTCAAGTTCGACGCCGTTTGGCCCGATGACGACTTCTTCGGGTCTCAGGCGGATGTGATAATTCCGGTTCAGAATCTGGACCAGGGCCTGCGTGATGCTCACCAGGCGTTTCCTGCCCGGCAGAGCGGCAAAGAGGCGGTACCATATCCGGCCAGTCGGCGTGGACGCCGGTTCGTGGATTTCAAAGATGGCAGGTTTGCCGGCCAACAGGGCAAAGACCGCTGATTGGGGAAACCAGGTGTATATCAGGTCGCCGCCCAGTGCCAGGGCGCGGCGGACAGCCCGCAGGGTGAACAGGCGCCGCCCCAGCGCCCCAACAGCGGGCAGGTATTCAATTTCAAAGGGGGTGTGCAGGCCGTAAAGGGTTTGCAGGTCAGAGGCTTGAGGCCCGGCATTGGGTGGCAGGGCAGGGACGATAAGCGTGACCCGATGGCCAAGTTGAGCCAGCCCCTGGCAAACCTTCATCACCTGGATGCTGTTGGCGGTGTCGGAGGGGATGCGCGCCCCGGCAACGGCAATGATGTTCATGCAATTTCTCCTGCCGTTTCATGCCGGCGCACGAGACGTAACCCCTGCCAGACGATGACGCAGATGGAGACGATGAAGAAGCCGCTGAGGATGGCCGCGTGTGCCAGATAGCCAAAAGCAGGGACCAGGGCGAGCATCAGCGCGATTTCAAGCGCACCTGCCGCGGCCATGACCGCCAGCGGGAAGCCGGGGCGACCCAGCGCCAGCAAGAGCGGGCGATTCCAGTTGAAGATGTTGGCGAAACCATACCCCGCCAGCAGGATCAGGAGGGCCGGGTAAGCCGGGGCAGATTCGGGTTTGTAAAGCAGGGGGATGAGCCACCAGCCAAGCAAAGCCAGCCCGCCGGCCGCGCCGGTCACATACAGCGCCGCCAGGCCGCTGACGCGCTTGAGCAGGCGGCGGGTGGTCTGCCATTGCCGCAGGGCGACGGTCTGCACGATTTCGGAGTAGGTGGGCCAAATGAATAGGTCAATGGGCATCATCGCCATCAGGGTCAGGTTTTGAGCCAGTTTGAAATAGCCGACCTCGGCACTGGAGCGGAAGGCCGCCAGCCAGAGTGGGGCGCTGTCGCGCACTGCCAGGTTGATGGTGCCGTTCAGGTTGGTGCTGACGGCAAAGCGCGCCATTGCGCGCCAATCTGTCAGCAGGCACAGGGAGGCGCGCTGCCATCCAGCGTCAACCGCGCGGCGCATCTCGCGCCAGGCCAGCAGGGCCATGCTCACCCCGGCAAAGGTCTTGCCGAGCAGGTAGGCGGTCAGCACTTCTGGTATGCCGCGCCGGAAGAGAAAAGCCAGCCCAATGCCCAGTGCCGTGACCAGGCTCTGTCCCAGGTTGACCTGAGCCACCAGGTCGAAGCGTTTGAGCGCCCGCAGCGTGCCGGTTGAAGTCTCATAGACCAGATTGGCAAGCAAGACGAGACCATAAAAACTGAAAAGCGGAGCAGCGCCTGCGTCTTTGCCAAAGGTGACGGCTGCCCAGGGGACAAGCGCCAGGAGGACAACATAGGCAATTATGGAGGTGACGCCCTCGGCCAGCGCCGAGCCTTTGACCACTGCCGCGGCGCGCGCTTTATCGTTACGTGCCAGGGCTTCGCCCAGGTACTTGACCACCACATCGCTCATGCGGAAAGAGAGCAGGCTGTGTATGTTGCCGGCAAAGACGATGATCGTCCCGCTCACCAGGCCGTAGCCCTCAATGCCAATCAGCCGGACGCCCAGGATGCCCTGAATAAAACTGAGCACGGCTGAGAGGGCATTGCTGGAGAACAGGTAGCTGCTGTTGCGCACCACCCGCCGCAAGAGGCTGTCCTCGCGCCAGATGGACAGGACTTTCTGCACCAGGCTCACGGGGTCAATACCTCACGCGCCCAGGAGCGTTCGGCCATGTACCACTCTACCAGGCGGCGGACGCCTTCGCGCAGAGGCACTTGCGCTTCCCAGCCAAGCAAACGTTTGGCCTTGCTTACGTCGGCCCAGTTGTTGCGCATATCCGCCGGGTGGAAAGGACCGTATTCCACGACGGCTTTTTTGCCGATGATTTCTTCCAGCAGGCGGATGAGATTGTTAATGCTGATGACTTCGTGTCCGCCCAGGTTCATAATCTCGAACCCGAGCGGTTTGAGCGCCAAAATGGTGCCGCGGGCAATGTCATCCACATATGTGAAACCGCGCGATTGTTCGCCGTCCCCGTTGACGTGCACCGGCCGGCCCTCGCTGATCCACTGTGCAAAGCGGAACATGGCCAGGTCGGGGCGGCCTGCCGGCCCGTAAACGGTGAAATAGCGCAAAATGCTAATGTCAATGCCGAACAGATGGTGATAACTATGGCATAAGGCCTCTGCTCCCTTCTTGCTGGCCGCGTAGGGCTGGAGCGGGCGGTCGCTTTCAGCAGTCTCCGGCGTGGGATAGGGCGGGTCGGCGCCGTAGATGCTGGAGGTAGAGGCCAGAATGAACTTGGGCACATGCTGCTGGCGGCACAATTCGAGCATGTTGAGCGTGCCGATGACATTTGTCTCCACGAAAACCCAGGGGTTTTCGGTGCTGGCGCGCACGCCGGCGCGCGCAGCCAGGTTGATGACCGCCTCGAGCGGCCGATGAAGCCTGGATGACAGCCGGGAAATGATATCGCGGTCGGAAATATCTGCCAGCAAAAACTCAAAACCGGGCATGGCCTGCAGGCGCTTGAGACGATACTCCTTCATGCGCGGGTCATAGGCATCGTTCATGTTGTCCACGCCCAGGACGGTGTGTCCCTCGGCGAGGAGCATCTCGATGGTGCGGTGAGCAATAAACCCGGCTGCGCCAGTTATCAGGTAGTGTGACATAGTACTCCCGTGTCAAATATCCCCGGCCCGAGCCTGAGCCGTGATGCCGGAAAAGGCGACACTTATAACCTTGCTACTTTCGGATTCGCTTTGCCTGCTTTGCCCAATGCATTGCGCGAATCAAATATGAATTTGGCCGCCTTCAAGATTGCCGGGTAATCATACACCTTGTGATTGGTGACAATCACCACGCAATCGGCCTCGCGAACCGCCTGCATCAGGTCGGGGACGCTTTCCATCACCTTCCCCTCGTGAGTCGTCAGAGTCGAAATATACGGATCGTGATACGAGACCAGCGCGCCCTTCTTTTCCAGCAAACCGATGACATCCAGTGCGGGAGATTCGCGAATGTCGTCAATATCTGGTTTGTAGGCCGCGCCCAGCACCAGACATTTGCTGCCCTTGAGCGGCAGGCCGCGTTCATTGAGCGCCTCCATTACCCGGCCGACCACATAACGCGGCATGTTGGTATTGATTTCCGAAGCCAACTCAATAAAGCGGGCATTGTAGTTAAAGGCCTTCATTTTCCAGGAAAGATACAGCGGGTCAATCGGGATGCAGTGACCGCCCAGTCCGGGTCCCGGCGTGAACTTCATGAAGCCAAACGGTTTGGTGGCCGCAGCCTCAATCACCTCCCACACATCCACGCCCAGCCGCTCGCACATGATGGCCATCTCGTTGACCAGACCAATATTGATCATGCGGAACGTGTTTTCCAGCAGTTTTGCCATCTCCGCCGCCTCGGCTGAAGAGACCGGGAAAACGGTCTCCAGTGCCTGACTGTACCAGGCCGCGGCCACTTCCGAGCAATCCTCTGTAATCCCGCCAATTACCTTGGGGGTATTGTAGGTCGTCCAATCCTCGCGGCCCGGGTCCACGCGCTCTGGCGAGAAAGCCAGGAAGAAATCTTTGCCCACTTTCAGGCCCTGACTCTGCTCCAGTTTGGGCAGCATCACCTCGCGCGTCGTGCCCGGGTAGGTGGTCGATTCCAGCACCACCACCATGCCCTGGTGCATATACTTTGCCAGTTCATCGGTGGCCGAGATGATGTACGACATATCCGGGTCGCCCGTCTTGCGCAGGGGGGTAGGCACGCAGATGCTGACGGCTTCCACATCCTTGATGGCTGCAAAATCGGTAGTGGCCTTCAATTTGCCCGCTTGCACCAGTTGAGCAACTTTCTCGGTTGGTACATCCTGAATGTAAGAACGCCCCTGCTTGAGGGCCTCAACTTTACGCGCGTCCGGGTCAATGCCGGTGACGACGAAACCGGCTTCTCCAAAAACGACGGCCAGGGGCAGGCCGACATAGCCCAGCCCCAAAATGGCAACACGTGCCTGCTTTGTTTGCAATTGTTGAATCAGTTTTTCTTTGACAGACATGAAATCCACCTCAAAATAGAGTTAACTGCTTCGGCTCTTCCTGGACTTTGGCCTGCTCCTGCACCGGAGCAGAGACCTGTCCCAGAGCGGCGCGCGCCTGCTCCAGCAATTTGGGCAGTTGGGCAAAGTCCTGCAGGATGGCCGGTTTGAGCGAGGCCTGATGCAGGGCTGCTGCCGGATGGAACATGGCGATCACGAAGCGCGGCCCAACCCGCCGCATCTGCCCATGGACGGCGCTAATGCGCGCTCCGGGCATGAACTTGCTCATGGAGAAGCGCCCCAGGGTGATGATAATCTTCGGGTTGATGGCCGCGATCTGCCGTTCCAGATACACATCACAGGCGGCCAGTTCTTCGGGTAAGGGGTCGCGGTTGCCTGGGGGCCGGCATTTGACCACATTGCCGATCCACACATCGGAGCGTTTCAGGCCGGCGCCGGCCAGCAACTCATCCAGAAACTTGCCCGCCGCGCCAACGAAAGGCCGTCCCTGCTCGTTTTCGTAAAACCCCGGGCCTTCGCCGATCAGCATGATTTCGGCATTTGCCGGGCCTTCGCCGGGAACCGATTTGTTGCGCGAATGGTGCAGGGCGCAATTTTTGCAAACGGCAACTTCTTGAGCAATCTGAGCCAGGGTTTCTTGTGCGTTCATGGGTTCTCCGCAAAAGTGGGTGCAGCCGCAAATGTTTCGGGCGTCAAGGGTTCAAGCGTCATCAGGATCGCATCTTCGTTATTGTCTTTGTAATAACGTGGACGGCGGCCAACTTCCACGAAGCCGAGTTCTTGATACAGCCTGATGGCGCCCGTATTGCCGGCGCGCACCTCCAGCAGGGCCGAGCGTGCGCCTTCTTCGGCCGCGGCCTGTAGGGATATGATGATCAATTGCCGGGCAATGCCGCGGCGTCGAAACTGCGGGTGGACGGCCAGGGTGGCAATGTGCGCCTCGTCCACAACTTTCCATAGCACCAACGCGCCCACCACCGCCAGGTCACCGGCTTGCAGACTCAGAGCAGGCGGGCTTTCGGGGATGGACGAGAGGTACTCCAGCGGCGTTTCCAGCCTTGTTTCGGCTACCCAGCAGCGCGAATGCGGCGTCTCCAGTTCGCGGAAAAAGGCCCGCGGCGGCCAGGGCAGGCTGAAACTCATCTGATCGAGCAAGGCAACCATCGGCACATCTTTGAGCCGCATAGGGCGAAAATGGACTTTGCTCATAGCGGCAGAGCCTCGCCTGTGGTATGCAGGTAAATGGGCGCCAGCGCGGCCAGATTATCCACCTGACCGGCCTGCCAGCGCTGCCAGGCCAGTTCGGCCAGGAAGGCCGGCCTGCGCACCGATTGCGCCGGCGAGGCCAGCAGAATATTGACGCGCTTACGCGCCAGGCGTTGACGTTCCTCCGCGGTCAACTCTCCACACACCAGGGTTGGATGCGTAATCTCCTCGGCCAGGGCATCGGCGGTGGTCGCTCTCGCCGGTCCCTGGGCCTGCCAGCCGTTTTTCTTGACCTTGTACCAAACCTGCGCCAGCCGTCCACGCCCGGCTTGCAAAACCGCCGCCAGGGGCAGGTCGCTGAGGGGCTGAGCGGCAGCCAGTGCATCCAGGGTGGGGATGCCGATCAACGGCAGGCGGCGCGCCAACGCCAGGCCTTTTGCCAGCGCCAGGCCCACGCGCAGGCTGGTAAACGAGCCGGGGCCGATGGCCACGCCCAGGGCCTGGATTTCGCCCATCGTCACGCCGGTGCGGGCCAAAAGTTCGGAAAGAGCCGGCGCAAGTTCCACGGTGTGGTGATAACGGCTGTGCCAGAGCAATTCGCCGCGCACCTGGATGCCGTCATACAGGGCCAGCCCAACCTGAGCAGTGGAGGTGTCAATTGCCAGCAACATTAGTCTGCTCCAAACGACGCCTGACGTAATTGCAGCAACAGGTCGTCGTAGCGCTTTCCCTGGGCGATGAACAAAATCTTACGGTTTTCTTCGGCGACATATTCCATCTGTGCCCACAGCCGTTCTGATGGCAAAATGGGCATGAGCCGTTCGGCCCATTCGACAATGAGCGGCCCCTGCGCCAGCATGGTTTCCAGGTCCAGTTCTTCGGCCTCAAGAACCGATTCGATACGATAGGCGTCGAGGTGGAAAAGGAGCGCCGAGTCGGGCCGCCGGTAAAGATTGACCAGGATGAAGGTGGGGCTGGAGACGATATCCAGCGTTCCCCAACCTTGCGCCAGTCCCTGGACAAAAGTGGTTTTTCCGGTGCCCAGTTCGCCTTGCAGGCAAAGCAAGTCGCCGGGCTTGAGCAGATTGCCCAGGCGCATCCCAAAGCGCCGGGTTTGTTCCGGGCTGTGACTGAAAAACTCCAGCGTGTGATCGTCCAGGATAGGCATAGGTGGGATTATACGGCAAGCAAAATAGCACGGCAAGTCGGGTCTGGCCATGCGGCAATAGGATTGTACTCGAAAAAACAAGACTGCGCCGCTGCGCCCGGCACATTCCCCCAGCCGTTGCGCTGTGATTCTTACGTTTCTTCAATCAGTCCCAATTGTGCTCCCAGAATGCGGGCGATGGTGCGGGATGAATGCGGACGCGCGGCGCGGCGGCAGTTTTCGATCACGGCTTGACGCTCATGTGGGCGGCAGATCCAACGCGTCAGGGTGCGTACCACTTTGAGTGGATCTGGCGCCCAAACGCCCGCGCCTTCGCTCTCTACAAAGGTGACATTGCCATCTTCCTGGCCGGGGAGTTTGGCATACAGGATGATCGGAAGTCCGGCAATCAGCCCTTCGGCAATTGTGCCTGGGCCGGCTTTGGTGATGAGTACGTCGGCGGCGCGCATCATGTCGGGCAGGTCTTTGGTGAAGCCGTATATGAAGGTGGGGTTTTCCCACTGGCAGGCCTCGAGTTCTGCTTTCAGTTTGGCGTTGCGCCCGGTGACGATGACCAGCCCAAGGTCCAGCCCCGATTCGTCAATTGCATAGGCCGTTTCGGCCAGAGGCCCCATTCCGTCACCGCCGCCGATCAACAAGGCAATAAATTTGTCTTTCGGCCAGCCCAGGCTGGCGCGCAGTTGGCCTTTATCGCCGGCCGGGATGCAGTAACGTTCTGCAACCGGCTGCCCGACAACGCGCACTTTATCGGGCGACATGTGATAGTCCAGCGCGCGCTGACGCGCCATCTCGGTGGGGACGAGGGTCAGGTCGGCGCGTTTGTCGTACCAGAGGGCGTGGGTGGTGACCATGTCAGTGACGACTGTTATGAAGGGCGGGCGGTGTTTTCCCAGCGCGCGCAGGAAGAAGGACGTTCCCAGTGGATGAACGCTGACCAGCATGTCGGCCGGGTGTTCATGTACCAGTTTGCGGGCTGCATGCCGCACAAGGGGATAGAGCGTGGTCGTCATCACCCTCGCTTGCGGGCGTCCATTGCTCAGGCGGTAGCCTACCCCCCACAATTCGGGGACTTTCACCATTTCCGGGTAGAAACGCGGTAACTGGTTATAGGGCGGAGGCGCGTAATCGGCCAGAAAATCCACCATTTCGGTGGTGACGGCATCTCCGAATTCCAGAGATAAGGCTTCCACAATGGCCTCAGCGGCTGAACGATGCCCGCCGCCGGTGTCCGAGAACAGGAACAAAATGTGGGGTTTTTTATTGATCATTCTTTTCGCTTTTTGGAAGGACGGTTTTCAGCCGCCGCGAGAGTTCGCGGCGGGTCAAAAGGACCCGGCGTTTGCATTTGCAGCATTCCAGGCCGATGTCTGCACCCAGACGGACAACCGTCCAGTCGTAGGAGCCGCAAGGGTGCGGTTTACGCAGGCGCAGGGTGTCATTCAGTTGCAGGTCGGGGAGCATGGGAAATATCGCCTGTGAAGACAAATGCTTGTGAGTGTATCACTTCTCGCCTTTGACCTGGCTCACCGGCGCGGCCGGCTTGGCCTTGCCCAAAACCGACTCCATGGCGGGCGCGCTTTGGGCTTCTCGCACCGCTTGCGCCAGCCGCTTGACCATCACGGCCTGCCGCGGCCCGGCCTCTGCTCCCAATTCCTGAAGCGGCGCTTCCAGCCAGGCCTGATACGAGCGGACGCAAACGTACACCGTCCGCCGGTTCCAGGCGTTGGCGGCGCTGACCAGACCCGGCAACTGCTCTGGGAAACAGGCCGAATCGGGCGGGATGAGCGGCTGCAGCCAGATCCCGGCCGGGCCGGCTGCAAAGGACGCATATGCCTGCAGCCCGCCCCGCTCGCTACAAACCAGACCCGCGGGCTGGCGCGGCAAATTCTCCACCGCGTGCAGCAAGGCCGGGACAATCTCCCCGTGCAGTGACTGGACTGCCGGCCAATCGCTGCCCTGAGCCAGGCGCCAGGGGCTTGGGCCGGCTTGACCGATGAAGGCGGGCAACTTCCACACCCGCTGCCAGGCATACATCGCAAAGCCGGCCTGACGCAGGGATTTGAAGGCCGGTGAGTCTTCATCCACCTCGGCCAGCAGGTGCTGCGCACCCCATGCCCCGGCCTGTTTGCTCAAATGGTCGAGCAGGGCAGGGGCCAGCGCCTCCAGTTGTTCTTGGGGGGCCAGAAAGACCAGTTTGGCGCTCGTCTCGTCCTTGTTCAAGACGATTTGCCCCATCAGGGAATCACTGTTTTCACTGGCAACGGCCGTGTAAAGGTTGCGGCGCGGATTGAGATACGAAAGCAAGGCCGTTGCGCTCAGCGGATTACCGCGCGTCAAGAAGCGGGCGCTGTCAAGTGACAGCACGTCCTGGCTGTAACGCGAGAGGAAGGGCAAATCGAGAAAATCGAGCGAGCGAACGTGCATGATCTTTTATTTCCAGATTGGCATGTTGACACATTCTCTGGAACTGCCTACCCTCCCGCAGGGTTTGGCGCAACTTCGAAATCCCAAGACGTCTCTGTGATTGCCAACATCGGTTACCAACCTCATTCTAACCTGCGGGAGGGTCAAGGGTAGGTAATTACCACTCTCTGCCAAAACCTGCCAACCTGCTAACCTGCTAACGTGCCAACGTAAGAAAGAACTCGTGGAAGCGGCTGTCCTCGGTCAACTCGGGGTGGAAGGAGGTGGCGAGGAGTTTTCCCTGCTGGGCGGCGACGATGCGCCCGTCGGGCAGGGCGGCCAGGACGCGCGCCGGCTCCGAAACGGACTCGATGATCGGGGCGCGGATGAAGACGGCGTGATAGGGCCGCTCGCCCAGTTCGGGAATCGCCAGGTCGGCCTCGAACGAATCCACCTGACGGCCAAAGGCGTTGCGCTGGACGGTGATCTCCATCAGGCCGAGCAGCGGCTGGTTACGGCGGGCGTCTTTCGAGAGGAAGATCGCCCCGGCGCAGGTGCCCCAGATGGCGCGCCGGCGGCCGAATTCGCGCAGTGGCTCGATCAGACCGAAATCCACGGCCAGTTTGCCGATGGTGGTCGATTCGCCGCCGGGGATGATC
Source organism: Chloroflexota bacterium (assembly GCA_019873735.1). GTDB lineage: Bacteria > Chloroflexota > Anaerolineae > Anaerolineales > Villigracilaceae > DSXF01. The sequence continues at coordinate 56,375 of JAIOAQ010000013.1, read as the reverse complement.
AGGCCGTCCAGGCCTTCCAGGTGAGCGGGCAGGCGCACCTCGACGGTCTCCGCGCCGAGGCGTTTGAGCATGACGATATGTTCGGCAAAATCGCCTTGTAAAGCGAGGACTCCAATTTTCATAGGTCAGACCATAGACTGTGGACGGTTGACCATGGTCTATGGTCCACCGTCCACGGTTGGAAAATTACCAACCTCTCCCTGCAATCTTTTCGATTTCCGGCATGGTCGAGACGTTGCGCCCCACCATCGGCTCGCCCAGGTTCTTGCTGACTTCGGCCAGGATGGCGGGGTCGTTGTAGTGGGTGACGGCCTTGACGATGGCGGCGGCGCGTTTGGCCGGGTCGCCGGACTTGAAGATGCCCGAGCCGACGAAGACGCCGTCCATGCCCAGTTGCATCATCAGCGCCGCGTCGGCGGGGGTGGCCACGCCGCCGGCGGCGAAGTTGACCACCGGCAGGCGGCCCAGTTCTTTGGTCTCCTTGACCAGTTCATAGGGCGCGCCGATTTCTTTGGCGTAGTGCATCAGTTCTTCGTCGGCCATCGTCGTCAGGCGGCGGATTTCGCCCAGCACGGCGCGGGCGTGGCGGACGGCCTCGACCACGTCGCCGGTGCCGGCCTCGCCCTTGGTGCGGATCATCGCCGCCCCTTCGCCGATCCGCCGCAGCGCCTCGCCCAGGTTGCGGCAGCCGCAGACGAACGGCACCTTGAACAGGTGCTTGTTGATGTGATGTTCCTCGTCGGCGGGCGTCAGGACTTCGGATTCGTCAATGTAGTCTACGCCAATCGCTTCCAGAATCTGCGCTTCGACGAAATGCCCGATGCGGCACTTGGCCATGACCGGTATGGAGACCGCGTCCATGATTTTGAGAATCAGTTCCGGGTCCGACATGCGGGCGACCCCGCCCTGAGCGCGGATGTCGGCCGGGACGCGCTCCAGCGCCATCACGGCGCAGGCGCCGGCGTCTTCGGCAATTTTGGCGTGTTCGGGGGTGACGACGTCCATGATGACGCCGCCTTTGAGCATTTGCGCCAATCCTTTTTTGACGGCAAAAGTACCGGTTGTTGCTTGCATGGCTTACACACTCCTTGTAACAAATATATTTCGATTCTACCACGCCGGTATAAGAGTCTTGTTAAAGCATTAGGGGGTATGTGAATTTCTTTAACATTGACAGGCGTATATTTTTGTTGTACAATTATACAAAGATACAATGATACAATATTGGTTGCGTATGAATATTCAAATTGATTTTCGCTCTGACATCCCGATCACGAATCAGATCGTAGAGCAAGTCCAGGCGCAGATTATTGGCGGTGTGCTTAAGCCAGGCGACCAGTTGCCCACCGTGCGGGCGCTGGCTCAAGAGTTGCGCGTCAACTTCAACACCGTCGCCCGAGCCTATCGTCTGCTGGATGAAGCCGGCATCATTTCCACCCAGCAGGGACGCGGCACGTACATTTTGGAGCAGCCGCCGCCACAGGCAAGTGAACATCTGCGCCGCGAGTCCCTGCTTGCTCTGGCAAATCGTTATCTGGCCGAGGCTGCTCGCCTTGGCTTCAGCCGTGAGCAAAGCCTGCAAATTTTTCAGGAGATTCCATCATGAGTCGGACGAAGGATTGTGAAAGACCAAAACTTTTGAATTAAGGAGATTGAAATGACCACCCAATTTTCTGGTAAACCCTCTTCTGGTACTGTCAGGACGGATGTGCGCATCCCTCCGCTGGCCGGCACCATCTTCTCGATTTGTCTTCTCGCGGCTGTTCTTGGAGCCGTTGCGATGGATGGCAAGTTAACCGATGCCATCATTGCGGGCTGGGTGACGATCTGGATGCTGATCGGCATTTTCATCTTGTTCTCGCTCAAAGTGGCTTCACAATGGGAGAAGGCGGTCGTTTTGCGGCTGGGAAAGTTTCAGCGGCTGGCCGGACCGGGACCTTTCTGGATTATTCCGCTGGTTGACACCGTCCCGACCTGGATTGACCACCGTGTGATGGTGACTCCCTTTGCGGCTCAAAAGACGCTGACAAAGGATACCGTACCCGTGGATGTGGACGCCGTCCTTTTCTGGGTCGTTTGGGATGCGGAAAAGGCGGCGCTCGAAGTAGAGAACTACCGCATTGCCGTGGACTGGGCTGCCCAAACTGCCTTGCGGGACATCATTGGCCGTATGATGTTGGCCGACATCCTGGTGGGGCGCAGCGTGATTGATAAAGAACTTCAGCAGGTGATTGACGAGCGGACGACGCCGTGGGGTGTCACGGTTCAGTCGGTTGAAATCCGTGATATCGTCATTCCGCAAGACCTGGAGGATGCCATGTCTCGGCAGGCGCAAGCCGAGCGCGAGCGCCAGGCGCGCGTCATCCTGGGCGAATCCGAAAAGCAGATTGCCGCCTCCTTTGCCGAGGCCTCGCAAGCCTATGCCGATAACCCCACCGCCCTGCACCTGCGGGCGATGAACATGCTCTTTGAAGGGCTGAAGGAAAAAGGCGCCCTGGTCATCGTCCCCTCCAGCGCGGTGGATACGATGAACCTTGGCGGGCTGAGCGGAATCGTCTCTATGGCGCAACAGAACGCGCCTAAAGGGAAATAAGCCTCTCATGTTTGCGCGGCGTGCACCTTGCCTGAGCAGGCTGGTTGTAGCCGCGCAAACGGTGTGCTTGCACAGATGCCCGGTTGACGTTTCACGTGAAACAATTCAGGAGCGCGTATGTCCACCAAAAACACGCTTATCGTATCCCTTCTCTTGATTGCCACTGCAACCGTTTTCGGTCTGGCTTTTTGGGAGCGGTTGCCGGCGATGATGGCCTCGCATTGGAATATAGAGGATCAAGTGGATGGTTACACTTCCCGTTTCTGGGGTGTATTGCTCATGCCGCTTGTCACCGCAGCCATCCTGCTGCTTTTCCTGGTCATTCCTCAGATTGACCCGCTCAGGAAGAATATTGCCGAGTTCCGTCCGGCCTTCAACCTGTTCATCCTGCTTTTTGTTGGCTTCATGGTCTACATTCACATCTTGAGCCTGATTTTCAATCTGGGCTACCGCTTTCCAATGAGCCGCGCCCTGCTGCCCGTTATGGCGATCCTGTTCTATTACGTTGGAACATTGCTGAAAAGCGCCAAACGCAACTGGTTCATTGGCATTCGCACGCCGTGGACGTTGAGCAGCGACACGGTTTGGGCCAAGACCCACCGTTTGGGCGCGGTGCTGTTCAAGGTTTGTGCCGGGCTGGTTGTCCTTGGCGCTCTGGCAGGCGGATGGTGGGCCTTTGCGCTGACCTTCTTCCCGTTGATTGGAAGCGCTCTCTTCCTGATGGTTTACTCGTATGTGCTTTACCGGCGTGAGGCAGCTGAAAACGGCTGAGCCGATGTTTCACGTGAAACACGATTCCCTGTCAGGCAAGAGATGGCAAAAAACTGCCGCTGTAGTGGCTCAGGTTGAAAATAACTTTCTGAAGTTGTCGCTTTTGTGGAGGTAAAAATGACAGAAGTCACGCAATGGGAATATCGCGTCCGGACGTTCGGTTCGGTCTGGCGAGGCATTAAAGCCGAGGAACTGGAGCAAATTCTGAATGAATGGGGCGAAGAGGGCTGGGAAGTTGTCTCTTCTTATGCTATCGAAAATTCAAACAAAGTGAATATCATCGCCAAACGGCCGTTGACCGATTCTGTTCGCCGCCAGCGTTCTATGCCGCGCGGCTGGTAGTTCTTGCAAAAAGAATAACCGTCCCCCCGCAGGTTTTGGCGCAATGTCCAAACCAGGAGATATCTCCATGAGTGCCGGCCCCGTTCAAACCTGCGGGAGGGTTTAGAGTAGGCAATTACCAACAAAGGAGAAAATCATGCTTGAGCGCAAACCGTTGTTTTATTTCATCCTGCTGGCCACACTCTTTTCATGGCCGTTGTTTGTCCTGCCCCTCTTGCTGCCCGAGATGGACGCGGCTCAGAAGACGTTGGCCACATCGGGGCTGTGGGCATTCGCGATGTGGGGGCCTGGCTTTGCCGCGATCTTTGTCACCCTGGTCATTGCCAGACAGCCCTTTCATACGCTTGGTTTAAACCGACTGGGAGCCAAACGGCCTTATCTGTGGGCCTGGTTCTTGCCGCCCGTTCTGATTGTTTTGAGCGGCTTGTTGACCGTTCTGCTTGGGCTGGGGAAAATTGATTTCTCCTTTGCTTTTATGCGGCAGCAGATGGAACAGACGAATACCAGTCTGCCGATTCCGGTCGGCGCAATTGTGGCTCTCCAAATAATCCAGGCGCTGATTTTCGGCCCGCTGATTAACTTGCTCTTCACGCTGGGCGAAGAACTGGGCTGGCGGGGTTTTCTGCTGCCCCGGCTCTTACCGCTTGGCCGCTGGAAGGCTTTGATCCTGACCGGACTGATTTGGGGCTTGTGGCATGCGCCAGCCATTGCTCAGGGGCATAATTATCCCGATCACCCCACACTGGGCATTTTGCTGATGACAGTCTTTTGCATTCTGCTGGGGATCATTATCGGCTGGATGTACCTTTGTTCGCGCAGTCCCTGGGTGGCGGCTATCGCCCATGGCTCGCTCAATGCCTGGGCTGGCTTGCCTATTTTATTTCTGGAACCCGGATACGATACGGCCTTAGGCGGAACGCTTACCAGCATGACCGGCTGGATGGTGATGCTGCTGTTTATCGGCTGGCTGGTTTGGTCGCGCCGTTTGCCTGTGTCAGAAGATGAGAACGTGTCCATTTGACGGTATCCGCTCAAAGGTCCTGCAGGAAACGTGCGGGAGGGGCTTGCCCATCCCCGCACAAACAGAACGTTTGTTCTGTCAATTTGGGGGATTGTCAGCCTGCCTTTTTTTGGCTAAACTGGAAATATGTCTGCGTCAAGTTGGCCAAATACACAACCCCTGCGACGTCTGGTGGAGTTGAGTGTCACGCTCAACTCCACCCTTGACCTGGATGCTTTGCTGCAGTTGATTATTGAGACGGCGGCCGAACTGTTGCACTGTCAGGCAGCCTCGGTCTTACTTTATGACGAGCAAAGGCCGCATTTGTATTTTGCTGCTTCTACCGGTTCTGACCCGAAGAAACTGGCTGAGGTGCCAGTACCGCTGGATGGCAGCCTGGCGGGTACGATTTTTCGGACCGGGCAGGCGCTGATTTTGAACGATGTGCAAAAAGACCCGCGTCATTTTCGGACGGCTTCGCAACGGGTGAATTTTGAGCCGCATTCGTTTCTGGGTGTGCCCATGCGCTTTCGGGAACGGGTGATCGGTGTGTTGGAGGCTTTGAACAAGCGCCATGGTGAGTTCACGGATGTAGATGAATTTATTCTATCCGTCATTGCAGCACATGCGGCGGTGGCGATTAACAATGCCCGCATGATGCAGGCGCTGCAGCAGGCATATGAAAAAGTCAAAGAAGCCGACCAACTGAAAAGCAATTTCTTGATGCTGGCTTCGCATGAACTGCGCACGCCGTTGGGGATTATTATCGGTTATGCTTCATTTCTGAAGGAAGAACAACACGGGGATGTTTCGGAAAATGCCCAGCAGGTGTTATCGGCTGCCCTGCAGATGCGCGCTCTCGTAGAAGATATGACCAACCTTACGCTGCTGGAAGCGGACGGCTTGACCTATAAACCCAAAGACATTGCCGTGCAGGATTTGCTTCGCATGGCCTATGAAGAGATAGAAACAATGGCAGAGGTCAAGGAGCAGCGGGTGGTCTTTGACCTTCCCTCAGAACCGCTGCCGGTTTTTGTGGACCCCGAAAAGACGGTTTCGGCTTTGACCAATGTTTGCCATAACGCAGTGCGTTTTTCTGCACGCGGCGGCTTAATCAGCATGGGAGCGCGTCCCTACGAATCCCAGGTCATTGTCTGGGTCACAGACCAGGGGGTGGGCATGACGCCGGAGCAGTTACAAAAAATCTTTCAACCGTTTTATCAGGCCGAATCTCCCATGACACGACGCTATGGCGGGCTGGGGATTGGCCTATCCATTGCCAGAGGCCTGATTGAAGCGCAGGGGGGAAAGATGTGGGCCGAGAGCCCTGGACTGGGAAAGGGCAGCACTTTCAAACTGCTTCTGCCGCGCGGACAGGCGTAGGCAGATTCGTTTTTTGTAAAAAGGCAGCGGCTTTGCCTTGTTCGCCGTCCATAATAAGCGTCAGGCTGTGTCCGGGGCAGAAGTCTTCTACGGCAATCAGGCGCAGGACGCGCCGGGTGGTGTCTTCTACGTTGAGCCAGTCAGACAGGCGGTTGGGGGTATCGTAGAAAAATTCATGCCGGAAGACGATGTCTTCGTCATCCAGAAAGATCGCCAGCGGGTAAATGTGCGCTTCCATCAGGTCCTGAAAGAAGTGCGTCCCGAAAGACGGCTCTGGTGAGGTCCCGATTGCCTGACCGGAGAGTTCAATCAGCGCCCGCGCGTTGTAGATGTCGCCATAGCGGACGCCGACTCCCAGATTGGGGACGGAGGTGCCCCAACGGCCTGGGCCAATGCAGATAAAGGTCTGACCGGCCAGAGCAGCGTTGACGGCGCTGATGGCGCGCACCAGTTTGTCGCGCTCGGCCTGGGTGGGGAGTTGAAAATATTCATCCGGATGAACAAAGACAACATAGCGAATGTCGCGCACTATTCCTTCTGGTACCATGCGTTGGGTGGTAAAGATGAGAGTCTCTTTGGGCAGGTCTTCTGGCAGATGGGCATCTTCTGCTTCTTGAATGTGACTCTGCGGGCGACATTGCAGGAGGGCAATTTTTACTTCTGGGCGCGGGGCGTGCAGGTCGGTGAGTTCGAGGGTGAATTCTGTATCTACCGGTGAATGGTAGTGAGTGGAAAGAATGCTCAAGGCGGAGCGCATGTATTCGGCAAAAGGCGTTCGGCGCAGCAGTTCGTCAAAAGTGATTACCAGTTGAGCGGGGTCTACCAGGTTGGTTCGCAGCGCGCTCAAGTAACCGTCCTCATCTGCCTGGGTGATGTAGCGCAGGGGAGGATATTGAGACGAAAGCACCTCTCTGACCGGCAGGCTATCCAGACGATTCTCTTCCAGGTCAATCAGGTCAACAAACTGTTGAGAATAACGGCGAATTGCTTTGACATCTGCGGCCGGGTGGAGGCTGGGATGGCTGAGTGCTACCAGGCGGGGGTAGTCGTTACCGGTCTGGTCAACTGCGCGCGTTCCCAATCCCCACACCAGACGGATAAAGCCGTCCTCTTTGCGAATTTGTGGTGACCAACGGTACAGGTTGCGGCTGAAGGCCACACCTGCCCCCTGCGGCAAGAAGTAGCGCCCAAAACGCTCGCCCTCTACAAATTGAATCAGGATCGCAATGCGTTCATCGTAGTCTGCCAGGCCTTTGTGATGGCGGTACAGAAGGGCATCCGGATTAAGCACGGAGGCATAGACGCGGGTAATGGCAGTGGTGAGATCGGCCAGATTGGCCTCCGCCGTGGCCTGGTTGGGGCAGAAGATGGATTCGTATTTGCCGGCGAAGGATGTGCCAAAATTGTCTTCCAGCAGGCTGGATGAGCGGACAATCAACGGCCTGTTTCCGGCCTCATCCAGAACATCTTGCAGGCGTTCCAAAACCGAAGGCGGGAACTCTCCTTTGGTGAAATCCTCTACAATTTGGGGATAGTCGGCGCGCATCTGGGCTTCAGACTTGTACTTCTGGTCGTTCCAGTGCATCAGGCCGTTGTAGGACATGAAATTGTAGAATACGTCTGAGCCGAGATAGTAGGAAACGGGTGTGTGAAAGGCCTGACGCACTTCGGGCGGGGCGGCCTCCTGAAGGATACGCATGGCCAGCAGCATGCCGGCGGCCTTGCCGCCGATCTTGCCGCCCCCAATCTTTCGGCGGCGGATTTCCTTTAAGTCATCCACGGTAAACCATCGGCGTGCAATCTTCAGGTAGGTCAACTGGTCGCTGACCATGGTGCGTATCAGTACCACCTTGATTTCTTGCAGGCGCGCCTCAAAACGCTCGCGTTCATTCGGCGGCATCCGTTCAATGGTCTCTGCCTGCTCAAAGAGCAGGTCTTGAGGCGCGAGTTCGGGATTGAACCAGACGAAGTCGCTCTGTTGGCTGCCGCGTTCTCCCAGTGCTTCTCGGACAATGCGCTCGAATTCTTCGTAAGGAAGATTGTAGGCAAAATGAAAATCGGTCAACGCCCGGCGAATGCGCTCCAGCCGCAATTCCCATATCTCGGCCGATTCTTCCACATAAGGGTCGTGCAGGCCCTCGCGTATCTGCGATTCAATAGCCTTCTGGCGCAGTTCGGCCTCAAAAGCCTCCGGCGTGATAATGCCGCGCTCAAATAATTCCCGGCGCATACGTGCTCGGATGCGGCTTTGCAGGATTGGATATTGCGTCAGCGCCAGGTAAATGCGCAAAACCGGGTCAGATGGAAGGGGAAGTGTCATTGCCGTATAGAAAAGCGTCAGGGCAAGTCTTTACCCCGACGCTGAACATGAACTTTGATTTAAAGACCTGTTCTTGTCAACTTTTATGAGATGTGCATGGGCATGATGACATGCAAGAAGGTATCATCGCCTACCGGACGGATGACACCGGGGGCATTTGGGGCGGTCGTCTCAATGGCTACGTTGGGAGTCTTAATCACCTCCAACACCTCGCGCAGGAATTTGACGTTAAAGGCAATCAAGAGACCAATGCCGTCCACCGTCGCCTCGACAATCGTCTCGTTGGAACCGGTCTCTTCGGATTGGGCCGAGATTTCCACCTCGCTGGGTTCCATCTCATTGCTGCCGGTCTTGATGTTCAGCCGGGCCACGTTTGAGCCTTCACGGGCGAAGATTTCGGCCTGCTTGCAGGCCTTGAGCAGCGCCGCGGTAGAGACCAGCGTGCGCGATTTGTAGCCGCGCGGGATAATCTGCTCATAGTCGGGAAAGGTGCCGTCAATCAACTGGGACGACAGTTCTACATCCTTCAAACGGAAGACAACCTGGCCGCGCTCCTTGGGGAAAACCATTTGAATCATCTGGTCGCCATCTGAGGTGATGCGTGCCAGTTCTGCCAAAGCGCGGGCCGGGATGATGGCGCTGACCGGTTTGGCAAAGGGGGAAGAAAGCGTTGCCGTACGCACCGAGAGCCGGAATCCGTCGGCTGCAGCCATCGTAATTTGGTCGCCGTTGATTTTGACCAGCACCCCCATCAGCACCGGCCGCGCTTCGTCCACCGAGGCGGCGAAGACCACCTGCTGAATCATCTCTTTGAAATCGGCGACGTTGATGTGGAGTGCCCCTTCCATATCCGGCACGGGCAGAGGCGGGAATTCCTGCGCGTCAATGCACTTGATATCATTGGTGGATGTGCCGCTGCGGACATTCAGGACCTGTGTATTGGGGTCAAGCGTTAACGCCACTTGTTCGCCCGGCAGCGTATTCACCAGGTCTGCAAAAGTGCGCGCCGGTACGGTTGTAGAGCCTTCCTCCTCAATTTTGGCCCCAATCCAGCAGGTAATGCCCATTTCCAGGTTCGTGGCCGAGAGCCGCAGACGGCCCTCATCGGTAGCAACCAGAACATTTGCCAGCACAGGCAGGGTTGTGCGCGGCGAAACCGCCCGCGAGACAATCCCCAGGCCATGCGCCAGATTAGTTTGTAGAACAGTGACTTTCATGACGGCGCCCTCTCTTCCAAGGATGTTAGTGAAAAGTATATCATTAATCGGCTATGGCCGAGAAGAACAAACCGAACAGCGAGAAAAGAATCGGCAAGACGGCAAGCGCTGCCAGCACGTACACCAAAATCATCCAGCCAGAGACCCCTTCACCGCGCGCTTTGCTCCCTTCGGCCAGTTGACGGACGGCGGCGGCCGTCTGCTCGATGGCATGAAGCGACTTGCCCGGCGCACAGACCCACATCCAGCCTGGCGTTTCAAATGGGACGATGAGCCGGTTCCCGTTAAACTCGCGCAGCCACAGCCTGAGCGCCTCCGGCGGGTTGAGCGCCAGGTTTGCCGGCACAATCACGGCCTTGAAATCTGCTTCCTGAGGTACCCCTTCGCTGATCGGCTGAACCTGCACTGGCAGGCGTGTTGACTGCTTGTGCAGGGCGGCTTGCATGGCTGCCCCAAACGTGCCATCGCCCGCATCGAAGACCAGAACCGGGAACTGACCGTGCTTGGCGCCCAGCACCCGCGCTGACAGTTTGTTATCCCGTTGCAGGATGTAGAGATGATAGGCCAGCAACAGCATGAACAGGACAAACCATTGCACGGCGTCGAGAAAATCTCCCAGAATATCCAGGGGCGATTCGCCCAACAAAGCGTTCAATGCCTGATAAACAGCCGCGCCGGCTGAACCCATCCCGCCGATGACCGAGGCAAACAAGACCAGGTAAAGATAGGCTTTACGCACCACAGAACGGCGGGCATGATCCCCCATCTCGTCGGCAGAGAGGGCCTCTTGTTGCATTGGCTTCCAGGCCAGCAGCCAAAGCGGCAGCCCGGCCAGCAGGGTGGCCAATGCCGCAGCCAGGTTCGAACGCAAGGCTTCCCCCCAGATTCGCCGCGCCAGCCCCAGGTCCAGAATGAACGAGAGCAGCAGCGAGACGCCGATAAAGGTTGCCGTCAGACCAATCAAGGCCAGGACGTAGAAGTACAAACGGCGCGCCCCGGCCCGGCGCATCTCCTCCAAATTTTCCAGCGTCCGTTTGAACCAGCCGCCATAATAGGCCCATATTCCCGCAAAGGGAATCCCAATCGAGAGCGGGCTGCGCAGCCGATTCATCACCTCGCCAAATGTCATCGTCTCCCCAAAAAGCAGGCGCAGAGTCAGATTCAAAATCAGACCCGCTGAGGTCAACACGACCACTGCGCCGCCCAGGGATAGCAGGTAAAGCGTCCCCAGGCGCAGGTGGGAATCCCTTTCAGACGCCTCCTTGAGCGAGACTTGCACATTTTGCCACGTGAATATCCACAGCGGTATGCTCACCAGCAAAAGGGTGAGGCCGTTTGCCAGCCAGACGTGGCTGGGCGTGCCGATCTCTTCGGCGGGGACGTAAAAGATAAACCCCAAAATCTGGTATATGCCTGTGACCAACAGGCCAAGGGCGTATATCACCCACAGGTAGCGGTACAGCCGGCGGACATCGGCCAGCATGTCGGGCGTTTTGACGGTTTCCCAGTCGCGTTTGGTCACCGTAAGGAAATAAGCCACCACAACGCCATTCATTACGATAGCAATCACGTTGTCGGCCAGGCTTTGGTCGCCGCCCAAGATTGCCAGGCTGGTAAAAAGGCCAAAGGCTTGCAACATGAAACGATTGAGCAAAGCCCAGACGTTTTGCACAACCGGCAGGAGGGTTGCAAGCAGCGCCCCATATAAGAAGACAGCCCGAACCGCAGAGGCGTGTTCCTCTTCGTCCTGCGCGGCGTTACGTTGGGCCACGACCCAGTGCAGGGTAAAAACCGGCACGCCGACCAACACCAGAGAAAGCGCTCGCGCCAATTGCTCTGCCGGGCTGACGATAATATCGGTGGCGAATGTGGTCCGCGCCAGGTTGATCAGGCCCCATAAAACCACTTCCAGGCTGATAAAAGCCACAGCGTAAAAATATAGTCTTCGAACGGTACGCATGTCTTTGCCTTTGGTTAATCTTTTACCGGCTCTGATGTGGGCTGATACCAGTCCCAGCCCCAGTAGTTGTATGGCATTTGGCTAAGCAGCCACCTGCCATTTTGACGCACCAGCACAGCCGTTTCGTTGGAACTCCAGCCGGTTGAAAATGGGGCGCCGGATGAATAAGAGACGGTTACCTGGACGATAGCCTCATCGCCGTTGATATCTGCCCGGCCCACGCGCAGGCTATTCTGACTGACATTGACTTGATGGGTCAGAAATGCCTGACGGAACTGTTCATACGTGGGTTTGTTCTCTTTATCTGCCAGATAAGTATAGGCTTTTTGGTAGTCACCCCGGTGGACGGCCAGCGCGTAGTTGTGTACCACCGCCTCGGGGCTGGTATCGGTCAGGTAGGTCAAATTATCTTTTCGGATGAAGAATAGCAGCAGGGAGATGCCCACCAGGGCTGCAATGACGATCAGAATGCCGATGAGGAAACGATCTTGTTTCATAGGGAAAGCGTCTCACTTTCTTTTGGGGAAGTTAGCGGACGATTCTTTTCTGGACCCTTGGCCTGGCGCGATTTTCTCCGGGTTTGGCCAGGATGACCAGAAACGGTCCCAGTGCCGGCAGAATCAATGCCAGCAGCCCCCATAGGATGTAGGCACCGGGTGAAAGTTTACGGCGGCGCAGGTAGAGGATTGCCAGCAGGTACATAATGACCAGGAAGGCAATCAACAGTGTGCGCAGGTATTCGGCAGTCATGTTGAAATGATTGTATAAGGTTTGTGGGGAAAAAGCAAGCAATTTTTTTGTGCATAAAAATTGCAGAGAGCGCAGAGCCTTTTGTATCCATGCCCTGCGCTCTCTGCCGCATAAACGAACTGCCGGCAGGCAATCCATGAAAAAACTATTTGATTTTGCCTCGCAAGATTGCCATCTTGACTTCGCCGATAGCCTTGGTGACCTGAATCTCGCGCGGGCAGGCCTCGGTGCAGTTGAAGATGGTATGGCAGCGATAAACACCGAACATACTGTTCAATACTTTCAGGCGCTCATTGGCTGCCTCGTCACGGCTATCAAAGATGAAACGATGGGCATTGACAATGGCAGCCGGCCCAACGTAATCATCATTGGCCCAGAAGGACGGGCAAGAAGTGGTACAGCAGGCGCACAAGATGCACTTGGTTGTGTCGTCAAAGATGGCGCGGTCCTCTGGGCTTTGATAACGTTCCTTCCCGTCGGCAGGAGGCGGCGTCTCGTTAATCAGGAATGGCAGGATTTTCTTGTAGTTGTCGAAAAACGGCTCCATGTCCACAATCAAATCCTTGATTACCTTCAGACCGATCAAGGGTTCGACGGTGATCTTTGTGCCTACATCGCGGACCAGTGCCTTGCAAGCCAGACGGTTGCGTCCGTTGATGCGCATGGCGTCTGAGCCGCACACGCCGTGAGCGCAAGAGCGCCGGAAGGAAAGCGTCCCATCAATGTAGCCTTTGACGTACTCAAGCAGATCGAGGACGCGGTCGGTAGGCTGGCCTTCGATGACGTAAGTCTCGTAATGCCACTTGGCATCTTTCTCGGGGTTATAGCGGAAGACTTTAAGTGTGATTTCCATGCCAGCCTCCTCTAATATGTCCGTTCCTTAGGCTGATACTTGGTGATGGTAACAGGCTTATAGCCAATTTGCAGTTGACCGTTTCGCTTCCAAATCATCGTATGTTTCAGCCAATTGACGTCATCTCGTTTGGGGTAATCATCGCGGGCATGACCGCCGCGGCTTTCGGTGCGGTTCAAGCAGCAGACGGTAATGACCTCTGCCAGGTCAAGCAGGTTGCCCAGTTCCCAGGCGGAAATGAGTTCAGTGTTGAAGATTTTACCGGTATCGGTCACGCTGACGTGTTTGTAGCGTTCCTGGAGTTCGCGGATTTTTTGCAGGGCTTGTTGCATCCCGGCCTCAACGCGGAAGATGCCCACGTGGTCAAACATGACCTTTTTCATTTCGCGGGCAATGTCAAAGGCATTTTCTTTGCCCGTTCCGCTTCGCAGGCGGGACAAATGCTCCTGGATGTAGTCTCCGGCGTCGGCGGGCAGAGGTGGAAAGTCGGCGCCTTTGGCATATTCGGCAGCCCGCAGACCGGCATACTTTCCAAAGACTACCAGGTCGAGCAGCGAGTTTGTCCCCAGGCGGTTCGCCCCGTGGACCGAGACACAGGCCACCTCACCTGCAGCGTATAAGCCAGGGACGACTGTTCCCTTTTCGTCTGCAAGCGCCTCGCCGAATTTATTGGTGGGAATACCGCCCATGGTGTAATGGGCCGTTGGCTGGACCGGCATAGGCTGGGTCACCGGGTCCACGCCCAGGTAAACCCGGCAGAAATCTACGATATCGGGCAGTTTTGCCAGAATCTGCTCGCCTGTTACCCGGTAGGGAGAACCGTCGGGGTTGGTTCGGCCGTCCAGCGCCGCGTATTTGTTGACCGTTTCCGGACGCACATCCAGGTAGAGATAATTCTGGCCGTTGATGCCTCGTCCTTCAGCCATTTCCATATACATAGCGCGGCTGATCACGTCGCGAGATGCCAGGTCTTTGACCTTGGGGGCGTATCTCTCCATAAAGCGCTCGCCTTTGCCGTTGAGCAAAACGCCGCCTTCGCCGCGCACGCCCTCTGTGATGAGGATGCCGAGTTTATAGATGCCGGTGGGGTGGAATTGGAAGAATTCCATGTCCTCCAGCGGCAGGCCGTGCCGCAGGGTAATGGCCGGGCCGTCGCCGGTATAGGCATAAGCATTGGAGGTAATTTCCCAAATGCGGCCATGTCCGCCGGTGGCGATGATAACGGCTTTGGCGTGGAAGGTATGCAGTTCGCCGGTAGCCAGTTCTACCGCAATCACGCCCGCGGCCTTGCCGTTGCTCATAATCAGGTCGAGTACCTGGAATTCATCGTAGAAGGTAACGTTGTTCTTCAGGCATTGCTGATACAGCGTTTGCAAGATCATGTGGCCGGTACGGTCGGCAGCATGACAGGCGCGGCGCACCGGTTTACCGGTTACATTATTGGTGTGACCTCCAAACGGGCGCTGCGAAATTTTGCCATCCGGAGTGCGGTCAAACGGCAGTCCCATGTGTTCAAGTTCATAAATTGCCGGAACGGCCTCCTCGCACATGAATTCAATCGCGTCCTGATCACCCAGATAGTCTGAGCCTTTGACCGTGTCAAAGGTGTGCCATTCCGGGTGGTCTTCCTCAAGGTTGCCAAGGGCTGCGCCAACGCCGCCTTGGGCTGCGCCGGTATGCGAGCGGGTAGGGTACAGTTTGCTGATGACAGCCGTTTTAGCAGTGCGGCTGGCGTACAAACCGGCCATCAGACCTGCGCCGCCCGCGCCTACAACCACGACCTCAAATTGATGAAGGTTGCTCATCGTTTTTCACTCCTGCTAAAGTGTATCGCTGAGGACAAGCGTGAAGGCCGCATAAAGGAAGAGAATCCAGAGCAAGATGATGATGACGCGTACAACAAGACGCGTCCCTTTATTGCTGATGAAATCTTCCAGGATGTTGCGCAAGCCGTTCATGCCATGCGTCACCCCAAAGACAACTGCCATACCTTGCATGATTTGCCATAACAGGCTAACCCAGCCCAGTTCCAGGTCAACGCCTGCATTGGCTACATGGCCGGAATTGGGAAAGAAAGTCCAGCGGATGAGTGTTCCCATGTCAAGTTGGGTGCGAGCGCCCATCACAAGCGCGGCAGTAACGCCGACAAGCGCCACAAGGTACAGACCCAGGCCAGAGATGCGGATGAAGAGCCACATCAAGTATTCAAAAGTCAAACCAGGTTGGGGAGCAGGGCGAGATTGCATTTTGTTATCCTCCTAACCGGCCAGGCCCTTTGAGATGATGACGATCGCAGCAATGGCGTAGATGGGCAGGAAAAAGCCCCATTCAATCCAGATGGCTTCGCGCTGGTGCTCGAGCAGGGCGGGCCACAGGTCCAGGATAATGATGCGCAAGCCGTTAATGGCGTGGAAAATCACACAGAAGAAGACCAGAAGTTGGAAAACCCACGACATGAAGACGGTATTGATGGCAGAGCCGATCTGTCCATTGAAGGCATTTGCCAGGATATGCAAGCCAACGAAGACAACAATGCCAATCCCGCTGATACGGTGCAGCAACCAGGCCAGCATGGGGCCGCCGCCGCGATAGATAAAGCCGTCGAACACGCCGACGTTCCGTTCACGAGCCATGTGCGCCTCCTTAAAAGAGTTAAGTTATCTGAAGAGGTTACTAAGCATTATCGCATGGAGAGATAGCCTGAGAAAGTGATAATCTTCATGGATATTTCGTTCCAGATATCCTTTAAAAAGCAGGGGAAGGTACATATAATCTTATCTAGGTATTTTATCGGAAAAATGCCATCTCTTGGACTATGCCTGTAAGCCGGGCGGTTCATCTGACTTGTTTTTGAGACGGCTAAGACTTTCATCAGGAGGCAAGTATGTCAGGTTCCCGCCACATGAGCCGGAGGGATTTTGTCAAGTTGAGCACCGCCATCCTGGGGTCTTTTATCGGTGCGGTGATTGGTATTCCGGCAATTGGTTACTTAATTGCGCCGGCGCTGCGTGAGGACAAGGCCGGCAAGCCGGTTGTGATTGGCAATCTAAAGGATATTCCGATCGGAAAGCCTTTCCCCTTTTCGTTCACCGTTACCAAGGTGAACGGTTGGGAGCGGACGGCTTCCAGTTTTGGTGGGTTTGTGATTCGGAAGTCAGAAGCAAAAGAGGATATTCTGGTACTTTCCAGCCGCTGCACCCACCTTTCCTGCCGCGTGAACTGGGAAGAGAACCGGCAGGTTTTTGTCTGCCCCTGCCACGATGCCAACTTTAGCCTGGAAGGCAAAGTGCTTAATGGCCCGCCTCCAGCACCCTTGGGGAAGTTTGAGTATCAGGTTCAGGATGATGGTACGTTGGTGATTATTCCGCTGGAAGTGTTGCAGGAGGCTTAAGGTATGTGGAAAAAAATCTATGCCTGGCTTGATGAACGTCTGGGGCTCCAGGAAATGTACACCAGCATCCTGGATCGCCCTGAGCCGAAGGGAAATTGGTGGAATACGCTTGGCTCTGCCAGCCTTTTTCTCTTTTTATTACAAGGGGCAACCGGAATCTTTCTGACGGTTTACTATACCCCGTCCCCTGATCATGCATACGACTCGATTCAATACATCATGGAAAGCGTTGCCTTTGGCTGGCTGATTCGTGGTATTCACCACTGGGGGGCAACGCTTATGGTGCTGGTGGTCTTTATTCACATGTTGCGTGTCTATATCACTGCCTCTTATAAGTATCCGCGCGAATTGACCTGGTTGATTGGCGTAGGATTATTGATTACGACACTGGGGATGGGCTTCACCGGTTACCTTTTGCCCTGGAATCAACGCGCTTTTTGGGCGACGACGGTTGGGACGCAAATTGCCGGCAGCGTGCCTTTCATTGGTAACTTTATTCTCAAGGCCTTGCGCGGCGGCCCCGATTTGAGCGCGCTGACTCTGCAGCGGTTCTTCTCGGCGCACATCTGGATGTTACCGGCCATTCTGGCCGCGCTCATTGGCGTGCATCTGTATCTTATCATCAAGCACGGTGAATCCCACTTCCCAACCGAGGAAGACTAAGGAGCCCGCCATGAACCAAGATATCAAGCAGAAAATCCACGAGCGCTATCAGCGCGAGTTACAAAGAGGCGAACGCTTTTGGCCCGACAGCATCTTCAAAGACCTGGTGATGGCAACAGCCATTTTCCTGTTGCTGATTTTGCTGGCCACTTTTGTGGGTGTGCCGGCGGAACCGAAAGCAGACCCAAGTGATACCTCTTATGTGCCGCGTCCTGAGTGGTACTTCCTCTTCCTTTTCAAGTTTCTTGCCATTTACGGGCAAATTCCGGTCATTGGTAAGATTGAATGGTTGGCAACCGTGATTGTGCCGACGATTGCCATTGGCCTGTTGGTGTTGCTGCCCTTTATTGACAAGAGTCCCCATCGTTATTATGGCAAACGCGTGTTTGCTATTGGCGTGATGGCGATTGTAGTCGTCAGCATGGTCACATTAACGTTAATGGCCGACGTGCCGACCACCGGAGAGGGGATTTACATCCCCGGCATTTTGCAGACGATTGGCGGGTTGGTTGTGCCGGCAGTGGCTTACATCATCCTCATCCTTATGAATTTTGTCTTCAAGAAGACCTCGGCCGGCGCCATGATTTGGACCTCGGGCATTACAATTGTCCTGATGATTGGCCTGACGGCGGCGACGCTGGCGTTGGCGCCGCAGGTAGAGAAAACTGAAACAGAAGTGGCCCTGACGCTTGAAGACCAGATTCTTGCTGGTCAGGACCTGTATTCCATCCACTGTGTAGAGTGCCATGGTGACGATGGCTCAGTGACGGTGATTGAAGGGGTAGCAGGCCTTGAAGGCAAAGCCGTTATGCCGATTAGCGGCAAGGATGTGCTCTATACGCTCAATGATGCTTCCCTGGCAGAGGTCATTTCTTATGGACGACCAGATGCGGGCATGAATCCCTTTGGCAAGGCGTACAACCCTGAAGGCCTGACGAAGGGCGAGATTGATTATATTGTGACCTTCATGCGTTACAGTTGGGATGACCGCTTTGAGAAACCGCAGATGAAACCCGTTTTCCCGCCACTGGCCGAGGGTGAAGTGCCATCCTACGAGGTCCATATTGCTCCCATCGTCAAACGCTATTGCATTTCCTGTCACCGCCCGGGCAAAGAAAATAACAATTACCCGATGACTACATACGAAGAGATTGTTTATAGCGGTGACCATGCCGGTAAAAATGTGGTGGCCGGCAGCATGGAAAGTTACCTGTTGCAGGTCATTCAGGGCACGCCGATCATTGAAAATGGCGAAGAGGTTATTGGGGTAATGCCGCCCAAGTCCACCCTGAAGCCAGATGTGATTGATGCATTTGTCCGCTGGGTGATGGCAGGGATGCCAAATACTGCGGCTGACGCAGCGGCGGTTAAGTAAGTTTGGTAGAACGATACCAGAAAGCCCGGCCTGGATGGTCGGGCTTTCTGTTTTGTATGGCGGGCAGAGTTTACGGCATGCGCACGCCGCCGATGACGGCAGTTGCTCCCAGTGCGGTTAACAACAGCCAGGCAAAAAAGATCAGGCCGTTTAGAAGCCGGCGTGGGCGACTGCCTTTGACAAAGTCCATCAGTACCTGGCGCAATCCATTCATGCCATGTGAAAAGGCAAAGGCCAGCAGAAAGATGTCGTACACGCGCCAGCCCCAAATGGCCCAGCGCATGGCAACATAATCCAGACTCAGGTTGTGACCCCCGACAATCAGCGCTTGAATGATGGCATGTATCCAGACGAGAGGGATGAGCAGAAAGGCCGAATACCGCATCCACTTCCAGGCCAGGCCTTCGAAGTTGAATTTGTTTTCCATGCTTGTCTCCTATTCTCCACCCAACAGGCCCAGGCCGTGAACCAGCAGGCTGTGGCCCATGATGATCAATGCCGGTAGCCAGAGCAGGATAGCAACGGCAAAGACGCCGCGGGTAGCCTTGCGCGTTGGGGCTGTTGTCCACAGGTCGGGGCGGAAGAGGTCAAGGTAGGCAATGCGCAGGCCATTGACACCGTGATAGACAACAAAAAAGGCCATGATGATTTCGGCAATCATAACCAGCGGGTTGCGGAAAATCTGAATGGCTTTGTCGTACCAGGAGGGGGCGAAAAAGACAAGGGATGTGATGATGATGTGCAAACCGAGAAAGATGACGGTGGCCAGGCCTGCAATGCGATGGAGGACAAAGGCGATGTGCCCTTCGCCGCGGTATTTTGCATAGCCCGAAAGGGTGGATTTGACATTTTGGAACATTCTGCCTCCGGATGATTAATTTGAAGGTCTGTGCTGATTTTAGCATAGGTGACTTCACTGCAAAAACAGAAAATCTCAACGCGAAGACGCCAAGGCGCAGAGAAAATGCAATTTCCGATGCAAAATCTTCGTTTTTCGGTTTCGGATTATGCATAAAAAAAGAAATAGACCTTAAAAATCTTAGCGACTTTGCGCCCTTGCGTTAGAAACACCCCTTTTTGCAGTAGACCCATAGGTGGAAATCGAAAATGGAGCAAACTTGACAAAATTTCTGCATCGCCTTATAAAGCAGTTGTTATGCCTTTCTCGAAGCGTTTTCCGACCTGCCGGCAAATTGTACCGGTGTTTGCCTTAACGGCCATGCTGGTTTATGGCTGGACAATGTACCGCATGCTCGAGAAATTGCCGAGTTGGCTTTTGTATTTGCGGCCTGATGAAATCGCCTCGAATTTCTCTTATGCGCTGGTTTTTAATTTTTTAGAATGCGTAGTGGTTAGCGGACTGATTGTGTTGTTGGGTGCATTGCTACCATTTCGCCGTCAAGAACACGAGTATTTCATTGCCTTTGGTTCGTCACTTAGTTTGCTTGGCTTAGGGTATTTGGTTTATCTTAACTGGCAAGTGGGGGCGAGTAAGGCCAATCTCTTCCCCTGGGAGATTTTTGCCTGGTCGCCGTTTGTATTGGCGCTCATCCTGCTGGCCGCGTTCTTTGTACCGCGCATCAAAACTCTCCGGCTTTTGCTGGAGGCTTTTGCCGACCGCACGATTATTCTTCTCTACCTCTTTTTGCCTTTCACGGCAATAGGGTTTGTTGTCTTGCTGTTAAATAATCTGTTCTAGGTTTTTTAGAATGAAAAGGCTGAGTCGGCGCGAGTTTTTGAAATTGGCGGCTGTACTGCCCGCCTCGCTGGCGTTTTCCCGCTTTTCCTCCCGGAAAACTGTCGGCCGGGCAGAACGCCCGAGCGTGATTTTGCTGGTGTTGGATGCTATGAGTGCCTATCACCTGTCGTTGTACGGTTATGGGCGCAAGACCACTCCAAATTTTGAGCGTTTTGCCGGGCGGGCAAATATCTATCACGCTCACTACTCAACGGCAAACTTTACCATTCCCGGCACAGCCTCTTTGCTGATGGGAACCTACCCCTGGACGCATCGCGGTTTGCATCTCTCCGGTCTGGTCAAACGAGAGATGGCGCATATGAATTTATTTGCCCTCCTGGGTGAAGACTACCATCGCTTTGCATTCTCACAGAACGTTTGGGCTACCAACCTTTTGCTCCAGTTTGAGTCAGATATTGATGAGTTGCTGCCCAGCAGTGCCTTTAGCGACTATGCGTTTCTGGTGAGCGAAGCCTTCAAGCGGGATGAGGGCAATGCCCATCAAGTGCTTGACCATGTGCTTTTTGACTATGTGGATGCGCCTGGCTTGCTGGTTTTTGGCCTTGCCCAAAGACTATATTTTGAACGCAGCAGAAAAGCGCTGGACCGGCAATATCCGCGCGGCGTGCCTCAACCGCGCAATCATCCCATTCGTTTCAAAATGGCGAATGTATTTGATGGTTTGATGGGAACGCTGACCCGGCTGCCGGAGCCATTTTGTGCATACATTCATCTCTTTCCGCCCCATTCGCCCTATCGCGCCCACAGGGATTTTATAGGGATTTTTGACGATACACCGCCTCATATTGAAAAACCGGAGCACATCTTCTCGGAGGGCGAGAGTTATGAAACCATCGAGAAGAACCGCCTCTGGTATGACGAGTATATCGCCAACGTGGATTTTGAATTCGGTCGCCTGTTGGATTACCTTGAACAGAATGGTGTGCTCGATTCTTCTTACCTGATTGTAACTTCGGACCACGGCGAGTTGCTGGAGCGCGGCATCAAAGGGCATGTTACCCCAGTTTTATACGAACCGTTGGTGCGCGTGCCGCTGCTCATCTCGGCTCCTGGCCAACAGCGGCGGCAGGATATCTACTCTCCGACCAGCAGCGTGGATCTGTTGCCCTCTTTGCTCCATGTCACCGGCAATCAGGTGCCTGATTGGGTAGAAGGCAGGCTTTTGCCAGGCCTGGGTGGACAGGAAGACCCGGCCAGACGTGTTTTGATGCTGGAAGCAAAAAGCAGTTCTGCATTTGGAAAATTGCGGCAGGCAACATTTGCTATGCGGCATGGCAGGTATAAGGCCATTTTGTATCGCGGCTATGAACGTATTGGCAGGGACCTGGTTGAAATCTATGATTTGGAATCGGATCCCGAGGAAATGCACGACTTGAGTCAACAGCAATCCCCTGTTATTGCTGGCCTGACAGCCGAATTGCTGGAACAATTTGAGCAGATCAACACATTGCCGTAATGGTCTTCAACCCTGTATGGTAACTGCCTACCCTCCCGCAGGTTTTGGCATAATGTCCAGACCTCAAGAGGTCTGTGCAGGGGCTGGAACCAGTTGCCGGCCCCGCCCTAACCTGCGGGAGGCTTAAGGGTAGGCAATTACCCTGTATGTAAATAAACCGCAGGCAGGCACCTGAGCGCCGCCTGCGGTTTTTGTCTGACCGGGGATTATGCGTGGCTGGGATGATAGTGGACGCCGCGCTGAGCCAGTTGCTCCAGCAGATAGGAGACACACTCGGGGTGTTTTCCCAGAAATTCGGGCGCAGAGACGCCTTTATGCTGGTACAGGCCGGCTTCCAGCATGCGAACCGCTGCCGTGGCCGTGTAGCCGGTTGTGCGTGCCATCGAAAGGATGCCATTCTTTGCATCGTAGTGGTCAATCAAGTCCCACTGATACCTCTTTTCCTGGCCGCCCTTCTTCCCGCGCACAATAACCCGCATAATGGTAATATCGGCTTCGCCTTCACCCAGTTTCCACTTGGGGAAGAGGACTTTGGCGGTCATTGCCAGCGGCGAAAGACGCACGCCGTTGACTTCCACCTCTTCCTCGCTGAAAAAGCCGGTCTCGCGCAAGATGGCCATTTTCTCAATGTGACCGGGATAACGCATGGTCTTTTCTTTCATGTTCGCGGCCGGAATCGTCTTGAGCATGGTGCGCAAGCCGTCTGTGTTAAATGCCTCCAGTGTGCCGATGCCGGGGAAATCTATCAACTCCGGATCTGAAAGAGCCGGTTTGGTTACCAGGTGGCCGAATTCGATATATCGTGCCGGGCGGATGTATTCGGCAATGACGTCAATCGGCGAAAAGACGGCTTTGTATTCATACGGCCATTCCCGAACGACCGGCAAGCCGCCGACGTAAATCAGGGCCTCCTCGGTTTCGTCTAACTCGGCTGCTGCCTTTGCAACCAGAATGCTTCCCATGCCAGGCATGACGCCGCAATCTACGATTGCCGTCACGCCCTTTTCTTTCGCCAGATCATCCAGTAAGAACGGATCTTCTGGGAAGAAGGCAATGTCCACCACGTTCTTCCCCGACTCGAGAATGGCTTTCAAGGTTTGAAAGCCCATGTGACCGGGTACGGCGCTGACGACCATGTCGCTGTCGGCAATGACTTTCTTGACCTGACCCGGATCGCTTAGATCGGCCTGGACGGTTTCGACTTGAGCGCGGCCGCTTAATCGCTTCAGGGCTTCTGCATTGATGTCGGCCACCGTGACCTTATATCTCGGTTCAGCAGCCAGATCCATGGCCATTGGGCCGCCTACCAAACCGCATCCTAAAACTGTGATTTTCATTGTTGTCTCTCCTGTTGTTATGAGAATTGCCTGCCCGCGCGAGGGCAGATTTGGTTTTCTTTGCATCTTCCGCCAGAGAAATTGCTGCAACGATTGGCAGCCAAAGGTTGCTGCTGCGTTGTATGCAAAAAACGCAACTTCAAAGCCAAAACCTGTTTGGCTTCGTTTATTGAGTTACAGGAAAAGGACGGGAGAGAAGGTTATAACAGGCCGCTAAAGCGGTTGACATAACAGATCATCCGCCGGTGTCCGCTGCCGGCGTGTTGGAAACCGGCGCGGCAGACCGGCTTTTCCCCCAGGGTGGGCAAAGATCGACTCTGCATGCCCAAATTATACACAGCCGTGGCGATTTGCGTCAATGTAAAATGCAGCGCTCTCTACAGGTAACTACCTGCTCTTGACTCTCCCGCAGGTTAGAACAGGACTGGCAATCGATGTCAACAACCAGGGATACATCTCTGGTTTGGAAATTGCGCCAGAGACTGCGGGAGAGCGGGCAGTTACTTTAATACTTGATGGCGCTCAGGCGGTTGAGTTTTTCCCAGCGATGGGTGGCGACAATCTGCCGCACCGTTCCGGTCAGGCCGCGCACGACCAGCGAATCGGTGCGTGCCCCATTGCCAAAATAGCGTACACCTTTGAGCAATTCCCCATCGGTGATGCCGGTTGCGGCAAAGAACACGTCTTCAGATGAGACCAAGTCGTCCATGGTCAGCACTTTTTCGAAGTCGTAACCGGCCTCGCGCCCCCGACGCAGTTCATCTTCGTCTCGAGCGTAAAGTTTGCCCTGAATCTCTCCACCCATGGCCCGCAAAGCACAGGCCGCAATGACTCCCTCTGGCGTGCCCCCGATGCCAAAGAGCACGTCCACGCCTGAATCGGGCCAGGCAGTCATCAGGGCGGCAGCCACATCTCCGTCTGGGATGAGCCGGATGCGCGCTCCGGCGCGGCGGATTTCGGCCACCAGTCCGGCGTGTCGCGGCCGGTCCAGGACGATGGTCGTCAAATCTTCCACAGATTTACCTTTGGCCTTGGCAATCGCGCGCAGGTTATCCAGCAGCGGCGCTTCAATATGGACTCTGCCTTTGGCTTCGGGCCCGACGGCAATCTTATTCATGTAAACGAAAGGCCCCGGGTTGAACATGGTCCCGCGCGGCGCAATGGCGACGGTGGCAATCGCGTTTGTGCGCCCAAAAGCCAGCGGCGTGGTGCCGTCAATCGGATCTACGGCCACGTCCATTTCAGGAGGTTCCCCATTGCCAACGCGCTCGCCGTTGTATAACATGGGGGCATTGTCCTTTTCACCTTCGCCAATGACAATTAGCCCGTCCATTTCCACGGATTGCAAGACCAGACGCATGGCTTGCACGGCAGCGTTATCGGCGGCTTCTTTATCGCCGCGTCCCATCCACCGGCCGGCGGCCAGTGCCGCAGCCTCGGTCACGCGCGCCAGTTCCAGCGCCAGGTTACGGGTAGGTGCGCTTTTTTGGTATACCATCATGCCTCCTCATGAGATCGGAACAAAAAACCGGATGAAGTAAAAACCAATGACGGCAGCCCAGAGCCACGAATCGATACGGTCGAAGAATCCGCCGTGACCGGGGAAGACATTGCTCGAATCTTTGACCCCGGCCTGACGTTTGAACAGGCTTTCTCCCAAATCGCCCAGCGGCGTGACGGCGGCTAGAATCAGCCCCAGCAGCGCCGCCGCCCACAGGTTCATTTGCGGACCTCCGGCCTGCGCGGCCAGCCAGGCAAATCCCGCCCCTGCAAAGGGACCTGAAATCACGCCGGCCCAATATCCTTCCCAGGACTTCTTGGGACTCAGCCTTGGACTCAGGCGGTGTTTGCCATAGCGGATTCCGATGAAGTAGGCCATACTGTCGGCCACAAAGACGGGGAATAAACTCAAAAAGAGCCACCAGCCGCCGTTGGATTGGTTGCGCAAATCCAATAGATAGGCGCCAATCCAGCCTAAATACACCAGGCCGCCGAGGGTGACGGTTGCATCCTGAGCGGCCTGGTCGCGGCCTTTTTCGTAGGCTATCAGGTGAACGGCGATCGTCAGCAGAGTCAAGCCGCTCAGCATTGGCGGTGCGGCCGGTGCGTAAAACATGCGCGCGGCCAGCAGCGCGACTACGCCGCCAACCGTGATGATCATCGAGGGACGCAGGTTAACAACTCGGAACAGGCGCACATATTCCCATGCTGCTCCTGCCACCAGCAACTCAATCACAAGAAAGTAGAAAACGCCTCCAAAGTAGATCGCCGGCAGGCCTATCAGGGCCATGCCCAGAGCAGTGAGGGTGCGTTTAGCCAGCATCCGACTTCCCTGAACTGACAACTGGGCTGATGCCGCCGTAACGGCGGTCGCGCTGGACGTAGGCTTCCAGCGCCCTGCGGTATTCTTCTTTGCCGAAGTCAGGCCAAAAGGTTTGGGTAATGTACCATTCTGAGTAGGCTGCCTGCCAGATGAGGAAATTGCTTACCCGTAATTCCCCCGAAGTGCGGATGATAAGATCGGGGTCCGGAACGCCCGCCGTGAACAGGTACTGGCTGACCAGGTCAACGGTGACGGCTTCGGGCGGCACGCCATCGCGAATCATGCGCTGAATGGCGCACACGATTTCGTCCCGGCCGCCGTAGTTGAAGGCGACATTTAGAATGAGACGTTCATTATTTTTTGTCAACTCTACCGCGTTCAGCACCTTCTCTTGAATCTTTGGGTCGAGGCGTTCAAGCCGGCCAATGTGACGCAACTGGACTCCTTCCTTGTGTAGTTCACCAAGTTCTTTGTCAATCACATCTTCGAGAATGCGCATCAACCCCTGGACTTCCTCTGGCGGGCGGCCCCAATTCTCCGTTGAGAAAGCATAGATGGTCAGATATTTAATCCCAAACTCAACTGAGGCCGTGATAATCCGCCGCAAATTTTCGGTGCCTGCACGATGACCGGCAAGGCGCGGCAGGCCGCGCTGAATTGCCCAACGGCCGTTGCCATCCATAATAATGGCAACGTGTTGTGGCAGGCGGTCTGCCGGTAATGGTTCGGTTTCTGTCATAATTAAACTTCCATCACTTCCTGTTCTTTGCGCTGTCCGATTTTGTCAACTTCCTGAATAAAGCGGTCTGTGACCTTCTGCAATTCATCTTCCCCGCGTTTAAGGTCGTCCTCAGAGATCAGTTTTTCCTTCTCAAAGTCTTCCAAATCTTTTTTCAAATCTCGGCGGACATTGCGAATGGCTACCCGCGCCTCTTCCAGTCGGTTGTGAACGACCTTGACCAGTTCGCGGCGGCGCTCTTCGGTCAGCGGCGGCAGGTTCAGGCGGATGGATTTGCCGTCGTTGTTGGGCGTCAGCCCCAAATCGGATGCCAAAATCGCCCGCTCAATGGCTTTCAGGCTGGATGGGTCGAAGGGGCGAATCAGCAAAGCGCGCGGTTCTGGCACGCTGATTGTCGCCAGTTGAATCAGCGGCGTTGGGCTGCCAAAGTATTCAACCTGCAGCCTTTCGACCAACGCCGGGCTGGCTCGTCCGGTGCGTATCCCGGCCAGATCATCTTCGAGTGCCTGAATGGCACTATGCATACGGTTTTCGGCGTCTTTGAGAATGTCCTTGATCATGAAAGCCTCCTGCGAAGTGGCAAAAGAGATTAACCTAAGGATACCCTAAAATTCTCAAAATGACTACCTGCCTAGCGCGCTCCCTTCCTCCCAAACTGCCGTTCCAGCAACTCGACCGAGAGATGAATCATCGTCGGCCGGCCGTGCGGACAGGTGCGCGGCGAGGCGCAGGCTTCCAGTTCGTTCAGCAGGGCGCGCTGTTCTTCGGGCGAGAGCACCTGCCCGGCCTTGACCGCCAGCCGCTTGCAGACGCGCCCGGCCACTTTGGCTTCGATCTCGTTTTGCAGCGGGGTTTCGTCCTCCTCGAAATCCTCCACCAGGGCGCGCAGGGCCGCCGCCGGATCGGAGCCGGCAAACAGGGCCGGCACGGCGCGCACCTGGAAGGCGTTCTGCCCAAAGGGTTCGACCTCGAAGCCAAAGTGATTGAGAACGGCCAATTGCCCCTCGATGAGTCTGGCACTTGCCGGGGACAGTTCCACCACCACCGGTGTCAACAGTGCCTGCGAGGGGATGTGTTTCTGGTCGTGCTGCGCCATCAACTTCTCGAACAGCACCCGTTCGTGGGCGGCGTGCTGGTCAATCAGATACAATCCGTCGGGGCCTTCGGCGACGAGGTAGGCCGCGCCCACCTGGCCGATCAGGCGCAGCAAAGGGATGTTTGACGACATGGGTTGCTGGGTGATGACCGTAGACGATGGACCGGAGACGGTGGCTGGCGAGCCGTCCTCTGGCATCTGAGTACGGTCCACGGTCAACGGTCCACGGTCCGCATCGTGCCCAAGAATCCAGGCTGCATCTCCCTGTGGGCCACGTTCCACGGCCTGCCGTCCCTCGTCGGAGCGGCCCCACAGGGCTTGCGTCGCCACCTGCGGCACGGGGGCAAAGGCCAGAATCGTCCGCCGCGCCGACCGCTGGACGAAACTGAAGACCCGGTCGGGGTTGCGGAAGCGCACCTCGGCCTTGGCCGGATGGACGTTGACATCCACTTCCTCCGGCGGCATTTCCAGGAAGAGCGCCGCCAGCGGGTAACGTCCCACCATCAGCAGGGTGTGATAGGCCTGCAAGAGCGCCTGGGTGAGCGGGGTATCCTGCACCCAGCGCCCGTTGATGAAGAAGGTAATCTCTTTGCGGTTGGAGCGCGTCAGCGCTACTGGCGAGATGAAGCCGCTGAGTTTGAGACCTTCTTCTTCCGAAGTGACTTCCAGCATCTGGCGCGCCGTCTCGACGCCATACAGAGCGGCCAGGATGGCGCGCCGGTCGCCGTCGCCGGCGGTTTGCAGGGAGAGGCTGCTGCCCTCCGAAAGTTTGAAGCGCACCGAGGGATAGGCCAGGGCGTAACGCGTCAACAGGGCGTCAATGGCGCGGCGCTCGGTCACGTCTTGCTTGAGGAATTTGAGCCGCGCCGGGACGTTGTAGAACAGGTCGGACACCTCCACCAGCGTCCCAACCGGCGCGCCGACTGCCTCCACGCGGCCGATTTTGCCGCCCTCCACGCGCAGGCGCGCCCCAACGGGAGCATCGGCCGGGCGCGAGGTGATCGTCAGCCGCGAGACCGAGCCGATGGAGGCCAGCGCCTCGCCGCGGAAGCCCAGGGTGGCGATGCGGAACAGGTCGTCGGCGGAGAGCAGTTTCGAGGTCGCGTGGCGCTCGACGGCCAGGGGCAACTCGTCGGCCGGGATGCCGGCCCCGTCATCGGCGACCCGGATCAGGGTCCGGCCGGCGCCGCCGATTTCCACGCTGATGGTTTTCGCGCCGGCGTCCAGGGCGTTTTCCACCAGTTCCTTGACCACCGAGGCGGGGCGTTCCACCACTTCTCCGGCGGCGATTTGCGAGGCAACTTCGGGAGGCAGGATGTGAATGGTCATACTTGGATATTATAATGTGCCTCATGCCATTTACTACCATCTTCTTTGACCTGGACGACACCCTTTACCCGGCCTCCAGCGGCTTATGGTCGGCGATCCGCGAGCGCATTAACCAATATATGCACGAACGGCTGCATATCCCCTGGGACGAGGTGCCGGCTCTTCGTGAGCGGCTTTACCGCACCTATGGGACTACCCTGCGCGGCCTAGAAGCGCATTATCCGGTGGACAAACTAGACTATCTGGCTTACGTCCATGACGTTCCTGTTGGCGATTATCTGAAGCCCAACCCGGTTCAGCGGGAGATTATCTCGGCTCTTCCGACCCGCAAGTGGATTCTGACCAATGCAGATGTGGCGCACGCCCGACGCGTCCTTTCGGTTCTCCAACTGGAGGATTGCTTTGACGGCATTGTGGATGTGGTCGCCCTCCATCCCTACTGCAAACCGCAGCCCGAAGCCCTCCAGTTTGCCCTTGAAAAAGCCGGCGAATTGGATGCGCACAAATGCGTGCTGATTGACGATTTGCGTCACACCACCCGCGCGGCGCGCGCCTTTGGCTTTTACAGCCTTTTGTATGGCGACGGCGCCGCCGACGGCGATGCCGATGCCGCTTTTACCGACTGGCGCGATCTTCCAAAACTTTTGTCTTTTGGCGGGTGAGAGAGTGCCTTTAGAAAAACTCTCAGCATCCTGTACGTCCTGTTTTTTTGTAACTGTTGATCCTCCCGCAGGTTTTGGCGCAATGTCCAAGCCAGAAAACGTCTCCATGACTGCCGGCCCCGTTTTAACCTGCGGCAGGGTTAAGGGTAGGCAATTACCTTTCTGCAGCAAAATCAGCCTGGGCCGGGGAAGGATTCATACGGATTTAATTGCAATGTGATATGCTTAAGTCCTGCTGAATATCCTCAATCGGAATGATCCTGGTACAAAGTAGCAGCAGACCAAAATCGTTTCTGGAGATTACCCTTATGAGTAAAACCCTTCGTATCGGTTTGATCGTTATCGTCGTGATCTTGCTGGCGGCGGGCTCCTTCTTGGGCGGATTTGTCACCGCGCAGGCCCTGCCTTTGCTGACGCGTTTCAATCCCGTCTCTACGGCAACACC
Organism: Chloroflexota bacterium; assembly: GCA_019873735.1. Lineage (GTDB taxonomy): Bacteria > Chloroflexota > Anaerolineae > Anaerolineales > Villigracilaceae > DSXF01. The sequence goes on along the minus strand of JAIOAQ010000013.1, from coordinate 26,611 downwards.
TTTGCCGTTATCTACCCCGGCGCAGTCGCTGGAAAGCACACCGCCAGATTTGCAAACCCTTTTTGTTCCCTTCTGGGAAGCCTGGGAACTGGTACATACACAATATGTTGACCAGCCGGTAGATGATGTCAAGTTGATGCAGGGGGCCATCAGTGGCATGTTGTCTGCCCTGGGCGATGAGCACACCTCCTACATGGATCCTCAGCAGTATGAGGATGCCACCACTGAACTTGCCGGTGAATATGACGGGATTGGGGCCTGGGTGGACCCTACCGGCGAGTACCTGACCATCATCAGCCCCATGCCCGGATCGCCTGCCGAGAGGGCCGGTTTGAAACCGGGCGATAAGGTCATTGCCATTGACGGCGAGGACATGACCGGTTTGGACGGCGAAGTTGTCCGCCTGAAGGTGCTGGGACCGGCCGGCTCAGTTGTCCGCCTTACCATCTTGCGCGAAGGGGAGCCGGAACCGCTGGAGTTTGAGATCGTCCGCGAGCATATTGTCATCCAGAGCGTAATCGGCGAAATGCGGCCAGATGGCCTCGCCTACATCCAGATTACAACCTTTGGAGATAAAACCACCAGCGAACTGCGTCAGACGCTGGATACCCTGCTGGCCCAAAACCCGAAAGGCATCATCCTTGACTTGCGCTATAACGGCGGCGGCTATCTGGATACATCTGTCCAGGTGGCTTCAGAGTTTATCGGGCAGGGCGTTATTTTGTATGAACAGTATGGAGATGGGACGCGTCAGGCTTATGAGGCCATCCCCGGCGGCCGCGCTACCGATATTCCGTTGGTGGTGCTGATTAACGAAGGCACGGCCTCGGCCTCTGAAATCCTGGCCGGCGCCATTCAGGATTATGGACGTGGTAAACTGGTGGGAGTTACCTCCTACGGCAAAGGCTCGGTGCAAAACTGGGTCCCGCTCTCCAACAATCAGGGAGCCGTGCGCGTGACCATTGCCAAATGGCTGACGCCCAATGGGCGTACCATTCACAAACAGGGCCTCACGCCTGATGTCGTGGTGGAGATGACCGAAGAAGACGTTAAAGCCGGCCGCGACCCGCAACTGGAAAAGGCGGTTGAAGTCCTGCTTGAGATCATCAATCAGAAGTGATATCCGGAGTTGACCATGTACCTCGATCCATACTACATGCTTTACATGTTGCCTGCCTTCCTGCTGATGTTGTTGACATCCTGGTATGTGCGGGCTGCTTATAACAAATGGGGCCGGGTACCGGCTCGCAGCCGAATGAGCGGTTATGAGGCGGCCCAGCGCCTGATTGCTGCCGGCGGCCTGTATGGTGTTCGGATTGAAGGCATTGCCGGCGAGTTAACCGATCACTATGACCCGCGCGATAAAACCCTGCGGCTCTCCGCGAGTGTGGCGCGCGGCGCCTCGGTGGCGTCTTTGGCGGTAGCCGCCCACGAACTGGGCCACGCCATGCAGGATGCCGAAGGCTACATCCCATTGCGCTTCCGGGCCGCGTTGGTGCCAATGGTCAATATTGGCTCCTACCTGGGCTGGATTTTCATCATGGCCGGTTTGTTCATCGGCTGGAGCGGCCTGGCCTGGCTGGGGGTGATCTTCTTTGCCGGCGGCGCGCTTTTTGCTCTGGCCACCCTGCCGGTAGAGTTCAACGCGTCTGCCCGCGCCAAACGCCTGCTGTCTGAAAGCGGCTTGATCCTGGATGAGCAGGAACGACGCGGCGTCAACAGCGTCCTTAATGCTGCTGCCCTGACCTATGTGGCCGGCCTGGTAACGGCTGTGCTGCAACTGCTTTATTATGTTTCCTTGGTGGCTGGCTTGGGCCGCCGTCGAGATTAAAAAAAAAACAGGTTCTCCCTTCTGCAAAACATTTGCAGAAATTGACCGCCTGCCCAAGATATTCCTAACATCCCAAAGGCCGGCACAGGCATAAAAGAGACAGAGCGCCTTTGGGATGTTATCGGGCAGGCTCATACCGGCCTGCAGGAGATTTGCCGGCCGAGACCCTGGAAGCCGCTCACTTTTCGCCTGGCGGAGGACAAACCTATGCGCAGATTCTTCACCCTGATCATTTTCTTCCTGGCCGCTGCAGTCGTTGTCACCAGCCTGGGCGAACTGGAAAAAAGCGTGGAAACCCTCCGGCGTGCCAACCTGTGGATTCTCCTGCTGGCCGTCTTGATACAATTCCTGTGGATGTACAACTCCGCACTGGCCTATCAATCTCTGTACCAAGTCATGGGGTTGAAAGACCGGGCCCTGCGTCTCTTACCAGTGGCCATCTCGGCCGATTTTATTAATATCGTTGCCCCCAGCGGCGGCGTAGGGGGCGCAGCCGTCTTTATTGAAGATGGCCGGCGGCAGAGTCACCCCAGCGGACGCGTGTTGATTGCGGTCATGCTTCACCTGCTTTTCGATTACGCCGCTTTCCTGGTCGTCCTGGCCTTAGGCATCATTGTCCTCATTCGCCGTAACGATCTGGACATGGGGGAAATCACGGCTTCGCTCATCATGTTGGCCATTGCACTTGGCCTGGGGACGTTGATGTACTTGGGAGCGCGCTCGGCCGAGGCGCTGGAAGGCTTTCTCGTCAAAATCATTCGCTTTATCAATGGTCTTTTGCGCCCCATCCTGCGCCGCGAGTACCTCAGCCGCGAACGCGCCCATGAGTTTGCTGCCGAAGTCGCCGAAGGCATGGCCGCCCTGCGCGGCAAAAGGAAAGAACTGATTATCCCGTCGTTGTTTTCTCTAAACAGCAAAGCCCTGCTGATTTGCGTTCTGGTGTTGGTTTTCCTGGCCTTCAGTGTTCCCTTTTCGGCCGGCACAATTGTAGGCGGCTTTTCCATCGGTTACCTTTTCCTGGTTGTCTCCCCCACCCCCTCTGGGATTGGCATTGTGGAGGGCATCTTGCCGGTTGCGTTTCGCTCTTTGCGGGTGGATTGGGAAAATGCCGTCATCGTCACCCTGGCTTACCGTTTCATCACCTTTTGGATTCCCTTTGGCGTTGGCGCAGCCGCCTTCCGCTGGCTGCAATCCCAGAGATCCTGAAAGATGTCGTTGACCTCCCTGTTGAGCCGCTGGCAGGCCGACCCTGAAATAGCAGATCACCTGTCTGTTTGGCGGACGACCCCGCCCCGTTCTGCCCAGACAGCGCCTTTCCCGGCGGATCTTCCCCCCATTTTGGCTGGCGCATTGACCCGCAGCGGAATCCAATCCCTGTACCTTCACCAGCACGAGGCCTGGCAGGAGGTACGCGCCGGTCGAAACATCATCCTGTCCACCGGCACGGCCAGCGGCAAGACATTGGCCTACAACCTGCCCGTGTTGGCCTCCTTGCTGGAGGAGCCTCAGGCGCGTGCCTTGTACCTGTTCCCCACCAAAGCCCTGGCGCAAGATCAACTGGCTTCGCTGCAGGCCTTCGGCCTTGCCAATCTTCCGATTGCCATCTACGATGGCGATACCCCTCCCAAGGACCGTCCTCTCATTCGCCGCCGCGCCCGCCTGCTCATCAGCAACCCCGACATGTTACACACCGGCATCTTGCCGCATCATACTGCCTGGGAGCAGTTCCTGCGTGGACTGAAATTTGTGCTCCTTGATGAAGCCCATGTCTATCGCGGCGTCTTTGGTTCGCACGTGGCCAATCTGCTGCGAAGGTTAAAACGCGTGGCTGCATTTTATGGCCGCGAATTGCAATTCATCTTTACCTCCGCCACCATCGGCAACCCGCAAGAACTGGCCGAACGCCTGGCAGAAGCGCCGGTGCGCCTCATTGAAATGGACGGTTCGCCGCGCGGGCCGCGTCACTTCCTGATTTACAACCCGCCGGTCACAGATGTGTCCCTTGGCCTGCGAAAGAGCGCCCTGCTTGAAGCCGTACATCTGACCGGAGAACTGCGTTCTTCCGGCGTACAGACGCTGGTCTTTGCCCGTTCCCGGCGCAGCGTAGAGATGCTGTTGAGATACTTGCAAGTGACCGACAAAGAAGACCTGCGCGGTTACCGTTCCGGCTATCTCCCGGCTCAACGGCGTCAGGTGGAACGCGGCCTGCGAGAAGGTACCGTCCGCACCGCGGTGGCGACCAATGCCCTTGAGTTGGGCATTGACATTGGCGGGCTGGATGCCGTTGTCCTTGTCGGCTATCCCGGAAGCATATCGTCCACGCGCCAGCAAGCGGGTCGGGCCGGACGCGGATCGGAGCCTTCGCTGGCTTTGCTGATCGCCTCCTCCAGTCCGCTTGACCAATATCTGGCCCGTCATCCCGACTACTTCTTTGAACGTCCGGCCGAGCAGGCGTTGATTAACCCCGATCACCTGCTCATCTTGCTCAACCATTTGCGCTGCGCTTTGTTTGAATTGCCTTTTTGGGCAGATGAGGGCTTTGGCGCCCTTTCCGCCGAGACGATTCGCCCGTACCTTGAGTTTCTTGTCAGTGGGCGCGAAGCGCATCGGTCACAGGAAAAGTATTACTGGATGGCCGACGCTTATCCGGCTGCAGATGTCTCCCTGCGCTCAGCCTCTCCTGAGAAGATCACCTTACAGGTAGATGACGGCGGCCGGCCGCGTACCCTTGGCACGGTGGATGGTGAAAGCGCCGCCTGGTTGGTACACCCCGGCGCTGTTTACCTGCATGAGGCTCGCACCTACATTGTGGATCAATTGGACTTAGAACAACACATTGCCCGATTATCCCCCGTGGATTGCGATTATTACACAGAGCCTTTGCGTCAGACCGATATCGAATTGCTTCATGTGGCTGCTCAGGAACCGTTTGCCACCCATCAGAAAACCTGGGGCGAAGTACAGGTTACCAGCCTGGTCACGGGCTTTTGCAAGCGGCGCTGGTACACGCAGGAGAATCTCGGCCAGGAGACGCTTGATTTGCCGCCGGTTGTCCTCCAGACCACCGCCTATTGGTTGACGTTGACCGAGGCGACCATTGAGCGCTTGCGGGCCGCTGGAGCATGGCGCAATGACCCAAACGATTACGGCCCCGGCTGGAATAAGTTGCGCGATGCTATTCGTGCCCGCGATGGGTATCGCTGTCAGGTATGCGGCGTGCCGGAAGGTCAGCGTCAGCATGATGTACATCATCGCATTCCTTTCCGGGCATTTGCGAGTCCTGAACAGGCCAACCGGCCGGAGAATCTGGTCACCTTGTGCGCTTCTTGCCATCGGCGGGTGGAGGAAAACGTGCATATTCGCAGTGGACTGGCCGGCCTGGCCTATGTGTTGAGCCATCTGGCGCCGCTCTTCTTGCTGTGTGATCCTGGCGATTTGGGTGCCCATATCGAGTCATCCCCTGGAACGTTGGGACCGGCGGCAGTGGTGCTTTACGACCTTGTACCTGCCGGAATCGGCTTCAGCCAAAAACTATTTGAATTGCACGCTCTCCTGGTAGGGCGCGCCCTTGAACTGGTGCAAACCTGTGAGTGTCAGGATGGCTGTCCTTCCTGTGTGGGGCCGGGCGGCGAGAATGGCGCGGGCGGCAAGGCAGAGACCTTGGCGATTTTGCGTGAAATCGTTGTAAAATAAATTCATCAAGTCTGTGAGTTTTTGGAGGTGAACATGACAAAACTGACCTGGTATGGACATGCCACCCTTGGGCTGGAGACAGGCGGCAAGCATATTTTGATAGATCCCTTTTTCAGCGGCAACCCTTCTGCCCCCGTTTCGGCCAATAGCGTGCAGGCAGATTACATTCTGGTCACACATGGCCACGGCGACCATGTTGGCGATACCGTCGCGATTGCCAAGCGGACCGGCGCCACCGTCATCAGCAATTTTGAAATCTGCAACTGGTTGAATGGGCAGGGTGTCCGGAACACACATGCTCAGCACCTGGGCGGCGGTTTTAAACATCCTTTTGGTTATCTCAAACTGACCCTGGCCCTGCATGGTTCGGCTCTGCCGGATGGATCGTATGGCGGCAACCCTGCCGGATTTCTGTTGACCACCAACGACGGTAAGAAAATCTACCTGGCGGGCGATACAGGCCTGTTTGGTGATATGCAGTTGATTGGAGATGAAGGGCTTGACCTGGCCGTCATTCCCATTGGCGACAACTTCACGATGGGCCCCGAAGACGCCCTGCGGGCTGTCAAACTCTTGCGGCCCAAGGTGGTCATCCCGATTCATTATGGCACCTGGGGCCTGATTGACCAGGACGCGACCGCCTGGGCAGCGCGTGTCAAGGCTGAAAGCGGAGCCGACGTATTTGTATTGCAGCCGGGAAAGAGTTTTTCGTTGTAGTTTGCCCCCGGCACTCTACGCAATGATTTTTAGATGTATTTGGAAATGTCCTTTGGAGAACAAAACCGCCGCCAGGAAGAAGAGCGCCTCCGCTTAGATGGACGGCTGCCGCCTGGTCAATCGTTGACGCTCAAATTTCCCGTTTTACATTACGGGCCGATCCCTCCCTTTGATCCTGCCACCTGGGACTTTCGAGTTCGCGGCGAAGTTGAGCAGGAACGCGCCTGGGATTGGTCTGCTTTCAACCAGTTGCCGCGGACACAGGTCACGATAGACCTGCATTGCGTCACGCGCTGGAGCAAGGCAGATACGCTTTGGGAGGGCGTCTCGGTACGGGTGCTTGTCGAGCAGGGATTTATCCGCCTTAAGCCTGCGGCCCGCTACGTCATCCAGCATGCAGAGTACGGATATACGACCAATTTGCCGCTTGAGGTGGTCCTGCAAGAAAACTTCTTGCTGGCGACGCATTTCAATGGCGAACCGCTTACCCCAGAGCATGGCTATCCCCTGCGCGCGGTGATCGGCCACATCCCCAGCCGCCCTGATTTGAAGACGCCTTACTTGTGGAAAGGAGCCAAATGGCTGCGGGCGCTGGAGTTCACCAGCCAGGATCGTCCCGGCTTTTGGGAGCGGGCCGGCTATCACAATGAAGCCGACATCTGGAAAGAAGAACGTTTTGGTTGAAAAATTTTGGGCGGGTCACCCCGCCCAAAGTTTTTAGTAGCGTAAAATGGCGCCGATTCCCACCTTTTCTAATTGGGGGTTGTTGTGTACTACTTCGACTTCTCCACCCGCACGCATGACCTGACGCACGGCCATCTCAACCGCATCTGGAATCTGTCTGAACTCTTTGCCGCAAAACGGACAGGCAGCGAGCGCCTGTGTGGTCAGATAACTACACCCGCTGCATTCGTAACCTTCGGCGCGATATCCCTCTGACATAATAAGCGTTTGAATGCGGCCATCGTGGAGGGCGCCCAGGGTATCGTCCAGCCGGACGACGGCGGTTCCTCCTTTAGCAGCCAGCGTGATTAATTGCTCAACCAGACGGTTTTCGCGTTGGCGTTCGGCCTCTTGCCCAATTTGCATGGCTTTGGCCAACACCTCGGTATGATTTGCCGTCATGCTCATTGGGAAGGTGCCCACCACTAAACTCTGCCAGTGCTTGGGCAATCCGGAGCGAAAACGGGCTACATTATCATCCGTGCCGCCGATCAGAATGCGGCGGATGCGGTTCTCTTCAAAGAAGCGGGATGCAAACTCGATTGCATCGCGGATATTTCGCTCAATCTTCTCTTCGGTATGACGAGTACGACCGGCTACCCCGCCCATTCGTCCTGGGAACGAAGACGCGCCGCCGCGTTTTGTATGGCGGATTTCTTCTCCCAGTACACCTTCCTGTTCTTTAAGTTCGCCCAAATGGAACGAAAAGAGGCGCGCCCCTTGCTTGTCTATCAATACGACGCCGTAGCCACCGTAGGCATCCAGCAAGTCGGCCAGCGGCTTGACGTAGGGGTGATTGCCCACCCGTACGCGGCTGCGCACCGGCACTGCCAGCGGAAATGCCTGGAAGAATCCCTGCGGCGCGCACGAAAACATAGCCACGCTGCGCCCTTTCCATTCACGGTCATGCTCAAAGTACCGAAGAATGGCCATTTCATCTTCCGGCAGGTCAACTTCTTTGAGCAAGGCGCGCAGACGTAACTTCAAGTCCTCTGTGCTGCCTTCGGTGACATCCGTGTTCAGATATACACTGAGCACCGGATCGGGGCTGGTGTAATTCAACAGTTCTTGCAGAGCGCTGTCCGGTAACATAGGTTTGTCTCCTTTTGGCCGACTCGGGCAAAAGCACCCGAGCCAAAACAGAAGTCGGATCCTTGGGCTGCCAGGGCCTGATTGCGGCTTTACCTCCTGTTACTATTATTAGCCAAAATGGCTGCAAATACAATCACAATTGGTAACTGCCTGCCCTCCCGCAGGTTTTGGCGCAATGTCCAAGCCAGAGGGTTAAGGGCAGGCAATTACCTCGATTGGCTTATTTTCCTGCCGGTGAAATGCTTTCACGGGCGTTTGCCCAGCACGAGCGACACATCCTGTTCCTGCCCATCGCGTACAATGGTTAACACGATTGTGTCTCCTGGGCTCTTATTGATAATCAGATAACTCAAGAAATCATCAAAACCATGGATCGGACGGCCATCTACGGCCACAATTAAATCGCCGCCGGCAAGCACGCCGGGGAGACTGGTCTGAATGCTGCCGCCTCTCAGCCCTGCCTTCTCAGCCGGACTGTTTGGCTGAACGCTGACAATATAGGCCCCCGTCTGACGAGGCAGTTTCAGAGCCTCAATTTCAAACAAACTCAAATCGCTGCGAGAGGAGATGCCAACGTATGGGTAGTCGTACTTACCCGTCCGAATCAGTTCTGGCACCACCCGCTTGACAATGTTGACGGAGATCGCGAAGCCAATACCCGAATTGAGCGGTTCACCTCCACCCGTAAAGTTCGCCGTGCGGATGGCGCGATTAACGCCAACGACCTCTCCCTTTAAGTTGAAGAGCGGGCCGCCAGAATTGCCGGGGTTGATCGCCGCGTCGGTTTGGATGATCGCGCCCGCGGTAAAGAAACCACCGTCGGGGGCGCTGCGTTCCGATTCCAGCGTCCGGCCCAGAGCCGAGACAATGCCGGTCGTCATGGTGCCGCTTAAACCAAAGGGATTGCCAATGGCTACAACGGTTTGACCAACCTTGAGTTTCTCCGCATCGCCCAGTTGCAGAGGGTATAACTCGCTTTCCGGCGCATCCACCAGGACCACGGCCAGATCCGAGTCCAGGTCTGTTCCAATGACGGTCCCAAACGCCTTATAACCGGACGGGAAATCCACCTCCAGTTCTTTCGTACCCTGCACAACGTGGTAATTTGTGACAATATGTCCTTGCTTATCGTATACAAAACCCGAGCCGGTACTCCCTCCACTTTCGGTGATCACCCGCAGCGAAACGACCCCGGGCATGACTTTTTCGTACAGCGAGACCAATGCTTCCTGTTGCTGCTCGGGGCTCACCGGCGCGGGTAAGGCGCCCTCTGACGCCGACGGCGTAGGAACCGCCAGAGTCGGCTGGGGTGAGGGGACATTGAACCGGCAGGCGATGATGGTGAGCAGTAACACCGATAAGACAATCCACACTCGTTTCATAGACTACCTCCTGATTACCTTATAAGAATCTGTTAGGGGCGTGCCCGATCTGTTGACCGGCTTTCAGATACGTCCCTGGCCCCGCAGGCCTTTATCCGTTCAGGCGTGCTGCTTCTTTTAGCAGTTCGCGCTGACGGGGCGAAAGTTGCCTGGGAATATGCACCTTGACACGCACATACAGGTCACCGTGTTCTTGCGGCGCACGCAAATGCGGCATGCCGCGCCCGGCAATGCGGAACACCTGCTCTGGCTGCGTGCCGGCAGGAATGGTGAGCATGACCTTGCCCGTCATTGTCGGCACTTCCACTTCACCGCCCAGGATGGCAGTAAAGACATCCACTGCCACCTGAGTGTGCAGGTCATTGTTGCGGCGTTCAAAGCGCGGATCATCGTTGACCGAAATGCGCAGATACAGGTCTGCACCACCGGGGGCTGCTCCCGGCACGCGCACTTTTGTGCCGCTTCGCGCCCCAGGGGGAATCTTCACCTGCACGCGGCGGCCCTCGGTTTGCAGCAAGCGCGTCGCGCCGTGATAAGCCTCTTCCAGGCTGATGCTGACCGGCTGCTCATAGGCCGGGGCGCGGCCTACCCGTCCGGATGAAGCGGCAGACATACCGCCCAACCCGCCAAAGATGCTGCGGAAGAAATCTGAGAAACCGCCGCCAAATAACTCATCCAGGTCTTCGCCGTAAACTACCCGCCCGCCTCCCGGCTGAGTAAACCACTGTTCCCAGTCAAAATTCCCCGGCTGACCGCTGCTTTGCCAGCGGGCATACGAGTCGCCCAGACGGTCATAGTGGGCGCGTTTTTGGCTATCGCTTAGTACCTGATAGGCCTCATTAATTTCTTTGAAGCGTTCCTCTGCAGCCTTGTCACCGGGGTTGCGGTCCGGGTGATACTGTTTGGCCAGTTTGCGGTAAGCACTGCGAATTTCATCCTGACTGGCATTACGGTTAACACCCAAAATCTGATAGTAATCTTTGTATTCCATAGGTACTTACATTATGCACACTCGGCATACAGAGTCAAGCACGTAACGAGACCTTTAATATAACTCTTACTCGCACAGCCCGGCCATTTTCCGGTATACTCACAAGGAATCTCATTCCTATCAGGTGGACGATGAAATCCATTTGTGTATATTGCGGCTCTGCAGACGGTTCCCATCCGGACTTTTTGGCTGCCGCGCGTCAAATGGGCCTTTTCCTGGCCCGTTCTGGCCTGAACCTGGTTTATGGCGGCGGCTGTACCGGCCTGATGGGTGCCCTGGCCGACGGAGCGCTGGAAGCCGGCGGCCAGGTCATCGGGGTGATCACCGAAAGCATGAACACCCCCGCTCTGGCGCATCCCGGCCTGACACGCCTCGAAGTGGTGCCCCTCATCCATCAGCGCAAGGCGCGCATGTATGAACTTGCCGACGGCTTTATTGCCCTGCCCGGCGGCTATGGCACCCTGGATGAACTTTTTGAGACCTTGACCTGGGCGCAAATCGGTTTGCATACCAAGCCGGTGGGCTTGCTCAATGTCAAGGGATATTACGACCCCCTTTTGGCGATGCTCGACCGTGCTGTGCAGGAAAAGTTTCTCTTTCCAGAGCACCGCCGCGCCCTGGCCTGCGCCGATACGCCCGAAAAATTGCTGGAGCAAATGCAAAATCATCACTATCCGGCCGAGGCTGTCCGGCGTTGGATGCGGGAGGCTTAAGAGACGATGACCCTCATCCCTGAAGATTTGCTCAAGATCTTGCTGGCCTTACTGGCCGGCGGCCTGATTGGGGTTGAGCGCGAGTTCCGTGACAAGGCTGCCGGTTTTCGCACCCTGATTTTCATTTCTTTAGGTTCGACCCTCTTTACCCTTCTTTCTCTTAAGTTGCCCGGCAACAAGGACGCGGCACGCATTGCGGCCAACATCGTCACCGGCGTAGGCTTTTTAGGGGCCGGCGCCATCCTGCGCGAAGAGGGCCGTATTACCGGCCTGACCACTGCTGCAGCGATCTGGCTGACCTCTGCAGTTGGGATGGCCCTGGGCGGTGGCGAATACCTCTTGGCCGGTTTGGTCGTATTGATTGGCCTGGTGGTTTTATGGTTTTTCCCCTACTTTGATGCCTGGGTGGACCGTCGACGTGGAGAATATACCTATCATATCGTTTGCCCGCCCAGTGGAGAGAAGGTTGCCCAACTCGAGTCTGCCTTTCGCGAGTGCGGTTTGCGCATCCAAAGCCGCAAGCAGATCAAATCGGATATGGCGATAACTTCCATCTGGCACGTGCGTGGTACACCTGCCGGGCATGCCTGCCTGGTTGAAAAATTTACCCGCGATCCGGATATTAAGGAATTCAGTTTTTAGGCTGCCATGATTCCCATTTCCTTGCGCCTCTCCGGTTTTCTCTCTTACCGCCAACCGGTGGAACTTGATTTCACAACTTTTGATCTGGCCTGCATTTCCGGCTCAAACGGAGCCGGGAAGTCTTCTCTGTTAGACGCCATCACCTGGGCGCTTTTTGGTCAGGCGCGCCAGAGCGGCGAGGGCCTCATCAATGCCCAATCGCAGGCGGCTGAGGTGGCGCTTACCTTTGCTTATGAAGATGTGGTCTATCGCGTTCAGCGTTCCCTGCCGCGTGGCAAAAGCACCCTGCTTGAGTTCCATGTTCAAGATTCTGCCTCTCAGGCCTGGCGTTCCCTGACCGAACACACCACCCGCGAGACGCAGGCACGCATCGAAAACGTCTTGCGGCTGGACTATGAGACTTTTGTCAACGCCTCCTTTTTCCTGCAAGGTAAGGCTGACCAGTTTGCCCAGCAGAGCGCCAGTAAGCGCAAGGAAGTGCTGAGCAGCGTGCTAGGCTTAGAAGTATGGGAAGTTTACCGCCAACGCGCAGCCGACCGCCGCAAGGAAATTGAGCGCGAATTGGAAGAGACCGAAGGCCGGCTGTCCGAAATCCAGGCCGAACTTGCCGAAGAGCCGGCGCGGCGGGCGCGCTTATCTGAACTCGTTTCCCGGCTGAACCAGGTGACAGGCGAGCGCAAAATGGCCGAATCGACGCTGGATGCTCTGCGCCGCGCAGCCATTGCGCTGGCCGAACAACGCAAAACAGCCGATGCGATGGCCGCGCGCCTGGATCGGCTGGAGCAAAACCGCTCCGAGTTAGAAAACCGCCTGGAAGAGCGAAAAGCCGAATATCAGCACACGGCTGAATTGTTGCAGCGCGCGGAACAGATTCTGGCGGCGCATCAGTCCTGGCAGGAGGCGCGCAACACACTGGAACGCTGGGAAGAGATCGCTGCCCGCTTCCGTGACCAGGAAGGCCAGCGCCGGCCATTGCTGGAACAGATTGCGGCTGAAAGGGCACGGCTGGAGCAGGAACGCCTGATGCTCTCTGAAGAAGCGGCACAGATCGAGCGTGATGCGCTTGCCTGCCGCGAACTTCAGGCGCAACTGGAAGCGGCACAGCAGGACCTGGCCAGGGCTGAACGTCAACTGGCCGAACGCGGCGAGATTGAGCAACAGGCTGCGGAGGCGCGTGAACGCCTGGCAAAACTGGATGCCGAGAATCGCGAACTCAAAGCGCAGATGGACGAACTGAAAACGCGCATAGACAGCCTCGAACAGGCCGAAGGCGTATCCTGTCCCTTGTGCCGTCAGCCGCTCAGCGAGGAACACCGCCGCTCCACTTTAGAACAGTTGCAGGCCGAAGGCAAAGCCAAAGGGGACCGTTTCCGCGCGAACAAAGCCGAAAAGGAAACGCTTGAGCAGTCTTTGACCGATTTCACCGCGCGGCTGGGTCAGTTTTCTAATGCCGAGCGAGAGCGCCAGTCTGCTTTTACGGCCGTGACCCAGCTCACCGAGCGGTTGGAAAGCCTGCAAAAGGCTGCTGCTGCGTGGGAGAAGAATGGCTCACCGCGGCTGGCCGAAGTGGTGCGCCTGTTAGAGAGCCAAGCGTTTGCGCCGGAAGCGCGACGGCAATTGGCTGAGATTGAGGCGCAGTTGCAAACGCTTGGGTACAACGCCGCGGCTCACGAAGCCGCGCGCCAGGCCGAAGTTCAGGGACGAGCCGCCGAGGAGGATTTCCGGGCCTTAGAATCGGCGCGGGCGGCTGCGGTCCCGCTGGAGCGCGAGATTGCCGCGCTTCAGTCACAAATCGAGGCCCTGCGTGCTGAGATTGAAAAAGAGGGCGCGGACTATAACCAGGCTCTTGAAGCCTTGAAACAGGCTGAGGCGCAGGCACCAGATGTGGAAGCGGCCGAGCAGCAACTGTTTGCTCTGCAGGAACTGGAAAACCGCCTCAACCAGGAGGTGGGGGCGGCACGCCAGCAGGTGGAAGTGCTGGATACACTGCGTCAGCGTAAGGCGGTGCTGGAAAGCCAGGCCGGGGAATTGCGGCAGAAGATTGGTCAGTACAGGATGCTCGAACGCGCTTTTGGCAAAGATGGCGTGCCGGCGCTTCTGATTGAACAGGCTTTGCCGCAGATCGAAGAAAAAGCCAACGACCTGCTTGACCGCCTTTCCAATGGGACGATGAGCGTGCGTTTTGTCACCCAGGCCAGTTACAAGGATAAGAAACGCAGCGATCTGAAGGAAACCCTTGAGATCCAGATTAGTGATGGCGCCGGGATGCGGGATTATGAGTTGTTTTCTGGCGGCGAGGCCTTTCGGGTCAATTTCGCGGTTCGGCTGGCGCTTTCTGAGTTGCTGGCAGGACGTAAAGGGGCTCGTTTGCAAACGCTGGTGATTGACGAAGGCTTTGGTTCACAGGATGCCCAGGGCCGCCAGCGCCTGATTGAAGCCATCAACACCGTGCGGGGGGATTTCGCCAAAATCCTGGTCATTACCCACCTGGACGAATTGAAAGATGCCTTCCCAACCCGCATTGAGGTTGAGAAAACCGAAAGCGGATCGGTGGTCAGGGTGGTCTAGACTTTTACTGTTTTCTCGCAGTTTAGTGGCTCAAACGACAATGGGGGCAATGAGCGCCGTGTTGTGACTTAAATCACAAACATTTCTGACATTAAGGGTTATAATCATCAAAGAGCGTAAAATGTCCAGAGTGCCCCTCATCATTAGTATTGTAGCCCTTGTTGTCGTATTGGTGGTTGGAATGTATGCCACTGATTTTACTGCCTATTTAGGCAGTGATCCGGCTGCCTGCAACAACTGCCATGTGATGGACTCTGTTTACGAAGGTTGGTTCCATGGCGGGCACCGTTTGGCTGCCACATGCACCGACTGTCATACACCGCATGCTCTTCTTCCCAAATATATTGTCAAAGCCGAATCGGGCTATCACCATGTTTCGGCTTTTCTGTTGGGCAAAATCCCTGATGCTATTCAGGCACGCGACTCGTCGCTTGATGTGGTACAGGAAAATTGTATTCGCTGTCACGCGGACACAGTGGAAGATATTATGACAGGCACCCAGCCCTTTGACCGGTATTGCTGGGATTGTCATCGAAACGCCGGACATGATGGCCGGGGAACATCGGTGTACCCTTATCAGGATATACATATTTACCCATAGCCCGAAATTGGCACAGTAAGTATCCAGTAAAAGGAAAGATGGCGATGAAAAAATACACGATCTTAATTTTGACTGGCATCATTGTCATTCTTGCGGTTGGCCTGGCTGGTGTACTACTCTTTCTGAAAAATCAACCGCCGCAAGAACGTGGCTTTCAACCTCTGGTTGAGATTGCTCCGCTAGAGCCCGATTCGTCCAAGTGGGGCATTAACTTTCCCAATCAATATGCCACTTTCTTAAAGACCAAAACAAATAGCGCCGATACGGCCTATGGCGGTTCCAGCGGCTTTTCGCATCTTGAGCGAGACCCGCGCCAGGTGATCTTATTTGCTGGTTACCCCTTTAGCAAAGACTACAATGATGACCGCGGCCACATGAATGCCCTGCAGGATGTGAATACAACCGGCCGGCTTGTTTTAGATCGGGAAAGCCCTAAGCGCACTCCCGGCACTTGTTATTCCTGTAAATCTTCCAACAATCCGGCACTGTGGGCCGAGATGGGCATGGCCGAATATGATAAGACCTTTTTTGGCGACTTGGGGAAGCGTATTGATCAGCCCATTGGATGCGCGAATTGTCACGAAACTGGCACCATGCGCCTTATTGTCACCAACCCCGCGTTGCAAGAGGCCCTCGAAGCACAGGGTAAAGACTGGACGACTTTTACGCGCCAGGAAATGCGCACAGTTGTTTGCGCCAATTGCCATGTGGAATATTATTTCAAGGGAGATGGCAAGTATTTGACTTTCCCATGGGAGAACGGCACTCGCGTGGAGGATATGCTGGCTTATTACGACGAACTTCAGTTCAAGGATTGGGAATATCCTGAGGCTGGAATACCCATGCTCAAGGCCCAACATCCTGAATATGAGTTTTATACTGCTGATAGTACGCACTATAAAGCAGGTGTTTCTTGTGCTGATTGTCACATGCCTTATGTTCGCGATGGCGCGGCCAAGTTTTCCAGCCATGATGTTCACAGCCCTCTTTTGCGTCCTGAGCAAGCCTGCGGGCAGTGTCATTCAGATGTCACATATGTGATTGGGCGCGTCAAGGTCATTCAGGATGAAGTTTATGCGACCAAGATTAAGACCGAAGATGCGCTGGTGGATGCTATTACTGCCATCAAAGGTGCGGTGGCAAATCCCAATGCCAATCCGGATTTGCTGACACAGGCGCAGGCAAAGTATCGTCATGCCCAATTTATGTGGGACATCGTCTCTGCCGAAAATTCTATGGGTTTCCATAACCCCGAAGAAGCCCTGCGCATCTTGGCCGAGGCTACCAACTTAGCCCGGCAGGCGCAGATGTTGGCGGCACAGGCCGCTGCCGACCCGTCTCTTCTGGCAGTCGGTATCTACGATCAGATGGACCCGAAACCGGTTCCAGCAAAGTAGCAATATTTGCCTGCTGGCTGTTCACCGGAAATCCCCCAACTTTTTGCGATTTATAAGATGCTGGGTGGGAACCTGTCCCACCCAGTGTTTGTTTGTAACCGCATCCCATCCTGCAGGTTTTGGCTCAGCATCCAGGCCAGGAGATGTCTCCACGAGCGCCGGTATTGATGCCAGCCCCGTGCTAACCTGCAGGAGGGTCAAGGGTAGGCGATTACATTTTGGGTGTAATCTTTTCTATCTCCGCTGCCAATTTAATTCCACGGCCCCTGCGCCCATTGCGAAAGCACGTCTACATCTGCAATCGCAATGCGGCGGTTTTCCACATGGATGGCTCCGCTGCGTTCCAGTTCTTTCAGCGAACGCGCCACCACCTCGCGTACCGTCCCCAGGCGGGCGGCAATCTGGTCTTGTGTCAGCCGGGTTGCCCCGTGTTCATCGGCGGGTAATTGCGCCAGCAGCCGCGCCAGGCGATGGGTCACCTGGTAAAAAGCCATCTCGCTTACCGCCTGCACCAGGTTGCGCAGGTTATGGCAGAGATTGTCAATCACCTTCTGGGCAAAATCGGCGTTGATGCGTACCAGCCCGCGGATGCATTCTGCCTCAACCACCCACACACGACTGGTTTCCAGCGCCTCCGCATTGACCGGATTCCCGCCCCGGTCAAAGACTGAGACTTCGTTAAAGGTGTCGCCTTCCATTAAGATGCGCACAATGTACTGACGCCCTTGTGGGGATAAGCGATAGATTTTGACACAACCGCTTTCGACAATATGCAGGCCGGCGCTTGTCTCGCCCTCCCAAAACAGCGCCTCGCCGCGCTCATACTCGTGCAAACTGACACAACTTGCGATCTTTTGCAAATCCTCCGGGCTGAGATGTTCGAAGTATTCATTCCGGCGCAAGGCTTCCGTTTTGGCAACTTGCTCTACTTTTACAATGCGCATTCGACCTCTACATCAACCAAAGAAGACCCTGTCTGCGCCGCGGTCAATCTCCCAGGGGTAGACGACATGCTTTTCGGTTATCACCGCATAATAATCGGGCCGGGCCGAGCCGAACAAATTGCGATAGGGGTTGAAATGCAAGACACACGTCTCAGGGAAGCCGCCTGCAGCCGACACCCGGTTTCGCACAGCAGTGATGGTCCGCCCTGAGCCCCAAACATCGTCCACAATCAGCGTTGCCCGGCCGCGCAGCAGGTCATCTGCCGGAAATTGCAGGAATTGCGGCCAGGCGACCAGTTTGCTGTGTTCCAGCGCCATTTCTGCCGGGAAATCCACCGCCGCGGTCAGCAAATGCGTCAACCCCATCGCTTCGGCCAACATGCCGCCGGGGATAATGCCGCCGCGCGTAATCATCACCATGGCTTGAAAGTCCCGCCGGAACTGACCGAGCAGGATGTCCACCAGTTTCTGAACATCATCCCAGGTCAGCACCTCGCGCTGCTCTTCGGACCCGACCATGGCGGCGACCTGTTTATCTCAAAGCGGCTGCCAGCGGCTCAGGCGCGGGGACTTCGACAGGCTGGCCGAGACCCTGGGCTTTTTCCACCTCTCGCGCCCACAGGTACAGACAGGTGTGATACGCCGTAGCCGTATATGAGGTGAGCACCGTCGCAGCCATGATGAAGATGCCGGCGATGACCACGCCCAGGCCGATTCCGCCTGCCAGCCCGACGATTTGCTGCGGCCCGGTCAGCGAGATGATGCCCAGTCCTACCCCCAGGCCCAGGGCAATGCCGAAACCTCCCAGCAGAAAGCCAATCAAGCCATTGACGGCCTTCACGCCCACCGTGCTGATTCCAATTAGCAGAAGGTTGTTCCTGACAATGCCGGCCGTGCGCTTCAAACCATCTTTTAAGTTAATATCCTCGATAACCATAGCCGGCAGGGTGAGGAAAGCCGCCTCGGTCCAGACGGTATCAATCAATCCGGCCAGAAAATTGCGCCCCTGATTCTTCCCTTTGTCCTTGATCTGGTTTTTGACGATATTCACCAGCGTTGAAGCCGCTGCCAGGCTGAGGATATCCAGCCAGTCGCGCTTGACAATTGCCCAGGCCTTGTCCATCCGCCCGTCGCCTTCGGCCAGGTAGCCGTAGATCAGGTAGATGGTCATGGCCGAGAAAATATACCCGACTGCATATTGGGCAAAGATGAGCAAGGCACTTAGCGCGATAAGGGCAATCTGCCCTATCAGCCCACGATCGCTGAACAACAGCCAGCCCCCAATCATCAGAGGGGCAAAGGCCAGAGTCACGGCAAAGCCTGCCAGCAGCGCATAAACAGACGGTTTCAGCAGGTCGTTGTCTTTCATGGCCATCTGCCAGGCCTGCTTGATAAAGGACCAACCTCGTTGGAACGCTTGCATTTCTGGCTCCTTTTTACAACTGATACAGTTCTACCAGCACGCCGCAGGTGCTTTCGGGGTGGATGAAGGCGTACTTTTTCCCGTCAGCAGTCGTACGCGGCTCTTCGTTGATGAGGCGGATATTTTTGGCTTTCAACTGTGCCATCATCCCTTCAATGTCGTCCACCTCTACGCAGATGTGATGCATGCCCGGGCCGCGTTTGGCCAGGTATTTGGCCAGGCCAGAATCTTCACTGGTTGGCTTGACAAGTTCTATTTCGCTTTCGCCGGTGGGCAAAAAAGCCACCTGCGATTTTTCGGCGGGCACGTCCAATGTGCCGTGCAGGGGGATGCCAAGGGCGTCGCGCCAGAAGGACAGTGCCTTTTCCATGTCCTCTACGACAACGGCTACGTGGTTGATGCGTTTTACGACTGGCATTGTTTCTCCTTAGTTTCTTTCCAGCAAGTCTATGTAGGCGGAGTCAAGCAAATCCGATTCTAACACGTTCAATTCTGCCATCAGGGTTTGGGCGATGGCCTGTCCTTCACGATCCGATTGACCCGCTTGCAGGACGACTTCCAGTTCCATGAAATCACCCAGGCCCTCCACCTGGTCCAGGTGAATGCGGGTCTGTCCAACCATGTAAAGACGGCGCACCTTCCGAATCACGCCGCGCACGCCCAGGGCCAGGGAAAGAACCGTCTTCAACCCCTCGGGGTCGGGCGTTTCAAAGATAAGGTAATCCGAACGTTTCGGCCCGTTCAGGTCGGGTCGTTCATAATAAACCAGTTGGCCATGTTCGGCAGAGAGTTGACGCAGTTTCAGGCGGCCGCGCGGCGTGTAAAAGAACGTATCCTCCTGACAAATGACCTGCACCGGGCTGTCGCTTAGCAGCGCGGCGCGTTTTTCAAGGGCGGCGAAGTCACGCACACGGGCTTTGATTTCAACATTAGCAGGCATGACGGTTGCTCTGGATGTGCGCTTTGGGGTGCGTCTCTCGCTCAAATGTGGATCGCGCTGCCCTCGGCGGCATGGGCCGCTTCCATCAGCACCTCGCTCAAGGTCGGGTGGGCGTGGACGTTGCGGGCGATCTCGGCCGGGGTCAGTTCCATCATCCGCGCCAGGGTCAGTTCGGGCAGCAGTTCGGTCACTTCCGGGCCGACCAGCGTGGCGCCGAGGATCTCGCCGTATTTCTCGTCTACCACCAGTTTCACCCAGCCGGCGTAATCGCCCAGCCCCAGCGCCTTGCCATTGGCCTGGAAGGGGAAGCGCCCCACCTTGACCTGGTAACCGCGCTCTTTTGCCTGCGCTTCGCTCAACCCAAAGGATGCTACCTGCGGCGCGCAGTAGGTGGCGCGCGGCATCATCTCGTAGTCCAGCGTCACCGTCTCGTGACCGGCGATGTTCTCCGCGCAGACGATACCCATTGCCGAGCCGACGTGCGCCAGCATCAGTTTGCCGGTCACATCGCCGATAGCCCAGATGCCGGGGATGTTGGTCGCCATGCGCTCGTCAATTTCGATGAAGCCGCGTTCGTTGATTTTGACGCCCAGTTCCTCCAGCCCCAGCCCTTTGGAATTGGGACGGAAGCCGATCGCTACCAGTGCCTGCTCGGCCTCCAGGACTTTCGTCTCGCCGCCCGCCGAAACGGTCACGCGTGCCCCGCTCTCGGTCGCCTCCACCGCCTCGACCTTGTGCCCGGCCAGGATCTTGACCCCGCGTTTGGTGAACGCCTTGGCCACCTCTGCCGCGGCTTCTTCATCCTCCAGCGGCAGGACGTGGGGCAGCATCTCCACGATGGTCACCTCCACGCCGTAGGCGTTCCAGACGGTGGCGAATTCCATCCCGATCGCGCCGGCGCCGATGATGACCGCCGACTTCGGCAGTTTCTCTTGCAGGATGGCCTCGTGATAGGTGACGACTTTCTCGCCGTCCACCTTCCACGCTGCCGGGACGGCCGCCGAAGCGCCGGTGGCGATGATGATGTTCCTGGCCTGCAGGCTGGTCACCTGGCCGTCTTTATCGGTCACCGCGACCGTATCTCTGGCGGTCAGTTTGGCTGTGCCCATGTGAACGGCGATGCCGTTCTTTTTCATCAGGAATTCCACGCCCTTCACCAGCCGGTTCGAGACCTGGCGGCTGCGTTTGACCGCCGCGCCGAAGTTCAGGTTCAGGTTGTCGAACGAGAAGCCGAATTCCTTGCCCTGTTCGCGCAGGGTGTGGGCGATTTCGGCGTTCTTGAGCAGCGCCTTGGACGGGATGCAGCCGACGTTCAGGCACACGCCGCCCAGCCACTGTTTGTCCACGATGGCGGTCTTCTGTCCCAATTGCGCGGCGCGGATGGCGGCCACGTAGCCCGCCGGCCCGGCGCCGATGACGATGACATCTAAAATTTCAGCCATAAAAACTCCTTTAACGAAACTTTGCTCAGCAGATTTACAGTTGGATTGTATTAATCCTCCCGCAGGTTAGAACGGGGCTTTGCAATTAATGGCAAGTGCGGAGACGTTTTGTGGTTTGAACATTGCGCCAAAACCTGCGGGAGGGCGGCAATTACTGGATGTTGCTTATTTTACTATGGCTGGAACGATTTACACGGCTCATCCTCAACCCCAGCCTGGTCGCGGACAAGAGGCATTTTCCGGCCCCGATTCAATCCTCGCGTCTGGCAGTCATCAAAAAAAGTGGAAAACCGCGCTGCTGACCGGCGACTTCTTTTGTGATGCAAAACACGGTCTCAAAATGCATGTCTGTAAAGCCGGCGGCCCTGGCCATCTGTTTCAACGTTTCCCGCTCAAATCCATTGTGACCGTCAAAGCCTGCCCCATGGAAAGAACCGTCTTCTTTGTCCAGGTCGGCAATGCACAGCCAGCCTTGTGGCGCCAGGATAGCATGGAAGCGGCGGAGAATCCTTTCGGTATCGGGGATATGATGCAGGGTCATCAGCGAGTAGATCAGGTCAAACCGTGCTGTGGGGAGCGGGTCGGTGCACAGGTCGAGCCGCAGGGCTGTCATCCCCTGCGAACCGGTGTTCCGAATTTTCTCATTGAGGACATCCAACATCCCTTGAGATGTATCTGCCAGCGTAATTGACCCTACATAGGGTCGGAGCGCAAAACTGAGCAAGCCGGTGCCGCAGCCGTACTCCAGGGCGGTCATTTTAGGGTGCAGGGGCACGAGGCGCTGGATGGCGTTTGCTACCGCCTGCGCACGCTCAACTTTGGCAGGGTCAGAATCCCATGTCTTGGCGCGGTGGTCGAACATTGATTGAACTCCTTGGGTGAAATTTTACCCGTCACAATCCTGATGAAATCAGCGTCATTTCCTTTGCAGATGACAAGTCGTATAGTATAATGCCTTTTTGTCGCAGACCGATGCAGGCAAGGACGTCTTTCGCTTTGACAGTTGATGTCGAGGAGTGTGCGCTGAACTTTGGCCGGTATCATTTGAGAAAGTTTGAGTTTCCCGCGCCTTCCCCGGCTGTGTCTGTGACCAGCCGTTTTTGTTTTTTGTCATTATCTTCGGTTTATCCTCTTTACGGAAGGAGGTGAAATTTTATGGCAATTGTTGTCCTGCGCAATAATGAGTCTCAAGATCAACTGCTCAAGCGCTTTCGCAAGAAGGTGGTCAAGAGCGGTGTCTTGAGCACTGTCCGCCGCAAGCGCTGGTTTGTTTCCAAGAGTGAACTGCGCCGCATGGAGCGGAAGAAGGCCATTCGGCGCATTAAGAGGCGCATGTCGAAAGGCGGCGAAGAATAAAACTGGCTAGCGAACTGGAGGCAGGTATGGCGAAGGAAGAAGAGAAAATCCGAATGGATGGCACGGTCATCGAGGCTTTGCCGGGGACGCAATTCCGTGTCCGGCTGGAAAATGGCCACGAAGTGCTGGCCTACCTTTCGGGCAAAATGCGAAAGTACTATATTCGCATTTTGCTGGGTGATCACGTCCAGGTGGAAATGTCCCCTTATGATTTGAGCCGTGGCCGCATCACCTATCGTCAGAAGAAGACCGTCTCCGCCGAAGAAGTCTGAACGCCTGCATCCTTTTTGCCTGGAAATCAAAAAGCCCCTCGTATTAATCGAGGGGCTTTTGTAATTTAACCCTGCTGCAGGTTAGAAAAAACGGCGGCAGGGTAGGCAATGACGGGCTTTTTTGTATCGTCAGGGCAGCCACCTGAAGGACTGCAACACCTTCATGTAATTTGCCCGCTCGTAGGCGGCCGGGTCGGGACCTTTGGCCTGGCTCAAACTGCCTTGCATTTGCGCCACCGATTCGTATTCGTGGGCTTCCATCCAGGCCTGCATGCCCTCCAGCAGGGTGGCGGCATAGGCCGGGCCGTGTTGGAGCAGGGCCGAAGCCAGCAGGGTGACTTTGGCGCCGGCCATCATCGCTTTGATGACATCTTCTGCCGTGTGCACGCCGCCGGTCAGCGCCAGGTCGGCCTCCACTTTGCCATACAGGATGGAGACCCAGCGCAGCGGCAGGCGCAGTTCGCTGGAGGTGCTTAATTCCAGCGTGTGCAGCACGTCCAGATTTTCGATGTCCAGATCGGGCTGGTAGAAGCGGTTGAAGAGCACCAGGCCCTTCGCACCGGCGGCCGCCAGGCGGCGGGCCAGGTTGGGCAGGGCGGTGAAGTACGGGCTCAGTTTGACCGCCACGGGGATGCGCACGCTGTTGCAGACTTCGCTCACCAGGGCAATGTAGTTGTCTTCCAGCGCGGCAGCCGTCAGGTCCGGATTGACCGGTAGGTAGTAGAGGTTGAGTTCGAGGGCGTCAGCGCCGGCTTCTTCGATCCGCCGGGCATATTTGACCCAGCCGCCGGTCGAGACGCCGTTCAGACTGCCGATGACCGGGATGCCAACCGCGCCTTTGAGTTTCGCTACCGTCTCCAGGTAGGCATCCGGCTTGAGGCTGTAGCGGCCAACTTGCGGGTAGAACGAGGTGATTTCGGGCGAGATTTCCGTGCCGGTAAAGAGGAAGTGATCGAGTTCCAGACTCTCGTGGATGATTTGTTCCTCGAAGAGCGAGTACATGACAATGGCCGAGACGCCGGCTTCTTCGAGTTTTTTGGCGGTTTCGACTTTTTCGGAGAGCGGCGAAGCCGAGGCGACGATGGGGTTCTTCAGTTGCAGGCCGAGGTAGGTGGTCTTCAGGTCGGTCATGGTTTTCTCCTTAGAAGTAACAAGATGGGACAGAGCGCGTCTCTGTCCCATCGTTTTTTCTAGGCGTTCTCGCCGTAGTGCATGGCGGCCATCTGGGAGTAGAAGTTCCAGCGTGCCCGGGCATCTTCGCGCGCCAGTTTAAGCAGTTGTTCGGCGCGCTCTTCGTTGCTCTGAGCCAGCATGCGGAAGCGGGTCTCGTTGTACATGTATTGCTCAACCGGTACGCTCGGCTCTTTGCAGTCAATGATGAGCGGATTCTTGCCCTCGGCAGCCAGGCGCGGGTCGTAGCGGTAGAGCGGCCACAGGCCAGACTGGACGGCCAGTTTCTGCTGCTCCAGGCCTTTGGCCATGTCAATGCCGTGGGCGATGCAGTGGCTGTAGGCGATGATGAGCGACGGGCCCGGATAGGACTCGGCCTCCAGGAAGGCCTTGAGCGTGTGCATGTCGCTGTAGCCCATGGCCACGCGGGCGACATAGACATAACCGTAGGCAATCGCCATCAGGCCGAGATCTTTCTTGGAGAGGCCCTTGCCCTGGGCCGCGAAGCGCGCCACCGCGCCGCGCGGCGTGGACTTGGAGGCCTGCCCGCCGGTGTTGGAATAGACTTCGGTATCCAGGACCAGCAGGTTGACATCACGCCCGGTGGAGAGCACGTGGTCCAGGCCGCCGTAGCCGATGTCGTAGGCCCAGCCGTCGCCGCCCACAATCCAGACCGATTTCTTGACCAGCGCGTCGGCAACCGCTGCCAGGTTGGCGGCCTGCGGGTGCTTGGACTGCGCCAGTTTCTGCTTCAGGATGGCAACGCGTTCGCGCTGCTGCTTGATGCCCAGGTCGGTCGTCTGGTCGGCTTTGAGCAGTTCGTCCACCAGTTGTTCGCCAACTTCAGCGGCAAATTGCGGCAGCAGTTCGCGGGCAAATTCCATCTGCTTGTCGAGCGTCAGGCGGAAGCCCAGGCCAAACTCGGCGTTGTCTTCGAACAGGCTGTTCGACCAGGTCGGGCCGCGGCCTTCTTTGTTCGGCGCGTAGGGGGTGGTGGGCAGGTTGCCGCCGTAGATGGACGAGCAGCCGGTGGCGTTGGCGATGATGGCGCGGTCGCCGAAGAGTTGGGTCATCAGTTTGACGTAGGGCGTCTCGCCGCAGCCGGCGCAGGCCCCGGAGAACTCAAAGAGCGGCTCGAGCAATTGCGAGTTCTTGATGGTGGTCAGGCTGATGGCGGTGCGGTCCACTTCGGGCAGGCTGAGGAAGAATTCCCAGTTGACGGCTTCGCTTTCGCGCAGCGGCGGCTGCGGGGCCATGTTGATCGCCTTGCGGGCGGGGTTGGTCTTGTCCTTGGCCGGGCAGGCTTCCACACACAGGGTGCAGCCGGTGCAGTCTTCGGGTGCAACCTGCACGGTATAGGCCATGCCGGGGAATTCCTTGAACTTGGACTCCATGTGCTTGAAGGTGGCCGGCGCCTGTTCCAGATATTTCTTGTCGTACACTTTGTGGCGGATGACCGCATGCGGACAGACGAAGACGCACTTGCCGCACTGGATGCACAAATCTGGCTCCCAGACGGGGATCTCGAGGGCGATGTTGCGCTTCTCCCACTTGGTGGTGCCGGTGGGGAAGGTGCCGTCCACAGGCAGGGCCGAGACGGGCAGCGAATCGCCGTTTGCGCCGATCATCGGGCCGAGGACGTTCTTGACGAAGTCCGGCGCTTCGGCGGGGACCGGCGGGCGGCGGGTCAGTTTGCTCGTCACCCGATCCGGCACTTTGACCTCGTGCAGGTTGGCCAGGGTCTGGTCCACAGCGGCGTAGTTCTTCTGGACGACGGCTTCGCCGCGCTTGCCGTAGGTCTTCTGAATGGCTTTCTTGATCTGGGCAATCGCCTCGTCACGCGGCAGGATGCCGGAGATGGCGAAGAAGCAGGTCTGCATGATGGTGTTGATGCGCCCGCCCATGCCGGTCTTCTCGGCCACGTCGTAGGCGTTGATGACGTAGAAGCGCAGTTTCTTCTCGATGATGTCACGCTGCACTTCCTGCGGCAGGTGATCCCACACTTCCTCCGGGCCGTAGATGCTGTTGAGCAGGAAGACGGCCCCCGGCTGGGCGTACTTGGTGATGTCGTAACGCTCGAGGAAGGTGAACTGGTGGCAGGCGACGAAGTTGGCCGTGTTGGGGGTGATGAGGTAGGGGGCCTGAATCGGCTTGGGGCCAAAGCGCAGGTGCGAGATGGTCATCGAGCCGGATTTCTTCGAGTCATAGACAAAGTAGCCCTGGGCGTTGTTGTCGGTCTCCTCACCGATGATCTTGATCGAGTTCTTGTTGGCGCCGACTGTGCCATCTGCGCCGAGGCCGAAGAAGACGCAGCGCACCGTTTCGGGATGCTCAACCGAGAAGGACGGGTCGTAGTCCAGGCTGGAGTTGGTCACGTCGTCGGTGATGCCGACGGTGAAGTGATTCTTGGGTTGGGGCTTTAGGAGTTCGTCCAGCACGGCCTTGACCATGGCCGGGGTGAATTCTTTGGAAGAGAGGCCATAGCGGCCGCCGATGACGGTGATGTTGGCGCGGCCGCCTTCCACCAGGGCGTTGACCACATCCTGGTAGAGCGGTTCGCCAATCGCGCCGGGTTCCTTGGTGCGGTCGAGGACGGCGATGGACTTGACCGTTTGGGGCAGGGCGGCCAGCAGGTGTTCGACCGAGAAGGGGCGATAGAGGCGGACGCGAATCACGCCCACTTTTTCGCCTTTTTCCACCAGGTAGCGGACGGT
>JAIOAQ010000012.1 GCA_019873735.1 Chloroflexota bacterium | reverse complement strand
CTTAATCCGCCTGATTGCGTGGAGATTCTACAAATATCTTGGCCCAGAACATGAATTCCCCTTCAAGGATGTGGATTGGGATGACTTTGACGATGTGCGTGCAAAGTTGTGGACGCCCTACTTTGGCGAAACAATCAAGAACCTGCACGGCGAGCCAGAGCAGAGTCTGCCTTACGTCTTGCGCCATACCCAGATGCGTCCGCGTCAACTGGTGATTTTATGCAACCGCATTGCCAAAGTAGCCAGCCAGGCAGGCGTTTTTCCAAACTTTTACAAATTGAACATTGCCTCGATCATTGCCGAGAGCGAATCAACGCTGGCGGACGAAGTTCTGAACTCCTATAGTCTGATCTACCCTGGCGTTGGCGAGATTGTCACCGCGCTTACCTCTGCGCCGGCGATTTTCAAGGGCAATTACATTGACCAGGTTGCTAAGCGGACCTCGCGAAACTGGCCCGACGGTAGTTATACGGCACTTGCCTTTCGCCGATTGGTGGCCGAACTCGGCATCGTTGGCCGGGCGCGGGAAATGAACGAAAAAGTAAAAATTGTGGAAGCAGATTTTGAGTACGCCATCAATGACCGATTGGTGCTTACCGAAACAGATACCTGCGTGATTCACCCCATGTTTTATACAAAACTGCAGATTCAGAGAGACCCATTCCACATCATTTATCCATTCCCCGACCATCAGGACTACCGGCACATCCACAAAAAGGGGTAAAGCATTTCATCTGGGAATTTTGCTTCTGGAGATGACCAATCATGGATGAACTGACGATTCTGGAGATGCAGGCCAAAATGGAAAGCGGTGAACTGACCGCGCAGGAACTGACCAGGATGTACCTGGAACGGATCCAAAATCTGGACCCGAAAATCAACGCGGTCATCGAATTGAATCCAGACGCCTTAGAAAACGCGGAGACACTGGATGCTGAGCGCCGCCGTGGCAGCGTGCGCGGCCCGTTACACGGCGTGCCGGTGCTGCTGAAAGACAATATTGACACTCACGACAAAATGCAGACCACCGCCGGTTCGCTGGCATTGGCCGGTTCGATTGCAAAACAGGATGCCTTTCTGGTAAAACGGCTGCGCGCCGCAGGCGCGATTCTGCTTGGAAAGACCAATCTGAGTGAGTGGGCCAACTTTCGCTCAACACGCTCTACCAGCGGCTGGTCTTCGCGCGGCGGGTTGACGCGCAACCCCTATGCTCTTGACCGTTCGGCCTGCGGCTCCAGTTCCGGTTCGGCGGCGGCAGTGGCGGCCAATTTTTGCGCGGCGGCAGTCGGCACTGAGACCGACGGCTCTATCATCTGCCCATCTCAAACCAACGGCGTGGTCGGCATCAAACCTACTTTGGGCCTGATAAGCCGCTCCGGTATCATTCCGATTGCCCACAGCCAGGATACGGCCGGGCCGATGGCACGCACAGTAGCCGATGCGGCCATCTTGCTGGCGGCAATGGCCGGCGTTGACCCAAACGATTCGGCGACCGCGTCTGCTCCGGTTGGAGAGGCAGACTACAGGTCCAGCCTGGACCCGGACGGTTTGCAAGGGGCGCGTTTGGGCGTGCCGCGCAAGATGGCCGGTTCCGATGAACGCGTCCTGGCCGTCTTTGAGGAATGTATCGCCTTGATCAAGCAATGCGGCGCAGAAGTGATCGATCCAATCAGCATGCCGACTTTTGACAAGTTCGCCAAATCTGAAATCGAGGTGCTGCTCTACGAGTTTAAGGCTGACTTAAACGCTTATCTCGGCCGGCTGGGGCCAGAGGCGCGGGTGCATTCGCTGGAAGATGTCATCCGCTTCAACCAGGAAAACGCCGGGCGCGTCATGCCGTATTTTGGTCAGGAACGCATGCTCGCAGCACAGAAAAAAGGCCCGTTGAGTGAGCCGCGCTACCTGAAGGCCTTGCAGAGAAATTTGCGCCTGACGCGCGCGCAGGGTTTGGATGCCGCCCTGCAGGCCTACCAACTGGATGCCATCCTGTTGCCTTCAGGCGGGCCAGCCTGGATGATTGATTTGGTGAATGGCGATAGCATTCCATGGGATATCGAATCGACCTCCATGCCGGCAGTAGCCGGCTACCCACATATCACCGTCCCGGCCGGTTACATCTTTGGCCTGCCGGTAGGATTGTCTTTCATCGGCGCAGCCTGGCAGGAGTCGAAATTAATCCGCCTGGCATACGCTTTTGAGCAGGCTGCAAAGGTGCGCCGCCCGCCTCAGTTCCGCGATACGGTGGCGCTGTGACGGGGAACGATTCTTTGCCTGAGATTAAGCAGCATCTGCGCCGGCAATGCCTGGAAAAGCGTAAGGCGCTGGAGCAATCAGCGCGGGAGAAAGCCGCTCAGGCGATCTGCGCCCACATTGAGGCTTGGCGGCTCTTTCAGAATGCAGGCACTGTGCTGACCTACCTGCCCATGCGCGGCGAGGTGGACCTGCGTCCATTGCTAAAAAGTCACCCTGAAAAACGCTGGCTTGTGCCGCGTATCCTGCCAGACGAAGGACACCGCATGTCGCTGCACCGGTACGACCCGGCACATCTCGTCCGCCATGCTTTTGGGATGGAAGAACCAGATGCATCTTTGCCAGAAATCCCGGCCGAGGAGGTGGAACTTGTGCTGGTACCAGGGCTGGCTTACGATCCTCAAGGCTGGCGGCTGGGCTATGGGGGCGGATACTTTGACCGCTTCTTGCGTGACTTTGCCGGTGTAAGCCTGGGAATCGTTTATCAGGCTCTCTTGCTGGAGACCTTGCCTCATAGTGAACACGATTGGCCGGTAGATTGGATCGTAACCGAAGCCGGGCTGTTCAAGGCAATATCAGCAGGTCTGAGATAAAGTGTAAACAGGCCGGGATCTTAAAGCCGCTCCCATTCAGGAGACTTGGGCGCAAAGGCACAGAAAGGTCAGAGTCTGCCATTCAGATTCGCGCGTTTGACGAAAGTGGTAGGGGTACGATATAATAGCGTGCCGCTTTGCGACCCGCTGCATTGCTGGCAGGAATTGCTATTATGGCTTTACTGCAAAAGCCGATGAAACACAAAGGCCACAAAAGAAATTTCCTTCGTCTAGGACCTCTGTGTGCTCTGGTCAAGTATTGAACCCTTCTTGTTCAAAGGCCTTTTGCAGTGGAGGCAATCATCTTATTTGTGCGAGGATGTGAATGTCTACCAAACGAACGTATCAACCGAAAATTCGCCGGCGCTTGCGTGTGCACGGTTTCCGCCAGCGCATGGCAACCGCTGACGGGCGGAATGTCCTCAAGCGCCGTCGTCTGCGCGGACGTTATAGGCTGACGGTCAGCGCCAATCAGCATGTAAAGCGCGTCCGCTGGTAATGATTGGCACTGCAGGCCGTCGGGGGGCGGTCGGCATTCAGGATCACTCCAGCAGGCAAGGTGACGGGTGCAGCGTCGGTTTCGTCTGACCCGCTCCACAGATTTCAAGCGAGTGCGGCGTTTTGGAAAATCCTATGCCCACCCGCTTGTTGTGTTGGTAGCCCTGCGCAGCGAACATACAGGCGTGCATGTGGGCGTCACGGCCGGCAAAACTTTTGGCACTGCCGTGCGCCGCAACCGCGCAAAACGTCTCTTGCGGGCCGCTATCCACCCCCTGCTGGGACAAATTTCCCCAAGTCACGACCTCATCCTGATTGCCCGCTTGCCCATCCTGCAAGCGCGACTGACCGAAATCCAAGCCGCCTTAACCACCCTGCTGCAAAATGCCCGCCTGCTTGAAAAGCCAGATGAGACCTGAATTCTATCTCCCTAGTGACTACCCGAATGAGCCGCGCCTGCGTGACCTGCCGCGTACCCCCCGCTATTGGCCGCGTTGGATCTTGCTCGCCATCATCCGCGCCTATCAACTTACCATCTCACGGGGTTTGCCTGCCGGCACCTGCCGCTTTTACCCATCCTGTTCGCACTATGGCTATCAGGCAATTTATAAGTACGGCGTTTTCAAAGGCTCATGGATGGCCATTTGGCGAGTGTTGCGCTGCAATCCTTTCAATCCGGGCGGTTATGATCCCGTTCTCTAGGAGCACTTCTTAATCACCATGAAAATCAAACCCACTTTATTCATCCTGTTCTCGCTGCTGGGGGTTGTCTTACTCACCTCGTGCAGCGGAGCCAGCACGACCTGGCATAGCCTGGCAGCCGATGAACAACTGGCATACATCGCCGCCGGCTCTCACATCTACGCCATACGCCTGAGCGATGGCACCGAAGCCTGGCGCTACCCTGAAAAGGCCAGCGGCAAGACGGTATTCTATGCCCCGCCCGTCCTGACCGATGATGGTCAATTGTTGATCGGCAGCGCCGGCACTGACCACTCATTTTTTTACCTGGATGCCCAAACCGGCGCCTATAAACGTCAATTCCAAGGCGCACTGGCCCGCTGGGTAGCCGCCCCACTTGTATTGGATGGGTACGTCTATGCGCCCGGCGGCGACGGCGTCCTTTACCTGCTGGACATGCAGGGGAACAAATTAAAAACCCTCGACACCGGCGCGCCCCTTTGGAGTCAGCCGGTGACAGACGGCACTTATGTCTATCTTGCCGGCCTGAATCATCACCTGTATGCCCTCCAACCACAAACCTTAAACATCGTCTGGGAGAAAGACCTGGGCGGCGCGCTTGTCGGTTCGCCGGTGCTTTCGCCAGATGGCACGCTTTATATCGGCAGTTTTGCTTCCAAAGTGACGGCTGTTGAAGCCGCCAGCGGCAAAACTCTGTGGGAAAAGAAAACCGACGGCCCCATCTGGAGTGGCGTGGCCCTGAATGCCGGCCTGGTCTATGCAGCCGACCTGACAGGCAAAATTTACGCCTTCGATGCGCAAAGCGGTGAACAGCGCTGGAATCCCATCCAGCCCGATGGTCCCATCCTGGGTGCCCCCCTGCCCTGGAAAGACCTGATGATCTTCACCTCTGAAACCGGCGCAGTCGTGGGCATAGATGCCGAAGGCAAAGTCAAACCGCTGGCCAGTTACCAGGGCAAAATTTATGCCCCAGCAGTTGGCGCCGGCGATCTGATCCTCATTGCCCCCCTGGAAACCGACTTCTTGCTGGCCGCCATTGACACAAACGGTCTCCAGGCCTGGACCTTTACCCCCGAGAAAAAGTAGGTGCAACCATGTGGGAAGCCCTGATTATCACCCCCCTTACCAGCCTTTTGCTGTGGATTTATGACCTTGTCGGCAACAATTTC
Organism: Chloroflexota bacterium; assembly: GCA_019873735.1. Classification (GTDB taxonomy): domain Bacteria; phylum Chloroflexota; class Anaerolineae; order Anaerolineales; family Villigracilaceae; genus DSXF01. Next base: position 64,718 of record JAIOAQ010000012.1, on the reverse strand, counting down.
GGCGTGGCAATCATCATCTTCACCGTCCTCATCCGCGTGATTACCTGGCCGCTCAACGCGCAGCAGATGAAAGGCGCGGCCGCCATGCAGGAACTGCAAAACGACAAAGAATGGCAGGCCATTCAAAAGAAATACAAGGATGACCGCGAAAAACTGGCGCAGGAACAAATGCGCATTTACAAAGAAAAAGGCATCAACCCCTTCGGTTCCTGTCTGCCGACGCTCATCCAATTCCCCATCATCATCGGCCTGTACCAAAGCCTTATCCGCGCCCTGGCAGCAACCCCGCTCGATTTGCTCAAACTCTCACGCAGCCTCTCCATCAATCCCGACCTGGTCAACCTCATCCCACTCAACAGCAAATTCCTGTGGATGGACCTCAGCCGCCCCGAATCCATCAACATCTTCGGCTTTGCCTTTCCGACACTGGCCTTAATTGTAGCCCTCACCACCTACATCCAGTCCAAACTGACCACACCCACTTCCAGCAACCCCAATGACCAAAGCGCCGCCATGTCGCGGCAAATGACCATCATGATGCCCCTCATGCTCGGCTATTTTGCCCTGACATTTGCTTCCGGGCTTTCGGTCTACTTCATCACCAGCAACCTGCTTGGCATTGCGCAGTATGCAATGATGGGCAAAGCCAACTGGCACAACCTTCTTCCGGGCAAAAAACAGCCGCCGGCAAAATAAACCTCTGGAGGCCCTATGGAACAAAGAACCACGCTTGAAATCATAGCCCCTTCAGTCGAACAGGCGATCAGCCAGGGGCTGAGTCAACTTGGCCTGCCGGCCGAAGCGGTAGAAGTGGAAGTTCTGGATGCCGGGAGCAAAGGCCTGTTTGGACTTGGCGGACGACAGGTGCGCGTGCGGCTGACGGTCAAAGCCTCGGACTTGCAGGAAGCGCCTGCCGCCTCCGGTTCCATTCCAGAGCCGCAGCCGGCTCCCGTTAAACCGGCATCAGCGCCCCCCGTAGAAGATCCCATGCTTGCCCTCGCCGAGCAGACCGTCTCCACCCTGCTGCATCACTTACGCCTGACCGCGCAAGTCGCGGCACGCTACGGAGAAAAAGACCGCGAGAATCGCACCATCATCCAGGTAGATATTCACGGCGATGACCTGGGCGTACTGATCGGCCGCCGCTCTGAGACCCTCAACGCCCTGCAACACATTGCCAGTCTAATCGTGAGCAAGCAAACCCAACAGTGGGTACACCTGATTGTGGATGTCGAGGGGTATCGTTCCCGGCGCGAGCGGCAATTGCGCCACATGGCCCGCCGAATGGCCGAACAGGCCGTCAAAACCGGGCGCCGCCAGGTGCTAGAACCGATGACCGCCGCAGAACGCCGCATTGTTCACCTGGAACTGCGCAATCACCCCGCGGTTACAACCGAAAGCATCGGCGAAGAACCCGCCCGCAAAGTAACCATCATCCCCAAAAAATCGTAATCGGCACTGACAGCCTTAAAAAATAAGTCGGGTTGAAAGCCCGGCTTATTTTTTAGCCATATCTGCATTCATCAGCCGACAAACCGCGAACCCCTATGCCGCTTTCCGCTCAGGCCCAGCAAGGCCCAAAAGGTCCCGCAATGCAGCCACCGTCTCTGCTGTTTCGCGAAAGTGGAGAGCATGCATCCCTACGGCTTGGGCGCCGCGTACGTTCTCAATAAAATCGTCCACAAAGACGGCTTCCTCTGGCCTCACCCCCGCCCGCTCCAGCGCAATTTGATAAATCCTGCCTTCGGGCTTCATCACCTTCACCTCGGCCGAAATAATCATCTGCTCAAAAGCATCATCAAAGCCCTGATGGACAATGTAATCGCGCAAGTCAGGCCAGGCATTTGAAATCAGCCCGGTTTTGTAAACCGGCCGCAGGGAACGCAGAAAACCGATTAAATCCCGGTCAATGATATCACCGGCAAAAAACTCAGCACGCACCGCCTCTTTTTGTTCGGGCGGCAACCCCAGCGTGCGGACAACCACTTCCCAGTGAGTATCGGTATCAATTTCTCCCAATGAGGCTTGCCGGCTGGACTTGCTCTCAAAGACAATCCGCTCCAGGTCTTCGTAACTCAAACCCAGGCGCTGTGCCAGTCGTTCGCGCGGCGCCTGATACTCAGTGCGGACAATCACCCCACCCAGGTCAAAGAAAACAGCCCGAATCGTCACGCCTTCTTTACCGTCTTTTTGGTTTTGGCCTGCAGCTCAGATGCTTCCGGCGAAGCAGAGGCGGCTTCTGCCGCAGATTGTTCCTGCTTCAAGGCTTTTGCGGCTTCCTTCTCCGTTTTGGCTGCCTCTTTTGCCTTTTCTTTGAGCACCTCCTGCCAGTTCGGGTAGGCGCGCTGGAGTTTCGCCCGTTCCACCCGGTTGGCACGCCGGCACTTAGGACAATGGGCATCGTAATAAAGCAGGTCCTCTTCGGTTACATACTGCAAAGCCGAGAGCATTTCATCCCGGCTGATCGCAAACATGGTCTGGCAGTAAGAACAACGCAATTGCATCTCAAATCTCCTTTCCAGACAAAGCAATGCTCTTGTTTTATTGTACCCGAAGTCCGGCCATTAAAACCATCGAAAAACAGCGAAGCAGGCAACCAGCCTCTTCTTTTAGGCTTGTTGCCTGCTTCTCAAATTACTCTTGAACCTGTGGTAACTTGAATTTCACCCAGGCCGGGATAATGGTCGCCAGCACCACCGCAGCCGTAACGATAAACGGAAAGCGCGGGTTAAAACTATCCCACAACAGAGCGCCCAGCGCCGGAGCGGGCAAAGAGATCAGTCCCAGGCTGGTGCTGAACAGGCCAAAAGCCGTACCACGCAGTTTCTCCGGCACAGCCTTGCTGATGAGCGACGAGTAAGCCGGGCTGAGCAAACCAGCGCCAATTCCTGCCAGCGCCCAACTGAAGCCAAACATCCAAACCGTGGCCTTGTTCAGTAGAAAGACAAAAAACGATAGGCCGATCAACCCAAAGCCTGCAGCAATGCCAATCCGCTCACCTTTCTTATCGGCCAGCCAGCCGCCAGGATAGGTAAAGAGCATCATGAACAGACCGAACAAACTGTTGACCAAACCGATCTGCTTCATGGACATGCCGGCCACATCTCCCATGTAGAGAGACGTCAAGTTGTCGGACAAGGCAAAAGCCGTATCGCGCACGCCATCGGTAATCATGATCCAGGTGATGATCCCACCAGAAAAGACCATACCGAACACGGCGCCCAAATTGGCCTTCAGCCCCAAGAAATTCAGTTTTTCAGCCTTCTTTTCCTCGCTTTCTCTCGCCCGCCGGGCCATGCCAATGCGAATGATCGTCGCGCCTAAATACAGCAGGGCAGCCACCAAAAGCATAAAACGGAAACTGTAGTCATCAGCCAGCCAGCCGCCCAGAAACGGGCCAATGACGGCCACAATCATGAACAGCGACTGGGTAATGCCGAAGACGCGCGCCCGATTGGATTCATCCGAGTTTTCAGCAATGAAAGCATCAAAACTTGGCCCAACCAGCGCCCCAGAGACAGCCCCAAAAGCCATAGCAACCAGCAGCCATTGCCAGGTCGGCGCAACCAGCATAAACACAAAACCAATCATGCCGCCGATACTGCCAATGGCAATACTGCGCAAGCGGCCCAGGGTATCAGACATCCAACCGCCCAAAATTTGCAAAGCCAGCGGGATGATGCGCGAAAGGGTAAAGAACAACCCTACCTGTTGAACAGTAGCATTCAGATCCTGTAAATAGAGCGGCAAAATGGGAAAATACATATTCCCGCCGATGTTTGCCAGAATCATGGCAAACATGAATAGCAACAGCCACCCATTTAGCAGCGAAATGCGGCTTTCTTTCGTAGTTTCAATAGCAATCTCTGTCATCTTTATTTTCCTTACCGGCTTCAAAGGCGTGCTGCGTTCCCAGGCACAGCACAACCTCAATCATGTTTCTTCTTCAATTTCCCGGCCAGGACGCAATTCTTTTTCATAGAGCACATACTCCTGAACAACATGCATCCCGGCCTTCTCGTACAGACGGGTGGCCCCGGTCAGGTTGGCAGCATCCACGCCCAGGCCAACGCGAGAAAACCCGCGCCGGTGGAACTCGCCAAAACTGTGCAATAGGAGAGCCAGCCCCAAACCTTGCTTGCGCCACGGGCGGCGGACTCCCAACGTTCCCACCCAGCCTTTCTGACCGCGGTAACGGTTCATGACCCCGCCCGCAACCTGATCCCCGTCCCAGGCAATGAACCACAGGGACGGATCGTAACCGGGTGCGTCGATGGTGCGATGCCGCCAGACATCAAAACTGCGCGGCACATGGCCCCAGTGGTCTCGGAAGGCCTCTTCCATGAGTTCATACATGGCATATTCATCCTGTCCCACCCGCAGCGGCAGCAGGCGGATGCCCTCCGGCCAAACCGGTTCTTGGGGGGCGCCGTATAATTCAATCTCCATCTGCCAGAAATAGCGCACCCGACGATAGCCTTCTTCCTCATGCAAAATGCAGCCGGCTTCATCCTTTAACTCCATGCCATTGCGTATGTAAACCCGCAAGTCAGGAGCAGCCTTGGCCATCAATTCGCGGGCGCGTCTTTCCATCGCGCGCAGCATGGTCGTGCCAATACCGCGGCCTGTATGCAACGGATGGACATAGCCATCACCGCTCAAGGCGGCAAACTGGCCACGATTAAGAATTTCCTCATAACCTGCCAGCGTGCCATCCGGCGCCACCACCACCCAGGTATCCTCAACCAGGTTGAAGCCGGGCAGCCTCCACTCATTCAGCAACTCGTCTACGGTCAGACCGCTACCAGCGGGGTCACCCAACGTTACCGAGACAAGATCCATTAAGTCCAGCACTGCAGGCGCATCGTCCCAGCAGGCAGGACGTAACTCATACCCAGGAGAAAGTGTGTTAGACATGTTTTTTCCCTTTCTCTCTTCGTGCCATCCAGACAGAAGAGACAGATTATCGATCGCGTGGTTGTAACTGCCGCTTTGCCATGTTGTCTGGCAAGGCCCAGAGGTTGAGCAAAAGGCCAAACTCGCCTGACGGCACTTCTGGGTGTTCTCTCGGCCAGCAATTACAGTGTATTTTGCTTGAGCCAATCTTCCTTAAGAATTCCCATGTAAATGACATCCCAGCGGCGGCCTTCGCGTTGCAACAACGCCCGCGCCCGGCCTTCGACCACAAAACCGCATTTCTCATACGAGCGGACGGCGCGCAGGTTGTACTCAAAGACATCCAGGCTGACGCGGTGCAGGTCCAACTCCATGAAGGCGTAGCGCAGGATGACGCGCATAGCGTCTGTCCCGTAGCCTTTGCCCCAGTGAGAACGTTCGCCCAGGCCAATGCCCACATAAGCATCTCTCCAATTCCAGCAGACAATGCTCAGGCCAATCTCGCCAATCGGTCGGTCATCTTCAAGCGTGCGGATGAGAAAAGCATGTTCAAAATACTTGTCCATGTGTTTCTCCAGCCAGTCCCGATTGGACTTCTTTGAAAAGCGTAGCGCGGGGTCCCAGTCCAGCAAGCGCTGATATTCACTATCTGCGCCCCAGCGGACAAAGAGATCGGCTGCAATTTCCGGGTCAAAAGCGCCCAGGCGCACAAGACTTCCTTTGAGCAATTCTGTGTTCATTTCTGCATCCTTTGCCATTCATCGCAAAGCAAACCAAGATGTAGCACGTCCCAGCGGCGGCCGTCGCGATAGGCGGCTTCCCGCCGCCGGACCTCCTCTACAAAACCAAACTTGTGAAAGAGCACCAGCCCGCCAAGGTTGTAGGCCGGCATTTCAGCCGTCAGCCGAAAAAGATTCAACTCGCTAAAAGCGTATTGCAACAATAAGACAAGCGTCTCGCTGCCGTAGCCTTTGCGTCGGTCTTCGGGCAGACCGATCCCCAGCCGCACAGAGCCAATCCGGTTGGACCAGGAAATCGAGTGCAGGTCTGCCAGGCCAATCAGCCGCTGGTCGCTCCTCAAACGGACATGGAAAAAGAAACGGCTGCGCTCTTCATCCATAGATTTTTCTATTTCCTCATACTTGCGCTTGATGTGCCAGACCGAAAGCGGATGAACAGATTCGGGGTACATCATGCGCATGAACTCGGCATCCTCCGTCCAGCGGGCTTCCACTTCGGGGTCTTTTTCATAATCAATCGGCCCCAGGCAGATGTGTTCGGCCTCAAATAAGGGTGTTGCAATGCTCATGGTGTCATCTCTCCTTCTTCTTACGTGCCTCAATGTAAAAATAATGACTGCTGGCCTCAAATGCGCCGCGTGTCTGGATTTCATTGTGCAGGGCGGCCAGTTTGTCGTAATAACGTTCAACGCTGAAATCTTCGATTTGCCAGGCAATGATCTTCAGGTAGAAGACCACTGCGCCAATGTCAAAGAAGCGTTTGCCAGGAAAAGCCTCGCGCGCATCCAGGATCTGGAAGCCGGCGTCTTCCAATTGATGGACTGCTTTCTCAAGGGCCCAGTCGGCGTATTCGTAATCCACTGTCTCCTGAAGCCATTCGTTCAGCCGGATGGTGTGCCTGCCGCCAACCTGCTGGGTGATGAAGCTCGCGCCCGGCTTCAGGATGCGGCGCACTTCTTTCGGGGCGTAGGACTCATGCCGGTTGATGATCAGGTCGAAGGTTGCATCTTTGAACGGCAGTTTATCATCTTCACCGTCCACCGCCACGACCCAGCAGCCCAGCGGAGCCAGCCGGGCCTGCGCCACCGGCACATTGGGCGGGTAGCCTTCTGTAGCCCAGGTCTGCGGCGGGAAAGGCACCAGCGTGGAGAGCATCTCCCCGCCGCCTGTGCCCATGTCCAGCAGTGACTGTACGCTGCGGCTGCGCTCGAAAACAATCTTGCAAAAATCCCAGGGCAGATCGTCCTCTTCCCAGCGCCCCTCCAGCCAGGAAAAGTCCCAGCCTGAGAAATCTTGCGCCAGGGCCTCAGCAATCAAACGTTCAAAAAGTTCTGGATTCTGGATCGTTGTCATTTTTCTACTCAAATTCTCAATCTGTGCAAACTGCAGCAAACAAACAAAAACGGCCACGGGACTTGACCCATGGCCGCCTGGGAAAGGGGGGAAAAAACAAAACGGCCACGGGCAGGAGTGCTCCGTGGCCGTCAAGGGACTATGCGTATAGTTTACCTGAAGGCAGGCGCACTCCGCGAACGCGATACGCTACCGCTGCCAGCGTCATTGCGGGCGCAGAATTTATTGAAAATGTATCGATTCATGAAGCGCGTCTCCTTTCTATAGATTTTCGAGCGGGACAAGTCTATCACTGCTACAGGGAATCCGTCAAGGGTTTTAAGCCAGGATTAATCTAAGGCCACGCAAGCAGATGGCCGATCAACACTGCTGCCGCCGTCACCGTGATGTTGTCGATATCGGGGTATGGCAGGGACTCAACCAGTGTTCCTCCCAGGGCAATGAGCGTGATTGGGAGCAGGTAGCCAGTCCAGGGTCCAGGAAGAACCGCCGCGCTGACGTAGACGGCCAGTACGGCAAAGGACAGGACCCAGCCGCCGAGAAAGACGCTTAACGATCCGGCTACGGTCTTTTTGGGACTCCAGGGCAACCTCGGCCGGGGGAAACGTCTTCCAACCAGATCGGCCACGCCGTCGCCGCCGCACATCAGCATCAAGGCGGCAATGCCAATGGGGGACTCTTTCCAGTACACCAAAGTCAGCAGGACGAACACGACGCCGTAAAAAAGCGGGCCGCGCAGAATCTCACGCCGGTCGCCGCTGCGCGCCATCGACTTGACCGTGGCTTCGTCTTTGATCAGCCCCAGCCCAACCAGTGCAAACTGAACGGTGATGAGCCCTGGCACAAGAGCAGCCAGCCAGCGGTCATACCACTCGCCAGGAAAGAGCAGCCAGCACAAAACATAGATTGGGCCGGTGCCAATGTGAATGATCTTGCGGCTCAGGCGGGATTCAATCCAGCCCCGATGGGCAAAGAAATCGAGCGTCCGCAGCCAGGTAATTGCGGCAGCAAAGGTGAGGAACAGAGCGACAAATGAGTTCATGGCAATACACGCAGGGCAAAAAGATCGGCACAGCCGGATTTATCACCTGCTGGAACAGAACCACGCATCGCAGCATGTGCTTCCAAGGTGTTCCACGCCGGCAGGTTGCGGTGCATTATACCATCCCCGTCAGAAGGCAAAACGAAACCGGCTCCAGAGAGGATGACTCTGGAGCCGGTCTTAAGTTGAGTCTTGTCAGGCTGCTCAGGCCGTCTGCACTTCGCGGGTATAGATTTCAAAGGCGGGCGGGTTTTCCATGTGCTTTTTGACCGCACACAGTTCTGCCGACTTGATCAGCGAAGGGCGGTATTTTTCCGGGAAATCTGGCGGGACTTGAATCTCCATTTCGACCTTTTCTACCATCCCGCTGAAAGGATTGCTTTGCAGGCGCTGAATGATGCGGATGCCGTCTGTTGGCAGGCCGCGCTGCCGGCAAAAGCCCAGCACGTAAATTCCGGCACAGGTTCCCAGAGAGGCCAAAAAAACAGCAAATGGGGTTGGCGCCGAACCTTCGCCGCCGCCCTGCGGAGGCTGGTCTGTATGAACCGTGTAAGGACCAAAATGGGCGTCTACGCGTGCGCCGCCGGGGAAGTCAATGATCATTTCCATGTTCTAAACTCCTGATTGAAAGTCACACGCATTAGATGGGCTTGAGCCAGAAAAGTTGCAAACATGGAAGGTATAATGAGACCAAAACCGCTACTTACCCGGAGGCAACCATGTCCGCGCGGCCGAAACTTATGACTCTGCCTGTCATCGTCCAGGTGTTTGTGTTCGTCATCCTGGTACCTTTTTTGCCCATGTTGGTCTCCTGGCATTGGGACTGGTGGGAAGCCTGGTATTATGCCCTGCTTGGCATCCTGGGCTTCATCGTCAGCCGCGTGCTGGCCGCCAAAAAACATCCCGACCTGATTGCGGAACGGGCCAAATTCACCCGGCACGACGACATTCAGCCCTGGGACAAGGTACTGGCACGTCTGGTGGGGCTGGGCGGCGCGCTGATCCCGCTGACGGCCGGCCTGGACATGCGTTACGGCTGGTCTATGCTCAAATTGGGACTCGGCTGGAAAGTTGCCGCCATCGTGCTGATGAGCGCCGGTTTTGCCCTTGGCGCCTGGGCATTGATGGAGAACCGTTTCTTCTCCGGCGTGGTGCGTATTCAAAAAGAACGCGGCCACCATGTCGTCTCAAGCGGACCCTATGCCTGGGTGCGGCACCCGGGCTATGCCGGCGCCCTGTTGACGTACCTGCTCAGCCCGCTGCTCCTGGATTCGCTTTGGACTTTCGTGCCGGCAGGTCTGTTGACAATTCTACTCATTGTCCGCACCGCGCTGGAAGACCAGACCCTGCAAGCCGAATTGCCCGGCTACCAGGCATATACGCGCAAAACGCGCTATCGCCTTTTGCCGGGCATCTGGTGAGTTCTTAAAATAACAGGTGACAGACGATAACAGCCTGTCACCTGTTATTTTGCCTAGATGACGCCCAGCGACATTAAAATCGTGCGCAGGCTCAAAACGATGATGAGCAGTCCCACCAACGCCATCAGGACTTTGACCGGCAACTTCCTGGCAACCATTGCGGCCAGCGGCGCAGCAATCACGCCGCCCAGCAAAAGCCCGACAATGATGGGCCAGTTGGCGAGCAAGTCGGCAGAGAGGGTGAAGACGAAAACAACGGACTGCGAGAAGGTGATGAAAAACTCAGATGAGTTGACCGAGCCGATAGCAAAGCGCGGATGCTTGCCGCGTGCCACCAGCGTCGTGGTGACAATCGGTCCCCAGCCCCCGCCGCCGATGGCATCGAAGAAACCGCCAATCAAGCCTAAAAGGCTGATATGGCTGGTCACTTCATTATGCTCGCCGTTGTGCCGGATGGCCTTAACCAGAATGACGATGCCCATAATCAGCAGATAACCGGAGACCCAAGGCTTGATCACATTGCCGTCAATCTGGGTCAGGATGTAGGCACCGACAACCGCTCCCAGGACACCGGGAATGATGAGCCTCTTGAAGAGTTCTTTGTCCACATTGCCGAGTTTCCAGTGCGAGAAGCCCGAGACGCCGGTGGTGAAGGTCTCGGCCAGGTGTACGCAGGCACTGGCAACCTTGGGCTGAACGCCTACGCTGAGCAGGAAGGTGTTGGAACTGACCCCATAAGCCATGCCCAGTGCGCCGTCGATCATCTGCGCGACGAAACCGACCAGGGTGTACAGCAGTATGGCAAACACAATGTCCATTTTGCATTCTCCTTGGTAGAAACAGAATCAGATTTGGCCTTCCAAATACGCCCGCGTCCGTTCGTGGCGGGGGTTGTTGAACACTTCTCTTGCCGGGCCAGATTCGAGCACCTCGCCCATGTACATGTAGATGACGTAATCTGCCAGCCGCTTGGCCTGGCGCAGGGTATGGGTCACAACCACAATGGTGTAATCCTGCTTCAGGTCGAGCAACAGCCTTTCAATGTGCTGCGAGGAAATCGGGTCAAGCGCCGAGGTTGGCTCGTCGCCGAGGATGATCTCCGGTTCCACGGCCAGGCCGCGGGCCAGGCAGAGCCGTTGTTGTTGTCCGATCGAAAGGCTAGTAGCGGGAGTCATCAACCGGTGCTTGACTTCCTCATAAAGCCCGGTCACTTCCAGGTAATGACGCACCGCCTTGCGGTACTCGTCACGGCTGTTCTTCATCCTATGAATGTGCATGCCGTAAGCCACGTTCTCATAGATGGACATCGGCAGGGGGTACGGACGCTGGGCCAGCAGTCCGATACACTTGCGCACTTCGGTCACATCCACGTCGCGGTCGTAGATATTCCGCCCATCCACCAGCACTTCGCCGGTGATCTTTGTATCGTCAACCAGTTCGAGGAAACGGTTGAAGGTTTTCAGCAGGGTGGTCTTCCCACAGCCGGAGGGACCCATGATGACTGTGATCTGCCGGCGGGGAATCTCGATGTTGATGTCTTTCAGCGATTGCGTCTTCCCGTAAAAAGCGTTCAGGTTGCGTACCTGGATGTGTGCTTCCATATAGTCCTCTACTTCAAAACATACTTCGATAATCGTCCTGAAATCCAACGCGATCCCAGGCTGATGGCCAGCACAATGATCGTCAGGACCAGCGCTGAAGCGTAAGCCCGCTGCTGGACTTCGGGATAGGGCATGCCCAACTGGAAAAAGACCGCCAGCGGCAGGGAAGCCGCCGGGTCGAGCAGCGACTTGGGAATGCGGTCGGTGAACCCGGCTGTAAACAGCACCGAGGCCGCGTCGCCTATGCCGCGTCCGAAAGCCAGCAGGATGGCCGTGACAATGCCCGGCAGCATCTGGCGCGTGACCACGCGCGTGGCCACTTCCAACCGGTTGGAACCCAGGGCCAGCGCAGCCTGCTCCAGTTCTGCGGGCATGCGCCGGATGACCTCGTCCATGGCGCGCGTCATGATGGGCAGTTCCAGCAGGGTCAGCACGAAGATGCCGCCCAGCAGGGAAGCGCGCATGCCCACTGCCAGCATGAGCGTGAAGCCAAACGCGCCATAAACGATGGACGGAATGCCCCATAACACGTCCAGCGCTAAGCGTACATATTGTCCCCAGCGCCAGTCGCCCAGGTATGTTTCAAGATAAAGAGCAATCGGCAGGCTGAAGACCAGGGCCAGCAGCGTGCCGCCGCCTGCCAGGTAGAGCGAGCCGATGATGGCGTTCAGGATGCCGCCCTCCTTGCCCAGGTAGAAGCCGCCCTTGGGAGTCTGGCTGACCATGTCCCAGGTCAGGGCGGGCAGGCCGCGCGAGACCACGATCCACAGGATCAGGCCCAAACTGCCGGCTACCACTGCAAACGAGGCCAGCATGAGTCCCTTCATGATCCCCTCGACGATATGGCGTCGTTGCCAGCGTTTTCTCATACCCACCTCCTGCCCAACATACGCTGGAGTACCAGCGTGGAGACAACATTGAATACCAGGACAATGACCAAAAGCATAAAGGCTGCGCCCAGCAGGGCCGCGTCATAGAGCGGAATGGACATCATCTCGCCGTAGTTATTGGCAATCAGCGCCGGGAGCGGATAGGCAGTGTCGAAGATGGATTTCGGCACCTGCGGCACGTTCCCGACGACCATCAGCACGGCCATGGTTTCCCCAAGGGCGCGCGTCGCTCCCAGCACCACCCCGGCCACAATGCCGGGCATGGTCTGGCGGATGACAATGGCGCGGATGGTCTGCCAGCGCGTCGCCCCAACCGCCAGCGAAGCCTCGCGCAGGCCTTGTGAGACGGTTGCCAGCACCTCGTAGGTCACCGCGATGATGAAGGGCGCGATCATGACGGCCAGCACAATGCCGCCTGCCAGAATACTGTAACCGGTGGGATTCTTGGACGTAAACAGCGGGATGAAGCCCAGGGTTTTCTTACACCACGGAGCCAGCGTATCTCCTACGAAGGGGACGATTGCCACCACACCCCAGACGCCATATACCACTGACGGGATGGCCGCCAGCAGGTCAAGCAGGGGTTTCATTAAGGCACGCGTCGCCGCACGGGCGTATTCCGAGAGATACAGCGCCGTCAGCAGGCAGGGTGGCACGGCCAACCCCACACCCACGATGGTCACCCAGAAGGTCCCGGCGATGAACGGCCAGAAACCAAACTTGCCCTGCATTGGCTTCCAGACCGTGCCACTGACCAGTTCCCACAAGGAGTATTCTTTCAAGATTGGCCAGAAACGCATTGCCAGCGCTGCCGTGATCAGCACGATCAGGATGACTGGCAGCAGGGTGATGATAAACAAAGTGCGCCCGGCGACGCGCTCCTGCCTGCGCCGGGACGCCAGGGAAGGCCGGGAGGGCCGGCCTTCCTTCTGCGCATTTGGTTGTTCCTTTATGACGATATCTTGCAGACTCATCACTTAACCTTTGCAAGCGATTCTGCCAGTTGTTCGGCCGGGAGTTGGACATAACCGGCCTCGCCAACGAACTGCTGGCCATCGGTCAGTATCCACAGGATGAAGGTTTGTGTTAGACCGGTGGGTTTGCCCTTCGTGACTACGTTCAACGGGCGCGCCGGCGGGGAGGGGTACTTACCGGAGGCAACCGCTTCCATTGCTTCGCTCATGGTTTCGTACTTCTCATCATCCTGAGCCTGTCCGTCTGAGTTCAGGTCAATCGGGACGACCAGCGCGCCAGCCACAGGGGTGTCGGCGCTAATATCGTAGGCGTAACCAAGGTTGTTGTAGCCGATGCCCAGCGGGTCCTTGATGACGGCTGCGAGCAGACCGGGGTCGGCGTTGACGGCCACACCCAGCAGGTCTTCCTGCTTCTTGTCGCCGGTGAACTTGGCCCACATTTCGGCCGCGCCGCAGGCGTCGGAGCGGGTGTAGACGTGAATCTCATCGGTAATCTCAGGTTTGCCGACCACCTGGCCCCAGGTGGTAATTTCGCCGGTGATGAAGATTTTGATGAAGGTGTCTTGCGTGATGCCCTTGGACATAATGTCGTCAACAACAGGATTGTTGGCATTGATGGTCGGGAAGACGGCATCTTTGACCACAGCCACGCCATAAGCGCCCTGGGCTTCTTCTTCGGGTTTGATCGAGCGCGAGACCATGCCGATATCCACCGCGCCGGAGAGCGCGTCGGTCATGCCCTTGCCGGCACCGCCGCCGGAGATGTCAAACTGGACGTTGGGGTGCAGCTTCTGGAATTCTTCGGCCCAGCGGGTCATCATCGGGTAGAGGGCAAAAGCGCCGGAGATGGTGATGGTGCCTTCAAGCGTGTCAGCCGGCTCCTGGGTAGCGGCGGGGGCCTCAGCCGCGGCAGATTCCGTCTCAGCGGGAGCAGGCTCGGGGGCGTTTGAACCGCAAGCCGTCAGCAGGAGGCCAAAGAGGGTCAACAGGGCAAAAAGTCTGTACAGATGTTTGGCGCTAATCATGCTAAGTTACTCCAAATTGTCAAAGTATTATAATTCCTATAGATTTAGTATACTTTCGGGTAATGAAAATCCGCCGCCCCACTGGCGGCACATTCACTTACTCGGGTTTCTGTTTCATTGCTCGAACAGCATGTACCCGTTTGGTGACATCGGCTAGCGTGGTATGGTCAAGGATATCGGCGATGGCATTACGTACATCGCCCATGACCATGCGCAGGCCGCAGGTCTCGGCATCGGGGCAGCCGCATGGTTCGTAGGCCATCTGGCTGACGCAACGGATGGGCGCCAGGGGACCATCCAGGACACGTTCGATATGTCCGAGGGTGATCTCCTGCGGCGGCCTGGCCAGGTAGTAACCACCGCCAACGCCCATTTTGCTTTGCAACAGCCCGGCGTTCTTAAGGGCAAGCAGGATCTGCTCAAGGAATTTAGCCGGGATATTTTCGCGTTGCGCAATCTCTTTGATTTGCATGACAGGATACGGCCCGCCCGGGTTGGGGGTATCTGCCAGCACAATCATGGCCCGCAAGCCATATTCACCACGTTTAGAGAGTCGCATAGGGTTGAAAGTCTACTAAAACAATAGGAATTATAGTACAAGTATAACCCGGAATGTGTTTTTTGTCAAGTAAAATTCAGTGACTGAATTTTGAACGCATGACGCTTGACCTCCTGCCCGCCTCACGGTAGAATCGGGGTGCTTGTTGCGGGCGTCGCCAAGTGGTAAGGCATCAGCCTTCCAAGCTGATATTCGCGGGTTCGAGTCCCGTCGCCCGCTCTGTTATGCAGGTCAGTGAACAGTCTCCGGTGATCAGTCTGCGTTGTTCACTGGGCACTGCTCACTGATTACTTTAACGGGCCCATAGCTCAGCGGTAAGAGCAGGCGACTCATAATCGCTTGGCCGCAGGTTCGAATCCTGCTGGGCCCACCTGTCTTTAGGGAAGTATTTCAAACGGGGGTGATTTTCTTAAAAACAATTCTCCCAATTGCACCAGCGCCTGCAAATCGGCGGGTTTGGAAAGGCGGGCGCCGCGCAGTTCGATGGTCAGGCCTTCGGAGGTTCGTTTGACCAGAGGCGGGACGCTTTTCCAGTTCAACAGGGCGGTTTCGAGAGCAGGAGAGAGGCGGATTTCGCCCGGATTCTGCGCCCAGCGCATGTACTTTTGCTGAAAGGCGGCGCTGCCGGTGTGGACTTCGCGCACGCCGCCCGCTGCGGCGCCGAGGGCGAGTTGTAAGATCTGCCGCTGGAGCAGGTCGCCCATCCCACCCAGGTAGGCGGCCGAGGGGCGCGAAAATGCCCGTGCCGCAATTGCCCTTTCGTAGCAAACCGGCGACAAAGTCAACCTGGCCAATGCGCTTTACTATCTGGGCAGAATCGAGTTGGCCGATAGAGATTTCCCCGCCGCCGAATCCGCCCTGACCCGCGGCCTGCAACTGCGCAGCGAAATTCCCCGCCCCGGGCGCGTTGCCGAACTCCAGGCCGAACTGGCCCTGCTGGCCTTCAATCAAGGCGACCTGGCGCTGGCATGCGAACGAATTGCCCCACTGACAGAAGTGTTAGGCAGCCTGGACGGGACAGACGAGCCGGAACGGATTCGGGGAATCGTGGAAAGAATACAAAGCCAGCCTTGGCGCTGATTGCGGGGAAATTCCACTGACTTTGAACTGGCTGTTAACCAGTCAAGCACTCACCATTGCGCGGCAGATTATAGGGCAGGTAGCACGTCTGGCAGTTACCTTACAACGCTCACAACAGCCAACCCATTTGCCTGTTTAGCAGCAGAAATGCAATCAGGACAATATTGACGAAGAGACCAAAGCGCGTATCCGGCAAACCGATGATGCAGAGAACAAGCGAGAAAGTCGAAGTGACCAAGGCCGCCGACTGCCACCAGGAAAGCCGTAGCCCCACACTGATACTGGAAGCCAAAAATGCCAGTGCCGCGATTAACCACAGGAATCCGAACACCCGGATACCTACATCACCGACATCGAACTTGCCTGCAAGGACAGTGGTCTTGTAAGGCATTTCTTTGAAGTCGGCAAGTTTCCAATATGCTAAGAAGCCCGGCAAGTGAGCAAAACCGTGGCCAAAGAAGATTAAAGCAAAAAGGATATGCACGTCAGACTCCTTATAGTCTACGCTGGAATATGCTGCGGCTTCAAATTTTTCAAATATACAACCCACAACCCAAGGCTGAGGAGCAATAATACCCCATAAATCACCACTTGCGGGATCGCCACAGGTTGACCTGCCCGCACCAAAAACGCCACCATGGAAAGAATCGCCAGGGTAAGCAATACAAAGTGGGAGAGTAATGCTCCCGCAAGCACATACCCCAGAGGCAATCTGCGCCACAGGCTGGTGGCTGTTATCACAACAGCGGGAAGCAGCCAGGCCATATCCAGCACTTGCACAAAATTGGTTGGCGTTCCGGCATCGATCAGACTTTGAGGAGGATATCCTGTAAGTGAAGCGGGCACCGCCTCACTCAACCACAGCAAATAGAAAAGAGCCGCTATCACCCCTAGATAGATGCTTACCGCTTTGACAGGCGTCTGCTCTGTGAATCTCGTCTTGATGCCAGCCCAATCCGTCGTCGCAAGGCCACCGATTAAAGCATAAGTCGAGCATCCCAATAGGGCAACATAAACCAGGAACAGCGAGTTGAAGCGAACAGAAAATGCATAACCGACATAGGTATACACTGTATAAATCAATCCCCCTAACCAGACCAGCCGCGCCCCTTGGGAACCTCGACCAGCAAGAAGCGCGCTAATGATCAGGGTGGGAAGAGCAACCCCAAGCGTGATTGCATCCTGTCCGATTGCTTGAGCCACAAGATTAGGAGTGTCGCGATAGATGTTGCTCACCCATACGCCGCTTCCTGATGCAATCGCCAGGAGAATGGCGATAGGAACAGTAAGCCATAACCATAGGTCTGTGTTTCGAGTCATATTATCAATTCCTTGTGTACTTTGATTATGTGGTTTAGCAAGCGCATAACCCAATTCTATACGCAATGGTTCGCTGCCTCTTCCAAGAAGACAGGTGCGGATGATACTTGGGCGTTTGTACACTTCCCGTCTGGCCACAACAGAGGCCCTGAGCGGCCTCTATTCATTTACCGCCGGTCAGAAAATAAAGCATAGATGTCACCGCAAGCGGCAAGGCAGTCAGTGCGATTCTGTGAATTATCAACAGCGGGGCATGACGAAGCCTGCCAACACTCATCAAGGCACCCGTCGCAAATAAGACAACAATACATAAAACACAGACCGCCGCCAGCGCAATCATAACGAATTGAATGTTTGCATCTTTGAGCAAGTTGCTGACTCGAATGACTCCCAAAATCACTGCTCCAAGTGCAATCAGTTTGTGAAGGTTAAAAAGCAATCCATGATACGGCTTGCCAAGAGTGCTCACCCAAAAGCCAAAAACGTAAACGAGCAGCAACAATGATCCTGGTAAGAGAAATCTTGAAATCGTTTCCATAATTGCCTGCATTGAAAGGAAGTTGATATCGAACCTGACAAAGCCATGTGTGCCGGGACGCTTGCGTTGTCCATCTTTCGAATACGGCCCACAGGGAAAACCGGTCTCTTTACCCCGGCCAAGATGGCAAGACTAACCCTGCCTTTTGGGAAACGTAGAGACGATTACAGTATACCTGAAAAGCACGGGCGAGCAAAACTTTTGAGAAAGGCACAGGCACTTTTTGCGGCGCGAGTCTGGTCATTTTGTCAATGCCGCTGCAAGGGAATGCAAGACCGACAAGAAACCAGGTGGTTCTGGAAAACCGCTTGAATTGAGTCGGTAAATCTTGTACAATCAATTCAAGAATAACAGCCCCTCTTTTCAAACTGGGAGGTTCGCCATGGATATGATTAAAGTTTCTGCAAACTCCCGTACCTCTGCCGTCGCTGGGGCGATAGCGGGTGTCTTTCGAGAGCACAAGCGCGCTGAAGTACAGGCCATTGGCGCAGGCGCGGTTAACCAGGCCATCAAGGCATTGGTATTGGCAACTGGTTACCTGGCCGCCGATGGGCTGGAAGTGGTCTGCGTGCCAGAGTTTGTGGATGTTGAAATTGACGATAAGGTGCGTACAGCCATAAAACTGGTCATCACGCCGCGCTGATCCCCTCTTCGAGGTCCCGCGAGAATCATTTTCTTCAGGCCGTCGAGGTACCCGGTCGTCTTCCGAACCTGAGCAGCACGCCTTTTCCTGCCGCGCACTGCGCGGTTTCTAAGGAGGGATGTTCGTCTCGCCTCCCGAAAATTTTGCAAGCGGCCCCGGCTCCCTTTTGGCAGACCATCAGGTACAATAAGCAGGTATGTTTTCCCTGCCGCCTCGATGGCTGCCGTATTTTATAGGGTAATATGCGCACTCTGCCAATCAAAAGACATTTCTTTCGCTGGTTGACCGGGTTGCTGGCACTCGGCCTGCTAACCGGTGCGCTCTGGCCGCGCGGCTGGACTGCACCGGCTCAAGCCGCACCGGCAAGGCAGTTACCCGGCACTGTAGTTATCAGCGAATTTCGGACGCGAGGTCCCAACGGGGGATATGATGAATTCGTGGAATTGTTCAACCCAACATCGGCGGATGTAAATATCGGCAACTGGCAAATATGGGTATCCAATGCCTCCGGCAGCCTTGGACTACGGGCCACCGTGCCAGGCGGGACGATTCTTTCACCAGGAATGCATTACCTGATTGTCAACAACCGCACAGGCGGTTATTCAGGCTCAACGCCGCCCGATGCGGTATTTTCAAACACCAACGGAATTACAGACGATGGCGGCATTGCCCTGTGCCAGCCTCCCATTACAGGAGATTGCGACGGCACAGAAATTGTAGATCAGGTTGGGATGAGCAGCGGCTCCAGTTACAAAGAGGGTAGCACGCTTACCCCAATGACAACAAATGAGAACAAGGGCTACCAACGTCTCCCCGGCGGTAACTGGGGAGCATGTCTGGATGGCAATAACAACGCAACAGACTTTGGGATTGCAAACCCATCCAACCCGCGTAACAGTTCCACGATTGTACCGAACGTTTGCCAGCCCACCCCCACCGCGGTAGGCACACGAGATGTGGTCATCAACGAAATTGCCTGGGGCGGCACAAAAGCAGATGGCATTTCAGGCCAGTGGATTGAACTCTACAACCCCAGCCCTGTTTCCATTTCACTCAATGGCTGGCGCTTGACAGCGATCGGCGGGACAACCGAAATTCCGCTTAGCGGCAATATCGCCGCCGGCGGTTATTACCTGATCGAACCGCGCGAAAACGTCACCAACCAGCCCGCCAATCTAATCTATGATTTCAGCCCCTTAAGCCCTTCTGGGAACCGTCTGGTGCTGTATTCATCCACCAATGACATCGTAGATACGGCCAACAATGACGGCGGCCCTTGGCCGGCCGGCACGCGTTTCGATCCGTATGCCAGCATGGAACGCGGTTCTGCCGGTGGAACCGTCTTGGTAGATAGCGATGAGAACTGGTTAACCTTCAACGGCATCCCCGGTTACACCTTTGCAGTTGACCGAACGGGCAATGTCATCAACGGCACACCCGGGCAGGCAAATTGGGCATCTACCGTCACCGCCACTCCAAGCCCAACGGCTACGCTTACCAACACACCGACCCCAACGCGTTCGGCCACACCTACGCCCACCCGCTATAGCGGCCTGACGGTCATCATCAATGAGGTCGCCTGGGCAGGCACACGTGCCGACGCCGACCATGAATGGATTGAACTCTATAACCCCAATAGCGCCGATGTTAACTTAAACGGCTGGTACCTGATCAGTTCAGATGGCAGCCCATGGTTCTCGCTTAACGGGATTATCATCGCAGCGGGCGAGTACTTGCTGCTGGTACGAAGCGCCGACACCTTCTACCCTGGCAGCCTGGATAGCGGCGTCAGGCAAATCCAATACAGCGGCGCGCTTTCAAATGATGGCGAAGTCCTGCGCTTGCTGGCGCCAGATGGCACGGTGGTTGATTCCGCCAATGAAGACGACAGCGTAGCCTGGCCAGCCGGCGCCAACACTACTTATCGGCCCACCATGGAACGACGCACTGGCCAAGCAGACGGTCCGGCCGCCTGGATCACCAACACCGGCGTCGTCAAAAACGGGAAAGACAAGGCTCAAAACCCAATCTACGGCACACCCGGACGGGCAAATTGGGCCGCCAGCGTCACCCCGACCCCCTCCAAAACGCCGACGGTCACGCGTACCCCAACCATCACCCGCACGCCTACCAAGGTTCCCTACCGCACGCCCACGCCTGTGCCGCGCCTGGTGCTGAATGAGTTTGTGCCACGCGCCGGACAGGACTGGAACAACGACGGCAAGATAGATGTATTTGATGAGTACATCGAAATCTACAATGCCGGCGTCACCACCATCAACCTTTCCGGCTGGGAACTGGATGATGAAGCCGACCAGGGTTCTGAGCCTTACCGCCTGCCCGGCCGCAGCCTCAAGCCAGGCGAACATGCCGTCTATTATGCCTCTGTAACCGGCATCTCGCTCAGCGATGGCGGCGATACGGTTCGCCTGCTCAAACCGAATGGTGACGTTTCAGATGCTTACACCTACGGGGTCGTCAAATACGCCAACCAGACGTGGTGCCGCCAACCAGACGGTTACATCCGCTGGAACGATTCTTGCGCCCCTTCGCCAGGCCTGCCCAACACAACAGGTCCCACGCCTACACCGGTCATTTACAAACCCTGGCAGGCGCGGCCAGCCCCCCCTGCATGTCTCCTGCCCGATACTGTTCCTGAGACGATCGCCAGCACCGAGTGCGGCGCACCAGGGCTGGGTATCTGGCGGCTTGCCTTTTGGGACCGCACTGAGGGAGAGTTCTGGCTGGATACCAACCAGTGGCGCTGGCCAGCGCTGTTCAAATAACGTTTTTGTAATTGCCTGCTCTTAACCCTCCCGCAGGTTAGAACGGTGTCGGCAAGCAATGCCGGCAATCATGGAGACGCCTTCTGGCCTGGACATTGCGCCACAACCTGCGGGAGGGCAGGCAGTTACACGTTTTTCAGCAATAAACACAGAGACGGCCGCTTGAGCCGTCTCTGCAATTTACAAGACCAGGAAACGGCAGGCTAGCGAAGCACACCCAGTTTACGCCCTACACCAGCAAAAGCCTCCAACCCCCGGTCGAGATCCTCTTTGCTATGGGCAGCCGAAATCATCACGCGAATGCGCGCCTTGCCCTGCGGCACGGTCGGATAGCCGATAGCCATCGCGAACACACCGGCCTCAAACAGTTCGCGGCTGAATTGTTGCGCCAGAGGGGCCTCCCCGAGCATGATGGGGGTAATCGGCGTGGTGCTGACACCGGTATCAAAGCCCAGTTTCTTCATCTCGGCCTTAAAGTAGCGCGCGTTCTCCCACAATTTGTCCACCAACTCAGTCGAAGACTCGAGCAAATCAATCGCAGCAATACAGGCGGCCGCATCTGGAGCAGTAACCGCCGACGAGAACAGGAAGGGGCGCCCCCGCTGGCGTAACCACTCAATAATGACAGCATTCCCGGCCACAACCCCGCCGACAACGCCAAAGGCCTTGGAAAGCGTACCCACTTCCACATCCACCTTGCCATGCAGATTGAAGTGATCCACAATGCCGCGCCCACCCTTGCCGAGCACACCCTCGCCATGGGCGTCATCCACCATCAATAAGATATCGTACTTTCGAGCCACTTCGTAGATCTTATCCAACGGCGCCACATCACCGTCCATGCTAAAGACGCCATCCGTAATGATGATGGCCCGGCGATATTGAGAAAGGTTCTCTCGAATGGCCGATTCCAGCGAATCGACATCACAATGCTCGTAGGCGATGATCTTGGCGCCCGAAAGGCGGCAGCCGTCAATAATGCTGGCATGATTCAATCGGTCCGAAAAGATGACATCTTCTTTCCCGACCAAAGCCGGGATGGTGGCCACATTGGCATTAAAGCCGCTTTGGAAGGTAATGGCTGCTTCCACACCCTTGAAAGCCGCCAGGCGCTTTTCCAGTTCAACATGCAGCGTAGTCGTCCCGGCAATTGAGCGCACTGCCGCCGGCCCAACACCCATCTCGTCAATTGCCTTTTTGGCTGCTTTTACCAGCACCGGATGATTGGCCAGGCCGAGATAGTTGTTAGAACAGAAATTGAGCACCCGTTTGCCGTCCACTATCAGCCAGGCGCCTTGCGGCGAGCCAATGGTGCGGATGCGGTTATACAGGCCCTGAGATTTCAGGCCCTCAAGTTCTTGGGTGATCCAGTCAATTTTGGACATAGTCATCTCCATTTTGGGTTATATTTCCAAATTGAGGCCATTGCAAAGCCTTACAGACAAATTATATCGCTGGTCTCAGATTACGAATCGGTCTGCACATCTGCCAGCAAACCCATCTCGGTCAACACAGCCAGCACCTGGGAGACCGCCCCGCGCTTGACAATCACAGCCGTTGGACCGAGCGGCTCAGACAGGAAGCGGGCAGCCTTTGACCTGCGCAGTTCATCCAGGACCTCGGGCCGGCTGACCCTCAAAATGACATGGCTCTCCACCCGGGCTTCAGTCCCGTTAATTTCCCACCGCTTCAGTGCCTTGACCAGCACAGGGGGAATCTCTGTGGCAGAATTCTTTGCCAGCAGGCTAAGCAATTGACTCACCTTCAAGCCCTGTTCCTGGGCTTTCTTCAGAGAACGGGTGCTGATGCGATAGCAATATTCGTCTGGCTTTTCATCCTCCCAGTCACAAAAGCGCGCCAGCAGGTAACGGCTTACTCTGGGCAGGCTGCGAGATGCGCAGATACGTCCATTTGAAAGCACGGTCAGTTTACCATCTTCCTTACTGACCAGCCGTTTTTCGACAATGCGGAAGGCGGTCACCGGCCCGTCTTCCTCGGCGCAGGCCAAGGCTACCATCCCCAGCCAATACAGCGGGCCGCAAATCATATAACGGATGAGCGCCCCATCTACAGCATCCCAATGCTCAAAGCCGCGCAGGTAAACCCCATCGGCACTACGCCGGATAAACCAGGAATCGTAATCTCCTGCCGGGCGCTGAAAATCGGGAAATTGCTCTTTGATGTGACGGACAAAAGCCGGCAGACTCCACCACTGACCGCGCGGCAGTTGGCCCAGCCAGCCCAGCAAACGCTGGCGGGTTGCCAGGGGGTCATTCGTCCACTCGCCTTCAAATATCAGGCCGCTTATCTGCCGCAACTCATTAAACGATTGGCTTTCCCGCCAGGATTTGGTCAGCAGGATTAATGCCTGATGGCGCTCGGCCTCTAAAAAAGTGCGGACGGCTTCGGGGCGGGGTACATCCTTAACTGTCAGGCCGGCTGCGGCCAAAAAATCTTTCAGCACCTGGGGCGAATAATTACAGTGTGACGCCTGGGGAATATCCAATCCCATGCGCAGGGCCGCCAGGGCGGTTGTCAAATCGTCCAGAAGACGGTCATTGACAGGCAAGGGATGCTGCCGTTCTTTTGGAGAAGCAGGCCGCCCTAGCGGTTCGCCGGATGACACAGGGGCAGATTTTTCTTCAAGGGGAAGAATCAAAGGCAACAAATCGTCGGGGATGTAGGCAAACTCCTGCGGCCCGGAGGGCGTATCGAAGAAGGCCCTGGCGATCAGGGCGCGATAGTAAAGCGTTTCAACCGGAGAAATTGGATGGCGGTAGTATTGCTCACGGTCCCGGCAAGCCGGTCCGGCGGCGCGCATTTCCCCAAAACGGCGGACAAAGGTTGACCACGGCAGACGCCCGCCGGCCTGCCGCAGCGCATCCAGGGCGGCTCGCGCTTCGGGTGGAAGAGTCTCCTGGATTTCGCGCGCCAGGTTCGGGTCCAGGAGAGAGGCGCTCAGGATCTCTGCCGTCAGATGAGGTGCCGCTTCCAGTCCCCAGCCTTCCGCCACAATACGCAGGAAGGCCGGGTCAGTGGCAGGCAAGGTCTGGACAAGGGTCGGCATTGTTTGTTCTTCGGAAAGGAAAAGGCAAATAGGGCCGGCTTATGACGTTGGCCCATACATCGTGGAGTGGTTATCTGTGAGCGGTTGGGCAACAACAAAGGTGCCGCGCGTGCTTCTTTTGGCGCGGTAGAGGGCTTCATCTGCTGCTCGTAACAAATCTCTGGCTGTGCGGCCATGGAGCGGATAGACGGCAATGCCGCCAGAAATGCCGATTTTTGTGCGTTTGCCATCCGGCAGTTGAACGTGGTAGTCGGAGAAAGCCTCATTCACCTTTTTACAAACAGACACGGCAGCAGATAGGTCCACATCACTGAGGACGAGCGTCAGTTCGTCGCCGCCGAAGCGAGACAAGAAGTCGGTGGAGCGTAAGTGCTGCGCCAGGTAATTGAAAGTCGCCCGCAAGATCTGGTCGCCCACATAGTGACCATAAGTGTCGTTGATTTCCTTAAAGTGGTCAAGGTCCATCATAATCACCGCAAAGTTTCTCAAGGTGCGGCGCGCCTGTTGAATTTCGCTTTCCAAATGCTCATCGAGGGCGCGGCGGTTGGGCAGGCCGGTGATGGGATCGGTATATGCCTGACGATTGAGCAAAGTATGCAGGCGGGCATTGGAAATGGCGATGGCGGCTTGCTCTGCCAGCAGGTTGAGCAGGCGCAATTCTGAATCTGAGAAGTTGCCGGTGATCGAACGGGAAATGTTCATCACGCCTACAACCTTTTCGCCGATTGTAAGCGGGATGCCAATAATAGAACCCTTCCAGGTTTCGGGGGCATTCTGGAAGAGGGGTGAGGCGGACATGTTCTCTACAGTGACAATCTGTCTCTTGTGAGCAACAGTAAACGTCAAGCCATTGGGGCGGGGTTGTGAGAAAGGCTGGTTGTGGGTGCCATTCTCGTCCATGGCCAGGCCAAAATCCAATCGGTCCGCTTCGGCATCGTAGAGGAAGATGTTTACATTTTTGGCATTCTGGATGAGGCGCATGGCTTCACCGGCGACTGCCTTGAGCACCATTTTCAGGTCAAGGCTGGCAGTCAATTTGCTGCTCAGGTGGCGCAGGGTGTCCAATTCTCTGGCTTGTTGTTGGAAGGTGGACAGGAAAGCGTGGACATCCAGCGCGTCGTCGCTGTCTTGCTCTCTGTCAGAGAAAGACAGGATTTCAATCAGCCGAATCAACCTTTCTTGATCGGCCTGCGAGAGCCCG
This sequence comes from Chloroflexota bacterium, assembly GCA_019873735.1. Lineage (GTDB taxonomy): Bacteria > Chloroflexota > Anaerolineae > Anaerolineales > Villigracilaceae > DSXF01. Next base: position 39,582 of record JAIOAQ010000012.1, on the reverse strand, counting down.
CTTTTTGCAATTGCTTGGTGAACTTTTGGGAGCGAATCCCATTGAATGGACATAAGGTACTTCTGAGTTCTCTGTCACAGGTTGGGTGTTTGCCAATTGGTGACATTACAGCAAAAAATGTTGGTACAAAAAATCATTTTAGCGGACCGGCAGGGTATAGCCGCCGTCCACGACAATTACCTGTCCACAGATCATATCAGCAGCAGGGGAACACAGGAAGGCCGCCACGCCGGCAATATCCTCCGGCGTGACCAGGCGGCCGGCCGGCGTAGCAGCAACGGCCTTTGCGATCAGGTCTTCTCGTTTGAACGCCTCAAAATGCTGCAGCGCCTCGGTCTCGACCACGCCAGGAGAGATGGCGTTCACGTGAATCCCATAGGGAGCCAGTTCTACAGCCAGGTAGCGCGTCAGAGCCTCCAGGGCGGCTTTGCTGGCGCCAACTACGGCGTAATCGGGTAGCACTCGCTGCGAACCGGGGCTGGTAATGCTGATGATACGCCCGCCGTCCTTTTTCATCAGCGGTACACACCGCTGGGCACAGAAAAGGAACGAGCGGGCATTAATGTTCATCGTCCAATCCCAGCCTTTTGGTTTTTGTCCCATGACCGGGCGGTTATAGCCGGAGGCGGCATTGTGGATGAAGATATCCAGCCTGCCAAAGTGGGCTTCTGTGGCCTCAAAGAGACGCTGAATGTCCTCAATTTGACCGACATTGGCCTTGACGACCAGGGCGCGGCAGCCCAGGGCACGAATCTGCGCCGCGGTCTCCTCAGCGGGGGCGCGGTTACGGAAAAAATTGACGACGATATCGGCTCCGAGGCGGGCAAAATGCAGGGCAATGGCCCGCCCAATGCCGCGACCTGAGCCCGTAATCAGCGCAACCCGACTGGCAAGCGGTTTTTCCATGGAAGCAAAGTATATCACTGCTTTGGAGTAAAATATCCTTACCGTGAAACCTTTTTGGGCGCGCTTGAATGAGAACCGCTGGTGGGCACTGGTGCTGGGCATACTGGGCCTGGCAGCCTTGTTTTTGCTGGCCGCCAGCCTGAACGGCCTGGATTTCAAGCCGGCCGTTCATTACGTTTCGCCGGACAATGAACGCACGCTGCCGGGGGAATTCATCTGGAGGCTGAAGCAAATTACGCTGATTCAGCAGTTGATGCTGATACTGCTAGCAGTCTTCTTGCTGGGCATTCTGCTCTTGCTGATGACTCCCGAAGGCCGCAAGCGCCTGCTGAAAACCATCCTGCGGCTGGCGTTGACGCTGTGGCTGGTCTCATGGGTGATAAGGAAATCTCACAACACTGCCCTGCCAGCATCAACAGAGGCGGGCAGCCTGCAGGGGTTTGACCTGGAACAGCCTGCCGAGGGGGTAATTGCCTCCTTCACGCCGCCGGTTATTTCAACCTGGTGGATTCTTCTCACCGGCACCATTTTGTTTCTGGCCCTGTTGGGTTTTGGGTACTGGGCCTGGAGGCGCAGCCGTTCACAGCAGAGCAGCCTGCCAAGAGAACTGGCCCACATTGCCCGCCTTGCTCTGGACGAAATTCACGCCGGGGAGTCGTTTGACGATACTGTGATCCGCTGTTATGTGCGCATGAGCAAGGCGGTCAGCACTCAGCGCGGTTTGGGACGGCCGCAGGCAATGACACCCAGCGAGTTTGCTGCCCGCCTGGAACAGGCCGGCCTGCCGGCAGAACCGGTTCAGCGCCTGACACGCCTGTTTGAAAAAGTGCGTTATGGCGGTCTGAGGTCTACTCCCACCGAGGCCGAAGAAGCCGTTGCCTGCCTGAGAGACATCTTGCATGCATGCGGGGAGTCGCTATGAGCCACAAAGGCAGACTGCGCCTGGCAGCAGGACTGCTGGCCGCCGCGGCCCTTTTGGCGTTTCTCTTTCAGGATGTCATTCGAGATACCGTCCTTCTGCCGCTATCTTACTTCTGGTGGGCAGCCGGGATTCTCTACCGCTCAATCGGGCAAGTCGTTTACTGGTCCCTGCTGGTCACGGCCGCGGCTTTGCTGGCCTTTGCCAGTCTGTATGGACGTGAACGCCCCTCAGGGAGAGACAAGAGACGGCGGCGGCTTGAACGCGGCCCTGTTCAGAATTTCGCCTGGTGGCTTGCCCAGCGGCAGAACGGCGTCTATTTCAAGTGGCAGATTGCCAACCGTCTGGGCCATCTGGCGCGGGATATCCTCATCCAGCGCGGCGAAGATCTGAGCGGCCCGCCCTTCATGCTGAGCGGCCGGGGCTGGAATCCGCCCGGGGATGTGCAAGCCTACCTGGAGTCGGGGTTGAACCGTTCGTTTGCCGAATTTCCACGCCGCGGCTTGTTTGCACCTCCGCCAGAGACACCCTTTGACATGGAAATCGGTCCTGTAATCGCATATCTTGAATCCCAATTGGAGACCTATCGTGAGCGCAGAAATTGATGAAGTTTCGCAAGTGAGCCGGCAGGTGATTGCCGAAGTGGAGCGCGCAGTGGTCGGCAAACGCAGCCTGCTGGAAATGGTGATGGCCGCTGTGCTGGCCGGCGGACATGTGCTTTTGGAGGATTTTCCCGGCCTGGGCAAGACGTTAACCGCGCGCAGTTTCGCCGTCGTCCTGGGGTTGGAGTTCAAACGCATCCAGTTTACTCCCGATCTGCTGCCCGGCGACATTACCGGCGGATACATTTTCAACCGCGCGGAAAACCGCTTCGAACTGCGACGCGGCCCAATCTTTGCCAATATCCTCCTGGCCGACGAGATCAACCGCGCCAGCCCCAAGACGCAATCGGCCCTGCTGGAAGCCATGCAGGAAGGACAGGTAACGCTGGAAGGCGAGAGCCTGCCCCTGCCAGAGCCTTTTCTGGTGTTGGCGACGCAAAATCCCATCGAGTATGAGGGCACCTTTCCCCTGCCCGAGGCGCAACTGGACCGCTTCATGCTCAAACTTTCGGTTGGCTACCCAGACCAGCAGCAGGAGCAGGAAATCCTGCACCGCCGCGCCGAACGCCGCCAGGACGAGGTTGTTTTGCGGCAGATCACCGACGCGGCCCAATTGCTTGCCATGCGCCAGGCGATTGAAAGCGTGCATGTGGATAAAGACCTGGAGGCCTACATTGCCGAGATTGTCCACCGCACGCGCAGTGACCGGCGCGTAGCGGTTGGGGCCAGTCCGCGCGGTTCACTGGCTTTCCTCAAGATAGCGCGCGCCCAGGCCGCCATGCAGGGCCGGGCCTATGTGATCCCAGACGACATCAAGCGTTACGCCATGCCTGTCCTGGCACACCGCATCATCCTCCAGCCAGAATACTGGATGGCTGCCAAGGCTGTGGAAGACGTGATCCAAGAGGTCTTTGCCCAGGTTCCGGTGCCGGTTGTGAGTGAAGACTGAAGATGTGGCGCACGTTTCTGCTGGCCATTGCATTGTACGCACTGGTCATTGCCGGGTTGATTACTTTACAGGGTCGTTTCCTGGCCCTGGCGCTGCTGCTGGCGCTGTACTTCCTGGCGGGCTTGCTGCATGCTCCCGCCGAACCGCGCCTGGAGATCCATCGTTCCTTAAGCGCCGAGCGCGTCCTGGCCGGGACGCCTGTCACGGTCACGCTCACGCTGACCAACCTCGGCAGCGCGTTGGATGAAATCCAGGTAGAAGATCAGATCTCTTCAGGCCTGAAGGTCATCGAAGGCACAGCCCGGCGCATGTTTTCTCTGAAAAACGGACAGACTCTGAAGTGGACGTATACCATCAGAGCCGGACGCGGCTACTACCCCTTCCCGGCCTTACGCGTTACGGTTCGGGACCACTTTGGGCTGGTCCAGCGTGAACGGACATTTTCCACGCCCGGGCATCTTTTCGTCCTGCCGCCGGTTCTGCGCCTGCAGCGCATTGTCATTCGTCCGCGCCAAACGCGCGTCTACTCCGGCACGATCCCGGCACGCGTTGGCGGAGCGGGTGTAGAGTTCTTTGGCGTGCGCGAATATCAGCCGGGCGATTCGCCCCACCGGATTAACTGGCATGTTTCTGCACGTCAAACGCAGGCTATTTTCACCAATGAATTTGAGCAGGAAAGGGTGGCCGACGTGGGCATTGTGCTGGATGGCCGTTACCGCACCAACGTCATCGGCAGCGACCGCTCTCTGTTCGAATATTCGGTGCTGGCCGCCACGGCGCTGGCAGATGCCTTCATCTCTCAAGGCAATCGCGTTGGGTTGTTGCTCTATGGCCGCTATTTGAACTGGACCTTTCCCGGCTACGGCAAAATTCAGCGCGAGCGTCTCTTACAGGCGCTTTCTCACGCCGAGCCCGGTGAAAGTCAGGTCTTTTCTGACCTGGCGCACATCCCAACACGGCTTTTTCCCGCCCATTCACAAATTGTGCTTATCAGCCCGCTGGCAGAAGATGACCTCTCGGTGCTGATCTCTCTGCGTTCGCGTGGCTATCAAGTGATGGTGATCAGTCCCAACCCGGTAACCTTTGAGCAGGAGAAACTGCCGTCCACGCCTGAAACCGCCTTGGCCGCGCGCGTCATCCACCTGGAACGCCGCCTGCTGTTGATGAAACTCCAACGCGCCGGCATACAGGTGCTGGATTGGGACGTGAAGCAGCCTTTTGAGCAGGCCGCCGGCGCAGCATTTGGACGTCCGCCTGCCTGGCAAAGGGCCATCGGGAGGTGAAATGAGCCTTCTCGTAATGTATCTCAGCCTGGTTGTATGCACGGCTACATTGACCTGGGGATACCTGGAGAGCGGCCAGCATATCACCGCCTGGGCAATCGGCTGCGTCGGCTTGCTGTGGCTGATTGCCCTGTTCTACCGCCGTTACTGGGCGGCAAGCATTGGTCTGCTCCTGGCCGTCGTCGCGGCCGGCTTTGGCATCTGGCTGGATCTTTCCATTGGCTGGATAACCGCCGGCGTACTTGGGGCATTGGTCAACTGGGATCTGGCGAATTTCATCTCCCGCCTGCATGTTTCCGGCAGCAAAGACGACGCCGAGCGCCGCGCGCTGGAGCACGGTCACCTGGCACGGCTGGCCATCGTCACGTTGACAGGGCTGGCGCTGGCTTCGGCAGCCATGCTCATCCAACTACGCTTCAGTTTTGAGTGGGCTCTCTTCCTGGCGTTGACCAGCGCCTGGGGAATTTCACAACTGGTTTCCTGGCTGAGGAAAGGGCCAGAATAATGGACAAAAGGACAAAGCGCCGTTTGCTATAATAAACGCGGGAGGCCAACATGCTTGTCATTCTCAGCGACATTCATCTCGGTGATGGTACCTGTGGACGTTCGATTTCGTCCAGCGCCTTTTATCTTTTTGGCGACCGCCTGCGTGAATTAGCCTTCAGCGCCTCATGGCGTAAAGACGGCACCTATCGCCCGCTGCAAAGCATGGATATCCTCCTGCTGGGTGACGCGCTCGACCCGCTTCATTCCACGCTCTGGCTGGAACCTGATCCCGATGGAACCGAAATCCGCCCCTGGAGCGATCCCCGCCTGCCGCAATTCGCCGCGAAACTGGCCGAGATCACCCGCCGCGTTCTGACGCAAAATGCTTCGGCGGCCGACGTCTTGCGCCGCGCCGCTTCTGGCGAACTGGTGACCCTGCCCCCTGCCAACCGCATGGGTCAACCGGCCTCCAAAAGCAAGGTGCGTCTGCCCGTGCCGGCGCGCATCTACTACATGGTAGGCAATCACGATTGGTACTATCACCTCCCCGGCAACGCCTTTGACGCGATTCGAAGCGAGATTATCCAGGCGATGGGATTGGCCAATCCGCCCGGGCCGTTTCCACACGAAGCAGCCGAGTCGGAACAAATTCAAGAACTGTTCAGCCGCTACGCCCTGCTGGCCCGGCACGGGGATATCTACGACTCATTCAATTACAACCGGCAGGCCGGCCGTAACGCCGCCACACTCGGCGATGCTTTTGCCGTAGAAATGCTCAACCGTTTTCCACTGGAGATTCGCCGCCAACTCGGTGACCAGGCCCCCGAAACGCTGGTGGAAAATTTGCGCGAATTGACCAACGTCCGCCCCGCGCTGGCTGCTCCGCTCTGGATTGCCGGCCAGATTCGCGAACACTGTCAGGGTTGCAGCGTTCAAGACAGGCTCAAAGCCATTTGGGATCAAATGGGAGAAGAATTTCTGGCGCTCGATTTTGTGCGTCAGGCCGACAAATGGCTGCAACTGGATATGGTAGATGCGCTGGAAGTGATTCTGCGGCTCTCCAAGCGAGCCAAATTCAATACCATCAACGATATCCTTACCTGGCTAAAACACAGAATGTGGGAATCCGGTGAGATTTCCTTTGCCAAAAACGCCCTCAAAGAGACCGCCTTCTTGAATAAAAGCGCACAGTTTATCGTTTACGGACACACCCACCACCACGAAATCGTCTCGCTGGATGCAACCGGCGCGACGCCGTATCCGGCGGCTCAGATCTACTTCAACTCTGGCACGTGGCACACCTACTACGATTTAGCCGTTTATCAGCCCAAAGCACAAAAATTCGTCCCCTATCAAGTGCTGACGTATTTGTGCTTTTATACGGATGATGAGCGCCGCGGACGCAAGTTCGAAACCTGGTCAGGATCGTTCGCCTAGAAGAGGCCGTTATGTCCATCCGTAGAATCTCCTTTTTGGTTGCCTTTTTGATATTCTGGACGGCTTGCACACCGGCCACAGCAACGCCCGAATCCGCATTGCCGTCCTTCTCGCTGACCAGCCCGGCCTTTGCGCCGGGGGCCGTCATCCCAGAAGATTACACCTGCCGCGGAGCAAATGTCTCGCCGCCGCTTGCCTGGAGCGATCCGCCAGCAGGGACTCAGAGTCTGGTGCTCATCATGGAGGACCCTGACGCCCCCCTGGGAACGTGGGTACATTGGGTGGTATATTACATCCCGGCCGATGTCCGCACCCTGGAGGAGGGCATCCAGAACGGCCGGCGCTATGACGAGGTGGCCATATTGTTTGGAAAAAACTCTTGGGGAGAGGCAGCCTACGGCGGCCCCTGTCCGCCTTCTGGCACCCATCATTACGTTTTTCGATTGTATGCGCTGGACATCGTTCCCAACCTGCCAGAGAAGGCTGAAAAGAAAGCCGTCGAAGCGGCAATGCAGGGTCATATACTGGGCTACAGTGAACTGATAGGGGTGTTCAGCCATTAGCCCTTTCGCCCTTGACGAGAGGGGGGAAAAGGTCTACAATTCATACCGACCGGTCGGTATCTTACAAGGAGTTCCATGCAGACTCGCAGCGAAGAAACACGCGCCAATATTTTGCAAGCCGCACTCACCCTGTTTGCCCGTTTGGGCTATGAGGCCGCCTCAGTGGAGGATATCTGTGCCGAAGCCGGCGTCAGCAAAGGCGCTTTTTACCATCACTTTCCCACAAAACAGGCTGTCTTTCTACAATTGCTGCACGATTGGCTGGATGGGCTGGACGCGCAGTTTGCACAGGCACGCCAGGGCGCCGAGAATGCAGCCCAGATTTTCATGCGCATGACCGCCGCCGTGCCGGGAATCTTCCGGGATGCCGACCAACGCTTGCCCATGTTTCTCGAATTTTGGGCGCAGGCCAGCCGTGACGAGGCCGTCTGGCAGACGACAATCGCGCCTTACCGCCGCTATCGGGACTACTTTGCCAGCCTGATCGAACAGGGAGTCGCCGAAGGTGTCTTTCGGCCGGTAGAGCCCCAGGCGGCAGCGCGGTTGATCGTTGCCCTGGCAGTGGGTATGCTGCTGCAGGGTCTGCTTGACCCGCAAGAGGACGACTGGCAAGCGATTACCACCGAATCCTTGAAAATTATGATGAACGGGCTTGCCGCTCAAAAGGAGTGAGCCATGTCAAGTGTTCTGGTCACCGGCGCTACCGGCCATATTGGGAATGTGCTGGTCCGCCGTCTGCTTGAGCAGGGACACAAAGTCCGGGCGTTGATTCTGCCCGGAGAAAGCCGCGCCCCTTTAGAGGGTCTAGATATAGAGCCGCTGGAAGGGGATGTGCTGGATGAAGAATCGCTGCGTCAGGCTTGCAAGGGTGTGGAAATTGTCTATCATCTGGCAGGCAGGATTTCGATTCTGCCCGGGTACCAGCCGCAAGTCTGGAATGTGAATGTCCAGGGAACCCTGAATGCGATTCAGGCGGCCCGGCAGGAGGGGGTGGAGCGTTTCGTGTACACCAGTTCGATTCATGCCATCCGGCGTGTGGAGAGCGGCGTGATTGACGAAAGTTTGCCTTACGATCCCAATAACCCCTACGGAGAATACGACCGCTCAAAGGCCGCCGCGACGCTGGAAGTGCAGAAAGCGGCTCAGGAGGGATTGGATGCCGTCATTGCCTGTCCGACAGGCGTGATCGGGCCTTATGATTTTCGTCTCTCAGAAATGGGAGGGGTGATTCGCGACGCCGCCCTGTGTCGTCCAACCTTGTATGTAGAAGGCGCCTATGACTTTGTGGATGTGCGCGATGTGGCGCAAGGGCTGATTCTGGCCGCCGAGAAAGGGAGAAAAGGGGAAAGTTACATCTTGTCTGGAGAACGCATCTCGGTGCGTTACCTGTTGGAGACCGTGCGCGAGATTACGGGACGGGGGTTCTTCACGCTCAAAGTGCCGCGTGCGCTGGCAAGGTTTGGGGCGCGCCTGGCACCCATCTTCTATCGGCTGCAAAACGCGAGGCCGCGTTTCACCCCCTATTCGCTGGAAGTGCTGGCAAGCAACTCACACATCAGCCATGCCAAAGCGACGCGCGAACTGGGGTATGCCCCGCGTTCGCTCAAGGAGTCGCTGACGGATACGGTTCGCTGGTTTCTGGAAAACCGGCTGCAGTTCGCAAGTGCGTGATTATTCAACGAAAATTTCCACGTGCTCGCCATCTTCCTCGTCAACAACATCAATGATTTTCCCGCTCATGCCGGCCCGCAGGGCATCCATGACATTGGACATATCCACGCCTTCAACCTCGGGGGCAAAATGAGCGCCGATCTTCAGGCCGGCATCCACCAAGGTGAGCGGAATTTGGACAGAAGCCTTAGAGCGGCCGGTTCGGATATCGGTGACGCGAACGCGCAGCCAGCGCGGGGCGCCTGCTCCAACCTGCATCCCCGTTGAGACTGCTTTGCGTCCCTGATTAAGTGCAGCCAGCAAACGCGCTCCCTCTTCGGCGCTGATTTTCCCTTCTTCAATCATCTTTAAAATTTTCATACGCTCTTCTGTCGTTGCCATAAAATCTCTCCTCTATAAGTTTAATGACTCACTGCAAAAAGGTCAAAATCTTTAACGCAAAGGCGCAGAGCCGCAAAGTTTTATACATCAACTTAAGCAAAGCGCCGTTTTTAAGCGTAAAAACGTGTTCTCAAAAACAGATATCATCCTTCTTTGCGCCTTTGCACCCTGGCGGCTTTGCGTTGTGACTTTTTGCAGTGACCTCTTTAATTTCACTTTCTATCGCAAGAAGTTAATCCTTCTCCTCCTGATGCAATTTAAATTTGAGCCAAATCGGAATGATAGACAGAATCGAGACCGCCGCCGTAATCAGGAAGGGGAAACGCGGTCCAACTTGCTGCCACAGTTGCGCGCCCAGCCAGGGCGCCGGCAGGGAAATCAAGCCCAGGCTGGTGCTGAACAATCCAAAAGCCGTCCCGCGTAAGTGCGCCGGAACAGCCTTGCTGATCAGGGACTGGTAAGCGGGCGAAATCAAGCCCACGCCAATACCGGCCACCGCCCAGCCGGCAGCATACATCCAGAGCACCGCTGGCGGCAGGAGGACCAGGCCGCCAATGGAAATGCCGATCAGCAAAAAGCCAACTGCAATGGCCACCCGCTCGCCCGCCTTATCGGCCAGCCAGCCGGCCGGAATGGTGGTGAGCATGACAAACAAGCCGAAAATACTATTGGTGAAACCGATTTGGGTCAGGTCTAACTTGCCAAATTCCTGCATAAAGACAGAAAGCAGGTTCATCGAAAGCGCAAAGGACGTATCGCGTATGCCATCGGTGATCAGAATCCAGGTAAGCACCCCTCCGCCCAGCAGCAAGCCGAGCATGGCGCTCAGATTCGAGCCCAGACTTGCCAGAGTCAGCGGCCGGTGAGACGCTGCTCCCGCCCCGCGGGCCGCGTCGCGCGCCATGCCCACACGGATTATCGTCGCGGCCGCATAAAGCACCCCGGCAACCATGAGCATGAACTTGAAGCCATATCCCTTTGCCAGCCAGCCGCCGAGCAGCGGCCCGGCCACACCAACCACCATGAAAATGGCCTGTGTAATGCCAAACATGCGGGCGCGATTATCTTCCTCAGAATGCTCGGCAATAAACGCGTCGAAACTAGGTCCGACCAGCGAAGAACCCACTGCAAAGAAAGCCGAACCAAGCAGCAACCATTCCCAGGTAGGAGCCAGGATGAGGGCCACATAAGCCAATGTCCCGGCCAGGCTGCCAAAAGCAATCGCCCGCAGGCGGCCCACCGAATCCGAAATCCAGCCGCCCAAAATCTGCAACGCCAGGGGGATGATGGATGAGATGGTAAAGAACAGGCCAATCTGCGGCACAGACGCGCCCAAGTCCTTAATGTAGAGCGACATCAGCGGCCCATACATATTGCCCCCTAAATTGGCCAGAATCATGGCCAGCAAAAAGAGCAAGAGCAGCCCGCTGAGCAGGGTGCTTTTCTTTCGTTCAATAACGGGAGTGAGAGGAGCGTCCATCTTTCCTACCCAATGAAAACCTGGACGCGTTCGCCGTCCTCTTCGTCTTCCACATTCACAATCAGCGGCGCGCCGGCAGCACCGGCAGCATCCAGCACTTGTAGAATCTCATCTGCATTCGTCTTATGCAGGCTGGGGATTTTGTGCCCAAAAGTACGCAGAAACCAGCCGGCCAGACGCAAAGGCAGCGGGAAGCCCAAAATGATTTTCTGTGGGTATTCCCCTGGCTTTTGGTCAACGCGCACAAACAGCCAGCGCATTGTACGGCTGGCCGCAGCCAGCGCGGTGAGCGCCACGCCCGCCAGCAAAGGCAACCACATGCAGTAGAACCAGAAGTTATAGCCAGAGGAGGACATGATCCAGTAGATCAGGACGGCGCTGAGCACCGTCAGGCCGACGCCCAACCAGAGCGGAATCTGCCAGAGCGAGCGCGCTTTTTCGGCTGTGGCAGCCAGCCCAGGGTCCGGCTCAGAAACGGACCCCGCGCCTGCTTCGGTTTCGAGGGGCGAAATCTGTGCTTCAGGCTCATCCTCTTCCAGCGCCTTCATCAGGGTCACCGCCTGCGCGGCCGTAATTTTGCCATCTTCCACCATTTGCAAGATTTTGCGTCGTTCTTCGGATGACATCAGGTTACTCCAGTGCGGCCAGCAATTTTTCGGCTTCTTCGGCCGTGATTTTCTTTTCGGCCAGCATACGCAGAATGGTCAGGCGTTCTTCGTCGCTGACCGGCTCTGAAGGCGGCGCGGGCGGACGGGGTGGACGCGGAATCGTACCGCTCCAGTCCATGCCCCAGCGGCCAACGCGGGCGTTGACTTTCGCCTGAATCCGGCGCTCGGCCTCGCGCGCCTTCTGCTGGGCACGCTGCCTGGCGGCTTCGGCGCGTTCCCTGGCACGCTCAGCCTGGCGGGCAGCATACTCAACTTCGCGCTCAATCCGGCCCGACAAATCGGCCGGCAAGTTGGGAAAATCCATATCGAAATCAAAGTCCATATCAAAATCAAACTCGGCGGCTGATTGCCACTCTTCGGCCTGACTGGTAACGGTAATCTCACCGCCTGCAACCAGGTTAATGCGGGCGCGGCCTTCTCCCAGCGTGATTTGGCCGCTCCACGCCTGCTCATCAAAGGTTATGCCGGGCAGGTTGACATGGATGGAATCGCTGCCCCCGCCCTGGAGTTCCAGGCGGGCATCTGCATCGGGTGGCAGACGCAGGAGGATGTCGCCGCCGGCAGTGAGCGTGATTTCAGCCTCGGGGCGTGGTTCAAGGTACAGCACCGCATCGCCGCCCACACTGGCCGAAAGGTTGCCCGATGCGCCGCGCAGGTGCAAATCCCCGCCCACAGCCAATAGGGAGATGTTGGCCTGGGCAGCGCGCAGGCTGGCATCGCCGCCCACATTGGCAGCCGAGACGTCGCCCGCAACCCCGCGCAGACTCAGGTTGCCGCCCACGTTTTGGGTCCGAAAAGAACCGATGTTCCGCCCGACAAAATCGCCCCCAATCTGCTCAACCTGACACAAACCATTCAAACCGCGCAAGTCGGCATCACCGCCCACCGATTCAATCGTGAGTTCAGCAGTAATGGGAACCGAGAGGATGAGATCATCATCACAAGACAGGTCAAAGCCGCCTTCATTGCCCAACAACTCCAGCAGGTCGCCATTGGTTTTGGCCGAAATTTCATCACGTTCCCAGCCGCTGAGGCGCAAATCGCCTGGGACAGAGCGCAGGCGTACCTTTGGGCTGGAGCCGCAAATGACAGTCTGGCGTTGCATGTCAGGCCTCCTCACCGCTCAGGATACGCATGGCCTGTTCGGCTGTGATGCGGCCGGCATCCAGGTCTTCAAGAATCTGCCGGCGGCGTTCTTCGCTAACGGCTTCAGCCGGCTCATCCTTGCCGGGTTCGTAACCCATCGCACGGATAATTTCATGCAGGCGGTTGCGGATGGTAGGATAAGAAAGTCCCATTTCATCTTCCATCCGATTGATTTTGCCTTCACAGCGCACAAACATCTCGACAAATTTAAGTTGTTCTGGCGTGAGGTAGGCAAAGGAACCAGCCACAAAACGGCCTTCAATGGTGGTATCGCAAGACGGGCAATACAAGCGCGTAACGGTCAATTCGCCTTTACACACCGGGCACTGGGTGAGAACTGGCTTCATGAAGACCTCCTGGCAGGTGACGGGAAAACTTGCAGGCTGGGGGATTGGCCCTTAATCTTCAGGCCAATCGAAATCAACAGGTCGCCTACCTGCTGACGCAAGGCGGCAATACGCCCGCGGGGCTTGTGTTCTGCAAGCAGGCAGGACGGGTATTCGGGGAGTTTTACCTCGCCGGCAGGCAAAAAGGCGGATAGCGAAACGGTGGGAGGGGCAGGGTGGTGCATAACAGTTTCTCCGATTTTAAAAGGCAAACACGAAATCTAAAGTTATTATACAAAATTATTTAAAAATGTCAAGTTAAAACTTGATATTATTAATATCAAGTTTGATATTATTAAAATGGGATGATTTCCGGCCGGCAAGTTGAGTTGACAATAGAAGCCCTGCTCTGGCTGCGGCGCCAAACTTGCTGCCTTCAGCCCCCTGGCCTGTCTGGCCGCCCAAACCTGCTGTCCCTGGCAATTGGACCAGAACGGCAAGGCACCGGTAAAACCGGCGGTCATCCTGTCATCGCTATAACATAGTGAAGAGAAGAAAAAAGTGCTTCTATCCCCCTGACGGCTTGCCCGCCATGTACTTGCACATGTGCTTTACATGTGCAATCACAAAGCCTACCCTCCCGCAGGTTTTGGCACAATGTCCAAGCCAGAAGACGTCTTCGCAAGTGCTGGCATTGGCCGCCAGCCCCAGTCTAACCTGCGGGAGGGTTGCAAGTAATTACTTCAGGTCTCAGGATTCAAGGCCGCCGGCTGCAGATGCAATACCTCGAGCATAGCGGCGTGAATCCCTGGAGCGGCTGCCAGAATGGAATTAGGCGGTGACAGGTAATCAGGTGCGCCTTGCAAGTTGGTGACAATTGCTCCCGCCTGTTCGGCAATCAGGCCGCCAGCGGCCACGTCCCACGGGTTGAGGGTGAGTTCCCAGTAACCGTCCAGACGGCCTGCAGCGATGTAGCACAGGTCAAGCGCGGCCGAGCCAAGGCGCCGGACGCCCTGGCTGCGTTTTGAGAAACGCGCAAAGTTTTCGATATTGTCGTCGGGTGTCACCCAGGCATTGTAAGGAAACCCTGTAACCAGCAAGGACTTTCCCAACTCTGTGGCGGAGGAGGCACACAACGGGCGGCCGTTGAGCCAGGCGCCTTGTCCGCGCTCGGCAGCGAATAGTTCATCGCGCATAGGGTCATACACCACGCCCAGACGGGTTAGGCCTTGATAGGAATAGGCAATAGACACCGAGAAAAACGGCACGCCATGGGCATAGTTGACCGTGCCATCCAACGGATCAACATACCAGATGTGGCCGTCTGCACCTGCCACGCCTCCGCTCTCCTCGGCCAGGATGCGGTGGCCCGGAAAGAGGCGCTGAATCTCGGTCAGGATCAGGGCTTCTGATTGGTGGTCAACTTCGGTTACCAGGTCAATGACCCCCTTGTAACCAATCTGATGTTCCTGCTCATAAGCGGCGCGCAGAATCTGGCCGGCCCGGCGTGCCAGATGTTGCAAGTCGGCAAGGGAGGGTGAGTTCATTTGCCCTGATATTCTTCAAGGATTTTGTAAATCTGATCCAATTCGGCCTGGATTTCGGCCCGATCGTTCAAGGCCTGCTCCAACAGCGCCTGAAAGGCTGGGCGTTGATTCTCCGGCAGGGTTTGTAACAAACGCTCGGTACGCGCAATTTGCGTGTTTTTATAACGCAATTTATTTTCCAGGCGTTCACGATAGCCGGCATAGAACGTTCGCTCATCAAGCGGATTGGGCAAGGTGGGCGGGCCTTGGGTGAGAAGTTCGGCAATGGTCAGGAGGAATTCTTCGGTATCAATTGGCTTTTCCAGGAAACGAGCCGCTCCCAGACTCATCGCAAAGGCTTTGTCTTCGGGTGTGACATAGGTTGCCGAAAGGAAAATAACGGGGATGTTGCGCGTTTTCGGGTCGGTACGCAAACGTTGCACCAGCGCAAAGCCATCCAATTTGGGCATCAGGATGTCGGTAATAATCAGGGCCGGGCGTTCTTTTTGCAGCAGTTCCAGTGCTTCCTGCCCATTGCGCGCGCTGATTACCGCATAGCCTTTAAAGCGCAAGGTAACTTCTAGCAATTCGCGAACATTGGGAACGTCTTCAACAATCAGTAAAGGGCCATAAGGAATATTCATGCTGCTATTTTAACCGAATTCCCCGCTTGTCAAAAGGTGGGACGGATTGCAGCACCCAAGCGTTGCCTCAACATGCCTGCAAGCCCGGCGGCAACCTGTAGATGCCCGATGACGAACGTACCTCCGTCCCACCGGCAAGGCTTTTCTAACCGTAACGCTGCATGAATCGCTCCATGCGATGCAAGGCTTCTTCGATTTGCTCGTAGGCGGTCGCATAACAGGCACGTACAAAACCTTCGCCGCCAGGGCCAAAGGCATTGCCCGGCACAACGGCTACATGTTCTTCGCGCAAAAGTTTCTCGGCAAAGGTCTCATCATCCATGCCTGAAGCGCCGATTTTCGGAAAAGCATAAAAAGCGCCGCGCGGCTCAAAGGTGGTCAAACCCAATCGGTTCAAGCCATCCACAATCAAGCGGCGGCGGCGATTGTACTCTGCCAACATTTCCTGCACATGCGGCTCGCCGTTCTTAAGCGCCTCCAGGGCAGCGTCTTGGGCTGTCGTCGGCGCGGACATGATGGTGTACTGATGAATCCGCACCATGCCTTTGATGAAGTCCACCGGCGCGGCCGCATAACCAATACGCCAGCCGGTCATGGCATAACTCTTCGAGAAGCCGCCCAGCAGAATGGTCCTGCGTTTGATGCTTTCACCCAGGCTGGGGACACAAACATGCTGAAAATCATAAACCAGCCGGTCGTAAATTTCGTCCGACACAATGATCAGGTCGTTTTGTTCGGCGATCCTGGCAATTTCTAACAGGCGTTCCCGCTCGGCTACGGCGCCGGTGGGATTGCTCGGATACCCGATGAAGATGACCTTGGTGCGCGGCGTAATCGCTTCCCGTATCCGCGCCGGGTCCACCTGGAAATTATCCTCAATGCGGGTGGGAATTTCTACCGGCACCCCGCCGGCCAAAATGACCTCGGCCTGATAGGAGACAAAGCACGGCGTCGGGATGATGACCTCATCGCCCGGATCGAGCAGGGCCGTCATCGCCAGGTAAAGCGCTTCTGATACGCCCACGGTGACGATAATCTCATTGACAGGGTCATAGGTAACCCCATAAAGGCGCTGTAAGTTTTCCGCGATGGCCTGACGCAGTTCCAATTTGCCGGCATTTGAGGTGTAATGCGTCTCGCCTCGCTGCAAAGACTGGATGCCGGCCTCCAACACGGGAGCCGGGGTTGTAAAATCCGGCTCACCAATGCCCAGGGAGATCACATCCTTCATGGTAGCAGCAATGTCAAAGAACTTTCGAATGCCCGAGGGCTTTAGTCCGGCCACCCGCCGGGAAAGGTAACGAACACTTCCGACTTCCTGCATAGAGCCTCCTTAGAGTGGATGAATGTGCCACTCGTCATTTACCTCCCGGTAATGCAGTTCGTAAGAGCGTCCGTCTTCGGCGCGCACCCAAAAGCAAATGCCCGCCGGCAGACGCCAACGCTGCAAGACGGCCTGCACCGTCAGCCTCTTCCCCTCCCAGAAAATGGAGAGGGGACATTCTGCATAGGTAAACCCAGAGCGGCATGTGACAAGATCGGACATGGGCAAGAAAAATAATGTAGAGATGCCCTTGGCATCTCTACATGATCACACTGGAATTATCGCCGATATTGAGTGAGCAAGCGCCTTCTTCCGGGCCGCGCCCGCGCACTTCGGCTTTGCGTCCAATGAACGATTTGGCCAGGCTGACCGACTCGATGTATGCACCCGCTTCCAGGATGCTGTTTTCGATTTTGCTATCTACAACCCGGCATTCGGCTCCGATGGAGACGTAGGGCCCAATTTTGGAATTTTCCACCTGTGCGGTAGGATGAATAAACACGGGGCGGATGATTTCCACGTCTTCGCCAAGGTGAGCAGCCTGATTCTCCCGGCCATGATCCAGGAAATAGCGGTTGGTTTCCAGCGTGGCTTCAATTGTGCCGGTATCCAGCCAGACCTTGACTTCTTGCGTGCGAAAGTCGGCGCCGCGTTCAAGCATGACATTGACCGCATCGGCCAGGAAGTATTCGCCCTTGAGTTGAATGTTACGCCGCATTTGCTCTTCAATAGCGCTGACCAGCGCCTCGCCTTCCTTGAAGTAGTAGCACCCCACCAAAACCAGGTTGTTATCCAGGGAGGTTGGCTTTTCCACAAGGCGGGTGACACGCCCACTAGAGTCCACTTCGGCTACGCCAAAGCGGCGCGGGTCTGGAACGGCCTTGACCCAGGCAACCCCATCTTTCTGTTCGTTGGCCAGAAAGCGGAAATCCGTCTCAATGAGGGTATCTGAGTACAGCATCACCAGTGGTCCATGCAAGTGCTCGCGTGCCAGCCAGAGGGCATGAGACTGTCCTTTCATTTCCGGTTGGGTGACATAATGCACCTTCAGGTGCGGATAGTTAGCCTCCATAAAAGGACGAATCTGGTCGCCCAGGTAGCCGACAATAAAGACATATTCGGTATGTTTGGGGTCGGGGAGTGAATCGAATGTATCCAGCAAATGCTCCAGGCCGGTCTTGCCCGCCACAGAAACAAGAGGCTTGGGCTTGCTCCAGGTCTGTGGCCGCATGCGTGTGCCCAATCCGGCCATTGGAATGACGATTTTCAATGTATCGCTCAAGGTGAAACTCCTGTGAAAAAATGCACTTTATTTTACCTTAAGACTTGGCAAAACAATAACGCCCGCCGCTTGACACAGCCACAAAGCCGCATATAATAGGCGCAATTCGTCATCATATCACCAAATGCGATGACCGGGACGAGTAGGCATTCCCGCTCCTGACAGGGAGGATAGGCCGTTGATTGAGAGCCTGTCTCAGGTAGGCTTGCCGAAAACCACCCGCGAGCAGAAAACTGAACGACGCGTGGCGAAAGCAAGCGTCCAGTAAGTGGAACGTCTGGCCCCGTTATCGGCCCCCAAAGATGCCACAAGAACGGCTACATAGGCCGGTCTGATGGCAAATCGGGTGGAACCGCGTGACCGCATTCGGCGCTCTCGCCCCGTACTTTGGGCGAGAGTTTTTTATTTTGGGCAAACGGCCGTTGTTGGCCATCCGCCGCCCGCTGTCGAAAGGAAAAGGAAAATGTCCAACCATTCTGAAGAACGTTACGAAGACTCGCAACTCTACCGCATCCGCCACTCGGCGGCACATATCATGGCGCAAGCCGTGCTGGAATATTACCCAGAGGCCAAATACACCATTGGCCCGCCAATAGAAAATGGCTTTTATTATGACTTTGATTTGCCACAGCCAATCACCAATGAAGATTTAGAGAAAATCGAAAAGCGCATGCGTCAAATCATTGCCGGCGGGCACCCCTTCGTCAAAGAGGTGGTCTCGGCTGAGGAGGCACGGCAAATTTTCAAAGACCAGCCATATAAACTGGAACTGATTCAAGGCCTCGAGCAAGGCGGCTTTGATGAATATGGCAATCCGCTGGACACAAAGCCGGAAATTTCGATTTATAAGCATGATACATTCGTTGACCTGTGCCGCGGGCCGCATGTGGAAAACACACGCCAAATCAACCCTTCGGCCATCAAGTTGATGTCCATTGCCGGGGCATACTGGCGCGGCGATGAAAAGAACAAGATGTTGACCCGCATCTACGGCACGGCCTGGCGGACCGCCCAAGAACTGGAAGAATACCTCGCCATGCTGGAAGAGGCTCGCAAGCGCGATCACCGCAAACTGGGCAAGGAACTCGAAATCTTCATCTACGATGATGAAGTGGGACCCGGCCTCCCGCTCTGGTTACCCAACGGCGGAATTATGATTGAAGAACTGGAACGCCTGGCCAAGGAGATGGAAGAAAAAGCCGGTTATTTGCGGGTGCGTACACCACACGTGACAAAAGAGGACTTGTTCATCCGCTCTGGTCACCTGCCCTATTATGCCGAGAGCATGTACCCGCCCATGGAACTGGAGGGCGTACGGTATTATGTCAAGCCAATGAACTGCCCTATGCATCACAAAATCTTTGCATCCAAACCACGTTCCTACCGCGACCTGCCTATCCGCCTGGCAGAATATGGCACCTGCTACCGCTACGAGAAATCGGGGGAACTCTTCGGCCTGATGCGCGTCCGCTCAATGCAGATGAACGACGCCCATATCTATTGCGCAGAAGAACAGTTTGAGCAGGAATTCATGGGCGTGATTGACCTGTATAAGAAATATTTTGAACTCTTCGGCATCCAAAAATATGTCATGCGCCTGAGTTTGCATGCCAAAGCCGGGCTGGGCAAGAAGTATGTAGACAACGAACGCCTGTGGCTCAAAACAGAGGATATGGTGCGCCGCGCCATGACAAACGGCGGGGTTCCTTTTGTCGAGGCCCAGGACGAGGCCGCCTTTTACGGTCCCAAAATTGACGTCCAGATTTGGAGCGCCATTGGGCGTGAGTTCACCCTGGCAACAAATCAGGTGGACTTTGCAGTACCAGAACGGTTTGACCTGAAATTCGTCAACAAGGATGGGGTAGAAGAAACGCCGCTCTGCATTCACCGCGCACCACTCAGCACCCATGAACGCATGATTGGTTTTCTCATTGAACACTACGCCGGCGCTTTCCCGGTCTGGCTGTGCCCAGAGCAAGTGCGCGTCATTCCCATCACCGATGCCCAGAACGAATACGCCTCACAGATAGCCGCACAACTGCGGGCTGAAGGCATTCGCGTCAATGTGGATACGGGAGCAGAACGCATGAATGCCAAGATTCGTCAGGCCCAGTTGATGAAAGTCCCCTACATGCTGGTAGTAGGCAACAACGAGATGGCCTCCGGAACGGTTTCTCTGCGCATGCGCGATGGTTCGCAGCAAAACAGCATCCCCTTGGGCGAATTCCTGGCACGCATTAAAGAACGGATTGCCAAACGCTCAAGCGAGTTATAGCCGCTAAGTCTCGCCCTGGCGCTTCTGCCGGGCGAGACTTATTTCAAACGGCCAGATTTTTGAAGATACATCTCAACCGAGCGGCGCGTGTAACGGTCGAGCGGCAAATCTAACGCTTTGACAGGATCGATCCAAATATGGCTTTCGGCTTCGTCGTTGAGGGTGACCCGTGTGTCCTCGGTTCTGGCCGCAAAGTCGAAGAAAATGAAGTGCTTGGGCTTCCAGAAGGCCGGGTCATAAATGAACTCCTGGAAGTTGATAAATTCCAGGTCGTTGACGCTCAACCCCGTCTCTTCCCGGACCTCACGCCTGGCAGCCTCTTCCAAACGTTCTCCCAACTCCACATGTCCGCCCGGCACAACATAAGCCCCCGGCCATTTATGCGAACGCAGCAAGAGCAACTCGCCCTGTGGATTGAAGACAAAAACGCCTACTGTCGGCTCTGGAAATTTCTGGTCAGACATACAGACTCCTGTTTTTCCCTGATGGCTCACATCTAACTGAAGTGCTATAATAAAAACATCTCTGGCAGCCGATACACCAGTTTTACCAAAGGAAGGTGACAATCATGAAAGGCAACCCTAAAATTATCGAAACCCTGAACGACTTGCTCTCCGACGAGTTGACCGCCATTAACCAGTACATGGTCCATGCCGAAATGTGCGCCAACTGGCGCTACGATAAACTGGCCGAAACCGCGGAGAAACGCGCGATTGAAGAGATGAAACATGCCGAAAGCCTGATCGGGCGTATCCTCTTCCTGGAAGGCATCCCCATCGTCTCAAATCTCAAGAAGATTCACATTGGCGCAGACGTGGAAAGCCAACACAGGAACGATTTGGCCTCCGAAACGGAAGCCATTCAGGCCTATAATGCGGCCATCAAGCAGGCGGTGGAGGCTGGCGATAACGGCAGCCGCGAACTGCTCGAATCGATTCTGAAAGACGAAGAGGAACATCTTGACTGGCTGGAAGCCCAGATCGAACAAATCAATACCCTGGGCATCAAGATGTACCTGGTTGAGCAAATCAGTTAACCGGCGTACCGGACGTCCCAAAGGCTGATACGGAAAGCAACTTCATTCCCGAAAGCCTTTGGGACGTCCTAATCATTGTCAGATATTTGGCATGGCCTGGCTGCTGTTTGGCCGCTGGCAGTTATGCCTAGCCGCCGAACAACGGAATTTTCGCACCGTTGATTGTCCCAGCCTCGTCAGAGAGGAGATAGAGAACAGCAGCCGAGATTTCTTCGGGGGTCGTCCAGCCTGCGTTCTGCGGGGTAGGAGCAGTTACCTTTTCATGCTTGACATCAATCGTTTTGGCTTGCAGTAAATTTGCAGTGACGCCGGTGCCTTTCAATTCTTGCGCCAGGGTAAGGATAAGCGTTTCTTGCCCTGCCTTGCCAATGGCATATGGTCCGCCTTTGGCAGCAGGGTTGGCAGCATAAGGGGATGTGATCATCACAACACGCCCCCACCCATTCGCCACAAGATGTGGGACAAAGGCCTGCACCACGTTGAAGGAGGTCCAGATATGCTGACTGAGCATAAAGGTCAGGTCCTCTGCAGGGGCTTCAAGCAAGGTTTTGCCGCCTGTCCAGCCGCCGACCAGATGCAAGAGGGCGTCTATATGGCCAAAACGGGCCAGGGCCGCTTCGGCGGCCTGACGCGTTTCGGCGGGGTTGAGCAGGTCCACGCTGCGGGTCAGGAAACGCTCTTCGGACAGAAGCAGGTCAGAGGTCAAAGAAGTGAGCCGCTCTGCATCGCGGTCTAAGAGGACCAGGTCTGCGCCGCGGGCGGCCAGTTGGCGCGTCAGAACGGCACCCAATCCGCCGGTCGCGCCGGTGACAACAATTGTACGTTTCTCAATAGTCATTTTTCCTCTCTACCGATAATATTTTCGAATCACGGCCAGCACTTCCTCATCCATGCCTTCTACAATGGGCGGGTCGGCCTGTTCGGGCAGCCGTTCGCGGCCATAAAAGTCGATGAGATGCCCCGACCTTTGGGCTTTGGTCTCAAGATAAAACTGGTTATGTTCATTGGGCGGCATGATGTGCGGAATACGGCCGATAACTTTAATGCCGTGTTGGGTCAGGTCTTCAATTTTCTTTGGGTTGTTCGTAATCAGGCGGACGGACTTGACGTGCAGTGACATGAGCATGTGGGCTGCCACACTGTATTCGCGCTCGTCATCACGGAAGCCAAGCGCCAGGTTGGCATCTACCGTATCAAAGCCCTGCTCTTGTAAAGCATAGGCGCGGATTTTATTAATCAAGCCAATGCCGCGGCCTTCCTGACGCATATAGAGCAGGATGCCGCGTTCCATTTGTCCAATCATCCGCAGGGCCGATTCGAGTTGGTCGCGGCAGTCGCAACGCAAAGAGCCAATGACATCGCCGGTAAGACATTCTGAGTGAACGCGCACCGGCACATCTTCGGCCTCGGTCACATCGCCATGCACAATAGCGACATGCTCTTTGTTATCCTTGTTGTTATAAAAGGCCACAATTTGGAAATCGCCAAAGCGGCTGGGGAGATTGGCAATGGCTGCAATGCTGACACAGACATGTTCTGGACCAACGCCCTCACATTCGTGATGCAAATTTTCATCCAACAACTGCTTGATTTTAAGCGGGGGAAGTCCCATGTTTTACTCCTATGAAATGGCTAAGTTACAGAAGAGTCGGTTTTGTAGTGCAGGAGAATCCCGCCTGCAGGGTCTACCTTCTCCACAGAGATTAGATGCAAGCGGGGAGCATTTGTTTCATCAAAGCCAGGGCCATCAGCCAGGGTGGGCGCCGTAGCGCCGCCCAAAATTTTAGGAGCGATGTAAATGGTAAGTTCGTCCACAACGCCAAGGCGGAAAAATTCGGCCAGAATCGTCCCGCCGCCTTCTACCATCAGCCGGCGCACGCCAATTTGATAAAGGGTGGAAAGCACTTCCAGCAAGTCGACGCGGTTTTCCCCACTCACGTAGACCTGGACGCCGGCCTTTTCAAGGCGGATGATTTGTTCCGGCGGGGTACGCCGTGTGGTGAAAATCAACCTTTCGGCCGGGCCGGCGGTGACGAAATCGCCATCCAGGGACAACTCGGCCAGGCTGACGACGCCAACTTTGATGGGGTTCTCAGGCAAGCCGCGCTCCAGGCGCTTTTGCCTGAGCATCTCATCTCGGACGGTCAGTTTGGGGTCTTCGTCTATCAGTGTCCGCCCGCCGACCAGGATGGCATCTACATCGGCGCGCAATTCATCCACCCGCCGTTTGTCGGCCATGGATGAAAGGGTTGCACCGCGGCGGGCAACGGTATCAATTTTGCCATCTGCACTGCTGGCAACATTAACTAAGACATAGGGACGCTGCATGACTTTATCTTACTCCCGTACTTGCCCACAGGCAATGGTTCTCTGCAAAAATCCCAGCCCCCATTCAAGGAATTTAGATAACTGCCCTTTTGAACAGGATGGACAGGATAGGCAGGATAAACCATTGAGATACGCAAAAAAAAACGTAATCACCTACCCTTAACCCTCCCGCAGGTTAGAACGGGGCTGGTAACCGATGTCAGCAATCAGAGACATCTTGTGGTTTGGAAATTGACCTGCGGGAGGGGAGGCGGTTACCTTTAAGGCGCATGCTTAAAATAGGCGCCGACAATATCCGAAACATCTGCAGAGGTATGCTCATGCAAGACGGCAAAGAAATCGGCGGCCGCCACACGACGCCGCCCATAGCGTCCGGCATAGTCTTGCAAAAAGGCAAAGAAGGCCTCATCGCCTATGCGCAAACGGAGAGCCTCCATAAATTTTGCGCCGCGCAGATACACAGCATTGGTGTAGGGACGGAAGGCAATGCCATCATAAACATTCGTATCCACCCAGCCCGCCGGACTGAAGTAATTGACGCGAAAGCCCCACCACCAACTTGTCAGGTCATAGTACTCATAAAAGACGCGTTCACTGTAAGTAGCCAGCGCTTCATCCAGCCAGGGTTCCAATGCCTGGTCGTTGCCCACCAGCCCAAACCACCACTGATGTGCAATTTCATGCACACCAATGCTGACAAGGTTATTTTTAATCCCTCCCTGATACTGCTCATAAAACTCTTCTGAAAGGAAAACCAGCCCATCAAATTCCTGTCCATCTGGCGACTCGGTGGCAACAATGCTCAGGCTGGAATAAGGATATGGACCAAAGCGCGCCTGGAAAATCGCCAGCGCTTGGGTGGCCGCCGAGGCAAGACGTTCCCCTGCCCCTTGTTTGCCAAAATAATACGAGCGGATCGGGATCGCCCCCAGGGCCGATTCCGCTATTTTGAACTGGTCACTGGCCGAAAGCGCAAACGTGCGCGCACCCTCCAGGTGATAATGCGTCCAACCATTTTCGGCCACGCCTGGGCTGCTGGCCGCTATGATTACATCTTCACTGCCCTCTGCCAGTTGCAAATAGAGGTCAAAATCGGCCGCGTCATAGACCAGGTGCTCGCCAAACGGCCAGGGGTCGTGCAAAATCCAGCCTTGAGCCGGATCATACGGAACGACAAACGGATACCAGTTTGTCAGATTAACCTGATACCCCAGAAAGCCAAATGTCCCTTCAAACTTCTTGGGCGGCAGGTTCAGTTGAAATCCCACCGCCAATGTGATGGTCTCTCCTGGCTGAAGAGGGGTCGGGAGGATCACATCCATACGCTGCCCATCCAGCGTGGCGGTCAATGGCCGGTCATTTTGCGTCAGGCTGGAAAGGGTAAAGCACCCCGTCCATAAATTGGGCTGGACAGATAGGACCAGCCGTTCCAGCGGAACGCCGGTTTGATTGGGATACTGGATCACCTCCTGGGCGGCTACCTGATGGGTATGATAGTCCAGATTAACATAAAAGGTGTAGTGCGGGCGCACCCCACTCGGTTGAGAAAGAGGCACGTTTACCGGCGTTGCCGCAGGCAGGGTCGGCGCGGGAGCAGGCGGTAAAGTCAACAGGGTGGGTGTGGCCGCCGGCGCCGGCCGGAAAGGCGTCGGGGTGAGAGTCGCATTCGGGTTTGGGGTGACCAACCAGGGGGTAGGCAAAGGAACCGTCACAGGCGTGGTAGGAAGGCAAGCCGTCAGGAGCAAGGTCAAGAGCAATACACAACCAATGATCGGTTTCATCGGTCAGGATTCTTGAAATACGTCTGCAGCAGATCTGAAAAATCCGCATCCGTGTGTTGACGTAAGACGGTGAAAAAATCGGCCGAGGTAGCAATGCGGCCTTCATACTGCAGCCGGTAATCCTTTAGAAAAGCAAAAAAGGCGTCATCCCCAATGCGGGTACGCAAATCTTCAAGAAAGTGCGCGCCGCGGAAGTAGGTGGCGTTTGTGTACGGTTGAAAACCGCCTCCTTCGTACACGGGAATGTCTATTTTTGCGCGGGCATCATAGTAGTACATGCGATATGGCCACCACCAGGCTACCAGGTCGGGATAATAGGTCTCGTAGTACAGGCGCTCGCTGTAATTACACAGCGACTCGTCCAGCCAGGGTTCAAGCGCCTGATCGCTGGCAACCGCTTCAAACCACCATTGATGGGCAGTCTCATGTGCAGCAACAAAGGTCAGATAGTTTTGAGGTGTATCTGCGCTGGAATTGTAGAAATCGCGCGGCATAAAAAAGAAGGCTGAATATTCCATGCCATCGTTGAAGTCGCCCATCACCGCGCTCAACGTGCGATGCGGGTAAGGGCCAAAACGCCGACTAAAAAGTTCAAGTGCCTGAGCGGTGACCATAAGCACATCCTGTCCGCCTTTGCGATGTGCCTGCATGACCGGAAAGTAATAACTGTAAAGGACGACATTATCTACCTGCATAGAATCCACTTCGAATTGCGGGCTGACAGAAAAGACAAAAGCGCGGCCTGCAGACAGCGTATACCGCTTCCACTCCCCATCTGTTTCAAGCCACCCGCTGCTGGCCACCACAAGACCTTCTGTCAGATTCAACGTCCTGAAGTTAACCGTATAATCAGCGGCTTCATAGACCAGGTGTTCCCCGTAATACCAGGGGTCGTGCAATATCCAGCCCTGTCCGGCAAGATAGGGGACAATAAAAGGGTACCAGTTGGTCAGGTTGACCTGCCGTTCGGTGTAGCCGAAAATACGCGGCCGTTCCTGGCTGGGATCGGCCTGGGCTGCAAAGGGCAAAGACAGAGTGTAGTCTATAGAAAGGGCAACAACCTCTTGGGGCAGTAGCGGGGAGGGGAGATATACTTCCAGGCGCTGACCAGAAAGGGTATAGTCCGCCGTGGAGACGTTGTCGATGCTCAAGGATGTCAGGTGAAAACAATTCGGCCACATGTTGGGGACAACCGCCAGCACCAGGCTTTCAAGCGTCTCGCCGGTGTCATTCGGATAGATAACCGTCTGCGAGACACTCACGCTTTTGGCGGCATAATCTAAGGTAACAAAGAATGTGTATTGCGGGCGTTCCGGGATGGGCGGCAAGGGCGTCTCAACAGGCGTCATTGTGGGCGCGGGTGTTTCACTGGGCCGATGGAATGGCTTTGAAGTAGGCGCGGCTATCGTCGCTTCGTCAGACCTTTGGGTGGAAACGCAAGCCGTCAGCAGAAAGAGGGACAGGAAAAGAGAAATAAATTTCTGCATGCGGGTATTTTAAACCATCCGGAGGGCTTTGGTGAAATTCATAGTCTCGCCTGAACAGACACCTTGAGAGAGATAAGAGACTGAGAGCAAAAGCGGGTAGGCTGGTTACCAATAGGGAGATACCCAAAACGTGTATAATTCAGCGTGGCAGAGACAAATCTCTACCAAAACGCCCGGCTTGATACGGGGTTTCATAAGTTATCAACCAGGTGCAAGAAAATTTTGCTGTTACACAGGAGGCAGAATGAGCAAAGCGATCAGTCAGGCACCTGCCATCAACGACAAGCGCGAAATTCGTGGCTGGGCAATGTACGATTGGGCCAACTCGGCCTTCAGCACGACGGTTGGAACGGTTTTCCTGGGACCTTACGTTGCCAGTCTGGCACGCGAGGCAGCACAGGCCGCCGGTACCCCCACCATCCCCTTTTTAGGTATTCCGGTTGCCCCCGATTCCTTTCTGCCTTACTGTATTTCCTTCTCAGTAGGCATGCAGGTGCTTTTCCTGCCCATCCTTGGCGCAATTGCAGATTACTCTCATTTACGCAAACAGATGATGCAGTTGTTTGCCACGATTGGAGCCGTTGCAACCATTCTGCTCTTTCTCGTCACCGGCAACTTATGGTGGCTGGGCGGCATACTGTATATCATTGCCAACCTGGCTTTCGGAGCCGCCATGGTCTTCTACAACTCCTACCTGCCCGACATCGCCAGCGAAGATCAGCGCGACCGCGTCTCCTCTTACGGCTGGGCAATGGGGTACCTGGGCGGCGGTCTCCTGCTGGTGCTTAATCTGGCCTTTTACATGCTGCGGGAGAAACTAGGCGTCCCAACCGGCCTGGCCATCCGCATCAACCTGGCTTCAGCCGGCCTGTGGTGGCTTGGTTTTTCGTTTATCACCTGGGCGCGTTTACGGCCACGGCATGCCGCCCGGAAATTGCCTGCAAACGAGACCTACATGAGCGTAGGCTTTAAACAGTTAAAACATACCCTGAAAGATATCAAGAATTTCCCTGAAACCTTGAAATTCTTGCTTGCTTATTTTCTATACAATGATGGCATTCAAACCGTCATTGCCGTCTCGGCGACCTTTGCAGCCGCGCCGCTGATTCAGGGGGGGCTGGAACTCGACCAGTCTACCCTGACCATTGTCATCTTAATGATTCAATTTGTAGCCTTCTTTGGAGCCCTCTTCTGGGGTAAACTGGCCGGCTGGGTAGGTGCGAAGCGCGCTATTATCATCAGTCTCTTCATCTGGGCCGGCGTGACCATTTATGCCTACGGCGGCATGAAAGGCGAGACTCGCGTAATCGAATTTTTCATCCTGGGTTTCTTTATTGCGCTTGTCATGGGGGGCTCGCAAGCCATTAGCCGTAGTCTGTTTGCACAGATGATTCCAGAAGGCAAAGAAGCCGAATATTATTCCTTCTATGAAGTCAGCGAGCGCGGCACCTCCTGGGTTGGGCCGTTTCTGTTTGGGTTGATGAATCAGGCCTTTGGCAGTCTGCGGCCGGCCATTCTATCTCTGATCTTTTTCTTCGTCATGGGACTGATCATTTTGCCCTTTGTGAATGTCCAAAAAGCCATTAGCGATGTAAAACGATCTCAAGCAACCTGATTCCTCATTGACAAATCGACCAAGCCGCCTGTAATTGAAAATCATTTTCAATAAAGGCTTTCCCGTGAACACAGAGTCCTGGCTTGCCCAACTCCAATCTACCGGCTGCCGATTGACCGGGGCGCGGCGCGCCGTGGTTGAGGTGATGGAATCCAGCGACCGGGCGCTGACCCCGGTCGAGGTCTTCGACGCCGCCCGTCAGCGCGACCCGCGCCTCGGCCTGGTGACGGTCTATCGCACGCTCGAAAAACTGGAGCAACTCGGCCTGATCCAGCGCGTCCACCAGAGCCGCGACTGTCAGGCCTTTCTCAAGGCCGGCATCGGTCACCAGCACCTGCTGCTGTGCGAGCGCTGCGGACGCGCCGTCCTCTTCGATGGCGATGACCTGGAGGCCCTGTTTTCCCGCGTTGGCGAGCAGACCGGCTTTGCGATCAAATCGCACTGGCTGCAACTCTACGGTTTGTGCCGGGAGTGCCAAACGAAGTAAAGGACAGGTTTTTACCTGCTGCTTACGGAGGTCCTGATGTGTATGTTTTGCGCCGCCATCCCCACTGCTGCGGCTGCCGGGCTTGCGCTCGATAGCCAGCAGCGCAAGGAAGCCGAGAAAAAGGGCAAACCTGTGCCGCGCATCCGTCCGTTTCTGCTGCTGACGGCAGGGGTGATTTTTCTCCTGATTCTTGGCTCGGTATTCTTCCATACCAGGTTTCCTCGCTTTGGCTAAGCAAAATCGGGGCCAGGGGGAGCCCGATAAAAAATGCTCGTTCTTAATGAAAAAGAATATCAATTTCACGAAGGTGAAATCATGAGAAGAGCCGCTTTTCCTTCCCTGCTGACGATAATCGTCCTGCTGCTTTCGGCCTGCGGCGGTGCGCCGACCGGCGGCGGAGACCGCCTCAAGGTAGTTGCCTCCACCACCATCGTCGGCGACGTGGTAGCCCAGGTGGGCGGCGACCGGATCGAGTTGACCGTTCTCTTCCCGCCCGGCGCCGACCCGCACACCTTCGAGCCGCGCCCGCAGGACATGGCCGCCGTCAGCGAGGCGGAGGTGATCGTCCTCAACGGCCTCGGCCTGGAAGAAGCCCTGGAGCCGGCCCTGGAGGCCAACGCGGCCGGCCTCATCGTCCACGCCTCGGAGGGGATCGAGCCGCTCGCGTTCGAAGGCGAGGGGGAAGGGGAAGAGCATGACCACGCAGGCGGCGACCCACACACCTGGACCGACCCGAACAACGTCATCGTCTGGACGGAAAACATCGCCGCCGCGCTCTCGCAGGCCGATCCGGCCCACGCAGCCGAGTACCAGGCCAACGCGGCAGCCTACATCGCCGAACTGCGCGACGTGGACGCCTGGATCCGCGCCCAGGTGGCGCAGGTCCCGGCCGAACGCCGCAAACTGGTCACCGATCACCTGCTCTTCGGTTACTTTGCCGAGGAGTACGGCTTCGAGCAGGTCGGCGCGCTGGTCGGCTCGTTCAGCACCAACGCCTCGCCCTCGGCGCGGGAACTGGCCGCCCTCGAAGACCTGATTCGCGCCCAGGGTGTGCCGGCCATTTTCGTCGGCAGGGACGTGAATCCCGCCCTGGCCGAACAGGTGGCGCGCGATACGGGGATTCGGGTCGTCAGCCTGTACTCGGGCTCGCTCGGCGAGCCGGGCGGCGAGGCCGATACGTACCTCAAGTACATGCGATATAATGTCAGCGCAATCATCGAGGCGCTCAAATAATTCCCCTCCAGCGCCTCCTCCGCGCCCTATCCTGCCGGACTTCCGACCATCTGACTTTCGACTTTCAACGCATGTACCCTCACGTCCACCATCAACCCGACCAGCCCATCCTCAACGTGGCGCGCCTCTCCCTGCGCTACGACGGGCGCACCGCGCTGGAGGACATTTCCTTCCACCTGCACGCCGGGGAGCGCGTCGCCGTCGTCGGGCCGAACGGCGCGGGGAAGAGCACGCTCTTCAAGGTCATCGCCGGGGTGCTGCGCCCAAGCGAGGGCGAAGTGACCGTTTACGGGTCCGGCCCCGGCGGCCACGTTTGCATCGGTTACATCCCCCAGCGTTCGCAGGTGGACTGGCGCTTCCCCGTCTCGGTGGCCGACGTGGTCATGATGGGGCGCATCGCCAAACTGGGCCTCCTGGGCTGGCCGAAGAAGCGCGACTGGGACCTCGTCCGCGCCGCGCTGGAGACGGTCGGCATTGCCGACCTGGCCGGACGTCAGATCGGCGAACTTTCGGGCGGACAGCAGCAGCGCATGTTCATCGCCCGCGCCCTGGCCCAGGAGGCCGAACTGATGCTGATGGACGAACCGCTGACCGGCCTGGACGCGCCCGCTCAGGAGGGACTGCTGGCCCTGCTTGGCGAGTTGCAGCGCAAGGGCGTCACCGTCATGGTCGCCACCCACGACCTCGAACAGGCGGCGCGGTACTTCGACCGCCTCCTGCTCCTCAACCGGCGGCTGGTGGCTTTCGGTGTCCCCGAACAGGTGCTCCGCCCGGAAGTGCTGGTGCGGGCCTACGGCGGACACATGACCCTGCCGGATGGTCAAATCATCACCGATACCTGCTGCGAGGGGGGCGAACATGCCCATGCTTGACTGGCTCTTGACTCCGCTTCAATACGCTTTTATGCAGCGCGGTCTGATCGCGGCCGTGCTGGCAGGCGTCATCTGCGCCGTGGTTGGGACGTACGTCGTCCTGCGCGGCATGGCCTTCTTCGGCGACGCCCTGGCGCACACCATCCTGCCGGGCGTGGCGGTCGGCTACCTGGTCAGCGGTGGGGCGCGCGAGCCGCTCTTCTGGTGGGCGCTGGGGACTTCGGTGGCGGCCTCGCTCGGCATCGGCGCCGTCAGCCGCAGCGGGCGGATCAAAGAGGATACCGCGATTGGCATCATCTTCGCCGGCATGTTCGCCCTGGGCATTGCCCTGATCTCCACCGTCCGCAGTTACGCCGTGGACCTGAGTCACTTCCTCTTCGGCGACGTGCTGGGCGTCAGTGTGCAGGGGCTGGCCTGGATGGCCGCCTTTGGGCTGGGAGTGATGCTGGTCATCGCCGCCTTATACAAGGAATTCCTCGTCATCTCCTTCGACCCGGTGCTGGCCCAGACGCTGCGCCTGCCGGTAACGCGCTTCAACAACCTGATGCTGGTGCTGATTGCCGTGACGGTGGCCGTCGCCATGCAGACGGTCGGCGTGGCGCTGATGGTCGCCATGCTGGTCACCCCAGCGGCGACCGCCTCGCTCCTGACCCGGCGCCTGCTCCCGATGATGACGATTGCCGCGGCGCTGGCGGCGGGGTCCGGCGTCGTCGGCCTGTACGTTTCCTACTACCTGGGCATCGCCTCCGGCGCGGCCATCGTGCTGACGAGCACGCTGGGGTTTACCTTCGCCTTTGCCGTCAAACAGATAAAGCGGGTAATATAGAGAAAATTTGACGGTATTTGACAGTCTGAGTGTCCCTATGATACACTCCTTCATCGTACAGGAGTGTAATTGTGAATCGAATCTACACTAACCGCCGCTACCTCGACGCCCTCGAAAAGAAAGTGCTCGTCTTCGATGGCGCGATGGGCACCAGTTTGCAAAAAATGAATCTCACCGCTGAGCACTTCGGCGGCGAACAATACAACGGCTGTAACGACTACCTGGTCATCTCGTACCCTCAGGCCGTAGAAGCCGTTCATCGCTCCTTTCTCGAAGCCGGCGTGGACGTGCTGGAAACTGACACCTTCCGCTCCAACCGCCTGACATTGGGCGAATACGGCCTGGCCGAGCGGACAATTGAAATCAACGAGGCGGCTGCTCGGCTGGCCCGCAAACTGGCGGATGAATATTCGGTAAAAACGTACACAGGTACACAGGTAGATACGTCTCCTAACTCCTATCCCCTAACTCCTGACTCTCATCCCCGCTTCGTCGCCGGTTCCATCGGCCCCTCGGGCAAACTCCCCTCCGCCGATGACCCGGAACTCTCCAACATCTCTTTCGACGAATTGGCCGATGTCTTCCGCGAGCAGGCTGTCGGTCTGATTCGCGGCGGGGTGGACTTGCTTCTCATCGAAACCTCGCAAGACATCCTCGAGGTCAAAGCCGCCATTCACGGTATCATCAAAGCCTTTGAAGAAACCGGCATCTACCTGCCGATTCAATGCCAGGTGACCCTCGACACCAGCGGACGCATGCTGCTCGGCACCGACATCGAAGCCGCCATCGCCATCCTCGAAGACCTGCCGATTGACGTTATCGGCCTGAACTGTTCCACCGGCCCCGAACACATGCGCGAACCCATCCGCATTCTCGGCGAAGGCACGAAACTGCCCGTTTCGTGCATCCCTAATGCCGGGCTGCCGCTCAATGTGGATGGGCAGGCCGTTTACCCGCTCGAACCGGAACCGTTTGCCGAGGCGCTCTACGAATTCGTCACCAAACACAACATCTCGGTCGTGGGCGGCTGCTGCGGCACCACCCCCGCCCACCTGAAACTGCTGGTGGAAAAAATAGGGGACATGCCGCATCCCCCCCGGCCGCAGCAAACCACGCCCAGGCTGGCCTCCGGCATCAAAGCCCTCTCCATGCAGCAAGACCCTCCTCCCTTCCTGATTGGTGAACGCTGTAACGCCCAGGGCAGCCGCGCCTTCAAGCGTATGCTGCTGGCCGAAGATTGGGATGCGATTCTCACCGTTGCCCGCGAGCAGGTGGATAACGGCGCGCACGGGCTGGATATTTCCGTGGCGGTCACCGAGCGCGGCGATGAGCCCTATCTCATGCGCCAGGTCATCCGCAAACTGGTTACGGCGGGCATTGACCTGCCGCTGGTGATTGACACCACCGAACTAGACGTACTGGAAGTCGCCCTGAAAACTGCGCCGGGGCGCTGTCTCATTAACTCGACCCATTTTGAAGCCGGGCGCGAAAAAGCCGATAAGGTTTTCAAACTTGCCAAAGAACACAACGCCGCGGTCATCATCCTGACCATTGACGAAAGCGGCATGGCAAAAACCCGCGAGCGTAAACTGGAAGTGGCGAAGCGCATATACGATGTCGCCGTGAACGACCATGGCCTGGCTCCCTCTTCCCTGGTCTTCGACGCCCTGACCTTCACCCTCGCCACCGGCGACCCGGAATTTGCCAACTCGGCCATCGAAACCATCGAAGGAATCCGTCTCATCAAGCAAAATCTGCCCGGCGTCCTCACCTCGCTGGGCGTCTCGAACCTGTCGTTTGGCCTGGCCGCCAACGTCCGCCCGACCCTGAACTCGGTCATGCTCTATCACTGCGTCCGCGCCGGGCTGGATATGGCGATTGTCAACCCCGCCCACATCAAACCCTACGCCGAAATCCCCGCCGAAGAGCGCGAACTGGCCGAAGACCTGATTTTCAACCGCCGCCCCGATGCGCTCCAGCGTTACATCGAATATTTCGAAGGCCGCGCCGAAACAAAAGAAACCGCCAAAGCCAACCCCTTCGAGGGCATGACCCCCGCCGAAAGGCTGCGCTTCCGCATCGTGGCGCGGTATAAGGAGGGCATTGAAGCGGATGTGGATGAAGTCATCAGTAGCCAGGTAAACACGTACCCAAGTACGCCCGACCAGCCAGACGATGATACGCAACACGCACTACGCACTGCGCACGAAGCCGCCGTCCACGTCCTCAACACCATCCTCCTCCCCGCCATGAAAGAAGTCGGCGACAAATTCGGCGCGGGCGAACTCATCTTGCCCTTTGTCCTGCAATCCGCCGAAGTGATGAAAAAGGCCGTCGCCCGCCTCGAAACCTACCTTGAGAAAGTGGAAGGCGTCACCAAAGGCACGGTCGTCCTCGCCACCGTCTACGGCGACGTGCATGACATCGGCAAAAACCTGGTCAAGACTATTCTCGTCAACAACGGCTATCAGGTGATTGACCTGGGTAAACAAGTTCCTGCCGAGAACATCATCTCAAAGGCCGTTGAAGTGAACGCCACTGCTATTGGCCTCTCGGCCCTGCTGGTCAGCACCTCCAAACAAATGCCGCTCATCGTCAACGAACTGCACCGGCGCGGACTGAAATTCCCCGTCCTTATCGGCGGAGCGGCCATCAACCGCCGCTTTGGCCGCCGTATCCTGCAAACCGAAGACGGCTCCTACTACCAGCCTGGCGTCTTCTACTGCAAAGATGCCTTCGAGGGCCTGGAAACGATGGATATGCTGATTGACGACTCCAAACGCCCGGCCCTCATCGAACAAATCCAAAAAGAAGCGGATATGGAACTCGGAAGGGCTAGCCAGGCGGAACGGTCAACCGTCAGCGTTCAACGCTCATCCATTGTCCCTCAACCCATTTCGCTCCCGCCTGGCGTCTCTTACGGCTGGAAAGTTGTCCGCGCCATGCCGCTTGAAATCATCTTCCAGCACCTGAACATCAATGAACTCTATCGGCTCTCCTGGGGCGCAAAAAATGCTCACGGTGCTGAATGGGACAAACTCAAAGCCGACTTCGACGCCCGCCTGGAACGGATGAAGCGCGACGCCCTCAAAACCGGTTGGCTCAAACCGCAAGCCGTCTATGGCTACTTCCCCTGCCAGTCCGATGGCAACGACCTCATCATCTACTCCCCTCTCCCTATGGGAGAGGGCCAGGGTGAGGGCAGCTCCCCTCTCCCTATGGGAGAGGGGAGGGGGGCGAGGGAAATCGCCCGTTTCACCTTCCCCCGCCAACATCACGACGAGCATCTCTGCCTGGCCGACTACTTCGCCTCCGTCGACTCTGGCCAAATGGATGTCGTCGCCTTCCAGGTTGTCACCGTCGGGCAGGCAGCCACCGAAAAATTCGACGCCCTGCAAGCCGCCCACGACTACACCGAAGCCTACTTTGTCCATGGGCTGGCTGTCCAAACCGCCGAAGCCACCGCCGAATACCTGCACCGCCACATCCGCCGCGAATTGGGACTGCCCGAAGGCCAGGGCAAACGCTACTCCTGGGGCTACCCCGCTATCCCTGACTTGGAAGACCACCGCAAGGTCTTTGACCTGCTGCCGGCGGAGAAAGAACTCGGCATGAGTCTCAGCCCTGCCTACCAGTTAATCCCCGAACAATCCACCGCGGCCATCATCGTCCACCACCCGCAGGCAAAGTATTATAGCGTAGGAGAGAGTCGTGTAGAGCAGTTGATGAAGTAAAAAATGCGGCCAAACACTCACTCCCAGCCCATCTTCCACCGGCGGAAGGGACTGGGAGTGAATGCGGCTCAGTAGCCAAAAGAGACATTGCCTACCATCCCCCTGTCGGACCAGATTCTTTTCAGGTTCTGAGCACCGCTCCAAGTTCCCGCTGGAGCCGCTGCACAATCTTATTGCGAACCGTAGCCACCTCATCATCGGTTAGCGTCTTGTCAGCCTGATAAGTCAGGCTGTAAGCCAACGACTTCTTACCCCGGCCAATCTGCTCCCCGCGGAAAACGTCAAACAGGCGCACCGATGTCACCATCTTGCCGCCGGTTTGACGGATAAGCGCCTCAACCTGGGCAGCCGGAACAGCATCATCCACAACAACAGCAATATCCTCCAATACCGGCGGGAACTCTGGAACCGGACGAATCGTATAAACCGGCTCAACCGAAAGCAGGAGATCCAAATCAAACTCCGCACCCAACACAGGCGCATTCCCAAACTCATAACGCGCATGGATCGTTGGGTGCAACTCACCAAAGACGCCAAGTATCTTGCCGTCATAAATCACCTGGGCGCATTTGCCAGGATGATAGATGGGGCTTTCTCTTAAAGGTTCGTAACTGACGCCGCGCAGTGCAAGCGCATCCAGCATTCCGGCCACGATGCCCTTCAAATCGTAGAAATCCAGCAGAGCCGAAGACTTGCTGTCCCACGCCTGGCTGTAACGCTTACCCGTCAACACAATCGCCAGTTTGCGAGGTTCATCCGGCAAATCATTCCCACGCGAGACAAAGACGGGGCCAATTTCAAAGAACGCAAGGGACTCTCTCAAGCGGGCGTTTTTCTCGGTGATGTCCAAGACCGAGGCAAGCAGGCTGCGGCGCAAAATGGAACGTTCGGGAGCAATTGGGTTGGCAATGCGCACTGCCTCACCACCGATCCCCAGCCGGGCCTCACGCTCTTGTGATGTCGGGCGATAGGTAATAACCTCCTGCAAACCCAGGTTGACCAGAATATCGCGTAAATGTTCTTCTCTCTCATAAGCAGGATTTCCCAACTGCGGAGGCAGCGGGTCGGCCATGCGCGTTTCAGGAATATTCTCAATACCATACAGCCGCGCTACTTCCTCCAGCACATCGGCCAGCCCCACCACCCCCTCGCCAATATCCATCCGATAAGGTGGTGTCTTGACCGTGACCGTATCGCCATCTACCTGACATTCGAATTCCACCCGCCGCAACAGATCGGCAATCTGCTCAGCGCTCATCTCGATTCCCAACAGACGGCGCACATCGCGCGGCGTCACCTCCACTGTCGGGTCAACCGGCGGTAAAGGATAAGCATCCACCAGGTCGGGGGCAGCCACGCCGCCCGCCCATGCAGCCATCCACTCCAGACAGCGGCGGACGCCCACATCGGCCAGGGCAGGGTGAACGCCGCGCGAAAAGCGATAGGAAGCCTCTGAGGGCAGA
Organism: Chloroflexota bacterium; assembly: GCA_019873735.1. Lineage (GTDB taxonomy): Bacteria > Chloroflexota > Anaerolineae > Anaerolineales > Villigracilaceae > DSXF01. The sequence continues at coordinate 2,852 of JAIOAQ010000012.1, read as the reverse complement.
TTATGCTCCCGCGCCGTTCGCCGGATGTTAATGAAGTTCCAGGCCGCGCCTTCCAACAAAATATTGCGCGTGGCTTCCGTGATTTCGCTCTCCTGCCCACCCATAACACCTGCAATGGAAAGCGCCCCTGCAGAGTCACATACCAGCACGTTGTTCTCAGAAAGTGTACGTTCTACCCCATCCAGCGTGGTCAATTTCTCGCCGGGGCGGGCCGTGCGGGTAATGATTGTCACCGGCTGGCCGCCAGCCCGTCGTACAAGCACATCATAATCAAAGGCATGCAATGGTTCACCAATTTCAAGCATTGTGTAGTTTGTCGCGTCAACCACGTTGTTAATCGGGCGCATTCCCGCCAAGCGCAGACGCCGCTGAACCCAGTAAGGGCTGGGCTTGATTTCCACGTTCCGGATGAGTCCCAACACAAAGCGCGGATTCAACTCCGGATTCTCAATCCTGATTTTGACCAAATCTCGGATCGGACTCCCCCCGGCCTGCTCCCGTATCTGCGGCTTTTTCAAAGGCTGACCGGTAAGCGCCGCCACCTCGCGCGCAATGCCGAAAATGTTTGCACAGCGCGCCATATTGGGCAAGATCGAAATCTCAAAGACCACATCGCCCATGTAATCTGCCAGCGGCGTGCCGGGAATGGCGTCATCATCCAGAAAGATAATCCCCTCGTGGTCATCGGAGATACCGAGTTCCTTCTCCGAACAGGCCATCGAATACGACTCCACCCCTCGAATCTTGGTTCGTTTGAGCGTCATCAAGGTTTGGCCGTCTGCATGTCCATCATAAAGGGTAGCGCCTTCCTTAGCATAGGCCACCTTGATCGGCCTGGGTAGTTTGCCCTGACCTTTGTAAGGATACAGATTCGGAGCGCCGGTCAAGACAATATGTTTCTCCCTGCCATCGAACAGGTCGCACAGCACCAAGCGGTCAGCATTGGGATGCGGCATCACCTCATAAATTTCGGCCACCACAATTTTCTCCCGATCCCAGGCAATACCATCGCTCTTAAATTCATGCCGCTCACCGGCTTTGGTTTCAGGCACCGGCAAACCAACATAGCGGATACTATCTACCTCTAGCCCGGCGGCGGTCAACTTGCGCGCCAGGTCTTCAACGGGCAGGTGGATATCAACAAAATCTCTAAGCCACGAAAGAGGGACTTTCATGCCGGCCTCCTAGAACTGCTCGAGGAAACGCATATCGTTTCCCCAGAAATAACGAATATCATTGATGCGATAACGAAGCATAGCCTGACGTTCAGGCCCCATACCAAAAGCATAACCGGTATAACGGCGCGGGTCATAGCCGCCATTTTGCAAAACAACCGGGTGCACCATCCCACAGCCCAGAATCTCCAGCCAGCCCGACTGCTTGCAAACCGAACAACCCTTCCCGCCGCAGACAAAACATTCCACATCCACTTCAGCACTTGGCTCTGTAAATGGGAAATATGAAGAGCGAAAACGCACGCGCGCATTTTGCCCAAACATGCGGCGCGCAAAATCGGCCAGCGTACCCTTCAAGTCGGCATAGGTGATGCCCTCCCCGACCGCCAATCCTTCCACCTGGTTGAATTGCACTTCAGAACGAGCCGTAATCTGCTCGGCGCGGAAGCACATGCCGGGCAAGGCAATCCGGATGGGCGGTGGATTATCCGGGTTCAGCGCTGCAAAATAACGCATCGAGCGAATCTGCCCGGGCGAGGTATGCGTCTTGAGCAAAAGCGGATTGTCGCCGCGCCCTTCAGCCTGGATATAAAGCGTATCCTGCATCTCGCGCGCCGGATGATGCGGCGGGAAATTCAACAACTGGAAATTGTACTCATCCGTCTCAACCTCTCGCGACGTAAAGACCTGGAAACCCATCTCTGCCAGGATCGCCAGTATCCGGCGCATTGTCTGAGTGGACGGATGCAAGCGCCCACGCCGGAAATCACGTCCCGGCAACGTCACATCCAGCGTATCTTCTGTCAGCGCACGGTTCAACTTCATTTCCTGGATGGCCTGAGCACGCTCAGAAAACGAGGCCTCAATTACCTGTTTGGCCTGGTTAGCCGCCTGACCAATGCGGGGACGTTCTTCTTTTGGTAGAGCGCCAAATTCGCTAAAGACTTGCATCAGCGGCGAACTGCGCCCCAAATGAGCAATGCGCCATTGCTCCAGCGCCGCCTCATCCTGCACCTTTTGGAGAGACTCTAAGGCCTCTTTTTTGATTTGCTCGATTCTCTCTAGCATCTAAACCTCCAGTCTGACCATGGGACCACAATCATGAAACTCTGGACAAAATTACGGCACAACGATCACCTGCATAAAAACTCCCGTCCCTGCCGGGACGGGAGAAATTCCCGCGGTACCACCCGCTTTGGTCAGAAAACCGACCCACTCCTGCCAACGGCCTTATGGCGATTGGCACTCCATCTAACGTTGGAGAGACGGCTCCGACTACCAGACAAACTGCCCTTCCCCGGAGCGGCTCCAGAGGGAACTTCGGCCGGATTCCACACGAGCGGGGGTCTCAGTCTAAGCCCGCGCCTCCCTGTCGGCTTCCACCGGTCTACTTTCCTCTTTCACAGCCTTTAAAAATTTGAATGCTGTTATTATCTGCAAAACAGCAGGCCTGTCAAGAGGAACTCAAATAACATTGACACCTTGCTCTTATTGCATATAATACCAATTGATACTTTTTGCAATAAGGAACCTCATGTCCTGCCTTGCCCAACACTCCCAGGCGCTGCGCGCCCGCGGCTACCGCATGACCCCGCAGCGGCTGGCCATCCTCGAAGCCCTGCACCACGACGGTCACCTCTCCCCGGCCGAAATCTACGCCCGCGTCCGCCAGACCGG
>JAIOAQ010000011.1 GCA_019873735.1 Chloroflexota bacterium | reverse complement strand
TAAAGGCCAGCACCAGAGTCTGCTTTTCCCAGAATCGGGAAAGGCGGACAGTCTCGCCCTCGCAGGTAAGCAGTTCCACATCTGGAGCGGGGTCATTAAATTTAAGGTGTGCAATTTTTGACATGCTCTTATTTTAGCATGATAGGCCGTGGCGTCATCTTTATTTCGGTCATGATTAAGAAAATTCTTACAAATTCAATGCAATTTCGCCAAAAATGCAATCACCCCCCCCATTTTGGCTAACCGCCTACCATCTCGAACAGGATGGGCAGGATAAACGATTGAGGTAAGCAAAAAGTCCTGTTTATCCTGTCCATCCTGTTTCAAACGCTGCGTTTGCCACGTTCATTTTTGAAAAGAGTATCTTCGGGTAGGCAGTTACTACACTGTAAAGAAAAATTTCGCAAATTTTGGATTCGCATCTCTCGCCCTCACCCCTGCCCCTCTCCCGGTGGGAGAGGGGTTTAATACCGTTGGGGATCTTATCCCCTCCCCTTCGGGGGAGGGCTAGGGTGAGGGCAAATTTCCAAAAACTTACTTTACGCTGTAATTATGTAACTGCCCACCCTGCCGCAGGTTTTGGCGTAATTTCCAAGCTGCAAGGCACCGTCATGATTACCAGCATCGATTGCTGGCCATGTTCTAATCTGCGGGAGGGTTAAGGGTAGGTAATTACTGCATTACCCAAAACCCAAAAATGAAGATTTTGAATTGAAAACTTCATTTTCTTTGAGCCTTGGCGTCTTTGCGTTGAGATTTCCTGTTTTTGCAGTGAAATCACGCAAAAAATCCTGTTTATCCTGTACATCCTGTTTCACACGCTGCATTTGCCGCGTTGTTGAAAAGAGCATCTTTGGACAGAAGATGTTTATTTTACCTGCAAACGGGCTGACCATCCACCGAAAGCGCCTCCGGCTCCAGCATGCAGTAGAAAGGCTTGACCGCTTCGCGCAAGCCGGTGAAGGGGATATGCAGGCCCGTCTGACCCAGATCAATATCTACCGGAACATCAATGTGAATGGGGATGTTGGTCTCCACCGGCACGGTCATCTGCAAGCGGATAGGCAGGCTGGTGCCGGCCGGCAAGACGACATTGGCCGGCGCATTGATGTCAATCAGCGGCGTATCAATGGTGACAAAGGCACCGCGCACACGCACATCCTCGCTGAGGGTTACAACTGTCTGGCTGTCGAGTTCCAAATCAAAACTAACCGGCACCTGCGCATCTACCGGGATAATCGTTTGGATATGCGCGCGGTCCATCAACTCAAAATTGTGGTACAACTCACCCGGCAAGCCCGTAACCGATGACAGTTCAAGCGTAATCTTTGAGAGGTTATTCAGCAGGCTGATAAGCACAACTGCCAGAACGATATTGACGGTCATCGAAACAAGGCTGGCCACCGTCCAGAAAGCAGGCAGGATTTTGTCCTTGCGGATGAAGGGACGGGAAGGCTTTGCCTTGGGGGCGCGTTTCTGCTTGGGCTCTGGAGCAGGCTGCGGGTCGGTCTGAACCGGAGGCTTGGCCGGCGAGCCCCCGTCCTGGTGCTTGGCTGATAGGATCGCGCGCATCCGTTCGGAGGGGTCTTCCTGTTTGCGAGGCAGGCGGGAGAGAGGGGAGTCGGTCTGGGTCATTTTCATCTCCTTATCGTCTTCAGGATGTGATCTGGCAATTGCCATGAGTGATGAGCATTAATCAGCAGCAGGTGAGCCGTCAGTGACAAAATCGGGAAGGAGGTCTTCGGCACGGCGAATGGCAGGGAAGAAATAGCCGCCTACGCCAACCAGGGTGATGAGAAGGCCGCAGAAGAAAGTCAACAGTCCCATGCCGGCGCCGGGGCCTGAACCAACCAGGGGACGAAAAAGCGCCGCCAGGCCGCTCTGTGTGCGCATGGCCGGTTCAAGCACAAAATCGGCCAATGTGCCGGCGATGATGGGAGAGACAGGCGTGGTCAGCCAGGCAATCAGCCGCCGGGCCGAAAAGACGCGTCCCTGCAAATCGGGAGCGACCTTGGCCTGCCAGATGGCCTGATTGGAGGCATTGACCAAAGGCCCAACTATCGAGACCAACAGGATGGCTGGAATCCAAAGCGAAAGGTTGACGCCAATTCCCAGCAGGGCGCTAAACAGGCCGGTCAGGGCCCAGCCCAGCAGGACGCCATGGACGCGGCGCTTAAAGCCGCCCCAGGCGCTCATCAGGATGCCGCCCAGGATGCCGCCTATCGCCCCGGCCGTCTGAACCGAGCCAAAGATCAGGGTGTTGCTGTCGGTGCGCGCCAATACCATCGGGGCCAGCACCGTCCAGCCGATACCGGAGAACAAATTGGCAGTAAAAAAGACCAGTTGCAGACCCAGCAGGCTGGGGCGCGCAAAAATGTAACGAAAGCCAAAGGCGGCTTCTTTGAGCAGACTGCCCTTTGCTTCCTGTCCCTCTTGAGTGATTGGTGGCTGGGGAATGTGGACAACAAGCAAGGCGCCGATTGCAATAAAGAAGGTGATGACATCTATCAGCAGGATGCCGGTGAGGTGGATAACCGGCAACAGCATGCCAGCCAGCAGGGGTGCCAGCACGCCGGGGCCGGCTTCAATCAGGCTCATCATGCCGTTTGCGCGCCCCAGATGCTTTTGGGGCACCATGGTGCTAATGGCCGCAGAGTAGGCCGGCCATTGAAAGGCATTGCCGAGTCCGTTCAAGACAGCCGCAACATACAGATGCCAAAATGCCAGGCTGTTGGTCAAACTCAAAGTCAGAATCATGGCGGTGGCAAGGACAGCCGTCAAATCGCTGACCATCATCATCAGTTTGCGGCTGTAACGATCTACCATGACGCCGGCAACCGGCGAAATGAGCAGGAACGGGGTGATGAAAAACACCTGCAGCAGCCCCATTGCAGTGGCGCTTTCGGTCTGTTGATACATCCAGACGGTGAGGGCAAATTGGGTCATCATGCTGGCCAGGACAGAGACAATCTGTCCCAACCAGACAATGAAGAAGGCAAACAGGCCGCTTGGCCAACGTGGGAAGATGCGCATGGCGATGATTTTCTACTCCTTTGTATGCTGTCTCGGCCAATAATTTTTGTATAAGTATAGTATGATTATGCACAGATTGCCATGAAACTTTCTGATATTGAATTTTACGCCATGAATACGGCGTGGCGCCGCCTGTTACAGCGCCGCTTTGAGTTCCCTCTCTTTTGCCGAATGGGGCTGGACGTGCACAACCGCGACGTGCTGGAAATCGGCTGCGGATCGGGGTACGGCGCGTTTTTGCTGCACACACAGAAACCACGCTCCTATGTGGGGTTAGACCTCATGCCCGAGCAGATTGACCTCGCCCGTCAGAATTACCCTGGCTATGATTTCCGCGTGCAAAGCGCAACCGACCTGAGCGGTTTCGATTCGGCCAGCCGGGATGTTGTGGTCATTTTCGGCGTATTGCATCATATTCCCGCCTGGCGGCGGGTGCTAGATGAAATTACGTGCGTCCTGCGGACAGGAGGAAGCCTTTTCATCGAAGAGCCGCGCGGGGTTGAATTGAAGATGTTCGACTTTATTTTCCGCTGGGGGCATCCAGATACAGACTTTGGGCTGAAGGTTTTTGAGAGATATTGCAGCCAACAAGGCCTGCATCTCATTCAGAAACGATGGACGCCGCTACTGACGATGTATCACTGGCAAAAAGGAGGAAAATAGCATGGAAACGCTTGCTGCCGGCCTGAGCGCCGAAATTGAGACGCGCGTTACAGAGACAGATACGGCTGCCAAATGGGGAAGCGGCCTGGTGCCGGTTTACAGCACGCCGGCCCTTGTCGGGTTGATGGAAGCCGCGGCCGTGCAGGCATTAAACGGCCGCCTGCCTGAAGGTCAAACCAGCGTGGGCGTGCATATTGACCTGCAGCATCAGGCGGCCACGCCGGTTGGCATGCGGGTGCGGGCGCGCGCCGAGTTGATTGCAGTAGAAGGGCGAAAACTGACCTTCAAGATTGAGGCCTGGGACGAAGCGGAAAAAGTAGGCGAAGCCGTGCATGAACGCGTTTTGGTGGACGAATCCAGGTTCATTGCCCGGACCCGGTCAAAGATTCAAAGCGGTTAGAATGTCAAAGCGCCGCCCCGACTCAATCAGAGCGGAGCGGCGCTTTGTATTGCAGCAGTGAGCCGGCAGCAAGACCTTATGGCATCCACCCGAAGGTGTTCATCACCTGCGTAAAGACAGCCGTCTCGGTGGGCATATCAAACAAGGGCGGCGGAGTGGAAAATGCCCCTGGGTTTGCCGAGTGCAAGACAAAACGCAGCGTAATGCAGGCCGTCTCTTTGGAGGTGGAATACGAGGTCCAGTTGTAGACCTGACCGGCCGCGCCTTCCTGTCCTGTCTGCTGGAGGAATTGAATGCCGTTAAAGGTCAGGGTTTGAGACGTAGAGGGGGTAGGGATATTGGCATCGGCGCAAGGGGTCAGGCCTTCGTTCACCAGAACTTCCAGGTATTTTTCGCTCAGATTGGTGCCGGGCGTAAAGGGCAAATTGATGCGCGCCTGCGTGCTGCTCGCACTGACAAAAACGGATTCTGACGGCACCTGAAAAGTAAACTTGTAGGCCGGGTTTTGGTAACTCATCCAGCCACCGGTACTTGCCCCCGGGGTGGGCGGCGGGGTCGCCGTCGGCGGGACAGGTGTCGCGGTCGCGGGAGCAGGCGAAGGGGCAGCCTGAGCCGCCGGGACAATGCGCGGCGAGACCCATACCGCCCGGTCGCCGGCGGCAGGTCCGTTTGCCAGTACCGTCAGAATAAACTTGACCTGCTTGCCGGCCAGGGCGGTCAGGTCCAGGTCAACCGTGTAATACCGGCCATCATAGGCCTCGTTGTAGGCTGCCAGCGTTTGGATGGGCTCGGTCCCAATCTGGTAATCGAGGCGGAAGAATACGTTGCAGGTAGCGGCCTGCGGTTCGCAGTTGACGATAGACTGGAAACGGTCGCCCGCCCGGACAATGTACGGCGGATAAACGCCCTGAATCCAACCATAGTTGATGTTCTGCGGGACGGTCAACAGCCCAGGCCGCGTGTCTGAAGTGCCGTCTTCCAATACGGTAGTGTCTTTCTTGATGACAAAGCCGCGTGCATCGCCATCGGTGCCGGTACACGGCAAAGCGCCCATTCCGCTCATCCAGGCAGCCGAACAGACGTTGGCCACGAAGTCATAGCCGTTGGAAGCCGCTCCCTGCGGGACGACGATTTCCACCCAGAAGGGCTTGTTGGCCGCCGAGCCGATCCCGAAGAAGCCTCCGGCTGCATTGCGTAACATCCAATAGCCCTGATAGGTACCGGGTGCTACGGGTGCCGTCAGATTAATTGAGATATCTGCCGTCTGACCAGGAGCAATGGTATTGGAAAGAGAAATAGAGGCGGGGGCGCCCATTTGGTTTCCACCCACAAAAGCCAGGCTATAAGAAGGCGTCCAGGCGCAGGTACCTACGTTTTTCAGCCGCCAGGTCTTGGTGAAAGTCTGGCCGCCGTTGATGATCGAACCGTCAGGAATGGTCACATCCGCGACAAATTCGGCGCGGTCGCAGGCCGAAGCGGGCGGCAGGGTGGCTGTCGGCGTGACTGCTGGCGGCGTGGGTGTGACGGTAGGCACGCTGGTGGGAGGCAAGGTTGGGGTAGGCGGGATGGCGACAGAGAAAGGACGCATAATACTTGGCGCCACCCACAGCGGGCGGTCGCCGGTGGCAATCCCTGCCGCAGAAACCGTGAGGATCAATTGGACGTTCTTCTTGCCGACCAGGGGGTTCAGGTCCACATCGGCGCGGTAAAAACGCCCATCATACTTCTCGGTAAATTTCCAGACCGTGCCTTCGCCGCCGGCATACTTGGCTTCCAAAATGAAATTGACATAGCAAGACGTTGCCCCATATTCACAGCCGACAAGCGCCTGAAAGCGGTCACCGCGTTGAATTGTAAATGGAGGATAAACACCCTTGATAACGCCGTTGTACTTTTGCTGAGGGATGGTCAAGAGCGCAGGAGCGCCGGCGGCGGTGCCATTTTCGAGCAAGGGATTATCCAGGCGGACAACATAACCATACTGTTCCTTACCCTCCTTTTTGGGGCAGGGGATCGGGCCGCCGTCATAGTACCACTGGGCGCCACAGACGTTTTCTGTAAAGTCAAAAACCGGCATCAGCGAGGCCGCCACATTGATCTCGACCCAGAAGGGGCTGTTGGCATTGGCGCCGATGCCAAAGAGTACACCCGAGGCATTGCGGAACATCCAATTGCCGCGATATTTCCCGGCGGCAGAGGGCGCCGTCATCTGCACCGACAGGTCAACAACCTGACCGGGCAAGACATCCACCGGCAGGTACATCTCTGCCGGCGCGCCCATTTGCTCGCCACCGGCAAAGACCAAAGCATAGGCCTTTGACCAGGTGCACGTCCCGGCATTGCGCAAGCGCCAGGTCTTGATAAAAGGCGTCCCGGCGGAAAATGAGGTTCCATCCGGAACGGTCACATCCATCACAAAATTGGCCGCGTCGCAAAAGCCGGCTGCTGAGGTCGGCGGAATAGGCTGCAGGATAAAAAGCAACCCCAAGACAATAAGCGCGATAATCAGGCGGGATTTCATAAATTGACTCCTTTCAACAGGAAGACCTTCATCTTCCACACACATCATACAGCATAAAGGGCGGCGAATCAACAGTCACTCTCCCCGCAAGCAGAGACCCCAATGATTGGCCGGGAATTGACGCGAGTGGCAAAACTGACGACAAACGTCCGCGGGAAAAGGCTACTTCTGCGCCAGCATCTGCCGTGCGGCACGGCGCCCGATCTCCACTGCAAAGTTCGTCCCCCGGTCCCACGGATAGACCTGACTCATCGAGGCAAAATACAGCCCCTGCACGGGCGTCTGAATATCTGGAATGTTCTTTGAATGTCCTACCAGCGGCACGGGTTGGGCGTAGGCTGTCTTAAACAGCCATATCTTTTTTACCCAATCCCTCTTAAATTTCGGGTTGATTCTCTCAAAGGCCGGCAAGAAACGCTCGAACAGTTCCTCAGGGCTGAGGCGGAAATACTCATGTTCCGGCTCCAGGTAGTCACCGGCATACACAATATGATCGCCGCCAAAATAGGCAGGAGAGACGTAATTGGTATGCTCCACCAGCGCCAGGCAGGGGAAACCCGCCGACTTCGGCAGGTTGAACCAGTAGTAGCCTTGTTCCGACAGTTGATGCTTCAGGCTGAGGACCATGACCACGGCTCCCATGGACTTCAATTCCAGCAGGCCTTTGAGGTAATCCGGCGGCAAGTCGGGACACAAACGCGCCAGCAAAGCCGGAGAAGTGGTGACAAGCACCTGGTCAAACGTTTCGCTTCCGCCTTGTGACGTGACGGTCAGACTCCCCGCGGCCTGCTCCCGTTTAATCGACTCTACCTGCACCCTCAGGCGAATCTCCACGCCGAGCGTGCCCAGATGAGCGGCAAAACGGTCTGCAAAAGCCTGGAATCCGCCCTTAAACGTGCCCAGGCGCGTCGTCCGGGCCTTGAGCCGGGCCCACATCCAGGCCATGTTGACCTGCCGGGCATAGGTCTCTCCAAATTTACCGACCACCAACGGCTCCCACATCATTTCGTACACCCGGCTGCCTGCCCATCGGCGCATCCACTCATCAACGGTAAATTTTTCAAGCGGTTTCCAGTGATTGGTCAAGCGCAGATACAAGCCCACCAGTCCAAAGCGAATCTTATCCAGGCCGAATCCCAGCCCTGGGAAAAGCAAAGCCTTGAGGATGGAATCGAAGGGATACCATTTGCCGTTGTGAAGAAGCACGGTATAAGGGCGCGGAAAGATGACATCTCCCTGCCAGCCAAGTTCGCGAATCAGGCCGAGCATGTGCTTATCGCTGGCAAACCAGTGATGGTAAAACTTCTCCACCGACCATTCCCAGTGTGGTTCTTTAAACCCGCCTGCCAGGCCGCCAACAGATTCGGCTGCTTCGTAGATGACCACTTTGTGGCCGGCCTGGCTCAAATCGTAGGCTGCTGCCAACCCGCCAAAGCCGGCGCCGATAATGGCAATTCTCAAAAGTTCCTCCGTATCAGTTTTTTCCCACGCCGGCCTGCTTTTCCAGGCGAGCAGCCAGCGCCTTGAGTTTGCTCCATTCCTGACGAATGATGTAAAGCATGGCCAGGGTGCGCAGCCAGCGCAACTCACACTGCGGGCTGGCTGCCAGTTGCTCAAACACTTCCAAGGCCTTGTCATCGGTACGCCGCGCCCGGCTGTATTCCTCGGCCAGGCGTTTTAGATAGGCCTCGCTTTTGGTGTGCAACTGCCCGGCCTGCTGCAAACGCTGACGACCCAGTTCTACCTGGCGCGCAACCCGCTCAACCGCGGCGTTTAACTCGTCCACAGTGAAGGGTTTGACCAGATATTCCTGCGCGCCAACGGCCTGCGCGGTCAACACAATCGCGTCATCTTTCTGCGCCGAAATGATGATACAGCCGGTATCGGGGTAAATCTGGCTGATTTCATTGTATGCCCGCAGGCCGTCTAACTCCGGCATGTTGATATCGAGAATGACAATATCCGGGCGATGTTCTTTTGCCATTTCAACCGCCTGACGTCCATTGCTGGCAATGGCAACCACATCAACTTTTTCATTCAACGAAAGCATCAAACGCGTATTACGACGGGTTTCCTGAACGTCATCTGCGATGAGTACCCGCACTTTCCCGGCAGGAGAGTCGGTAGTCATCTCTTCCTCACTGTATCACAAAGAACAAAACGAACCCGTTATCTGCCCTCTTGCAGGTTTGCTGCGGCAGAACACATTCCATTCTGCAGGAGATTTTAGGACAGGCAGATATTCTGTTATCAGTATATCGTAAATTGACCTTTGAAACCTGTCAAAGGCGTTACATCTGTTGTGCGGGCAGGTCTGCATCCGTCTCGCCAGAGGCTTCCAGGCGCAGGGTATCGCTCCACTTCACGCCTTCCAGTGCCATGTAATATGCTCCTAAGAGGGTGATAGGAATCCACAAGGCAAGGTGCAAAACAAGCGTGTAACCGGTTGCCAGATTTATATCTATGCCATCGGCAGCCAGCACGGCAATGCCGGGAGCGTCAAAAGTGCCAACGTATCCAGGAGCAGCCGGGATCGTCGTTGCCAGGTTGACCACGCCGTTCATCAACATCAACACAAAGAAAGAGACCTGGAAGTCAAAGGCATGCATGACAAACCAATACTTGACCGTCTCCAACAGCCAAATCAGTGCGGAAGTAAAAAACACCATCAACACATTGAAGGGAGAACGCAAAAAGGTCAGCCCATCCAGAAAACGATCCATCACCCCCGAGACCTTTTCGCCAACGCGGCCCGGCAGGAATCGGTCTATCAATCCCTGGCCCAGCCTGGAGGTCAAGCGTGGAAACATGGCCGCCGCCAAAAAGACAAGCAGCGCCCCAATAAAAGCAATACTGCCCCAGATTGCCAGGTCCCGAATTGTAATCTGCCATTTTCCTACCGGCACAAACACTTCTGCCAGCCGGTCAAGTTGTGCCAGGTTGACAAATACAAAAGCCAGCATGACAACCCCGTCGAAAATGCGCTCGACAATGATGGTGGCCAAAGAAGCCGAAATCGGCACCCCTTCCTTGCGTTTGAGGATCACGGCGCGCAGAATCTCTCCGGCCCGCGCCGGATAGATATTGTTGCCCATATAACCAATGCAGGTAATGGGAAACATTTGCCTGGTCTTGATAGATTTAATCGGCCTGAGCAGGTAATGCCAGCGCCAGGCGCGCACCCAGACAGCAATGAAGTAAACCCCCACGCCGGGCAAGAGCCAGCCATAATTGGCCATTTTGAGCGCCTGCCAAAACGCAACCCACTCCAGTTTACGAATCACAAAATAGAGAAAAAGCGCACTGACCAGTACGCCAAGCCAGAACTGCCATCGTTTCATGAGCCAATTCTACCACCCGTCACCATACGCCGTTGTATAATGCAAATATGCAAATCCTGACTGTTGGACAATCCGTACCAAGCCTGACATTGCCAGACCTGCAGGGCCGATTACACATCCTGAGCGATTATCTTGGCCAGGTCGTCATTCTGAACTTTTGGTCGGCCACCTGTCCCCATTCCGAACGCGTTGACCTGGCCCTGCTCCCGCTTCTGTCAGATTGGGGCAAGCAGGTAGCCGCACTGTGGATAGCCTGTGAAGCAGACGAACCCGTGAGCAGGTTATCGGCCATAGCCCGTCAACGCGGCTTGCCGGTCGTCTTGCACGATGCCGAACACACCGCTGTGCAACGTTTTGGAGCACAGGTAACGCCGCATCTGTTTGTGGTTGATGCTTCTGGCGTTTTGCGGTATCGCGGCGCGTTTGATGATGTCTCTTTGAGCCGCAGAGAACCCACCCGCTGCTACTTGAAGGAAGCAGTGGATGCCCTGCTGGCCGGCAACGCCCCAGAGCCAGCAGAGACGACCTCCTTCGGCTGTGTCATTACCCGCCGATAGTTTGTGCTAGAATCAAGACGTGCAACCCACTCCTGAATTAATCGCTTTTCTCAAGAAAATTCACCTTTTCAGCAATCTGGATGAAGAGGCGATTGTATTCTTTGCAGAAAAATGCTCCCAGCGCGAATGCCAGGCAGGGGAAGTGATCCTTCGCGAAAAGGAGAGAGGGGGCGATTTCTTCATCATTCAAACCGGAAGCGTTGAGGTAACACGCCAGAAGCGGCAAGGCGTGGAAAAACTGGCCACGCTGGTGCCGGGAGATTATTTCGGCGAATTGGCATTTACCCATCAGAGACGCCGCACCGCCACCGTCACCGCCAAAGAGAAAAGCACCTTTCTCGTCATTCATCAGACAGATTTGAGACAGATGGCCAGACGCTGGCCGGGCCTGAAAGCCAACTTCCACGTAGCCATCTCCAGCCGGAAATTGGCGCGGCGGATGAGGTTTAAATGGCTGCGCTCAGACGAAGGGGAGGTCATCTATTATCTGGCACGCAAACACCCCATCCTGTTGATGGAAGCCATTTTTTTGCCCGGCCTGTTTTGCATGCTTTTTGCCTTGCTCGATCTGTTTCTTTTATACACTTCCATCAATGCGTATCTTCAAAGCCCCAGGAATGATCAAGCGACTCTGCAACTGCCGATCTTGTTCTGGTTCAGCACCATTGGATTCATCGTCCTTGCCCTGATCGTCTTGTGGAAATGGGTGGATTGGGGCAACGATTATTACATCGTCACCAACCAGCGTGTCATCTGGCTGGAGAAGGTGATCGGCATCTACGACAGCCGCGAGGAATCACCGCTCAGCGCGGTGCAAAGGGTGAGCGTGGCTTCGGACTTATCAGGGCGTATGTTTAACTACGGCGATTTGATCGTGCGCACCATTGTCGGCAGTTCGCTTGTCCTCAAGAACGTCGATTCGCCTTATCAAGCAGCCGCCTTGATTGAAGAGCATTGGCGCCGCTCCAAAGAGACGTACCGGAAAATGGAGGAAAGCGCCATGAAGCAAATCCTGCAGGAACGCATTCTCCATCCTGAGAGAATCGGGATGCAGGCAACCCAGGGCTCCATCGTGCAAAAACCCCAGAAGAAAAAGAACCCTTATGAAGGTCAGCGCGGCCTCAGCAATCTATTCCGCGTCCGTTTTGAACGTTCCAGTGTCATCACCTACCGCAAACACTGGTTCGCGCTTATTCGGCAAAGCTGGCTGCCGGGACTGGTTTTGTTGGGGCTGATAATTGTTTTGATTGCCGGCCTGTTCGGGATGTTGACATCAGGATCGTTCCCGAAACCAAACCTGGCGACGTTGCCGGTGCTTTGTGGAACATGGCTGCTGCTGTTTCTGGTTTTTGGCGGGTGGTGGTTTTACCAATGGCTGGACTGGAGCAATGACATTTTCCAGGTGACGCCCGATCAAGTGATTGACATTGACAAAACCCCGCTGGGCGCAATGACCAGCGACATTGCTTCCCTGGATAACATTCTCAACATTGAGTATCGGCGCCAAGGCCTGATGGAACTGATCTTCAACTATGGGACAGTGTACATCACCGTTGGCGGCGGCAAGCAGATGGCCTTTGAAGACGTTTACAACCCAAGCGCGGTTCAGGCCGATATTGAGCGCAGGCGCATGGAACGCCTCGCCAAAATTGAAAACGATAAAATCAAGGCCGAACGCGAAAGGATGGCCGATTGGTTTGCGGCTTATTATCACTCGCAGGAAGAATTGAGGAATGCTCAGCAAAATGCTCCAGGCCAAATCGAGTAAAATAAGCCAGCAGGATAATCTGTTTGATTGGTATTACTTATGACGATTCGCACCATTGTTACCGTTCCTGAGGCCATACTGCGACGCAAGGCCCAGCCCGTTACAAAATTCGACGAAAAATTGCAAACCCTGATTGACGATATGGTGGAAACTATGCGGGCTGCGCCAGGCGTTGGGCTGGCAGCGCCACAAGTAGCCGTATCACAACAGGTCATTGTGGTGGAATACCCGCTCGATGATGAGGATGAAGAAGCCAAGCCAAAATTGTTTGTGGTCGTCAATCCCCAGATTGTCAAAACCTCGCCGGAAACCGTAAACGGGATTGAAGGCTGCCTATCTGTGCCAGACCTGGTCGGCGAGGTAGAACGTGCTGAGGAGATCACCGTCAAAGGCCAGAATCGGCGCGGTCAACCGGTGCGCATCAAGGCCAGGGGCTGGCTGGCGCGCATTTTCCAGCACGAAATTGACCATCTGAACGGCGTCCTTTTCACCGACCGCGCCACGCGCGTCTGGAAGCCGGAGGAACCGGTTGAAGACAACGTCTAACCCATGCGCACCATAGCGCATTGTTCACCTCCATATGTATCTGACGCACCTGTCTCTGACCAATTTTCGCAGTTTTGCCCGCCTGGACCTGGAAATCCCACGGCGGGCTATTTTGCTGGTGGGAAGCAACGCCCAGGGCAAGACCAGCCTGCTGGAAGCCGTCTATTTTCTGGCCGCCTTCACCTCCTTCCAGACTCATGCCGACCGGCAACTGCTTCATTTCAACACCGTCAGAGAGGCAAAAAATCAGGTTTCTGTAGGACGCCTGACGGCAGATTATCAGCGCGGCACAGGCAAGCACCATCTGGAAGTTCGGCTCATCCTTGAACCGGTGGGGGTGGGCAACGGCATACGCCTGCGCAAGGAAATCCTGCTCGATAAGGTCAAACGTCAGGCCCATGAGGTCATCGGTCACTTCAATGCTGTCATTTTTGCACCGCAGATGTCGCAGATCCTGGAGGGAGGCCCAGACGAACGCCGGCGCTACATCAACATGGCCCTGGCGCAAACATTCCCAGCCTATGCCAGGACGCTAAGCGAATACCACCAGGCCTTAACGCAGCGCAATGCCTTGCTAAAAACCTTGAACGAAAAAGGGGGAAACAGCGAACACCTGTCCATTTGGGATGAACCGCTAACCCGCCTGGGTTCACAAATCATCCTCTGGCGTATTCAGGCTCTGCAAGAATTAGAGATACAGGCCCGGCGGATTCACAGTCAAATCACACGCGGCAAAGAGGTGTTGCGGCTGGTCTATCAACCGTCATACGAACCGCTGCCGACCCCGGCCGGACAAATCTCCCTGCCGCTGGAATTTCCGGTAGATCGATCAGGCCTGGCCCCCGAAGAGATCCGCCGCGGCTTTGCCGAAAAGTTGGAGAAAATCCGGGCTGAAGAAATTGCGCGGGGGCAGACCCTCATCGGTCCACATCGAGACGAAGTCCGCTTCCTGGCAAACGGCATTGACCTGGGAGATTACGGCTCGCGCGGACAGATTCGCACGGCTCTGCTTTCAGTCAAACTGGCCGAGGTGGCCTGGATGCAGTCTCGTACCGGTGAGTGGCCGGTCATCTTACTTGACGAGGTCATGGCCGAACTCGATATCCAGCGCCGCGCCGACCTGCTGAATTATCTGGCTGAGGCCGAGCAGGTTTTGCTCACCACAACCGACCTGCATTTGTTTACTCCGGAATTTATCCGCCAGGCGCTGGTCTGGCAGGTGCAAGACGGGAAAATAGCCCCACAAAATGACCCAGCGGAGGAAGAATGAGCGTAAAACATTCGAAAGACGTGGAAGCAAAGGAAGTTGCGGCTGGCGTAAACACCACCATCCAGGTGCTGATTGCTTCGAATGAGGCACCAAATTTTGCCATGCGTAAGTTTGTCATGCAGCCGGGCGGAGGGATGCCGCGCCATACCAACACGGTAGAGCATGAGCAATATGTGCTCCATGGGCAGGCGCGCATTGGCATTGGTGATGAGGTCTTTGACGTCAAAACAGGGGACGTTGTGTTTATCCCGGCCGGCGTAGTGCATTTCTACCAAAATACAGGCGAGGATACGTTTGAGTTCCTTTGTATTGTGCCTAACCGGCCAGACGAGGTGAAAGTGATTGACGAGTCAAGTTGTTGAGTTGGGCTCAATGCTTGACCGTCCTTCATGTCATTAAGGCGCCTTCCATCTTTAGCAGCCATTCCTTGGTAGGCAAGCCATTGCCGCCGCCATAGCCGTGCAATTTTCCGTCGCGTCCCACCACACGATGACAGGGGATGACCAGCGGCATCGGGTTTGTGGCCTCGGCGCGGCCCACCGCGCGTGCGGCACGAGGTTTGCCCATTTGGACCGCAATATCCCCATAGGTGCGCGTCTCGCCATAAGGAATGGCAAATGTAATCTGAAGCACCTGACGCTGGAAAGGACGCAAAAGCGACCAATCGATGGGGATGCTGAATTCACGCCGCCTGCCTTCAAGGTATTGACGGATTTCAGCAACAGGTTCAGCCGTCTTGAGCGCATCAAACTGAACCGGCCGCTTGAAACGTTTGAGCAAGAATTCGCCAAACGCCATTTCACTCTTTGCCCATTCAACTGCCGCCAATCCCTGGTCAGTGACAGCCACCCACAAATCTCCAAGGGGGGTATTTTTAATCTCGCCTACATAAAGCGGCGAGGCAGAAGGCAGAGAAGATGAGCGTGCCATGCGACCTCCATTGGTTAGAAAAAGGCGATGGTATGTCTTCTTTATGATACTACAAGTGGGCATTCAAAAGTACAAAATCTTTCTCGAGGCCAAACTTTTTTCCTGACCTGAGAAAGGGCTTGTACACCGTCCTCTCTGGTATGACAGTCTACCCAAACCTGAAAGGTAGAGAAAAAAGCCCTGTTAGCCGCAAGATTTTTAACGTTCTGAATTGTTGCGCGCCCTATTGACAATTCAATTAAACATGGATTTAATGACTGCAGGAGCCTTGCAATGTCTTCCATCTTCGCTTCCAGTTTGCCCGGTGAACCGCTCCCTGCCAATCGTCTGTCAGAAATTGTTCACAAGCAGAAAGCGAACTTAACCCACGGTCTGCTAGAGATAGACAATATCGGCGGCGGCTCTGTTGGCATCATGTTCTTTGGCAAAGAGGAGATTGCGGCATACGCCCATAATACAGGGGGAATCGTTGCAATCCCGTCCGATGGATGGAAACAGACCATTCCGCCCACAATAAATAGCAAACACAGAATTTTCACCTTACAGCTCTTGCCAGGCACACTGAGGATGGTGCATATCCGTCTGGCACAAAACCCCGAAAACCAGACGTATCACCTGCCTATAGATACCCTGGCCGAGAATCTGAGCCGTTGGCGCGAAAGCCCAACGCCGGCATTGCTGCATATTCGCTGGTCAAATTCCGATGCGCTGGCCGTTGTACGCGGCCCGAACGCTCCAGGCGTAGAAGCAGCCATTTTTGCAAATGGTCAACAAATTCCAGGCAAAACCACACTGGCCGATATTGTCGAATGGTCCGAACCTGAATATACGTTAAGTGTTTTCAGATATGTTGAAAACCAGGCCTGGAAAGTTTATTTACTTCAATCTGCCTTTTCATGCTTGATTGAGCACCTGTTGAAGCGCTATGGCGAGGTTACGGGCCGGGTTCTGGTCAATTCTGTAGTGCGTTGTTTCAACCTGGAAGCCGCCTCGCGAGAATGGGACATCAGCATTGCAAACGATAAGATTCAGGATAATGTCACTTTGGCCAACTTCAACGAAGCCAAAATGAGATATCAAATCCTGATGTATCGTCTGCTGGATCAAATGAACATGCTGGTTGGGCGCAACCTCATTCTCCTAATCGTGAAAGATGTCTTATCCGATCTACAAGACATGTGTCTGACATTATTACAAGATAACCAGATTATCCCCGATGTTTACTACCCTCTGGTCACGTCCCGGAGATAAATATGTATCAGCAAAAACAGAATGAACAACTCTTATTCGCTGTAATTGTAGCCGGGAGCATCCTGCTGGCTTACGTCATCATTTACCAGTTGCAAACGCTGACGGAGTTCTGGCATACAGTTTTGATTGATGGACTGATTGCACTGGCAGCAACCGGAGCGGCAGTTTCGGCATCCTTGCTTTACAGTATGTTCGATCCCCAAGACAATCCGCGCCCTATCTGGATGCACTTTGCGCTTGCTCTTTGGGCCTGGGCAATCGCCGAGACAATCTGGATGGTGATTGACTTGTTTTTTGGAGATTTCATTTTCTCTATAGCAGACGCCCTGTGGTTGCTTGGATATGTCTTTTTCGCCATCTCGATTAGCATCCAGTATCGCGTCCTGTATCGCTGGAATCGGCAAAAAGAAGTTGTCTTCATCATTGGCGGGCTGGCTCTAACCGCTCTGCTGGCCACGCTCTGCGGACTGGTGATCGAAAAAAGCATAGATATCGTTATTTTCACGCTCTACTTCTACCCAATTGCCGATGCTTTGCTGGGTGTGGCCGTGTTGTGGTTAGCCATCACGTTTCGTGGCAGTACCTTAGCCGCCCCGTGGGTAGGACTGCTGGTGTTGATTGTCGCCGATGCCCTCTACCTGTGGGCCATGACCACAGACTTCTATTGGATTGCCGGCGGCACCCCGCGCCTGGTTGTAGATACCACCTATGTCTTTGCTTACCTGATTTTCGCACTGGGCTGTTACTCGCCCTACCTGCTCTACAAATCCATCCACGCGTCATCTCAAGCAAAGTAATTCCATCTTCCCGGCAAGACAGGAGGACAGGCCGGCAAGCCTGGCCTGTCCTCTCCTTTGTTTTCAAGGTAGTGTGACCAGCGGGTATAGAGAAAGCCGAATCAGCTTGCCAATCAAGTTGGATGAGTTGTCATCAAATCTTTGGCGACCTGGCGTCCTTGCGGCTTTGCGTTAAGAAGTTCCCAGATGCCCTACCAGAACAGCCCCCGCCTTTCAAACAGGTTGCATTTTGTGGTTTAATCCGGATATGAATATCCTCTATGCCGACTCCCACCTGCTCGTGGTTGATAAGCCCGCCGGCTTATCTGTCCTGCCGGACGGCTGGGAGCCAGAGTCCCCATATTTGCTGAAAACCCTAGAAGCAGCCTACAACCGCTTATGGGTCGTTCACCGACTCGACAAAGTCACCAGCGGCGTGATGGTCTTTGCCCGCACAGCAGAAGCACACCGGGCGCTGAACATGCAGTTCGAGCGGCGTGAGGCTCACAAGGTTTATCACGCCATTGTCAATGGCACCCCCGCCTGGGATGAACACACTGCCAGGCATCCTTTGCGCGCAAATGTAGGACACAGCCATCGCACGGTGGTGGATACAAAACGCGGCAAACGCGCGGAGACGCGTTTCAGGATCGTTCAACGGGAGCAGGCCTGGGCGTTGGTTGAAGCGTCACCCGAGACGGGCCGCACGCATCAGATTCGCGTCCACCTGTCTGCCCTGGGCCATCCCATTCTAGGAGACGTCCTCTACGGCGCACCGCCAACCGACCTGATTGCGCGTCCTGCCCTGCATGCCCTCTCGCTGACGTTCATCCACCCGTCCAGCGGCAAGCTGGTCACTTTCAGCGCCGATTATCCCCAGGATTTTGCCCAAGTCTTAGCAAAACCGCCCCTGAGGACGGTTCTGCGAACTGATGACCGATCACTGAAAACCGATCACTGATCACTGGATTTTCCGCGCTTCCATGTAGAAACGCTTCTCGTGCGCCTCGCCCATAGAGAAAGTCTTGCGCGGTAGTGCCCCATCCAGAATGACCGTCTTGAACAAGTCGCTCTTGTCCATGCCTGGCACATAGAAACCGGCATTGCCTGCCTGCAAGCCCAAATTGATGGTAACTTCCTCGCCATGGATGTAATCAATTTTGGCCGCTCCGCCATCTTTCAAGAAAGCATCCAGGAAAGCCTGCAAAGTCCCAACCGGCAGATTGGAAGATGGGCGCAGAATCTCCAGCACCCCAAATTTTTTCCCTTCTCCGCCTCCAACCAGACCGATAGCCTGTTGCGGACCCCTGGCCTGATCCACCCGAAAGATCATCTCTTCCGCGCTTTCAACCGGTCTGTAAGTGAAATCTGCCCCGAAGTAATCGCGCAGGGCGGCAAACAAATCACGTTGCAGGCCGAACAAGACGCGGTGAATCGGCTCAAAAACCAGCGCATCGTCGTGGACATTCTCTATTTCAACCAAAGCATAACGGGCAGGATGATTCAAGCCGACTTGCGGCTTCATCTTCTCCCAAACCGACTTGGCAGTCGCCAGCGAGTGATTGCCATCGCCCATCGCAAAGAGCAGCACCGGCAGATCGGCCGAGACGCCGTACTTGGCAGCAAAGGTTTCGGGCCTGGCCAGTTCGCGTAGGCCGGCAATGACCTGCGCTTCGGCGGCTTGATCCACGGCAAAACCGGCCAGGTGGCCGCTGCCAAGCATCAATTCAAAATCGTAAAGTTTTTCCAGTTTATGCCTGGCAGCCTGAAGCGGTTCAATGACCGTGCGCTTGGGGTCGTCAATCAGCACCAGAATATGAGGCAGTTCCAGCATCGCCCCAGTCCTGATTTTCATACGCGGGGGCAGGCGCTCAATAATCGTCCCCTCCGTTGCGCGAATCAGGCTGGTAGAGCCTTTGGTGTAATCATAATGCTCTAAATCCAGGCACAGGACGATACCCTTGCGCGTCTTATCGCCGATTGTCCGCTCAACATAGATCATGCCCTCGCGCGGCTCAAGGATGCCGTTTTCGAGATACTTCCGCATGGTAGCCTGAATGCTCTGAATGCGCTCGGCCTCTCCGGGCTTTTCCAGGTAAATTTCTGGCAGAATCAAATTGTAGGCAGAGGGGGCCTCGCCGACAATTTCTTCCACTTTGTTCCAGTACTCCGGCTGAGAGGTAAATTGATCGCATGCAATCACTGCCCATTTTGTCAGATCGACACCTGGCCGGGGCAAATATATTTCCGGAATACCAACACCGATATCTTCAAAGACTCTCACGTCGCGCTCCTTATCCGTTTGTCGCCATGACTGGTGTAAGCGGGCACCTTCTGATGAGAAAGGCGCTTACAGGTGCTTACTTGTTCTTCCTGGCAAATTCAATTAACAAGTCGGCCACTTCTGCGCCCACACGCGCCTGCGCCTCTTTGGTAGCCGCGCCAATATGCGGCGAGCAAATGACATTCTCCAACTTGACCAAACGCCAGTCGGTAGGCGGCTCCTCGGCAAAGACATCCAGCGCCGCGCCGGCCACCTTGCCGCTGGTCAAAGCATCATAGAGCGCCGCCTCGTTGATAATGCCGCCGCGCGCACAGTTGACAATGCGCACCCCATCCTTCATCTTGGCGAATTCCGCCGCCCCGATCATATCCGCCGATTCTTTGGTCTTGGGAAGATGCAGGCTGATGTAATCAGACTGCGCCAGCAACTCATCCAGGCTCACCATCTTGACATTCGGCGCTTCCTTGACATAAGGGTCATAGGCAATCACCGTCATCCCCAGCGCGATAGCACGTTTGGCAACTTCCTTGCCGATGTTGCCGATGCCGATCAGGCCAAGAGTCTTACCGCCCAGTTCCACACCCTCAAAGGCTTTCTTTTCCCATTTTTCTTCTTTCATCGTCTGGGTAGCCTTGTAGAGGTTACGGGCCAGGGCAAACATGAACCCAATCGCCAGTTCAGCCACCGAAGCCGAAGAAGCCAGGGGCGTATTCATGACCGTAATGCCTTTCGAGCGGGCATACTCATAGTCAATCGTATCCAGCCCCACGCCGCCGCGGACAATGACCTTCAGATTCGGGCAGGCATCAATTAAAGGCTGGCGGATTTTGGTCCGCGAACGGACAACACAGCCGTCATAAGCCGGCAAGACATTGAACAACTCCTCGGGAGTGATTTCAAAGTTGGTATCCACTGTCAGACCGGCAGAACGCATCTTCTCGATGGAAGCAGAATCGGTTTTATCGCAAACGAGGATTTTCATGAGCAGGCTCCTTTCGGGTAAGTTAGAAAAGTGCATGACAACACGCCCAGCATCCATGCACATGCGCAAAAACGCACAATTGGATTGTAACCAGTAAAAATTTGTCTGTCAATCAAAGCGATGAAGCGGGCACAAAAAATATTTTTGGCGGATAACGACATAAGCAAAGCCATAAATGTCGCAATCCGCCACGATGCCATTTACCCCCCGTCTTCTTTCGCGCATTTTTTGACCTGCCGACTTCCATTGTGATAAATTGCACTCATGGATATAATGAGTTTTGCAAGATGGTTTCAAATTCAGGCATCCAACAGGAGAAAAAAGAATGAAACGCGCATACAATTTCAATGCCGGTCCGGCCGTTCTGCCATTGGAAGTCCTCGAGCAGGCCCAGGCCGAACTGCTGGACTATCAAGGCACCGGCATGTCTGTAATGGAAATCAGCCACCGCTCCAAAGAATTCGAGGCCATTATCCAAACTGCCGAGGCCGACCTGCGTGACCTGCTGGCAATTCCATCCAACTACAAGGTATTATTCCTGCAGGGTGGCGCCAGCCTGCACTTTGCCATGATCCCCATGAACTTCCGCCCGGCCGGCGCCTCGGCAGATTACATCGTCACCGGCTCATGGAGCAAAAAAGCCTTCGACGAAGCCCAAAAACTCGGCGCCACACGTCCCGCCGCCAACCTGAAAGCCGAAAACTTCACCCGCGTGCCGGCCCAGTCCGAACTTGACCTGGACCCCAACGCCGCCTACCTGTACTTTACATCGAATGAGACCATTCACGGCGTCGAATTCTTCAGTGAACCGGTCCCGCCCGCCGGCGTACCCTTGATTTGCGATACCTCATCCGACTTTATCAGCCGCCCGCTGGACGTCTCCAAATACGCCATGCTCTATGCCGGCGCCCAGAAAAACGCCGGCCCGGCAGGCGTGGTCGTCTGCATCATCCGCGACGACCTGCTGGAGCGCGTCCCCGCCAACCTTCCCGCCATGCTCGATTACCGGCTGATGGCCGAAAACGCCTCGCTCTACAACACCCCGCCCTGCTGGTCCATCTACATCGTCGGCCTGGTCTTCAAATGGGCCAAGAAACTCGGCGGCCTGGAAGCCATTGCACAACGCAATCGCGCCAAAGCCGATATGCTCTACAAAGTGATTGATGAAAGCGGCGGCTTCTACCGCGGTCACGCCCAACCTGCAAGCCGCTCGGTCATGAACGTCACCTTCCGCCTGCCCACCGAAGAACTCGAAGCCCTCTTCGTCTCCGAATCCAAGAAACTCGGCATGGTCGGCCTCAAAGGCCACCGCTCGGTTGGCGGCCTGCGGGCCTCAATTTACAACGCCCTGCCGATGGAAGCCGTAGAAGAACTGGCCAAGTTTATGAAAGACTTCCAAAAGAAAAACGGCTAATCCAAAGACGCCCCCTTCAGCCCGGCAGATAACCTGTCGGGCTGATTGATTCTGATGGGATAGACTATAATTGCCCCATGGAATTCTTTCTTGACGACCCCGACATTCAACGGCTCCCTCCAGACGAAGTCAGGCTCCTGTCCATTCGGGCAGACCCCTACCCCGACAAACGCCGCCTGAAAGTGCGCCTGGAAACGACCCCCTTCCAGAAGCCGCCTCACCTCGAACTGCAACTCACAGGTCCCGATGGAAACGAAGCCGGCTCGGTCAGCATCATCGAACCGGCAGCCTGGAAAATGGAACTGACCATGCATATCCGCCTCCGCGGCGAAACAACCGGCAGGTATGTGCTGACAGCCAGTCTATTCTATCCCCAAGGTCCGCATGCCGAAAACATTACCTATACCTTTGAAATCCCGGCCGATTAAGAAGCCCTATATGGCCACGTCTGGCGTTCCCCTTCCACCCAAAACAATCCCGCCTCACCGCCACAAGAAAGCCGCAACTGTCCTTGACCTGTTGTTCACCCTGCTCGCCATCTTGTTGGCCGCGTGTGGACCCTTATCAGATGCAGTCACCCCTTTACCCGCCTTGACTATTGCCGCCCAAATGACAGCAGAAAGCGCCGCCACCGCCTCGGTACTTGGAGAACTGGCAGGCAGCGAAGCGTGGATCCTCTCCCTGAACGACAACGGCTACGCGCATCTCTTTGCTTTTGACCCCGCTTCTCAAACCCTTTTACGGCTGACCGACGGCCCACAAGATGACATCAGTCCGGCCGTCAGCCCCGACCGAACACAACTGGCATTTGCCTCCCGCCGCAACAATCATTGGGACCTGTATCTGCTGGACCTGAACAACGGCGCACTCACTCAACTGACCGACACGCCCGCCTACGATGGGGCTCCTTCCTGGTCACCCGATGGGCTTTGGCTGGCCTACGAAACCTATCTCGACGACAACCTGGAAATTGCCGTCCTTTCAGCCAATGACCGCAGTCAGCCGCCGATTCGGTTGACGGCCGACCCAGCCGCCGACCATTCCCCGGCCTGGGCGCCACAAGGACGGCAGATTGCTTTTGTCTCCAACCGCAGCGGCGACAGCGAAATCTGGCTGGCCAACCTTGACCAGGCCGAACAACGTTACACCAATCTGAGCAACAGCCCCAAAAGCGCCGAGACTCATCCCAATTGGTCACCCGATGGGCGTTATCTGGTTTGGGGTTCAAGCACCGCAGAAAACGGCTGGAGCGGCATCTACCGCTGGGACATCACCCAGCCCAAAGTCGCAGCCCAGCGCCTGACAGAGGGCAGCCAGGCCGCATGGGACCAGAGCGGCAGCCGGCTGTTGATCCACGTCAGTGCTCCCAACGAAGATTTCGTCAGCCTCCACGCCCTGAACGGGGAACTCAGCCTGCCGCCGGCGCGCCTGCCAGCGGCTTTGTATAACCTGGGCGGGCAGGTCAGACTGCCGGCCGTATTGCCTGAACCACTGGCAAAAGCGGCACAGGCCGTCCCCACGCCTTTGTGGCGTCCTGTGGTAACCCCCGCTGTTGAAGGCTCTGCCGGGCGCGCGGCCATCGTCCCGCTGAATGACGTCATCGCACCCACCGCCCGCCTGCATGACGATGTAGATGAAGCCTTTGTTGCTTTGCGTCAGCGGGCTATCCAACTCATTGGCTGGGACGTGATGTCCAGCCTGGAAAACGCCTACGTCCCGCTGACAACGCCGCTGGACCCTGGCCGGGGAGAAGACTGGGCATACACAGGCCGGTCTTTTACGCTCAACACGGCAGCCTTAACAGCCGGGTGGTTTGTCACCGTGCGCCAGGATTTCGGCTCGCAGACATACTGGCGGCTTTACGTCCGCACCCAGATGCAAGATGGTTCGCAAGGCATGCCCCTGCACGACCCGCCCTGGGACTTGAACGCCCGCTACGAACTGGATGTAGCCTCCTACGAGCAGGGCGGCAAATACAGCCCCGTCCCAGACGGATACTGGGTTGACTTCACAGATCTGGCCCAGGCCTACGGGTGGGAACGCCTGCCGGCTTTACCCAACTGGCGCACGTACTATCACGGCGCGCGGGCGACCCAATTCGTAATGACCGGCGGGCTGGACTGGTACAACGCCATGCTCCAAATTTATCCTCCCGAAGCCCTGATGACGCCGACCGACATTGCCCCGCCGACGCGTACGCCTACCCCCACCATTACCCCCTCGCCGACCTCATCCCCCACGCGCACCCCCTTACCGACGCGCACACCCACAACCGCGCCGCCTCCCCAAGGCACCCCGCCTCCTACAGTCACGCCATGAGAAGTATCGTCCGCTGGCTTACAAGTGCTTTGTTCCTGATGTCAATTGCGGCCTGCGTGCCGGCAACAGTCACCCCTTCGCCGGTTGCGTTTGATCTTTCGGAACAGGAGCCGGCTGCGGCTCCCGCGCCGAGCGCTGCCGCACCAGCGCCTGAACCTCTGCGCTTCCTCTTCCCCACACCGGCGCCCGAACCGGTATCTGCCTGGCGTCCTCCACTCTATCCCGTCCCCTGGGCATTAACGCCCTATGACCATTTTTATTTCACCCGCCCTACCCCTGCCAACGAAGTCAATTGGCCGCTGGCCGACTACCGTTATGGCGGCGTCTTCTTCCGCCCCGATCTGGCGCACACCGGCATTGATATTGACGCCAAACTGGGAGCGCCTGTCCTGGCCGCCGGACCGGGGACGGTAGTGTGGGCGGGTTGGGGCTTTTACTCTGGCTGGGCCGAAAACGAAAATGACCCTTATGGGATCGCCGTCGCCATCCGCCACGACTTCGGTTATCAGGGAAAACCGCTTTACACAATGTACGGGCATATGTCACAAGTGGACGTAACTGTTGGTCAACATGTAGAAACCGGCGATGTGCTCGGGCGGGTAGGGATTACCGGCCATACCACCGGCCCGCATTTGCATTTTGAAGTGCGCCTGGAACACAACAGTTACTTTCATACCCGCAATCCAGAATTATGGATTGCCCCGCCGCAAGGGTGGGGCGTGTTGGCCGGGCGCCTGACCGATGCCAAAAACGAGACCTTGAACGGCGTCAGCGTCTCTGTAACCTCCTACGAGACCGGGCGCATCTTTTGGGTCAAGTCATACGGACAGGGCAGCGTCAATAGCGATGAGTACTATAACGAAAACCTGGTCCTTGGCGACTTGCCTGCAGGCTGGTACACGATTGCAATTGAATTGGATAAAAAGACGTACGATACAGAAATCAAAATCCTGCCCGGACGCGTGGCCTATTTCACCTTTAAAGAGGGGAAGGGCTTCACATCAATTGGACTACCCAAAGTCAAGACGGATCTGCAAATTCCTGCCCCTTGACGGGCAGAACATCTGTGCTATACTGCGAGATAGTTCATCCCTTTTTGTAAAACTCTCACGGAGCAGAGAATGGCTAAGAAAAATCAGGAACCCTATAATCCGCAAATGGACGAATCGCGGCGCGCCGTGCTGGATAAAGCCGTTGGCGACATCATCAAGCGTTACGGCGAGGGCGCAATCATGCGCCTGGGTGAAGCCCACAGCATGGTAACAGATGTCATCCCAACCGGTTCACTCTCCCTGGATATTGCCCTGGGCGTAGGCGGAATCCCGCGCGGCCGCATCACCGAAATCTACGGCCCGGAATCTTCCGGCAAGACCACCCTTTGTCAGCACATTGTGGCCGAAGCACAAAAACTGGGAGGCACAGCCGCCTTCATAGACATGGAACATGCCCTTGACCCATCCTATGCCGCCAAATGCGGCGTGGATATTGACAACCTGCTTGTCTCTCAACCCGATACCGGCGACCAGGCGCTTGAAATCACCGAAACACTGGTACGCTCCGGCGCAGTAGATGTGGTGGTGATTGACTCGGTTGCCGCCCTGGTGCCGCGTTCCGAAATTGAAGGCGATATGGGCGACCCAACCATGGGCGTACAGGCCCGCCTGATGAGCCAAGCACTGCGTAAACTTTCCGGCGCCATCAACCAGACCAAGACCGCCGTCATCTTCACCAACCAGTTGCGCCAAAAAATCGGCGTCATGTTTGGCAACCCTGAAACCACCACCGGCGGACAGGCGCTTAAGTTCTACGCCTCCGTGCGGCTGGACGTACGCCGCATTCAGGCCATCAAAGTCGGCGAAGAGGTGATCGGCAATCGAACCCGCGTGCGCGTGGTAAAAAACAAAGTCTCCCCGCCCTTCCGCACCGCTGAATTTGACATCATGTTCAACGAAGGCATTTCCAAAGTGGGCGACATTCTCGACCTGGCTACCAAACTCGAAATTATCCAGAAACGCGGCGCCTTCTTCTCCTATGGCGACATCCGCATTGGACAGGGACGCGAAAACGCCAAGGAATTTCTACGCCAAAACCCTGACCTGGCTTACGAAATCGAGACCGTCATCCGGCAAAAAGCATTGGGCGGCGAACTGGTCCTGCCGCTAGAATCGGACGAGGGCGGCGACGCCCTGCTTGAAGGCGACCTGTAACACGCCCTCTGATGCTGCGCCTCACACGCCGCTCGAACCTGATTGTCCTCTGGTTGACCCTGCAGCTGCTCGGCTGGACCGGCTGCACCCCAGAGGTCACCGTCCCTGGCATTTACCTTCCGCCCACCGCGCCCTCTGACCGGTCCGCGCCAGAAACGGCAAGCGGAATCGTCTCCCCGCCGGCCCCGGCCTGTACCAACGACTTGCGTTTTATCGAGGACCTGACCATCCCAGATGAAAGCCCTGTCCGGCCAGGCGAACAACTGGACAAACAGTGGCTGATCCAGAACAGCGGCACCTGCAACTGGGATAACCGTTATCGCCTGCGCCTGATTAGCGGAGTGGAGATGGGCGCGCCTGTCGAGCAGGCGCTTTATCCGGCGCGCAGCGGCGCCAGGGCAGTGATCCGTATCCTCTTCACGGCCCCGCAAGAACCGGGAGTTTACCAGAGCGCATGGCAGGCCTACACGCCGGAAGGGCTTCCTTTTGGAGAAGCAATTTACATCAAAATTGTGGTGGAATAAGCGCAAAACCTGCCATTAACGGTATGAACGCTTCTGCTCTGCAAGAACTCAACCAGGAATTAACTGCCTGCCGCCGCTGTCCCCGGCTGGTGGCCTGGCGTGAGCGGATGGCCCAAGAAAAGCGCCGCGCCTATCGTGGACAGGACTATTGGGGCAAACCGGTTCCCGGTTTTGGCGACACACAGGCGCGCCTGTTCGTCGTTGGGCTGGCTCCCGGCGCACACGGTTCCAACCGCACCGGACGGATGTTCACCGGCGACGCCTCTGGTGACTTCCTCTATCGGGCGCTGTTTGACGCCGGATTCGCCAATCAACCCCATGCCATTGCATCAACAGACGGCCTGACCTTGCGCGACATATACATCAGCGCGGTGGCCCGCTGTGCGCCGCCCGCCAACAAACCGACCGCTGCCGAACTGGACAACTGCCAACCCTACCTGAGCCGCGAAATAGAATTGATCCGCCCGCGAGTTCTGGTTGCGCTGGGCCATATCGCTTTTGAGCGCCTGCTGCGAATGTATGACCTGCCGCGCAACGAATTCTCCTTTGCTCACGGGGCAGTTTTCGAACTGCAATCATCCACACACAATCTCCCCTCTATCACCTTGATTTGTTCGTATCACCCCAGCCGGCAAAACACCCAAACCGGACGCCTGACCCCCGCCATGTTTCACGCCGTCTGGACGACTGCCCGCCAGATTTTATCAACCTGACAACTCGAAAGAAAGATACCATGCCTGAACTGAAAACCGCCCCCGATTTTGAACTCGCCGACCTGTACGGTAACCCCGTGCGCCTCTCGGCGTACCGCGGCCAGAAGAACGTGCTCCTGGCCTTCCTGCGCGGCTTCATGTGACCTTTCTGCCGCGCGCAGTTAGCGCGTCTACGCGATGACTATGCCGAATTTACCGCCCGCCAAACCGAAATCCTGGCCATCGGCCCCGACGGCCCGCGCGCCTTTCAGCGTTACTGGCAGGAAAACAACATCCCCTACGTTGGGCTGCCCGACCCAAAACACAGCGTAGCCGGCCTGTACAAACAACAGGTCAACTTGCTGAAATTGGGCCGTCTGCCTGCGGCTATGATTCTGGATAAAGACGGGAACTTACGCTATCAACACTACGGCGATTCCATGGCCGACATCCCGGATAACAAACTCATCTTCCTCATCCTGGATAAGATCAACAATGCCGGGTAAATATAGCGTCAAGAAGCCCCTCCCGCAGGTTTAGAACAGACCGTCCACCCATGCCGGCAATCGGGGAGACGTCTTCTAGATTTGGACATTGCGTCAAAACCTGCGGGAGGGTAGGCAGTCACGTCAGGAAAGTTTTCAGAAGTCTGCCCCGGCTCTAGCCTGCCCAAAAAGGCAGGAGAAACCCATCCAGTTCCGCATTGATTGATGTCCCCTGTATCCCCTGGTCCCATCGGCCTGCTTGGCTCCGGCGAAACATCTCTTGCCGGCGGACGGCTCTTCGAAGCCATCGCCCAGAATCTGCCGCGCCCTTTACGCATAGCAATTTTAGAAACGCCGGCAGGTTTTGAACTCAACTCCAAACAGGTGGCCGGCCGGGTAGGCGACTACCTGCAAACACGCCTGCAAAACTACGATCCGCAAATTGCAGTCATCCCGGCCCGCAAACGCGGCTTACACGAAAGCCCAGATAACCCCGCCATTCTCGAACCGTTGCGGCAGGCCAATCTGATTTTCATGGGTCCCGGCAGCCCCACCTATGCGATTCGGCAGTTGCACAACAGCCTTGCCTGGGATATTCTGCGCGCCCGTCACCGCCAGGGTGCGGCCCTGGTTTTTGCCAGCGCCGCCGTCATTGCCGTCGGAGCATGGGCCTTGCCGGTTTATGAAATCTTCAAAGTCGGGCAAGATGTGCATACCGTCCCCGGCCTCAATTTATTTGCCGATTACGGGCTGAGACTTTCCATCATTCCCCACTGGAACAACACAGATGGCGGCTCAGACGTGGATACCAGCCGCTGCTTTATCGGCATGGAACGTTTTGCCCAATGGCAGGCCATGGTCCCTGCCGATCATCTCATCCTTGGGCTAGACGAGCACACCGGCATCCTGCTAGACTTTGAAAGCCGGCGCTGCACCGTCCAGGGGGTCAGTTCTGTCACCCTGTTGCGCCGCCGCCAGAGAGAGATCTTCCCCTCCGGCACAACTTTCTCATTAAGCGCTTTGGGCAACTTGAAAACACCTGAGACGGTAGAAGCGGGTCTTTCAGCCGCCGCGCTTGACTTTCTGCGGCTCTCTCCCGACCCCACGCCTGCTCCCGTTCCCTCAAAGGAAGTCCTGGCCCTGGCCCAGGCCCGCCAACAGGCCCGCCTGCGCAAAGACTGGGCCGAAGCCGATCGCCTGCGCGCCCAAATTGCCGCTCTGGGCTGGCTCGTACAGGATACGCCCGAAGGCCCGCAATTAATTCCAGGCCCCGCGCCCAAAGACCAAGACGCCGCGTCCCATTTCTAACCGCTTCCTGCTGGCAGCTCATCCGCCGCAATTGCCTGCCAAAAGGCAACTACCCACCCTCTTGAACAGGATGGACAGGATGGGCAGGATAAACGATTGAGGTACGCAAAAAATCTGTTTATCCTGTCCATCCTGTTTCAAACGTTGCGTTTGCCGCATTCATTTTTGAATAGTATCTTCGGGTAGGCAGTTACCAAAAGAGGTAAAATAGCCTTCCAACAATCAGGAGGACGATATGCGTGCAGTGGATATCATCATCAAGAAACGTGACCGTCAGGAATTAACGCGACAAGAAATTGAGTTCTTCATTCAAGGTTTCACAAGCGGCGAAATCCCCGACTATCAAGCCTCAGCCTGGGCGATGGCCGTTCTGCTCAACGGCATGAGCGCACAAGAGACCACCGACCTGACTCTGGCTATGGCGCATTCCGGCGCAGTGCTGGACCTTTCCGATGTGGTAGATATTGCAGTGGACAAACACTCCTCCGGCGGCGTCGGAGACAAAACCACACTAACCGTCCTGCCGATCGTCTCGGCCTGCGGCCTGCCGGTCGGCAAAATGTCGGGACGCGGCCTGGGCTTCAGCGGCGGAACGCTGGACAAGATGGAATCCATCCCCGGCTACCGCGTTGACCTGACCACCGCCGAATTTAAACGTCAACTGGGAGAAATCGGCATTGTCCTCACCGGCCAATCTCTAGACCTGGCCCCTGCCGATGGCAAACTCTACGCCCTGCGCGATGTAACCGGCACCGTCCCATCCACCCCTTTGATTGCCTCTTCCATCATGAGCAAGAAAATTGCTGCCGGCGCGCAGGCCATCCTCTTGGATGTCAAGACGGGCAACGGCGCCTTCATGGAAACGCTGGAGGCAGCCCGCGAACTGGCCGACCTGATGGTTTCGATTGGCGCGCTGGCCGGCCGCGAAGTGGTCGCCCTGCTTTCTGACATGAATCAACCGCTGGGCTGCGCGGTTGGCAATGCCCTCGAAGTGCGCGAGGCTGTGGAAACTTTGCAAGGCAACGGCCCAGAAGATTTTCGCGAACACTGTCTGCACGTCTGCGCCCATATGCTGGTGCTTGGGCAGCGTGCTGCCAGCCTGGAGGAAGGCCGCCGCATGGCAACCACGGTCATTGCCGATGGACGCGCGCTGGAAAAATTCCGTCAACTGGTCCGCGCTCAGGGCGGAGACGTATCGTATGTTGACGACCTGGATCGCCTGCCGCGCGCCAAATACGTGGAGGTGGTCCCCGCGCCTCGCAGCGGCTGGCTAGCCGAGGTCCGGGCCAGAACCGTTGGGGAGGCGGCCGTCTCTCTCGGCGCAGGCCGCGCCAAGAAGGGCGATCCGATTGACCATGCTGTCGGTTTTGTCATTCATAAAAAAGTCGGGCAGCGGGTAGAAAAAGGGGAGCCGCTTTTCACCATCCACGCCAACCAGCCCGACAAACTCGAAGAGGCGCGTCAAGCCGTTCTGGCCGCGCATTCATTGAGCGAAACACGGCAAAATCCGCTGCCTTTGTTTTATAATTGAAACATCGGTAAGGCTTGCAAAAAAAGCAGGAATCGTGCATACTAATGTCAGGAGCGCGCCATGGCCAAAGTTTCCCTGCGAATTTATAACCGTGAAATTGAAAGCCTGATTGATCAGAACCAGTTCGATGAGGCCATTGCCCATTGCAAGCATATCCTTAAGACCTTTCCCAAACACATTGAAACTTACCGTCTGCTAGGCAAAGCCTTTCTTGAATCCAAACGCTATGCAGACGCTGCCGAAATCTTCCAGCGCGTTTTGCTGGCTGTACCAAACGATTTTGTATCCCACGTGGGAATGAGCATCATTCGGGATGACGAGGGCAAACTGGATGATGCTTTGTGGCACATGGAGCGCGCTTTTGAATGCCAGCCCTCAAATGCGGCGGTACAGGCCGAATTACAACGCTTGTATGGCCGCCGCGACGGGGTGGAGCCGCCCAAAATTCGCATGACGCGCGGCGCGCTGGCGCACATGTATGTTCAAGGAGAATTGTACCCTCAGGCGATTGCCGAAATGCGCGGCCTGCTGGCCGAAGACCCCTCACGGGTGGACATGCAGGTTTTGCTGGCCATGGCTTACTTCCGCAACGGGCAAAAAGTGGAAGCAACCGAATTGGCCTCCTCGCTCCTGAAACGTTACGCCTATTGCCTGGATGCCAACCGTATTCTCGTGGAGGTATTGCCCGGCACAGGCCTGGCCGAAAACACGCAAATTTACCGCCATCGGGTGAATGAACTTGACCCCTATTCGGCCTTCGTGACCGGCTCCATTTTCCAGTCCGACAGCGTACCAGATGCAGCCGTCAACCTGGAACGCCTGGACTATCGGCCTGGCCAGGCAGTAGATACAAGCACCGTCTGGCCTGCATCACTGGAATCTGAGACCGGCCGCCATAAAGAACAAGAGATTCCAGACTGGCTGCAAAATGCCGAGCCGTCGCCTCAACCGCCGGCAGAAACGCCGGCAGGGGAAGATTCCATCCCCGATTTCATGCGCGCCGCCGGCTGGACTCCTGCCAGCGGAGCAGCGGTTGAATCAGAGGGCATCTTTGAAGAATCGGAGGGCGAGGCGGCAACAAGCGAAGCCTTGCCTGCCGAGGAAATTCCCGATTGGCTAAAAGCCATGGCGCCAACCGAAGAAGCGGCCGCGCCGCCCGCAGCAGAGACGGCCGCGCCCGCGCCCCTTCAGGCAGAAGAAATCCCCGATTGGCTGAAAACGATGGCGCCAACCGAAGAAGCGGCCGCGCCGCCCGCAGCAGAGACGGCCGCGCCCGCGCCCCTTCAGGCAGAAGAAATCCCCGATTGGCTGAAAACGATGGCGCCAACCGAAGAAGCGGCCGCGCCGCCCGCAGCAGAGACGGCCGCAGCCGCGTCCCTTCAGGCGGAAGAACTCCCTGACTGGCTAGAGGGTCTCAAGCCGCCCGAATTGCAAACGGAGGAAAAGCCTATGGCCGAAGAACAGGGAGCACTTCCAGATTGGCTAAGCGGCCACGAAGAAGAAACGCCTCCCACCCCATCCACCCCGCCGGTTGAACCCCAAGCCTCGATTGGCGATTTAGGAACCACCGAAGAAGAGCAGGATGCGAGTTTTGCCTGGCTGGAAAACCTGGCCGCCCGTCAAGGCGCCCGACCGGACGAGTTGCTCACCGCACCTGAAGAACGCCTCGAATCGGCCCCCGAGTGGGTCCAGCAGGCGGCCGAATTGACCTCCGCGGCGCCGCAAGCCGCTGAGCCGCCAGCCGGCAGTCAAGCCGAAGACTGGCTAAAAGACCTGGAACTGCAGGAGGAAGCCAATCTGCCCGCTGCTCAGCCAGAAGGCGAACAAGTGCCGGCGTCTCTAGACGCTACCGGCGACTGGTTGCGCGGCCTGGAAGAGCAAGAACAAGCGCCCGCCCAGGCAGAGCCTCCCATGGGCGATGAAGATTTGCCCGATTGGCTGCGAATGGCAAAGGAGGAACCGGCCGCAGAAGGTCCCGCGGCTGAACCATTGCCAGAAACGCGCGTTGAGAGCGAAGCATTGCCCGACTGGCTGCAAGAAATTGAGCGTCCCGCCCCTCCGCCCGCAGAGACTGCCCCGGCCGAAGAACTTCCGGAGTGGCTGCGCGCCGATCTGGAGGTCGAACCTGAAGGGAAACCAACCAGCCCGGCGGAATGGCAGCCGGCAGAGCCGCCTCCGCCTGCCTATTCAGAACCGCGGACACAACCCATCCCCGAAATGCAAAGGGCGATGTCAGAAACGCCGCCGGCAATGCCACCCCCTCCGCAGCCGGTACCACAACCTGCCATAGAACTGGCGACCGAAATTCACAGCGGACATACCGGCAAACTCTCTTCTGACCCAACCCTGCGGGCCGCACAAGCGGCTTTGAAAGTCGGTGATATTCCGACCGCGTTGCAGGAGTACGGCAAGTTGATCAAGAAGGCCAAGCTGTTAGACGAAGTCATCTTCGACTTACGCGAAGCCCTTTACCGTTATCCGGTGGATGTCTTAATCTGGCAGGCGCTTGGCGACGCCTACATGCGCGCGAATCGCCTCCAAGACGCGTTGGATGCCTACACCAAAGCCGAAGAACTCCTGCGCTGACCGTCTGCATGGTAAAATCAAGCCTCGAGATGTACACGTCTCGAGGCTTTTTTGAGCCCCGGGGGAATACCCCCTTCTATTTCACACAACACGGAGAAAAACTTTTATGGAACGAACGCTGGTACTTGTCAAGCCGGATGGAGTCCAGCGCGGGCTGATTGGCGAAGTCATTAGCCGCCTGGAACGGCGCGGCCTGCGCCTGGTAGCCGCGAAATTCATGCGCGTCAGTCAGGAATTAGCCGCCACCCACTATGCCATCCACAAAGGCAAACCTTTTTATGAAGGCCTGCTGCAATACATTACCTCTGCCCCGGTTATGGCAATGGTGTGGGAGGGGCCAAACGCAATTGCTGCAGTACGCCAGACCATGGGGGCCACCCGCCCAACGGAGGCCGCACCCGGCTCCATCCGCCACGACTTTGCTCTGGAAGTAGGCCGAAACCTGACCCATGCCTCCGACAGTCCTGAAAACGGGGAAAAAGAAGTGGCGCTGTGGTTCAAAAAGGATGAACTGGTTGATTGGGAACGCGCCATAGACGGCTGGATTTTCGAGCAATAGCCCCGCGCTGCTTTTGAACCCATACAAAAAAAGAGCGACGCACTTCGCTGAGAGTGCGTCGTTCTTAATTGAGCAAACAGATAACTTTTGATGACCTACTGCAAGCGTAGAAGCACCTTACCGGCGCTCCACAAGTCTTCAAGCCGGTAATAATCACGCTGTTCGGGTGCAAACAAGTGTACGACGACATCGCCAAAATCTAACAACACCCAACCATCGCGCGACTCTCCCTCGCGGCGGCCCTTCTTGTGATGTTTTTTGTGGATCGCCTCCAGCACGGCGTCAGCCAAAGCGTCCAGCATTCGGTCGCTGGTGCCGGTGCATAAGACAAAATAATCGGTAAAATCGGTAACATTCTGTAAATCCATGAGCAGAATGTCTTCGCCCTTCTTTTCTTCCAGAGCGTCAATAATGCTGTGAGCAAGTTCAAGCATGTTCAGATCGCACCTCACAAATCCCGACCCTTTAGAGGGGCCTCAAAAAGTGGTGTATAGACTGCGCCTGTCGGCTTCAAATCACTGCGAAAGAGACAGACCGAGGTCACCCGCGCCTGACCGATTTTGCCAATGGTTGTCTTTTCCAGGAGGGCGCGAATTTTCTGCTGGTCGGCAGGGCCGGCATGTTGACCAACGCGCCCGACTGTCAGATGCGGAGAAAAACCCCGTTCTTCTGGTGGATAGCCCAGCCTGGCAGCAGCCATTTCTATGCTGCGCTGCAAAGTCATCAACGCCGACGGGGCCTGGATTCCCACCCAGATAACCCGCGCCCGCTTCGGGTTCGGGAAAGAACCGAGTCCGCCGATTTCTACCACAAAAGGTGAATGCTGTTCCGCCTCCGTTTTCAGCATCTGCTGCAACAAATCCAGATTGGCCGGTGAAATATCGCCCAAGAACTTCAACGTCAAATGCAGGTTTTGCGGCGGCACCCAGCGGATAAACGTTGAATCCAAAGCCTGGCGCAATGGCAGACAGGCCTGATCAATCGCATTTTGCAGCGCTGCAGGTAATTCAATCGCGATAAAAGAGCGCAGGACACTCATTGTCAATTGGGCCGCCTCAGGCGGCTTTCCCACCAATTACATTTTCCACAGCCCTCTTGAGATCCAGAAAGCCAACCGGTTTGGTCATGTAAAGCGAAGCCCCCGCATCCATCCCGGTTCGGATGTCTGCCGGCATGCTCTTGGCCGAAATGACAATGACCGGAATAGAGGCCAGAACAGGGTCACGGCGCATAAAGCGTAACACCTCTAGCCCAGAGACATCCGGCATCATCACATCCAGAAGCACCAGGTCGGGGCGCTGCTCTGCAATCAGCGCCATTGCCGGCGTGCTGCTATGCGTCTTAAGCACGCGAAAACCGCTCACGCGCATCATCTCCGCAAACATCTCAGCGGCATCGGGCTCATCTTCGACCACGATCACGGTCTTTTGTGCATTGGTCATCCTTGTGGTGCTCCTATCAAATCTCAGAGTGTGATAAAAATAGCATAAGATATCAGAAATGGCAAGAGGCCCTGAGCACCAAAACCTTACAACATTGGAGATAAAATGCGCACGATTTTTTGGGATTATGACGTGAACCTTCTGAAGATGATTGATCAGCGCCGCCTGCCCGGCGCGCTGGAACTTGCGACCTGCCGCACCCATGTCGAGGTGGCGCAGGCGATTCGGGAGATGACCGTGCGCGGCGCGCCCGCCATCGGCGCGGCAGCCGCCTTTGGGATGGCGCTGGCGGGATTTGAGTCCGCTTCTTCCTCGACCCGCGGCCTGCTTGCCGACCTGGAAGCGGCGGCGCACACCCTGAAAGCCTCCCGCCCGACGGCCGTCAACCTGGCCTGGGCAGTGGATCGGGTAATGCGTAAGGCGCATTCCCTGGAAGGGAACGTTGACGACCTGCGTGCCGCCATCCTGGCCGAAGCCCAGCGCATCGCCGACGAAGACGTGGAAACCAACAAACGCATGGCCGCCTACGGCGCGGCGCTGCTCGACGACGGCGACACAGTCATCCATCATTGCAACACCGGCGCCCTGGCCGTGGTGGACTGGGGCACGGCGCTGGGCGTCATCCGCAGCGCCCACGAGCAGGGCAAGCGCATTCACGTGCTGGTGGACGAGACCCGTCCGCGCTTGCAGGGGGCGCGGCTGACCGCCTGGGAGTTGCAGCAATACGGCATCTCCTACGAAATCATCACCGACAACATGGCCGGTTACTTCTTGAGCCGCGGCGAGGTGCAGAAAGTCCTCTTCGGCGCCGACCGCATCGCCGCCAACGGCGACGTGGCCAACAAAATCGGCACCTACATGCTGGCGCTGGCGGCCCACGATAACGGCGTGCCGGTCTATTCGGTGGCGCCGACCTCCACCATTGACCTTTCCACGCCAGATGGTCAGCACATTCCCATCGAAGAGCGCGACCCGGACGAAGTTTTGGGATTACAGTTTCACGGTGAGCCTGTTGCCCCGCAGGGCGCCAAAGCCCGCAACCCGGCCTTCGACGTGACGCCCGCCCGCCTCATTACCGCCATTGTCACCGAGAATGGGATTGCGTATCCGCCTTTTCTGGACACCTTGAGGGGGGTTGTCCATCCCAAAAAAGTGACCTACTGAAGCGAAAGCGTGCCCTGCTATTACTTTGACAATCTGCCCCTCCCGTGTTAAACTACGCCCGCTTGCACTGGCGCTCTCCCGCGAGAGCGCCTTTTCCTGCGTAAACCCTTCAGGAGGACCGATTTG
The DNA here is from genome assembly GCA_019873735.1 of Chloroflexota bacterium. Classification (GTDB taxonomy): domain Bacteria; phylum Chloroflexota; class Anaerolineae; order Anaerolineales; family Villigracilaceae; genus DSXF01. The sequence goes on along the minus strand of JAIOAQ010000011.1, from coordinate 36,470 downwards.
GATATCCTTCTCACCGGCTCCGTTGCCTATGATTACCTGATGACCTTCCCCGGCCTGTTCAAGGAGCAGATTCTGCCCGAACGGCTGGAGAAGATCAGCCTGTCGTTTCTGGTCGATTCGATGTCCCGTCAGCGCGGCGGGGTGGCACCCAACATTGCCTACACCCTGGCCCTGCTGGGCGAACGTCCGCGCGTGATGGCCACCGTCGGCGAGGACTTCGAAGAATACCGCGCCTGGCTCGAAAGCAAGGGCGTGGACACCTCGCTGATGGAGGTGGTGCCAGGGCTGTTCACCGCCTCCTTCTTCGCCACCACCGACCGGGCAAACGCCCAGATCGCCTCGTTCTACCCCGGAGCGATGGGAGAGGCGGCGCGGCAGAGCCTGACCGAGGTCCGGCCGCGACCCGACCTGGTGGTGGTCTCGCCCAACGCGCCCGACGCCATGACCAAATTCGCCGCCGAGTGCCGTCAGTTGCAGATTCCCTATCTCTACGATCCCTCCCAACAGGTTCTGCGCCTCGAAGGGCCGGAACTGGCGCGCGACATGGAAGGGGCGCAGTTCCTGTTCGTCAACGATTACGAGTTCGGCCTGATCTCCAAAAAGACCGGCTGGGACCTGACGCAGATGCTCAAGCACGTGCAGGTGGTGGTGGTGACACGCGGCAAGGACGGCGCCGACCTCTACACCGGCAGCGAACAGGTCTTCATCCCGACCGTGCCGGAGCGGGAGATCGTGGATCCGACCGGCGTGGGCGATGCCTTCCGCGGCGGCTTCCTGGCCGGCTACGGGCGCGGCTTCGACTGGAAACTGTGCGGCGAGATCGGCGCCCTGGCGGCAGTCTATTGCCTGGAGCAAAAAGGGCCGCAGGCGCATTCTTATACCCGCGCCGAGTTCGTTGCCCGCTTCCGCCAGCATTTCGACGACGGCGGAAAGTTGGATGCGTTATTGTAGGGCGGGTTTGTCACCCGCCTGGTGAATTCGGCGGGACGAGGTCCCGCCCTACAGAACAAGGAGAAATTGAATGAGCAATTACGATATCAAAGACATCAATCTGGCCGAAGGCGGCGTGCGGCGCATCGAATGGGCCGAGCGCGAGATGCCCGTCCTGCGCATGATTCGCGAGCGTTTCGAGAAAGAGAAGCCGCTCAAGGGCGTGCGTCTGTCGGCCTGCCTGCACGTCACGACCGAAACCGCCAACCTGGCACGGACTCTGGTGGCCGGCGGCGCCGACCTGGTGCTGACCGCCTCCAACCCGCTCTCCACGCAGGACGACGTGGCCGCCGCGCTGGTCAACCGCTACGAGGTGCCGACCTTTGCCATCAAAGGCGAGGACAACGCTACCTACTACAAGCACATCGCCGCCGCCCTCGACCACAAACCGCACATGACCATGGACGACGGCGCCGACCTGGTCAGCACCCTGCACAAGGAGCGCCGCGACCTGCTGCCCAACGTCATCGGCGGCACCGAGGAGACCACCACCGGCGTCATCCGCCTGCGCGCCATGGCCGCCGACGGGATGCTCAACTTCCCGGTCATTGCCGTCAACGACGCCATGACCAAGCATTTCTTCGACAACCGCTACGGCACGGGCCAGTCCACGATTGACGGCATCATCCGCGCCACCAACGTCCTGCTGGCGGGCAAGCGCTTCGTCGTCGCCGGCTACGGCTGGTGCGGGCGCGGCCTGGCGATGCGGGCGCGCGGCATGGGGGCGCTGGTCATCGTCACCGAGGTAGACCCGCTCAAGGCGCTCGAAGCGGTCATGGACGGCTACGAGGTCATGCCGATGATGGAAGCCGCCAAAATCGGCGACATCTTCTGCACCGTCACCGGCGACATCAACGTGATTGACAGGCATCACTTCGAGGTGATGAAAGACGGCGCCATCGTCGCCAACTCCGGCCACTTCAACGTGGAAATCAACATCCCGGCCCTGGCGCAGATGGCCAAAGGCGAACCGCGCCTGGTGCGCCCGTTCGTTGAGCAATACGAGATGAAAGACGGCCGCAAGATCAACATCCTGGGCGAGGGGCGGCTCATCAACCTGGCCTCCGCCGAGGGTCACCCCGCTTCGGTGATGGACATGTCCTTTGCCAACCAGGCGCTGGCGGCCGAGTACATGGTCAAGAACGCCGACAAACTGGAGCGGCGCGTCTACTCCGTGCCGGCAGAGATTGACGCCGAAATTGCCCGCCTGAAACTGGCGGCGATGGGCATTCAGATTGACACCCTGACCGAGGAGCAAATCAAGTATTTGAACTCGTGGGAAGAGGGGACGTAGGATTGATGATTGATGATTGATGATTGACGATTGAGGATTGTAGATTGGTCTCGCGGGCGGAAGTCCGCGAGACTGTTTTAATCAAATGCGTGACAATTGTCTATATGGTCTCATACAACTGCCTATTTTCAAAACGACAGGGACGCAATATTATATACAAAGGTAACAAACACCTCGACCGGCTTTCTGTACCCGAAAGAAAAACCGCTCTGGCAAGAGCAAGCATGTTAAAAACAGCAGGGCAATTGCAGAAAGTCACAGGGAACAGCAAAACTCTTGTCAGAAATCGGCGCTTCTGGCTTTGCATCCTGAACAACAGGATGGAGGGGCAAAGCAAAAGACCATTGCAGTCCTCCCGGCCGGATACCAAGTCGCCGAAACCGGAGCAATGGTCGCGAGTCGACAAAATGTCTGGCAGGGGGGAATAAAGCCGGCATGCGTGCGACTCAGCCTCTTGAGCAGGAAGAACAGGCAATAGCCTTTCTTCCTGCTTGTTTTTTATAAAGGCTCCTTTGCCGGAATCCCCGGCCGGCGGGGGTACTGATGCGGCGTAGCCGCAACTTTATCGGCCAGGACCAGGAAACGGTCTTCAGCAACGCCGGGTAAATGCACAGGCATAATCTGCCGCACCCGCCCGCCGAGGAGTTTCATGGCGCTTTCAGCCGCGTGGGCTTCTGCCGGCCCGCTCTCACCTTTCTGTGCCAGCATGGATCCGCCCACCTTGATCAATGGGAGCAAATACTCACATAAAACCCGCAAGCGCGCCACAGCGCGGGCTACTCCCCAATCATACTGCTCGCGATATTGCTTCATTTGACCTAATTCCTCGGCGCGCGCTTTGACTACATCCACCCCCTCAATGCCAAGTTTTTCAATGATGTGTTGACAAAACTTTACCTTCTTGCCCACCGACTCAACCAATGTCACCTGCATAGAAGGGTAGAGAATCTTAAGCGGCAAACCCGGAAACCCGGCCCCTGTGCCGACATCAATCAAACGGGCCGGCGGATTTGCCTTCCAGGCAAGCACACACGAGAACGAATCCAGAAAATGCTTGGTGCGAATGCCTTCCAAATCGCGAATGGCCGTCAGGTTAAATTTCTCATTCCAGGCCAGCAATTCGCGTTCGTAGGTCATCAAGGCAATAATTTGCCGTCCTGTCAGGTGAATGCCGAAAAGACTTTGTGCATCGCGAGCCAATTTTTCCATGATATAGAATTATAAAACAAGTCGGGGCAGATTTGCCTGCCCCGACTTTCCCATCAGAATTACTATCTACTTTTGCTCGGCCGGCGGCTCAGCAGGACGCGCCTTCCTGCGCGGAAACAGAAAGCGCCAGACAAACCGGAATAGTCTCCACAAAACCCACAGCAACACCAGGATGATCAGGCCGATGGGGATGACGGCAATCACCAGCCAGATGAGGAAACGTACAAAGCCCTGGATAAAGTTGATCAAGGCCTGAACTGCATCACGCGCTGTACCTTGCAGCCGCCAACCGCCAATCTCAAGCGGTTGAACCTTTTCCTGGGCAATGAACGTCAAGTTGATTGCCGAAAGTGCAGCCGCTTCCTCGTAGTACTGCATTTGCCCCTTGATAAGTTCAATCTGTTCGCGATAATACATCATCTGGTTGAAGACATCCAGCACTTCTTCGGGAGATGTCTTTTCCTCCAGGATGGTGCGCAACTGCTCCTCAGCGTCCTCATAGGTGCGCAGGCGGGATTTGAGGTCCACGTATTCCTTGGTAACATCCTGGCCAGAGCGGTTCTCGTTGCGGACCTCGAGGGCGTCCGATTTTATCTCCGTCAGCGCTTCTTCTAACCTTTCGGCCGGCACGCGAATGGTCATTGAAGCCTCCGGAACCGGGGCACCATTATCCGTATAGGACTGGTAGATGTTGGAAGAAACCACGAATCCCCCCATCGACTTGGCCAGAGCCGCTACAACATCTACTTTCGCTTTTGGATCGGCGACAACAATGGTCAGGTCAACATTCTGGATAACCAGACGTTCCTGTGAAGGTTGTTGCAGGCTATAGGCTTCGTCCGCCGCTCCGCCACCAGAGGCAAAAGATCTGCTCTCCGGAGCAGCAGGGGCCTCCATTATGGGTTGCATGCCGCTTTCTGCCGGCAGTGGTACGGCGGCTTTCGGAGAAGCACAGGCGGTCAGTAAGACAAGCGCCATGAGTATAGCAAGCAAGGTGTGTTTCATTGCTTCCTCCTTTTTGGGGAAAAACGATACGACATCAATGAGACGCAAGACATGAGAGAATAGTTCCGGCTTTATCTTACGACTTTTTGTGCTTTAGAACAACTATATTTTTTGACCACTGATTGAAACAACAGCGGATTGCAACCGCCCACCCTCCCGCAGGTTTTGGCGCGATGTCCAAACCACAAAACGGCACCTTGATTGCCGACATCGGTTGCTGGAATCGTTTTAACCTGCGGGAGGATTGAGAGCAGGCAATTACGGCGAATGACCGCTGATTGAAACAACGGCAGATTCAACCCGTCGTCGCTTTGCGGTAAAAGCGATAACGTTTGTAAATTTTTGCGCCGAGGCGGTGCGCCAGCGGCCAGGTATCCGGGTTATCCTCGCCGGTTAGAGAAAGATCCGCCCATTGGTAGCCTTTGGCAACCGCGCGGGTGAGCATTTCATCAAAAAGCAAAATGCTTACTCCCGTATCCCAGTATTCCGGCAGGACCACTACGCTCTTGACGGCAATGCTCTTTGGCCGATAACGGCCCCAGTACAACAAGCGGAGGTAATCCCATGGGTAACGCAAGCCATTCAGATGGATAAAGACTTCATTCAGGTTGGGAATGGCCGGAAACCATCCGGCCGGTTTGCCATCCACTTCAGCAAACAGGACCAGTTCTGGGTCAACGATGCTTACCATCGGCAAAACCATCGCCTCAATGGCGGCGCGGGTATAGGGCGTGAAATCGGGCATGTGCGCCAGAGAGCGATTCTGCAATTCGACAATGCGCTCAATTTCGCCATCCATGTCATTAAGATTGGCGCCGCGTACACGAATATGTTTCCGAGCGCGTACTTTCTCTGCCAAACGGCGCAAACGTTTCAGTTCCGGGCGGTTTGGGTCCAGGTCTATCAGGTACGCCAAACCGTCCCCTCCTGCCTTGTTGAAACCATAACGCTCAAAAAATTCTGCATAATAGGGGGGATTGTACCCACAATAGACGGCCGCGGGGCGATCACGCCCTTCAATCAAAATTCCACGCGCCTCTTCCCGATCTAAGTTGTAGGTTCCGTGTAGAGACAAAAGATTGTGCTGACGTGCCCACGTTTCCGCCTGGCGGAAAAGCGCCTCGGCCACAGCGTATTCTTCCACACATTCAAAGAAGCCAATCAGGCACTCTCCATAGCCGCGCGCCCGGGTAGCAGCCCGATCCTCGGCGCAGGAAATCGTGCCAACCGGCTTGCCATCCTTCCAGGCAATAAAAAGGTCTGCGTAGCCGTCTTCAAAGAACTTGCCGCGCTTAGGGTCAATCAGCCGGGCCCGTTCTGTCAGAAGCGGCGGAACCCACAACGGGTCCCGCCGATAGATACGCCAGGGGAAAGTCAAAAAAAGGCGGCGATCGCGCCGGGTGCAGACAGGGGTAACGGCAATTTCAGACATAGAAGGTCAGATGGAGATAAAGACCAGCGCCGCCATTGCAGCAACAATCCCAATCCATTGGGTAGAGACGATCCGCTCTTTGAGAATCAGCCAGGCCAGGCCGATGGTCGCAGCAGGGTAAAGCGAACTGATCACTGCAGCCACATCCATTCGCCCAAACTGATCGGAAAGGATATAAAAAGCGTTGCCGCCGATATCCAGAACTGCATTCAGGAAAATAAGTGGCACGGCCAGCCGTGTCGGTTTCCAATCCTGACGGCTGACGAACAAAAACAACAGCAAAAGCAAAGAACCTCCACTTCGGGAGGCCACAAGCGGCCAGATGACACTGCTTTGGTTGCCCTGATGAATTAGAATAAAGTACAGCCCAAAGCCAATACCGGCCAGCATAGGCAGCCACAATCCTGTCAGGCTAAAGCCCGGTTCTGCCGCGCTTGCAGGCGGTTTTGAGATGAACCAGATTGCCGCCAGCGCCAGTCCAAAGCCAACAAATGTCGGCCATCCGGGGAGCCCCTCAATAAAGGATCCAACCACTGCGGGGAGTAGGGCTGCCATCAACGCCGAGACCGGCACCGCCAGGCTCATCTTCCCTTCGGCCATTGCGCGGTAAAGCAAGACCAAACCCAATGAACCCACGGCGCCAGCCGAAGCACACCACAACCAGGGAACCCAGCCAAAAAACGGCTCTTTCATTAGCGCCACAACGGTTGCCAGAATGAAAAGGCCGATCACTTCAGCAACAAGCACTACCCGGTAGGCGCTGGAACGACGGCTGGCCAGGCCGCCCGCAAAATCAGCCGCCCCCCACACCAGGGCAGAGACCAAACCAAAAAATACAGACAGCAATGCAGCCTCCTTGTTCTGTATAAGTGTTGTAATTGCCAGCCTTAACCCTCCCGCAGGTTAGAACGGGGCTGGCCAGCGATGCTGGTGATTTTGGCGACGTCTTCCGGTTTGGACACTGCGCCAAAACCTGCGGGAGGGTAGGCAGTTACTAAGTGTCAAATTTTGCCGGCCGCCCGAGCCCGCGCCAGTACGTTCTGAGCCGCCTTGAATAAAGGCATATCCACCATGATTCCATCCAAAGCATAAGCCCCTTTGCCCTGGGCTAAATGGGCTTCAAAGGTTTCTACAATGCGCAAGGCGTGAGCAATGGCTGCTTCGTCTGGAGTAAACGCTTCTTGAACAGGGGCAATCTGGTTTGGGTGAATGGTCTGCTTGCCCGAAAACCCCAAACGCGCCCCGGCCTCTGCTTCACGCCGCAAGCCCTCAATATCGCGAAAGTCAACATAGACCATGTCAATCGCCTGTAGGGAATTGGCGGCACAGGCCACGACCACGGCCGAACGGGCATACAACACCTCGGTTGCTTCAGGCGTGCGTGTTGCGCCAATACTGGCAGCAAAGTCTTCGGCACCAAAAATAATGGCTTCCAGACGCGAATCCGCGCCGGCAATTTCTTTCAAATTTAATATCCCAAGGGCCGTCTCGACGCCAATCAACATGCGAATCTTGCCCAACGGCAGACCAGACTGCTGCTCGTAAGCGGCAATGCGTTCGCTGACCCATTTCACCTGCTCAGGAGTCTCCACCTTGGGGACCACGATCGTATCCGGACCCGAAGCCAGCGCAGACGACAGGTCTTCTTCCTCCCAGCCTGAACCGATGCTGTTGATGCGAATACAGCGTTCAGCGTTCCCAAAATCCAGTTCGCGCATGGCCTGAGCAATGACCGCCCGCGCCTCCTGCTTTCGACTGGCGGCCACCCCATCCTCTAGATCCATGCAAATACAGTCTACGCCCAGGGTGGTTGCCTTTTCAATTTTGCGGCGGTCATCCCCGGGCATATAAAGCAATGCTCGTCGTGAGTGCATACTACGAACTCCTTCTCTGTTCAATCTTCAGCCGCGTTGGCTACTTCTTCTGGGGAAAATATGACCTCTTCCTTGCCCATTAGTTTCTCATTCACCTTAGAAACAATCAGGCGTAAATGACCGGCATGGGCCACATAATCCAAATCGTCTGCCGGAACGGTCAACACCGGGCAAAGCGAAAAACCAGAAATCCAACTTTCGTATAACCTGTTCAGGCTGGACAGGTAATCGGGCGCGATGGTCTGCTCATACGTCCGCCCCCGCCTGGCAATGCGCTTGAGCAGGGTCGGCACGGTGGCGCGCAGGTAAATCACCAGATCGGGCGGCGGCAAGAACTCAATCACCGTTTCATACAAGTGACGGTAAGTCTGATAGTCGCGCGGCTGAATGTGTCCCTGCAAGTACAGGTTGTGGGCAAAGATCTCTGCATCTTCATAGACAGACCGGTCTTGAACAACCGAATTGGGATGTCTTGCCAGCCCATGATGCAAACGCAAACGATGGGCAAGGAAGAAAACTTGCGAATGAAACGCCCAGGAATCCATGTCTGCATAAAAGTCGGCCAGATACGGGTTTTCGGCCACCGGCTCATAGAAAGGCTGCCACCCTAATGCGGCCGACAGTTTTTCTACAAGTGTGGATTTTCCCACCCCAATATTACCGGCAACGGCAATAAATTTCTTCACCTGTCCCTCCACACGGTTATTAATGGATGCCCGACAGGGGTTTTCTGTCGGGCATCCAACTGCTAGGGGATTTCCCCGGCCAGTTCTTTGTCAATCACATTTTTGAAGACTTCCAGGGGCTGGGCGCCAACAATTGCCAGACCATTGATAAAGAATGTAGGCGTGCCATTGACGCCCAGATTTTGGGCAAAGGCCGCGTCTTTCTCAATAAACTCTCTGTAACGTTCTTCGCTGAGACATTTTTGGAAGGCTTCCGTATCCAGGCCCAATTTGGCCGCATACTGGAGGTAGGTATCTTGCCCCAGTGGACTATCACCAAAAAGAGCATCATGAAAAGCCCAATAGGCATCCTGTTCGCCGGCACACATGGCAGCCTGGGCAGCCGGCAGAGCCTCCGGATGGAAGCCCAGCGGCAGGTTGCGAATGACGAGACGAATCTGGCCAGGATAGGCCTTCATTAAGTCCTGGTACACTTCGTCATGCCACCGTTTGCAAAACGGGCATTGATAATCGCTGAACTCAACGATGGTGATGGGGGCATCCTCCGGCCCGATGCTGGGAAAGCCCTCGGTCGGAATATCATAACGTTTGACCGTTTGTGTGGGGGCAGGGATGGCATCTTCTACATTGCCGGGTTGGGCAGCAACCGCCTGCCCGGAAGCGTTTTGCCCCCAGGCCATATACCCTACCAGTAAACCGGCTGCAAAGGCCAAAACCACCAACACAGCATAAAAATGACCGCGCTTGAATGTAACGGTCTCTTCAGACTTTACGGGGGAATCGGAGATTGTTTTCATAGCAGGAGATTATATCAGAAGCGCGTTTATTTGAGGGTAAAGCAACAGGCTTATCGGGCGGGAAATTCTCCGGCTCGACGCGCCAAAATACGGTTCCGGAAAGAGACGGCGGATTTGCGCACAATGGGAAGGCGCAAAGCAAGTAAGAAAATGACGATTGTCCCATACACCACCGGCTGAAGCACATCCCCCTGCAAACGCAAAAAGTCGCCCTTACGCGCCCAGCCAAAATGCAAGATGGCCAAAGGCGCAATCAGATAAACCAGCCGGTGCAGTCGCTTCCAGTTCTTACGCAAACGCTTGACCCAGACATCAAACGATGTGACTGCCAGCGGAATGAGCAGCAAAAAAGAGACGGCGCCAACCAGAATAAAGCGCTTTTCAAAGACGGCATCCAGAATCAAACGCCAGTTCAAACCATAGTCCACGTCCAGAAAAATCAGCACGTGCAAGCAGGCATAAAGAAAAGCGTACAGCCCCAGCGCCCGGCGGCGTAACAGTAATTCACGCCAGCCAAACAACGTGTTAAGCGGCGTGCAGGCCAGCGAGAGCAACAGCAGCGTAATGGCTGCACGTCCAGTGCGCTGTTCAAGGCTTTGAACAGGATTGGGACCCAAGCCGCCGGTGATTAAATCAAACAATACACGGACAAGGGGAAAGGCGGCGCCCACATGTATCGCCACCTGAAGCGGAGTGTAACGAAACCTGCTCATCAATAGTATTTGCTCAAATCCATACCGTCATAAAGATGCGCCACTTCCTCAGCGTAGCCATTGAACATAAGCGTCTCGCGGCGCGAAAGTTCGCCAATCCGGCGCTCTGTAGCCTGCGACCAGCGCGGGTGATCCACGTGCGGGTTAACGTTCGCATAAAAACCATACTCATCGGGCGCAGCGCTGGACCAAAGTGTTGACGGCTGTTCGGCCACCAGTTCAATTTTGACCACAGATTTGATGGACTTGAACCCATACTTCCACGGCACCACCAGCCTGATCGGCGCGCCGTTCTGGGCAGGCATGGGCTCACCATATAGACCCGTAGCCAAAAGCGTCAGGTCATGCATGGCTTCGTCCAACCTTAAACCTTCCTGATACGGCCAGTTATACCATGGCTGTTTCAAGCCAGGCATCTGCTGCGGGTCAAAGAGCGTCTCAAAGCGCACATATCTTGCATTGCCGGTTGGCTCTACTTCACGCAAGAGACTGGCAAGCGGAAAGCCATTCCACGGGATGACCATACTCCAGGCCTCAACACACCGCAGACGATAAATGCGCTCTTCCTGGGGGAACAGTCGCAGCAAATCTTCCACCCCAAACGTACGCGGGCGGTTTACCAGCCCATAGACTTCAAGCGTCCAGGGAGAAGTGCGGAAGTTCTCGGCCAGCCGGGCCACAGCAGCCTTGTCTGTGCTGAACTCGTAGAAATTATTGTAATGGGTAATGTCCTGATAAGTGTTGACGGGATTGCCCATCTCGTCCTTTTTCCCAACAGCCTGCGGTTCATTTACCGGACCCGTGGCCTGCTCGGCTTCATCCGGAAGAAGACCACAGGCCGAGAGCACAGCCGCGCCCGCCAACACGCCAAGACCCTTGAGAAACTCGCGCCGCGAGAGATACACATGTTTGGGCGTAATTTCAGAAGGCCGAACAGGCACAGACTTGAAAGCAGCGGTCATAAGCACATCCTCGAAATAGGGATAAAAACGATATACATTCTCTCTATTTTATGACAGAAGGCTGAAAAAAGGCTTAAGAAATTGCTTCTCCCCGTTCGATGGGCTTAATCTCCCACCAATCCCAGATCAAAATCCTCAGGCCGAGGGGTGGATTCAACCTGCTGCGGCAATGATGGTGTATCCAGGATCGGCGTCATCGCACCGCGTTCCACCTCCAGCCACAGAGACTGGCCATCGCTTGAAAGGTGAATCCAGCCATTCAAATCGGTGCGCAAAAGATTGTAATCCGAGAGGTTTTCAAGCGTCGCCTTATCGGGTTGCCCGTATGGATCGTCGGCCGCCACACTGATAATGACTACCTGCGGGTTGAGCGCCCGAATCCACTCCGGCGGATTGGCCGGGGCATAGCCGCGCTCGGCCAGCAGAAGCGCCGAGACCGGCCCAACAGCACGGCCAGAATCCAGCCCTTCGATTTGATCAAAATCCAGGCCGCAGGGCAAAAGGACGCGTAAAGTCCCCCATTCCACCAGCAGAATGGCTCCGCGCGGCCCAACTGATAGGACACGGATTTGGGCGCCCTGCCCCAAGTCCAGTATCTGACCGGCTTCTGCCTGAGTAACCGGCACGGCCTGTTCGGTCAGCCAGCGATCCAGGCTGCGCGCTGCATACGACGCCTGTGCATTGCCGGCCCAAAGCACGCGCCGCGGAGGGAAGCGCTCTAAGACACGCGGCAAAGCCGCGATCTGTTCTTCCTGAGTTGAAGCGACCACCAACCAGTCCAGGCGTCTCTCAAGAGGCGGCAGGCGGCGCCCCAGTCCGTCAGAGAGCAGGGAAGGGCTAGGGCCGCCGTTAATCAGCACGTTGCGGCCTGCAGGCGTTTGAATCAAAATCGCATCGCCTGAGCCAACGTCAAGAAATGTGAGGTGCAATTTGCCATCGGGAGCGGCAAACGCCTGCCGCCAAATCAAAAAGGTCAGCAGAGCCAGTGAGGTCAGCACGGCTGCTGGACTCACAGCCAGGCGAAGGCTGGTTAAGCGGGAGCGGCCCAAGGTCCAGAAAAGAAGCGCCGCATAGAACAGGATGACAAACCACAGGCTGGCATTTCCCAAGACGATCACGCCGTTCGGCAGTTGATGGAAAAATTCCACCATGCGGATTGTATAGGCGCTGAACGGCCAGGCTGCCAGAGCCACAATCTGACCCAGCGGCAGGAAGATGAGGCTGACTAAAAGCGCCAGTCCGCTGACAATCATGACCGGCGGCTGGACAGGCAAAATAAAGGGATTGGCAATCAGGGCAATGAGCGAGATGCGCTTGAAGTGGTAGGCCATGATGGGCAAGGTGGTCAGTTGCGCTGCCAGCGTGAAGAGGAAATATTCCCCCACCCATGCAGCCACCCGGCGGGCCGTACTGGCCTCGAAGTGTCTGGTCATCAGGCCGGCAAACCAATCTTGCATGGGTTGAGCATAAAGGATCAGGCCGAGCGTGGCCCCAAAAGAAAGTTGAAAGCCAACGTCGCCCAACACAAGCGGATTCCAGGCGGCCATCAGCGCGCCGGTAAAAGTCAGCGTGTTGAGTCCATCCTGCCGGCGGCCTATCTGCCGGGCAAAGAGCGAAAGGGTGCCCATAATGGCGGCACGAACGACTGCCGCATCTGCGCCCACCAGAATAGTGTAAAGGGCAATGCCAAGGACTGCTGCAAGCGCGCCGCGCTGCTGTCCAAGCAGGCGGCCGAAAAGATTGAAAAACAGCCCGGCAATAATCGCAATGTTAAAGCCGGAAATGGCGATAATATGCGCCGTGCCGGTATCTTTAAAAGCCTGCTGCAAACCCGGCGGCAGGCCATTGTCCACGCCAAGCAAAATGCCGGCCAGCAGAGAAGCCTCTGGGTCGGGGAAAATGTGATAAATATTTTCCAGGGCGCGCGCCTTGAGCGCATACACAACCGTCATCAGCAAATTTCCACCGCGGCCAGGCAAACGCGTTGCCTCGGCATTGGTCATCAGGCTGTGAATCCCATAGCGGGCCAGGTAGTCGCGGTAAGAGAAATCTTCGTTTTCAGGCGGGGTTTGGAGTTTGCCGCGCAGGCGCAGACGGTCGCCGTAATGGTAACTTTCGCCATTTGGCAAGCGTGCCAGCAGCAGGCCAGAGACAGGGAGGGGCTCGGGGTTGCCGGTGTCCACGCTCTCCACCCGCAGACGCAAATTCTGGTAGGTGTCGCGCACATCCGGCGGCTCAATCAACACGCCCGTGACCAGCGTTTCATACTCCCGGTCGTTATACCAGGCAATAAACGCGGGAGTCATTTCCGGCACATTGACCTGATAGCGCGCCGCGCCCAGGCAAAACGCCGTCAACAGAAAGAGAAAGATGGGGAAACGGCTTTTAGACGACCGCCGCCGGGAAACAAAATAACCGGTTAAGCCGACGAGCAAACACACCCCTGCCAGAATCAGCCACCCGCCGGCAGGATAGGCCAGCCGCGCCGCCGCCAGGATGCCGGCAATAAAAGCCAGTGAAAGCCAGAACAAGGGAAAGGTTCGCACGGCTTGATTGTACAGCAAAAATTGCCCCGCCGGAAACAGCAGGGCAATTTTGAGCAAAGGCTTATCGCCGCAACATGCTTATTTTAGATACTTTTCGACTCCGGGAACTTTCACCAGTTTCCCAAAGTCGTTATCCCAAAGTTCCAAAAAGCGGCTGAAGTTCGTCTTATCGTAATCGCCCGAATACCAGGCCTCCACAAAGAAATCGGCATCTTTATCGCAGTAATAGCGCGAAATTCCTGCGTTAGCGTTGGCGGTATTGATAAACTCAAGGTATCCAGCCCGATCACGCTTGGCTATGTCTTGACAGCCATAAATGGCCGTGACGAGAGCGCCTTCTGTGAAAACCTTGAGCATCATATTCGGTTTGTTGGGGTGACGGGCAAAAATGGTCTTGTCTTGCAGGTTGACATCATAGCCCAGAAAGCGCAGATGGTTGCTAATCTGCTCCCGATTCTGGTCGAGGGTTGGGGTGGTCATCTGGTTCCTCCTGAAATATAGTGAATGTGGTCTCTGGTAAAATGAAACGGTTATTACAGATTGTCACCCCATTTCTGACAGGCTATAATAGCCGTCTCCTCTACAATTAGATTATATTACAAAAACACAAAAAGCAACGCTTCATTTTGCAGTCATGCCCAATCTGGATTGCCTTGCCGCTGCATGCAGGCAAGTCACCGCGTTGAAGGGCAAGCGCAAATTTCACAAAGGGTTTCAATCCATCCCCAAATTTCATGATAGACTAGGGTTATGACCGAGTTTCGTTCCGGCTTTGTGGCCGTGATTGGCCGCCCAAACGTAGGAAAATCAACCCTCATCAATGCTCTGCTTGGGCAAAAGGTGGCAGCGGTTTCGCCGCGCCCGCAAACGACCCGCCGCACGCAATTGGGCATTCTGACCATCGATTCGGCCCAAGTGATTTTTGTAGATACGCCCGGCCTGCATACCCCGCGGCACAAACTGGGTGAGATATTAAACCAGACGGCGGAGGAAGCCCTGAAAGATGTGGACAGCGTCCTCTGGCTGGTGGATGCTTCAACCGATCCGACCGAGGAAGACCGGATGATTGCATCCCGTCTCTCCAGCCTGCCGGTTCAGACTCCGCTCGTGCTGGCGCTCAACAAAGCAGACCTGATCCAGGCCGAGGCGTTGGAAGCGCGTCTCAAGGCGTATCAGGCTCTGGTCCCGCGCGAAGCGCTGACTCTGTCCATCTCAGCCGCGACCGGTTCCGGGTTGGACGGTCTGCTGACGGCCTTGATCGAACGCCTTCCCGTGCGCCCGGCCGAATTCCCCGAAGATCAAATCACCGACCTGTACGAGCGCGAGATCGCCGCCGACCTGATTCGGGAAGCCTGCCTGCTGCACTTGCGAGATGAAGTGCCGCATTGTATCGTCGTACGCGTCGATCAATTCAACGAACGCGAAAACGGCAATGCATATATTGCCGCCACCTTGTTTGTAGAACGCGAGTCGCAAAAGGGCATTGTCATTGGACAAGGCGGGGCAATGCTCAAGAAAATTGGCTCAACCGCCCGGCAAGAAATTGAGGCGATGAGCGGGCGCAAGGTATTTCTGGCGCTGCGTGTCAAAGTATTGGAAGGCTGGCGCAACAAGGAAGAATTGCTCAGGCGTTTTGGCTACCGTCTAAAGAGGAAATAGTGGCTTTCATTTTTCTTGGACTATCCCTTGTCTTTGCAATCCTGAACTGGATTGCGGTATATGACGCCTACAAGGTCAACCGGCCGCTGGAAATCATTGCCAAGCCGGCAATGATTGTATGCCTGTTGCTCTATTTCCTGGCAGCACGCGGCCCGGCACCCGCCCTGACCTGGTTTGGGCTGGCCATTCTCTTCTCGGCGCTTGGCGACATCTTCTTGCTTTTACCGGGCAACTGGCTGATGGCCGGCCTGTTTGCTTTTCTGCTGACACATATTTGCTACACCATCGGCTTCAACACGCCTTTGCCGCAACTAACCGCCTGGAGTCTGCTTTTTGCGCTCACCTACACATTGATGGCCACGCGTGTCTACCGCCGCATTGCAGCCGCCCTGACGAGAAAAGGCCTGCAAAATCTCAAAGCACCGATACTGGCCTATGTGATTG
Source organism: Chloroflexota bacterium (assembly GCA_019873735.1). Classification (GTDB taxonomy): domain Bacteria; phylum Chloroflexota; class Anaerolineae; order Anaerolineales; family Villigracilaceae; genus DSXF01. Next base: position 20,859 of record JAIOAQ010000011.1, on the reverse strand, counting down.
CAATTACCCTGATGCTGCTTTCGGCCACCCTGACTCTTTCGCGGCCCGATTGGAAACCCCTGCCGGCGGCTATGGTCTTTCTGGGGGCAGGATTATTTTTCCTCTCGGATATCAATCAAGCGCTTTATCGGTTCGAAGCCCCCACGCAGCGCGGACGTTTCATCATCATGCTCACTTATCAACTGGGGCAAATTGGCCTTGTTGCAGGCGCCATTCTGCAATTTCAGTAATATAACGCAACCGCCCCCCTGCCGCAGGTTTCGGCGCAACGTCCAAAACACAAGGCTTCGCCTTGACCGTCAGCGCTTTTCTAACCTGTGGGAGGGTTAAGGGCAGGCAATGAGGATATCACCCAAACAGCTTGTGAACTCATCCTCAAGGCGCACAAAAAAACGAGTAAGTTTGCTATAATGGATTTATCTATGGCTCTTAACCGATAGGGCTTTCTAACAAAAGTTCTGCATGTACAAAGAAGGAGTTAAAAAATGTACCAACTCAGCGCGATTGAAGGCATTGGGCCTGCTTACCAAGAAAAGTTAAAAAAAGCCGGCATCGGCTCGGCTGACGCGTTGCTAAAACAGGGCGCAACCGCCAAAAGCCGCGAGGAAATTGAAAAGGCCACCGGCATCAGCAGCAAACTGATTCTGGAATGGGTTAATCACGCCGACCTGTTCCGCATCAAGGGTGTCGGGCCTGAATTTGCCGATCTGCTCGAAGAGGCCGGCGTAGATACTGTGGCCGAACTGGCCCAACGCAAAGCCGAAAACTTACACAAGGCTATGCTTGAGGCAAATGCCGCCAAGAACCTGGTCAACCGCACGCCATCGCTGGAAAACGTAAAGGGCTGGATTGAACAGGCCAAGAAACTCCCGCGCGTCGTCCAATACTAAGCAGCAAACCCCGCCTGAGTTAAAGAATCAAACAGGGGCTGTCCGCAAGTCCGGGCAGCCCCTGCGCTTTGGTCAGCCCGCCGGCTGCTGCTGTGTAATGCAGTGGATGTTGCCGCCGCCGAGCAAAATCTCGCGCGCCGGCACACCGATCACCGCCCGTTCCGGCAGGGCAGACTGGAGTACATCCAGCGCCTGCTGGTCGTGGGGGTCATCGAAAATCGGCACAACAGCGCCGCCATTGCAAAAATAGAAGTTGATGTAAGAGGCCGCCATCCGATCGCCGGCATTGCGCGGGTAAGTACCTTCCACCGGAATTACTCCGGCGGCTTCTTCTTGCGTAATCAAAACCGGTTCGGGCTGATGGATTTTCACCACTTCCAGGCGGCGGCCTTTGGCATCGGTGAATTTCTTCAGCCGGTCATAAGCATCTTTTGAGATGGGATACTGCGGGTCGTTGCGGTCGTTGGTCCAGGTGAGCGCCACCACGCCGGGGCGCAGGAAACAGGCCAGGTTGTCCACATGCCCATCAGTCTCATCGTTATAGACGCCATCTCCCAGCCACAGGATTTTCTCCGCGCCAGTGTACTCACGCAGGTAGTTCTCAATCTCCCGCCGCGAAAGGTGCGGGTTGCGATTTTCGTTGAGCAGACATTGCTCGGTCGTCAGCAGGGTGCCTTCGCCATCCACATGAATGGAGCCGCCTTCCAGAATCAAAGGCGCATTATAGTAATCCAGGCCTTCCAATTCGGCCACTTTGAGCGGCACCATTTCATCCAGTGACCAATCCTGATACAGCCCGCCCCAGGCATTGAATTGCCAGTTCACCAGGCGCACCTCGCCCTGACCGTTGACGACGAAGGTGGGGCCGCAGTCGCGCATCCAGGCGTCATTGTTTGAAAGTTCAACCACGCGCACATCGCTCGGAAGAATCTGCCGGGCAATCGCAAATTGATCGGGATTAGCGCCCATTGTCACCGGTTCGAAACGGCGGATGACTCTGGCGACAACCGAAAAAGCCTTTTGCGCAGGCTTGCCGCGAAAGCGCCAGTTATCCGGCCGTTGGGGCCACAGCATCCAGGTGCCAGCGTGCGGCGCCCACTCGGCAGGCATGTAAAAACCATCAGCGCGCGGAGTTGACAGGATGGCTTGCGACATATATCACCCTTCTAAATGCCAGCAGGTAGTTGCTCAATCGCCAGACCTCGGTCGATTCAAAAAGGCCTCAATTTGTCCTTTGTAATAGGCTTTCAATTCTTCCGAAGGCCGCGTCAGGCGCGGATAGATAAAGTATACCAGCAAACCTTTCTCGGTATGCAAGCGGTTTTCGGACTGGTCGAAGATAATCGAGCGGGGATGGTCCATCACCTCGTCGGTGGCTTCCACGCCGCGCGAGGCCGGCAGGCAGTGCATGAACTTGCAGTGAGCGGGGGCTTTGTTGAACAGGTCGAGGTTGACCTGGTATTTGGGCATGAAAGCAGCGCGGCGTTCGGGAATCTGATCTTCCTGGCCCACCCACCACCACAGGTCGGTGTAGATGAAATCGGCCTCGCGCACAGCCTCTAGCGGGTCTTCCGTGACCGTGAGCCGGCTGCCCGATTCCCGGCAGTTGGCCTCGGCCCAGGCAATCCATTCGGGCGGCGCCTGGTACTTCTTCGGTGCGGCGTGGGTGAAGTTGATGCCCAATCGGGTGCAAATCAGCATCAGCGAGGAAAGGACGTTGGTGGCATCGCCGATGAAGGTGACGTTCAGGTCTTCGAGTTTCTTACCGGCGGGCATGTGTTCGATCATCGTGGTCACGTCGCAGACGACCTGGGTGGGATGGTTGTAGTCGGTCAGGCCGTTGATGACCGGCACGTCGGCGTGCCTGGCCAGTTCGGTGACGGTTTCATGTTTTAGGGCGCGGCAGAAGATGGCATCGCACATGCGCGAGAGGACTTTGGCCGTGTCATACATCGACTCGCGCACGCCGAGATGAATCTCACCCGGCTTGAGGTAGAGGGCGTGGCCGCCCAGTTCGGTCATGGCAACCTCAAACGAGACGCGCGTGCGGGTGGAGGGTTCCTCGAAAATCATCGCCAGCGAAGCGCCCTCCAGCAACTTGGGCGTGCAGCCTTGCTTATCGGCAGCCTTGATGAGGCGCGTCAGTTCGATCATGTCGAGCAGTTCTTGCTTGGTGAAATCTTGGGTATCAATGAAGTGACGGGGTTGCATGTTATCTCTCCTGTTTCAAAAGTTCTTCTTTCGGCGGCAGCCACTCGTCAATGTTGCGCAGGATGCGCGGCACGATGGCATAACGGGCGACGCTGACGCCGGGGATGGCGGGCAGGGTGCGGCCAAGGAAGTCGCGCAGGGCTTCGTTGTCCTTGAAACGCGCTTCGATGGAGATTTCGGTGGATTGCTGCCCCAGGGCAATGTAAGTGATTTCGGGCATGGATTTCAGCCGTTCGATGATCTCTGCTTCCAGGTTGGGATCGGTGGCGAGGAAGATGTCGGCGGTGGTGTGGTAGCCAAAGGCTCCCGGCTCCAGAATGGCTGTTAAGCGAACCGCACCATCTGCTGCCAGGCGCTCAATGCGCTTGCGGATGGTGCGTTCGTTGGCGCCTGTCTGGCGGGCAATATCCGAGGCGGAGACACGGGCGTCGCGGTGCAGCGCCTGGATGATTTGATAGTCGAGTTCATCAAAGTCTATTTTGCGGGGAGGCATGTTTAGTTCCGTTTCGGAATTATATATTACCGAATTGTACAAATATCATTGTAAGGAAAAGTCAGAACTAAGTCTAGTGTCAAATGTCATATTTTGCAGTCATCCAACAGGTTGGGCGCATGGCAGACCCGGGCGGCAGGACAAAATTGCAGATGCCCAACCCTCCCGCAGGTTAGTATGGGGCTGACAACCCATGCTGGCAGCCATGAAGGTATCTTCTCGCCAAAACCTGCGGGAGGGTCGTTTTTTGACTCTGAAAAAGCCATGCGTGTTGTCACTCTTTTCATCTTTGTGCATCTAAAAGCCAGTTATAATCAGCATTCAACTTACCCAAAGGAGAGAAGCATGGCATATCAGCAAGTAAAAGTCCCCCAGGGCGGGGAAAAAATCAGGCTTGACGGAGGCAGGCTTCAGGTCCCGGATGAGCCGATTATCCCCTTTGTGGAGGGCGATGGGACCGGGCGCGATATCTGGCGGGCATCGCAGCGCGTCTTTGATGCGGCTGTCCAAAAAGCCTATGGGGGAAAACGAAAAATCCACTGGATGGAAGTCTATGCCGGCGAAAAAGCCTTCAAACTGTTCAACACCTGGCTGCCCGATGAAACAGTCCAGGCGTTTAGCGAGTTTCTGGTCGGCATTAAGGGGCCGTTGACCACCCCCATTGGTGGCGGGATACGTTCGCTGAATGTGGCTTTGCGAAAGATGCTGGATCTGTACGTCTGCCAGCGGCCTGTGCGCTGGTATAAAGGGGTGCCTTCGCCGGTGATACACCCCGAATATGTGGACATGGTCATTTTCCGCGAGAACACAGAGGATATTTACACCGGCATCGAATTTGCTAACGGTACAGAAGAAAATAAGAAATTCAAGGAAATTTTCAAAGAGGCTTTTCCCAAAGAGTATGCCAAGATTCGCTTCCCCGATACAGCCGGCATCGGCATTAAACCGGTCTCGGTGGAGGGGACGGAACGCCTGGTGCGGGCTGCCATTGTCTGGGCTTTGGCCAATAAACGCAAGAGCGTGAATCTGGTACATAAAGGAAACATCATGAAATTCACGGAAGGCGCCTTTAAAGACTGGGGGTATGCGCTTGCCAAGCGCGAATTCCGCGAGCAGATTGTCACCGAGCGTGAGGCCTGGATTTTGGGCAACAAAGAGGCCGAGCCTGGGCTTTCAATTGAGGAAAACGCAAAGAAAATCGAGCCTGGCTACGACATGATGGCCCCTGATAAACAGGCAGAGATTCGTTCTGAGGTAGAAGCGGCGCTGGCGCTCTGGCCCACTCACGGTGACGGGAAATGGAAATCCAAACTGCTGATCAAGGATTCGATTGCCGATGTGACGCTGCAATTTGTGCTGATTCGCCCACGCGATTATGATGTGATCGCCACCCTGAATCTAAACGGCGACTATCTTTCCGACGCGCTGGCGGCGCAGGTGGGAGGCATTGGCATTGCGCCGGGGGCGAACATCAACTACGAGACCGGCCACGCCATCTTCGAGGCCACGCACGGCACGGCCCCCAAGTACGCCGACCTGGATAAGGTCAATCCGGGTTCTGTGATTCTGTCGGGCGAGATGATGTTCCGCTACATGGGCTGGCATGAGGCAGCCGATTTAATCGTCAAAGGCATGGAGGGCGCGATTGCAGCCAAGACGGTCACCTACGATTTTGCCCGTTTGATGGAGGACGCCACCGAAGTCAAATGCTCGGAATTTGGTGAGGCCATCATCCGGCATATGGACTGAACCATAAAAACAGGCTGCCTTTGCAATAGGGCAGCCTGTTTTCTTTCTTCTTGCCGGTTTCCAGACGCAAGAGCAGATTTTTGGGGGCCACAGAACAAGCGATTATTCCTTCAATAAAAAGTCCCCGTCTGCCAGAAGCCCATCTAAAATCGCCTGTATGGCCTGAGATTCAAGCAGGGCCTGGGGATCAAACGGCTTCAGGCGCGCCTGCGTCGTCCGCACAGAAGGCTGCAGGAAGTCATCAAACGGCAGCGAGGTGCGGAACAACTGGTAATACAGGAAACGGCGCGCATTACGCTGGAACTCCGGAGGCACATCAATCGTCTCGGCCTGCAAGAACGCCTCCATTGTGCGCCGGACTTCTGCAGGCGTCTGCGGGAAAAAGACGGTGGGATACTGCGTAAAACGCGCCCGCCCGGCACACAAGACCGGTGCGCCCAGAATAGAGGCCTCCAGCCCAATCGTAGAATTATAGACCATGACAAATTTCGACTTCTGAATCAACTCATACGAACTCAACGTCTCGCGCGGTCCGACAAAGACCACATTCGGTTCATCATGGACCCGTTGGCGGGTCACCCAATCCTCGACCGTTTCGCGGCTGGATTTTCTGACCCGCAATTCGTCGGGGTGGGCACGGATGACAAACAATGTTTCGGGGTGTTTTTTGATGACTTCGAGGGTCATATCCAGCCAGGCAAACATATCCTCAAAGACAGTATTGGCATGTGGCTGGCTGGTGTCAAAGATGACATTGGTAAAAACCGGCACAATCTGCTTGAAGCCTGCCGCTTTTTGCAGGAATGTTTCGTCCAATCCTTTCATCTCTGGCCAGAACTTAATCCCGGCCATGGTGAAATCGCCCTGAAAACGTTTGGCCAAGTAGGCATCCAGGCGGGCATTTTGTTCCGCACTCAGTTCAAATTCTTTCGGGATGTAAATGGGGTAGGCTGTGGCTTCGCCCTCGGTGAAAAAGGCCGATGCGGGCTGCAAGCCCACTTCATGCGTAATCACGCGCAGGCCGCGTTTTTGCGCCACCCAGCGAGCCGTTGCTTCGGGGAAAAATTGTCCATTAAAAATGACCACTGCCCGGGGCTGCGTTGCATCCAGGAAGCGGGAAAATTTTTGTGCTACATTCCAGGCAGAGAGGATGTACTCGCGCAGAAGGTAACGCGTCGGCTCATCATCTTTCAGGTGATGAATGCGCAAAATCCAGCGCAGGCCAGGCAGGCAAAGTTTCCCCAGCGGCAGGCCCTCATATTCGAAGGTCATCAAATCTTGCAGCGAAAGTTGCAAGAGAGAAGTTGCGAGTTTTTCATCACGGTCAAACGTGAACCACCATACGCCCGAAGCATGATTGTCCGCCTGCAGGGGCAGGCCGGCATACAATGTCCTCGTTTGATAGATGCACGATTTGCAAGGCATGTCTCGATAGGGGTGATCGCGGTTTGTCCCCAGCACACATCGGCTCATGCCGGCATGACAGGCAAAATAAACCACCGGCACGCCTTTCAAACGCAAAGCCCAGGAAGCGAGCAAATGAAACCCGCTGTTCCACGAAAGGTCATCTATGCCGGTAGAGGCTTTGAAAAAAGCAATTGGAGCCCCAGAAGAAGGCGGGGAAAGGCGGGCAATGCGCCGCGCCATACGCCTGATTTTGAAATTGTTGAGATGGCGAACAAGCCCGCGTTTAAGGCGCTGGATCAGAAAATCTTCCAACTTACCAGTCATTGGTCTGCTCATAGCCCAGTTGCACCAACAAGTCGCCGGCGACTTCTTTGAAAAGTTTTTTGTGCTCTTCGTTAAAGTATTGCCTCCAGCCGCCGGTCTTGCCGGAGCGAAATGTGCGCGATTTGTGCGGACGGATGGCCTCCACGAGGGCGGCCACGGCCTGTTGGCGCGGCATTGGGATTCGATAGCCTGTCTTCTCCACTTCGTCAAGCATGGCATTCAAGGCAGCCTCGCGTTGATTGATCAAATCTTCAAAGCGCAGGCACAATACGCCAGGCGTTGCCAGCCACCGAAAAACGCCCTCGTATCTTTGTTTCACACTCACCATATACAAGCCGTCTTGGTCAATGCCGGTAATGGCGATCTTCAGGCGCTCATTGAAATCGGGCAGGGTCTGGTAAAAAGCATGCATCCCATGCCCTTCATACATTTCTGTGGCATAGAAAACGTGCGAGACAAGCAAATCGCGCGGATCACGATAAACGAAGTAGTTGACACGCCCCGGCTGGGTGAGGAAAGCAACGTTCTCCGGCGTGGCATCTACGTATCCCCAGCCAATCACGCCGCGAGGGATAGCCTGCAGATCGGCCAAAATGCGTTCGGCAGCGCGCCGTCCGCCTTCCTTGTTAACCGTTCTCACGGGTTCGGAATCCACATACACATACGGCATGATTTGGCAAAATCCGGCCAGGATCTGTACCAGCAGGTGTGAGCCGCTCTTTGGCTTGGAATTGCCGAAGATCGGCGGCGCATCGTTAAACGCCAGTCTCTTCCAGCGCAACACTGCCTGTGCATATTTGACGGGACCGCGCAGGGCGCGGCGCAAGAGAATTTTTGAGTTCATCATCTAAGAGGAATCAAAGTGGGGCGCTACTCCCCGTTCACGCGTCTAAGTTTTCGCAGGGAGGGAAGTTCGCTCTCGTAAATGCGTTTTACACCATCCCCAAGGGCAGATTCGGTCACGCGGATGTATTTAACCAGTTTCTCAAATCCGCCCGGCTCAACGGAAGCGGCCTGGTCAGAACCCCACATGGCGCGGTCAAGCGTCAGGTGGCGTTCGACCATACAAGCGCCCAGGGCCACCGCAACGGTTGACGGCACCAGGCCGACCTCATGGCCAGAATAACCAATGGGCACGTCCTGGAACTCGCGCCGCAGCGTTTCAATCATTTTGAGATTCAATTCTTCTGGCTCACACGGGTAAGTGCTGGTGCAATGCATAATAATCAGGTTTTCCCGCCCTGCCACCTCTACGGCCCGACGGATTTGTTCCATGGTGGACATACCGGTTGAGATAATCAGCGGTTTGCCGGTCTTGCGCGCATAACGCAGCAGGTTGAGATCGGTCAGCGATGCAGAGGGGATTTTATAGGCAGGTGTGTCGAATTGTTCCATGAAGTCTACCGAAGGTTCATCCCAGACCGAGACCATCCAGGGGATCCCTTTCTCACGGCAGTAACGGTCAATTTCGCGGTATTGCTCCAAATTGAACTCCACCTTGTGACGGTATTCAAGGTAGGTGATGTACCCCCAGGGAGTCTCGCGCATTTGTTTTTGTTGTTCGGGCGGAGTACAGACCTCTGGCGTGCGTTTTTGGAACTTGACCGCGTCAACCCCTGCGTGGACTGCGGCGTCAATCATCTTCTTGGCGATTTCCACATCGCCATTGTGGTTAATGCCGATTTCAGCAATGATATAGGCAGGATGCCCATCGCCTACGACTCTATTACCAATCTTTACTTCGCGTTTCATAATTCACTCCTGATGAAAGGTGATCGCCCGTCGAAACACCGGCGGGAAAATCTGCCTCAAATTTTAGCGGTAAAACGACCTTGCTGCAGTAGCCTCACAGGTAACTGCCTACCCTCCCGCAGGTTTTGGCGCAATGTCCAAACCAGAAGACGTCTCCATAATTGCCGGCCCCATTCTAACCTGCGGGAGGGTTAAGGGTAGGCAATTGCCCTCACAGACAAAATAAAGTCTGTGGTACCTGTGCCTTCGATATGTGAAACTCACAGGCGCGCCAGGATCATCTCGCACAATTCACGCAAAGCGCCATGGCCGCCCGGACGGTTAAGGACGTAATCGGCGGCGCGCAGGACTTCCGGATAGGCGTCTGCTACCGCCACTGCCCAGCCTGCGATCTCAAAACAAGGCAAGTCGTTCACATCGTTGCCAACATAAATGGTGTGAGCGGCGTCTATGTTTTTGTCGCGCAACAGGTTCTTGAGTGCTTCGCCTTTCTCTTTGATGCCCACGCCATGAACGGCTTCCAGTCCCATCTTGCGGGCCCGCGCTTTGACCACCTGATTCGGCTCAGAAGAAAGGATGATGACCTCAATCCCGCGATCGCGCAGTTCGCCCAGCCAAATGCTATCGCTGCGCGAGGCCGAAACCATCTCCCAGCCATCCTGGTCGGTCCAAACCCGATTGTCGGTGACGACGCCGTCGAAATCCAACACCACCAGGTCAATTCTATCGGGCATCGGGCGGCGCGCCCGTCCCGGCCAGACAAAATCCAGGCCGCCAAAGGTGGCCAGCCATTCGTACTTGGCCCAATCATACAAGTTATCCAGGTCGACGGTATAACGCGGGTCAATGATGAGCGGGTAAATTCTCTTGCCGCTCATGGAGCCTTGCTCCAGGATCGTGGAGGTGCGGATGGCATCTACATGACCGGTTTGCCAGTAAATATCGGGCAAGACCTGGCGCGGCGCATTATAAGGCTCGGGAATGCCGGGCACATCCAGCAGGTTCGTCATTGGGCCGTTTTCGCCTTCGGGCAGACGCCACATTTTGTGAGGATTCTGTCCGGCGGGCACCACCCCGCGGACGCAGTCGGCATCCTCATGGTCCAGCAGGAGACGCACGGCGCGGTCCACACAGTCGCGCGGGCGGATGGGGGAAGTAGGACGCAACTGAACGACAACGTCTGGCCGGTAGCCTTCGTGTTCGGCCAGCCAATGCAGGGCATGTTGGAAAACCGGCAGGTCGGTCGTCTTATCTTGCGCCAGTTCTTGGGGACGCATAAAGGGCGTCTCAGCGCCAAACTGACGCGCCACCGCCGCTATTTCTTCGTCGTCTGTGCTGACAATCGTACGTGTAACGCTTGCAGCCTGCAAGCCGGCAGCAATCGAATACGCAATCAGCGGGTAACCGGCAAAGAGACGGATATTCTTGCGGGGGATACCCTTAGAGCCGCCGCGCGCGGGAATGAGAGCAAGCACTTCGGTCATGGTTTCAATTTCCGGTAGAGATGTATTGGTAGAGAAAGCGGACGCTGCTTAATTGCTCCAGCAAACGTAAGCGGCCTGCAAACATGGTCTGATATGGGGCCGAGTTTAGAAGTTTATAGTCGCGTCCATAAACATAGTCAAGGCCTATTTTATCAAGGAGTTCAGCGCCGCGGTTGTTGCGCATGAGTTCAAAATATTCAGGGCTGTTGACCAGGCCGTCCAGGTTGACAATGCTGCGCTCCCGAATGAAGTAGGCAACCGTTCCGCCGCCTGTGATCCCGATGAGCGATCCAGGGGGCGTGTGCGTCTCGAGGAACTCCACCTCGCTGAGTATGCGCCGGGCCTCGCGATGAATGTCAGGGCTGGTATGTAAATTTCGAAATGCCGCCCCAAGCGAGATGACACAAATCAGCGAAAACACAGCAAGCGCCACCCTGCCGGCGACCAATCCAGGCCGGCTTTTCAATTGCATCAACAGCAGGCCGGTCAACAGGCCAATCCATAAAACGCTGAAGAGCAGTTCGCCGCTCCAGTACCAGGGGCGCCGGTGCATATACAGGGTGCTGGTATAACTGAAAATTTGGGCATACAGCCCGGCAAAAATAGCAATGGCTCCCACGTTATCGGCCAGGCGGACAATGTGAGCGCGATAAATAAAAACCAGCCAGAAGATAGCGGCTGCGATTCCTGCTGTAATAACCGCCGTCCACAGGAAAGCGGCATCTGCTCCCAACCAGGATTCCAGCGTCTGGCGTAAGCCCTCAACCGGCCTGCTACACAGCGGCCAGGCATCCACGCCCAACAAATTGGACAGGCTGCGAACCGGCCGGCCGTAAATGGTATTCAGGCCGCCCCACCAGCGTTTGATTTGTCCGCTGACCGGCATGGCAGAACCAATGTAGAAATGATTCCACGCCATATACACTACAAGCAGGCCCACAGCCGGAAGGTAATATCCAAGCGCCCGTTGAAAAACCGTTTTCCAAAGGTCCTTTTCCCGGATGGAAAGCGCACTACTTAAAGGCCAGGCCCTTCCTGCCAGCCAACGTAAAATCAGCACGCCGGCTGTTGTCATCGCCCAATCTATCAGGATGACCGTGCGCGGTATGGCGCGATACATTTCCAGCGCCCGAAACCCAAACAGGAATGCCGTCAGCACAGCAGAAGCCAGCGTTGAGGCAAGCAAGGTTGAGCCCACAAAGCGCCATGAAAACTTTGGCTCAGGCGGCCGATAAAGCCCAAAAACGAAAAACATCAACGGCTTGAGCAAGAACCCTGCCCCAATCAAATAGGGTAATGAGCCCGAGTTTTGAAGATACTCAAAGCGGTTATCAAAACGGAAGTAGTAACTCAGCAGGCCGGCAATGAAGATGAGAGCCAAATCGCCCGCCGCCACCGCGCGCAGATAGGGCGTTCCGGGCCTGAGGCTGAACCACACCCCAAACAAAAGCACAACAAAAACATTGTCCAGCCGGGCCAGAATTGCCAGGCCGGCCACCAGACCCAGCAGCGCCCAAGATCGCACGTCCCTTTTGGCGTGCCACTCCACCCCCAGATAAAAAAGCAACATCAAGAAAAACGCGCTGACACTGGCCTCCATGCCGCCCTGCACCACAACCGCCTGCACAGCAGGCAAAAAGGCCCATAATACGGCTGCAAATGCTGCCGCCTCGGCCGGAACATACTTCCTCAAGAGACGAAAGAGCAGCAAAGCCGTGCCGAGATTGAAGGCCGCCGAAACCAGCATAAGCACCCGCAGCGGCAAGAACAAGTCAATGCGCGCCAGCCAAAAGACCGCCACGCAGACAAGCATCCAAAGCGGGTGAAAACCGTTGGTGCGGTTAATGCCATCAAAAGTGACACCCAGGCCGTCGGTAACATTGCGGGCAATTTTGTAGTAGTAAAAAGCATCATCGCTGCTATACCAGCCCAGCACAGCCTCCTGTGGACCCAAAGCCGCCCACAGGTACAGGCCCAAGACCAGCACAGCCAGAATCGCCTGAAACCACAGCCAGGTTGGTTCTCGGTTCATTCTTACCACGCCGTCCAGCCGCCATCTACAACCACATTGCTGCCCGTCATGTAAGAAGAAGCGTCAGAAGCCAGGAAGAGCAGTGCCCCGTTCATTTCATCTTTGTGCGCCATACGTCCCATGATGGTCTTGGCAGAGTAATTGCGGACGAAATATTCCTCATGGTTATTAAACACGCCGCCCGGCGTGAGCGCATTGACGCGAATCTCAGTCCCGGCATAGTAAGCCGCCAGGTATTTTGTGAACCCAAGCACGCCCGCCTTGGTAACCGTATAGTACACCGGCTTGAAGGCCACCCGCTTGCCATCCTTGATGTAAATCCGCTGATCGGGGCCATTCAGCCCATAAGTAGAACAAATATTAACAACGCTCCCCTTCCCCTGCGACAACATCGGCCGCACCGCGGCCTGAGTCATCAAGAACATGCCGGTCAGATTCACATTCAGGGCCGCATTCCACTGCTCCAGCGGATAATCCTCAAAAGCGCCCGGCGCGATTCCCTTCGCGGCTGCCTCGGGATCAAATTTTGGGTCCAGCGCGGCCGAATTGACCAGAATATCCAGCCGCCCAAAACGAGACAAGGCCAGATCAACTGCCTGGCGGCAAGATTCCGGACGGGTCACATCCAAGCCGAAGCCTGCCGCGCGTAACCCGGCCTGCTCCAATCCCCGGGCAACATTCTCGGCCGCCTGGGCATTGAGGTCGGCCACAATCACAGACGCGCCAGCCTCCGCCAGCGTGCGGCAAAACTCCGCACCCAGCAGCCCCGCTCCACCCGTGACAATTGCGGCGCGGCCGCTTAAATCGAATTTCTCATGAATGCTCATTGCTCACTCCTCCACAAAAACGCCAAAGAGCAGGTTATTGCCTTGTTTTTGCATTAAGGGCAAGCCGTCAATCAAAGACGGGCCTTCCAGCGTCTCTTCGGGGAACTCCACTTCAGAGATATCAAAGATTGCCAGCACGGCGCGCCCATCCAGAATTTCCTGCCGCATACGCGCCAGATGATCTGCATACTCCGGACGCCTTTCCAGCGTCACGGCATCGAAGGGTGTGGGCATCACACGGCTGGCGCGTCCGGTCACCAGGTAAACCGCCGGCGGAGAATTGGTGTAAATGGCCACATCGGGTGGCAAGTTCTGCACGGCAGCCATAAGCGGCGATTCGCGCCACTTCCAGGAAGCATAGCCCTGTCCCGTCTTGCGCAGTTCCTGAAAAGTGCGTGCAAACCCGGTCAGCGAAAGCCCCAACGCAAAAATGACCAACACAATCAGCCCGGCCCGCTTCCATCTTCGGTTTTGTGCCCACAACCAGTGCGCCAGCGCCACCAACAAAACAAGACAGGCAAGGTATAACGGCGAAAGGATCCGCGGCTGGAACTTGGTACTGGCATCAAACAGACTCATCGAGAGCAAAACCGACAGAAGATAGGCCCAGGCATACAGACCGGTGCTGAAAGTCACAATTTCAGGCTGCGGATAAATCTTTGGCCAGAAGAAACGTCGCAAGCCAGTCACCAGCAGCCAGATGAGCAAAGTCAGGCCAATGCCGGCCAGGAACCAGTGAATCACCCGGCTTTTGAATAACACACTCTGCCATTCTGAAATCGGCATCAGAAAAGCAGAGAAAGCATAGACCCCGCGGCGGATATTGGCGAGCGTCACAGGGTGCCAGCCAAGCGTGCGGTTGGCGGCGTTTCCGGCCAACAGCATGTTGCGCAGCATCCAACTCGCAGCAAAGGGGGCAAATGCAATCAGGAATAAGAACAGCGACTTGAAACGTTCGCGCCAGGCGGGCTTAAGCAACAATAACGCCGCACAGAAACTGGCCGCCAGCGCCAGTCCGGTATAACGCGTCAGATAGGCCAATCCGACCAACGCGCCGGTGATGATCAGCCAGTAGTTTTTTTGGTGTTCAAAGTGCAAGGCAAAGGACAAAAACGCCGCGAGACTGAGAGCAAGAAAGAGCGCTTCGCTTAAGGCATAAGCGTAAATGCGCAGCAAAGCCCCGCTGGTCATAAACAGGACAGGGAGAATCAGCCCGGCCAGATAAGAGCGGGTCATCTTGCGAGCCAACAGACCCAGCAAGAGGGCGCTGAGGCCAAATGCCAGTGCGTTGATCAAACGCGCTGCTCGCAACGGGTCGAGACCCGACAACCCAACCCCGGCCAATGTGAGGGAGTAGAGCGGCGGGTAATGGGTGATAGGTTCCAGGCTGCTATCCAGCCAGATATCGCTGTAGCCCTGTCCATTCAAGATGCCTCTTGCCCCGCCAATATAGGCTGCCGAATCGTTCGCCAGCCCCAGCCCATTGGGCGTAGCCTGTATCAGCACAAAGGCGGCCAGGAGGCCGGTCAGAGTCAGAGTAAACAGGAACAGGCCAGAGGGAGATGTGAACCGTTCAAAAAGTTTGCGAAGCATAAATTCAAAGCCGGGCAAACGCGGCGTCTGCCCGGCAGGTTCAACGTTATTCTAGTCTTGGGCCAGGAGGAAGCCTTTTTCTTTGAGATATGCGATGATTTTGCGGGCGTTTTCTTCTGGCGTTGAGCCGTAACCCGAGAGGGTGATTTCGGGGTCAATCGGCGGTTCATAGGGATCATCTACGCCGGTAAAGCCCATCGGCTTGCCTTCCTGCATGGCCTGGCGGGCTTTGGCATACAGGCCTTTGACATCGCGCTGTTCGCAGATTTCGACGGGGGTATCCATGTATACCATAATGAAGTTCTCGCCGACCATTTTGCGGGCCTCGTTGCGGGCAGCCCGGTAGGGGCTGATAGCCGCACAGATGACGGCGCCCCCATGCCGGACGATCTCGCTGGCCACGAAGCCAATGCGCAGAATGTTGGTATCGCGGTCTTCTTTGCTGAAGCCAAGGCCCTTGGAGAGATGGGTGCGGACGACATCGCCATCCAAAACAGTGGCCTGACGTCCATGTTCCAGCAGCAGTTCGGCAAGGATTTGGGTGGTGGCGCTCTTGCCGGCGCCGCTCAGGCCGGTAAACCAGATGCAAAAGCCCTGCTGATAGCGCGGCGGGTAGGCCTGGCGCAAGATTTCGGCAGTCTCAGGGCGGGTGAACCATTCGGGTAAAAGTTTGCCTTTGGCCAGGTATTCGTCGCGCACCTGGGTGCCGGAGATGTTGAGCGTGCGGGCGCCCGGCGGCACGTCTTTCTCTTCCACGTACCGATCTTCATCGGGCAAATAAACCAGCATCTCAAAAGGTATCATCTTGACGCCCAGTTCAGGCTCATACTTTTTCATCATCTCCTGGGCATCGTAAGGACCGTAAAAAGGCTTGCCGCTGCTATCATTGCCGGGGCCGGCATGATCGCGGCCGACAATGAAATGGTTGGCGCCATGATTACGGCGGATGATGGCGTGCAATAGACCTTCCTTGGGGCCGGCCATGCGCATGGCCAGGGGCAGGAGGCTGAGCAGGGTGGTATCTTTGTCGTAGTAGTTATCCACCAGCGCTTTGTAGGTACGAACGCGCGTGTAGTGATCGACATCACCGGGTTTGGTCATGCCGACCACCGGATGAATGAGCAGCGAGCCGTTCACCTGAGATGCGGCGCGTTTGGTCAGTTCCTCATGGATGCGGTGAAGGGGGTTGCGCGTTTGGAAGGCAACGACATTGTCATGTCCCATGGATTCAAGCAAAGAGCGGACATCAGCCGGCGTACGCCGTAACTCAACGAAATCATAATATTTGGGCAGGTTGAGCACCTTGAGCGGGCCGCTAATGCAGACTTTGCCCCAGCGTGCCATCTCAGAAATCATCGGGTGTTTGGGATCGGTCGTCCCATAAGCAAGAATAGCCTCGGTTTGCGGATCCCAGTGATAGACTTCGTCAATGGTCATGATGGCGATGATGTCGTTGGTGGCATTGCGCAAAACGATATCTTCGCCAACGGTAGGAAGTTCTTTGGGGTCAGCCGTCAGTGTAATGGGCAAAGGCCAAAGGGTGCCGTCGGTCAGGCGCATTTCATGCAAGACACGCTCATAATCGGCTTTGCCCATGAAAGTGGTGAGCGGCGAAAAACCGCCGGTAGCCAACAATTCCAGGTCGCACAGGTTGCGCATGGAAATTTTGATGGAGGGTAGTTTTGCAGCGCTTGCCAGCAAGGCTTCGCGCTCTTCCCCGGTCACTACCAGGTTGACAAGTTTACCGCCATAGGGGGCGATTAAATTGGCTTTCTTCGACATTCAGGCTCCTATATTCAACAACTGAATTTTGAACGGCGCTATTATAGCAGGTTCTGGGAAAAGGGTATGGGATTTTTGTCACGATTCGGGCAGACAAAGGGAAGCGAAGGAATTGCCGATATCCTACTCCGCAGGCTGGCACAAAGCGGTCTGGATGTATGCTGAATTATAAGAAACCGGCAGGTCACTCCGCTTTGCCAGTTGGGAACAGAAGAGAACAATCATTTCGCGATTCTTCAACATTTTGGGAGCCAGTTTTGCAGCGGCCTCAAAATTGCCGCTATTCACATAGGCTTCAAAGACGGGGAACCATTCAGAATAATCGCGCGGCTGGAAGCCCTTTTGCAAGGCCTCTTCTGCCAGGTTTGCCGCCGATTCCCAGTCGCCGCGCTGCCGCGCCAGTGTAATTTTTTGGTAGTAAAAACACCAGTCTATGCGCGGCGGCTTTCCAAAGATCTTTTCAGGCGGGACAACCGGAGAGGACGCCAGGTCAATGCGCTCAATTTTAGAGAAGGAAGCGATTGAGAGCAAGGTACCGTTCTCAAAAGAGGGCAGTTCAACCTGACGGCCATCTATGACATGGACACAAGAATCGGCGGTAGGGATGGCAAGCAAAATGGCATTTTTGTAATTCTTATGCACATAAACGCCGCGGTTGGTTTTGCCTTTTACCTGTTGATTAATGAGATAGGGCATGGTCTGCCCATTGACAAGGTCAGCAGTGAGATTGACTTGAGCGCCGGGTGTGTAAATCAGGTTGGCTGGGGCATAGATTTCGTAGTCCTCAAAATAGCCAAAGTTGCGGGGCAAAGAGGCATAAATCAGCGTTCTCTCCTTCAAATCTGGCGCGCGCCAGGCTGTCTGCCACCACAGGCTACGCTGGTAATTCCAAAAGTCCCGGTAATAAGCGGCATTGTGAATCTGCGTCACAACGCCTGCAAACACCAAAGCCAGCAGAAAAGGCACCTGAGCAGGCTTGCGCAAAAACTTAAAGACCAGGCCGCCTACCAGCAAAACGCCCCCCAGAGCAGCATGCAGCGTATAACGATCCCAGTGACCCGAAAAACTGATCGTTCGACCGGCAAGGTTAATCGGGAAAAGCGCCAGCAAAGCAATCACTCCACCCAGCCAGATGGCGGAAAGTGGAAATTTGGCTGCCTCATCAGCGCGCGCCGGGCCGATACGGCGCAGGCAATACAGGGCCAATCCCAGCGTCAGGCCGGCAGCCAGGAGCGCAAGTGCCAAATCGCCATATTTGCCGTTGACGGTTAATTGATACAGCGGCACCACCCAAGACAGGAAGACCGTCTCAAAAAAATCCTTGCCGAGTTCGATGAAGATGGTCAGAGCAGCCCGCAAAGGCGAGATAGCGTATTCAGACAGCAGGGCATCCAGGTCGGTGGAATGACGCGTGGCCTTGAAGATAAACAAACGCCATGTCAAAAAAGAACCGGCTGTCAATATATAAGGCCAGGCCCAAAGAAAAAGCCGCCTGAGAGCCTGTCTCCAGTCGGCACCGGGGACTTGCATAAGGAGGTACCACATTAAGGCCAGCCGGGCGGCTTCGAGGCCAATCATCGACTCGAAGATTGCCAGGTAAAAAAGCGTCAAAACCGAGGCAGCCAACGTGAGAAGAATCGCGCTTTGAGGGCGGCGTGCACGCAGGGCGCTCACCGTCAGCGCGAGAGAAAGCACTGAGGCGGCAACCGCCATGAGCAGGTTGATATATGTGGCTGCAATTGGCTGCTCAAGAAAACCCGGATAGACGGTGTATAGAAGTGCAAGCAGGGTGGATTCGGTTTTATGCTGCGGCCAAAGCCGATTCACCAGCCAGAGAAAAGCCAGCCCGCTCACCAGCCGCACTGCCAGAGCAAGAAGATGCCAGCCAAGCGGCGATACGCCAAGCAAGCGATAATCCAGGGCATAGAGATAGCCAATAAAAGGCCGGTCGCTTTGGAAAAGTTCAATGATGCCTTGGGTTCCCTGCCCCTGACCGGCCAGAATCACATACCAGTCATCCCGATAAAATCCCAGCCAGGGAATGAGCAGTCCGTAGGTCAACACAGTTGCCAGGCCAATCAGCACAGCCGCAGAATACAGTTTGTAGCCTTCTTTGTCCTGTTCTATCATCATTGCCTCAATTCTTCCGTTCAGGCAGACTGCCTTGCCTGCAAAGCAAGTTCCAAGGCCCGAACACCATCTGCCAGGGTACAAATCGGTTCCGCCTTGCCGGCAGCGACATCCAGAAAATGGCGCAACTGCGCTATGAACAGGTGGTTCCTTTCAAAGCCTTCGGGTGGAGAAAATGTCTCAATAACGGGAGCCGGCGGATCGTTCGAATAGGAACCGAAAGGAGCCGGCATGGTATAGCAGTGCAGGACTCCATCGGCATTGTCCCAGCGCAGCGTGCCGTTTGTCCCGACAATCTCCAGACGGTGAACGGGCGGGCGCTGGAAGTAGTTGACATGCATGCCGCCAATCGCTCCGCTTTTGAATTTCAGTCCCATTTCGGCCACATCTTCCACGCCGGACAATTCCAGCGGCGAAATGTGCCCCTGCAGCGCCTGCAGCGACTCGATTTCCCCCAGCAAGAAGCGCAGATAATCGAGCGGATGCGTCAGGGTGCGGATGACGCCGCCTCCCAGATCGGCACGGGCGGCATAACCGGCACGGTAATCTTCCCAGGGGTGCCAGTTGGGCAGGTACTCACCCCAATGGGCATGAACGGTGAGAATTGTGCCCAGGGCGCCAGATTCGATCAGTTCCCTGGCCTTGTTCAGAGTTGGGTGATAGCGAAACTGGAAGCCAACCAGGATGCGGCTGCCGCTGTTCTCGGCGGCGCGGCGCAACTCATCCACGCGGGTAAGGTCTTCGGCAATGGGCTTTTCCAGCAAAATCGCGCAGCCCGCCTTGGCCGCCGGGATGGCAACATCCAAATGCAGGGCGGTTGGGTTGGCAACAATGACCGCTTGCGGTTGATGCCGTTCCAATGCGGCCTGAATATCCGTCTCGACAGGATAGCCAAGCAGTTCGTCATCCGGCAAGGTAGCGCGGTGCGTGCGCAAGAGGACAATATCTCTTTCCCCTAAGGCCACCAAATTGCGAAAGTGCCTTCTACCAATGGAGCCCAAACCCGCAATCAGAAATTTCATAGCACACCTTTCACCAAGTATATCCAAAGAAGCATGTCTTGCAAACAAGGGCCGGCAAAACGCCCATGACGCTTGTTACGCTTGTCTGGACTTTATCTTACGGGCAAAAAAGAGAAGCGTCAAGGAATGGGCAGTGATAAAATCAATTTATGGGAATCCTGTATCTTGTTGCTACACCTATCGGCAACCTGGAAGACATGTCGCCGCGTGCGGTGCGCATTTTACGCCAGGTAAGCCTGATCGCGGCCGAGGACACACGTCAGACGCAAAAACTGCTCCATCATTTTGGCATCTCTACCCCCCTGGTCAGTTACTTTGAGCATAACAAAATAAGCCGGCTTGAACTCATTTTGAATCGGCTAAACGAAGACGATGTGGCTTTGGTCTCCGACGCCGGCACGCCCACCATCAATGACCCTGGGTACGAACTCGTGCGTGCCGCGCTGGCGGCCGGACATTCCGTTTGCCCCATCCCTGGCCCTTCTGCGCCAATCACTGCCCTGGCGGTTTCTGGCCTGCCCACCGATGCTTTTCTGTATTTGGGCTATTTGCCGCGCAAATCAGCCGAACGCCGCCCCTTTCTTGAGACGGTTGCCGACTTGCCTTACACGCTGCTCTGCCTAGAGGTGCCTCACCGGCTACTCGCTTCCCTTTCGGACCTCGAGGCTGTTCTGGGCGACCGGACAATGGCTGCCGCCCGTGAGTTGACCAAAATCCACGAGCAAATCATCCGCGGTCCGATTAGCCGCGTGCGGGCGCATTTTGAACAACACGAACCACGCGGCGAATTTGTGCTGGTGATAGCCGGGAAAACAGAGAATCGAGAACGCTGGGCTGAAGAGAGGATCATTCAGGCTATCCGAGCCGGGCTGACAACCGGCGAATCCTCCAGCCGGCTGGCAGCGCGGCTGGCAGGCGAATCGGGCTGGACACGACGCGAAGTCTACCGGCTCATTCAAGCCAACAAGGAAAAGGTATAATTCGGCAGTTTAGAAAACCTGCAAGCACATCTCTTATGAAAATCCTCACCGTCCTTACCTACTACCGTCCCCACACCTCCGGCCTGACCATCTACGCCGAGCGGCTGGCGCGCGCCTTTGCCCGGCGCGGCCACCAGGTGACGGTCATGACCACGCAATACGACAAGTCTCTGCCGCGCGAGG
>JAIOAQ010000010.1 GCA_019873735.1 Chloroflexota bacterium | reverse complement strand
AAAGAGCCGTTCCCGTTCCGTTAGGGGCGCACTAATTGTACCCAATCTTTGTCTTTTCAGACTCCGAAAGAGGTATCCAGACCACTTTTACAGAAAAATCCTTGCACTATCGTAGGCCTCCTTTGGGCTGATGTACTCGTGCAGATAGACTTCTTCATATTTGAGGGTGCGCCACAATCTTTCGGTTAAGATATTGTCCTGGGCGCGTCCGCGACCATCCATGCTGATCTGGACGTGGGCGGCCAGCAAGCGCTCGAGATACTGCGGGCCGGTGAAATGACTGCCCTGGTCGCTGTTCCAGATGTGCGGCGTGGCCTGCAGCAGGGCCTCGTCTACCGCTTCGAGCACGAAGTCGATTTCGAGGCTCTGGCTCAAGCGCCAGCTGACGATGAACCTTGAAAACCAATCCAGGACGACCACCAAGTACAACCAGCCCGCTCTCAGGGGAATGTAGGTGATGTCAATGCCCCAGATGTGGTTGGGGTAAGCAGCCGTCACATTGCGCAACAAATACGGGTAAATCGGGTGCTGGAGAGCCGGTTTGCTCGTGTTTGGGCCTGGCCCAAGGCCAAAAATGCCCATTTCGCGCATATAGCGCTGCACCGTAGGCCGAGAAACAGCGATCCCTTCCCGTTTCAGTACCACCGCAATCTGCCTCAAGCCGTAGTAGGGATGCTCGGTGTAGATGCGGTCGATGCGGTGCTTGATGGCGATCTCGCGTGGCGATGGCGGCACAGGTTGATAGAACAAACTGGAATAACTCACTCCCAGGAGTTCTGCCTGCACCTTGCGGGAGAGCTGTGGATGATCAGGTTCCAGCATTCTTAGCCGCTCTTGCCTACTCAGGGTTGAGGCCAGATTTTTTTTGAGCCAGGATAACTGGGCACTCAGACGACCAATCTCGGCATACAATTGGTTGAGTTGTCTATCGTGTTCGGCTTCCCGGATTTTCTCACCCTTGCGATCTTCCTCGAACAACTGCGGGAGGTTCTCCAGGGCCTGTTTCTTCCAGCGATGCAACTGGTTCGGATGGACGCCATTCTCGGAGGCAATTTGTGCGATCGTCTTGTCTTCGCGGAGAATCTCCAGAACAATCTGCGCTTTCTGCGTGGACGTGAAGTGCTTTTTCTTGGGCATGTTTTCTCCAAAAGTGCACCTTAATTATGCCCATTTTCGTATCTAAATTTCTTTATCCACTTAAGCCTCCCGCAAGAGTCTGGTCTCACAACCATAACTCTTCAACTACCTATATCAAAAGGCCAAAGTCGAGGGGTATACTTGCCTCAGAAAGCTAAAACCTTAACAAACCTATCCACCTTAAACTGACCCTTTTTCAACTCTAAAGAGTCTTATCCACCTATGAATATTCTCAAACCCTGTCTCAACACTCGTGGCCAACCCCACCTTAATCGCTTTTTTGCCAATGGCAGTGCCGGTTTTGCTATATTGAGAATTGCTGGAACAAGATGGACAGGACGGGCAGAATAAACGATTCCGGCCTGTTTATCCTCCCTGCCCGGATTGACTTTGCTCCGGCAGGGACAGGTTTTGCTCTGCCTGCTGCCGATACTGTTGGCGAAGGGCATCCAGGCACAACCAACTGCCATCTTCCAGCCGCAAATACCAGTATTCCCATCCATTGCAGGGAACGCCGCCGGTGTAATGCCGCGCCGCCTGATGTAAACTACCCTCAAAGCCGTCCTGCGTGCGTAAACGCGCATCGGAACACACAACTGCCCAGCGCGCCTCGTCGCGGTCAAAGTACAACTTCTCTCCGGCCTGCACAAAGCCGCCTTCCACCAGCGCGGAGAAAGCCACGCGGGGAGCAATTCTGGCCTGGCTGCGCACATCAAAGACCTGGGCGTCAAAAGGCGGCGGCTGAACGGCCGCAATCCGCCTTTGCGCCGCCTGAATATACTGTTCATCCCGCTCTATCCCAATCCAGTTGCGATACAGACGCCTGGCAACCACCCCCGTCGTCCCGCTGCCAAAAAACGGGTCAAGGACAATATCGCCCGGCTGGCTAGATGCCAGAATGATCCGGTAAAGCAGCGCTTCGGGCTTTTGCGTCGAATGCACCTTGCTCCCGTTTTCATCCCTCAAACGTTCAGCGCCGGTTGCCAGCGGCAGCAGCCACCAGTCAGAACGCATCTGCTTTTCGTCGTTCAAACCCTTCATGGCATGGTGGTTGAAGGTGTACCTGGCGCCTTTGCCGGTGCTGGCCCAAATCAGCGTCTCATGAGCATTGGCAAAGCGCACCCCCCGAAAATTGGGCATTGGGTTGGTCTTAACCCAAATCACATCGTTTAGAATCCAGAAGCCAAGGTCCTGCATGATCGTACCGACACGAAAAATATTGTGATAGGTGCCGATCACCCAAATCGTGCCGGTGGGCTTTAACACACGCCGACAAGCGCCCAGCCAGCGGCGGGTAAACTCGTCGTAGGCCGCAAAAGAATCGAACCGATCCCAGTCGTCATCTACCGCATCCACCCGGCTCAGATTGGGCCGATGCAAAACCTTCTGCAATTGCAGATTGTAGGGCGGATCGGCAAAGATCAAGTCCACCGATTTTTCCGGCAGAGAATGCAGCACCTCAACGCAATCGCCGTGCAGGATTTGATTCAGAGGCATCTCCATGCCATAACTATACCCAAATTTTGAGCAGGTATAATCGTGACAAATGTCACCTTTTGAATCGTGAACGCCAGTCTTCCGTACCTCACGCCGCCTCAAAAACGCATTATTCAAGCCGCCCTGCAGGCCGTCGAACCGGGCGCGGCCGTGCAGCGTTGCATGCAACGCGAGGGGCCCACCCTGACAGTTGCCGGGCAGGTCTACAATTTAGAGAAATATGCTCACATTTACCTGACCGGTGCGGGAAAAGCCGCCGTGCCGATGGCTCAGGCAGCGGCAGAAATTCTGGGACCTTATTTCACCTCCGGCTTTTTGGTCACCAAAACGGGTCACGTCCAAGCCGGGGCCGGGTTGCACATCCCCGGCCTGATCTTTGCCGAAGCCTCTCACCCGATTCCCGACCGGCGCGGCGTTTTGGCTACACGAAAAATACTATCGCTGGCAAAAAACGCCGGCCCGGACGACTTAATCATCTGCCTGCTCTCCGGCGGCGGCTCGGCCCTGCTCACCGCCCCGCGCGTTCCTCTTGCCGACCTGCAAACCCTCACCGGCCAACTGCTGGCCTGCGGCGCAGATATCCACGAAATCAACACCCTGCGCAAACACCTCGATGCCGTCAAAGGCGGCGGACTGGCCATCGCCGCCTTTCCGGCTAAGTTAATCACCCTGATCCTGTCCGATGTCATTGGAGACCAACTCGATGTCATCGCCTCCGGGCCAACCGTTTCGGACTCATCCACCTTTCAAGACGCCTGGGCTGTGCTGCAAAGGTATGCCGTCCAGCCGCCCTTGAGCATTCGCCGGCACCTGCAAAAGGGATTACGCGGTCAAATTCCAGAAACACCCAAGCCCGGCGATATGCGCCTGGACGGCGTCCAAAACACCATCATCGCCAATAACCGCCTGGCAGCAGAGGCCGCCCGCAAACAGGCGCAAGGCGAGAGCTATCATACTTTTTTGCCGGCCATCCCCCTTCAGGGCGAGGCCGGCCAGGCCGGGCGCGCAATGGCCCGGCTGGCACAACAAGTGGCCAACGGCATGGGGCCGGTGCAACCGCCTGCCTGCTTGATTGCAGGCGGAGAGACAACCGTCAGCCTGCGCGGCCGGGGATTGGGCGGGCGCAATCAGGAACTGGCGCTGGCCGCCGTGGACATCCTGGCCGGCCTGAAAGGGGTGACGCTGGCCGCGCTGGCCACCGACGGCGGCGATGGTCCAACCGACGCGGCCGGGGCGGTGGTCACATCTCAGACACGGGAGCAGGCCCAACGTCTCGGTTGTGAACCGGAGGCTTTTCTCTCTAACAACGACTCCTACCATTTCTTTGAGGCGGTAGGCGGACTCATCAAGACCGGTCCTACGCTCACCAATGTCAACGATTTGGTTTTTGTCTTCATTGAAAACACTTGACGAATCCCGCTTCTTTGGGCTAAAATCCACGGCGTTCCAATCCACGCCTCCGCAGGGAGGCGAATTTTTTGCGAGGCCTGCGCCTGGCAATATTTCCAAATAAGAGCGAAGGTAACCCCAAAATGGGTGAGAGGCGCTCGAGGAGAAAAAATGGAGAAAGTTGTCTTTCAAACCACAAAGCGTACCGTAACGGGCAAGCAGGTACGCGCCCTGCGCCGCCAGGGGATATTGCCCGCCGTGCTATACGGGCACAACGTGGAGCCGATTCCCCTGCAGATGGACGCGCACAATGCCAGTCTGGTTCTGCCCCGCCTGACCACATCCAGCCTGGTTACCGTAATGGTGGATGGCAAAGAATACACCGCCCTGGTGCGCGAAAAGCAGCGCGACTTCATCAAAAACGAGTACCTGCATGTAGATTTTCAGGCCGTCTCGTTGACCGAAAAGATTCGCGCGAAAGTGGGCATTGAGGTGACGGGGCACTCACCGGCCGTCAAGAATTACAATGCCGTCATTGTGACCGGCCTGGACGAACTGGAAGTGGAATGCTTCCCGCAAGACTTGCCAGAACGCATCGTTGTTGATATCTCTGTTCTGGAAAACATCGGCGATAGCATCTATGTGCGCGATATTGCGCTCTCGGACAAAGTCGAAGTGTTGAGCGACGCTGACGAAATGATCGTGGTTGCCACCGCTGCCGAGGGTGAAGAGGTAATCGGCGAGGAGGCTGCTGTTCAGGCGGAGCCTGAATTGAGCGTAGAGCGCGGCAAGAAAGAAAAGGAAGAGGAAGAAAAGTAGTCCGTGCCCCGGATTTGACCGATTGCGCCTGCCGCCTTTGGGCGGCGGGCGTTTTTAAATGCTATCCATCGGCCAGGCCAATGACTTTAAGAAAGTCAAGCGCCATGCGCGCCGTTGCTCCCCACAACAATTCCCCATCATAGGGGTGATAGGCCAACACGGGCAGACCCGAGTCGGGGCGATAAAATTCCCAGCGATTCTCACGGCGGGCAAGCCAATCCAGCGGCATTGTAAACAGGCGTTCTACTTCATACGTCGATACCCGAAAGACATAGGGCCAGGGGATAAGGCCCACCACCTGGGCAACCTGATAGCCGGTAATCGTGACAAGGGTATTCATACGGCCAAGCAGGCGGACATCCGACGGTCGAAGGCCAATCTCTTCTTCTGCCTCGCGCAGGGCGGTCTGTTCGGGAGTGGTCTCACCGGGGTCGCAGGCGCCGCCGGGGAAGGAGACCTGTCCCTTATGCTGGTCGACGCGCTCGGTCCGGCGCGTGAAGAGCAGATGCCAGTCTGCTCCAATCTGCACCAGGGGCATCAAAACCGCGGCGCAAATCAGGTTTTTGCCTTGCAGCAATCTGGCATAGCCATCGGTCGTTTGCAGACCCGGCCGATAGGCCGCTGCCAGGCGCTGAGAGATGAGGTGCTCGTTGAGAGAAATCATCCGGCGTCAGTTGGTGGCGTCAGTCCGCGTCGGGGGTGTCTTCCAGCCCAATTGCGCCCGTTTCTTTGAGCAAATCTCGAGCGCGGGCATCCTCAGAAATTTCCACCCGCCGGGCGAAGACCAGGAAGCCGGTATGGGCCACCATGCGGTCGGTTGGGCGCAAGCGGGTGGGCTCTGGCTTGTAATAACGCAACAAAATCTCGCAGACTTCAAGAAAAGCAAACTTGTTCAGGCGCAGGGCGCCCAGCAAACGGGCTGCCTGATTGAATGTCGGCACCAGGCCGCAGAAGAATCCGCCGGGCTTGAGCGCTTCTCGCACCTGTGCGATGTAATCGTAAGGGTTGATGACATCCAGGAAAAAGGCATCAACATTGGTCTCATCAAAGCCGGCGGCGATGTCCCTCAATTTGAATTCCACCCGTTCCTGCAAGCCTACACGTTCCAGGTTCTTGCGCGCCAGGTTTTGAATTTCGGGGCGGGCCTCATAACTGATGACGCGCCCTTCTGGGCCAACGGCGTATGCCAGGGCGATGGTCATCGAACCGGAACCGGTACCCGCTTCAAGGACGCGTTGACCCGGGCCGATTCCCATGGTCACCAGAATATAGCCAATGTCCTTGGGGTACAGAATCTGCGTATTGCGCGGCAAATCGATCAACAAGTCGCCCAAAGCGGGCTGGAGCAAAAAGAAGGGGCTGCCCTGATGGCTGAAAACCTGGCTGCCCCACGGCAGGCCAATCAGGTCATCGTGCTTGAGCATTCCCCGGTGTGTGTGGATCTCGGCACCGGGGGTGAGCGTAAAAATAATGTGTTTGTGGCGCAGGCCAACCAGTTGTGCCAGGTCGCCAGCCTGTGCGTGCGTAGATTTTAGATTCCAGGGCACAAGACGCCTCGCAATTTTCAGGATTCCGAATCGGCAGCGCCAATTGACAATCGGCTCAGGGCTGCCGTCACTCCCAGCAGGATGATGGCGCTCAGCACGGCCGGCCCTGTCTGGAGGGGGCCAATGGCCAGAAAGGTCCAGCCGCGAAGCGTTCCAAGCAAGTGTCCGCCCCAAAAGCCAATCCAGCCAACGGCCACATACAGCGCCAGACGCCTGAAACCGCCGCCAAAAATGAAATGGAATGCCACGCCACACAGGGTGGAGATGAGCACACCAAGCAAAAAAGCGGGAAGAGTCATGGCAAAAGTATATCGCAAAACAGACTCAACGCAATGGGTTTTGGCGATAGTTTACAGGGTATTCGACAAACGATCATTGAGCAAAAGGCCAATCACTGAGCGCGGTGTTCCTGAAGCCCAAAGGCGTATGCAGAAATCAAAACCGATGACCAATGACCTATTGAAAAGCGCGGCACAGACGGTAAAATAAAGACAATATTTGTCAATTTTATCATATACAGGAGCCGCTCAATGAAAAAGTTGTTGTTCGTTTTTCTTCTTTTGTCCGTATTCCTGGCCTCGTGCGCGCCGCAGGCACCCGAAGCGCTAACGGCGGCGCCGACCGAGGCGCCAATCCAGGCGGCACCAACCGAAACCACCCTGCCCCCAACGGCCGAACCTACGCTTGCGCCAGTATTGCTTGTCGGCCCAGAGATGAAAAGAGGCAGCACTTACCTGTATGTGGATGGCAGCATTCTGGTAGCGGTGCCGGCAGGAGAGTTCACTATGGGCAATGGCGGCGACGATAACCCCATTCGCCGCATCTACTTGAGCGATTTTTGGATTTATCGTTTTCCGGTGACCAATGCTCAGTACGCCCGTTGTGTAGAGGCCGGAAACTGTCTCCCGCCGGATGTCAAAATCAACCAGGCCTACACGAATCCTTTACGGGCAAACGATCCTGTTGTCGGCATTGACCATAGCCAGGCGGCCGCTTACTGCAGTTGGGTTAGCGGGCGTTTGCCTACCGAGGCAGAGTGGGAGAAAACCGCCCGCGGCCCAGATGGCAATATTTACCCATGGGGTGATGCGGCGCCTTCCTGTGATTTGCTCAACTTTGGCACCTGTGTCACTACCACCACCGAGGTCAACAAGTATCCGCAAGGTCAGAGTTTCTACGGCGCTTTTGACATGGCGGGGAATGTTTTCGAGTGGGTAGCCGATTGGTATAAACCGGGCTACTACACCGAAGCACCCGACCGCGATCCGCTGGGACCAGATTCGGGGATTAAGCGCTCTGTCCGCTCCAACAGTTTTTCAAGCGCAGGTTACCTGTCGGAATCGGCGCGTCGTTTTGCCAGCAACCCCGGCGACCGCCGCAACGATCTCGGTTTCCGTTGTGTGGTGGAAGATCCAACCGGTTATGCGCCTTTCTGCCAAACAGCAGTGGTTTACGAGATGCCGCCCAACGCTAACGCAAGCGGCGAAATCCCTGCATTCAAATGCCCGGATCTTTCCATCTCTCAGGGCTCTTATTGCGGCCAAAACAACACACCGCTCACAAACATCACATTTAGCGGCCCCGATGGAGCGGCTATCAATGCTGGTGGTTGCACGCTTGTGAGCGGAAACCTGTACGTCTGTTCCTCCCCCGGAAGCGTGGAGATTTGCGCCAAGTGCGAGGCCGGGCCTGTTGGCGCGCCAACATGCGCTCCATCCTACACGCTGAGCGCGGACGGGAGCAGTTGTGTTTACAACGGCTCTGTGCCGCCAGGGACGGCCTGTCTGCCTGGTTTCACCTACAATGCAGCCAACAATTGCTGCCAGGCGCTGCCTTCCAGCAACTCATACCCTCTGTGCCCGGCCGGCACCTATGCCGTTGATGGCAAGTGTTATCCCTATCCGGCAGTCGGGACATTGTGTCAGACCGCTCAGATCAAGTTCAAATCGTGCACCGGCGGCGGCAACCCAGGCGGATGTCCTCCCGGGCAAACCCTGGTCTGCAGGCCCGATCCCAACTGCCCGCCAACGGTTGCATGCCAGGATATATGTACATGCCAATAGACGCGGCGTCAGCAATACGGCGCTTATCTGCTCACAAAAGCCCTGGGGGAAACGCTTATTTCGGCAACGGTTGAACCGGTGAATAAAATCAAAACGAGCCTTACGCTTAACGCAAGGCTCGTTTTGATTCTAAAAACAACCAACAGAAACGCTACGACGCAACAGGATTCTCTTTAGGGTTGGGACCGTATTCATTCTCGCCGGGCTGGCTGTCGGTAGCCAGCAAGACCAGCAGCCAAATGCCGCCGATCAGAGGGACAAACGAGACGAGAAGCCACCAGCCGCTTTTGCCAATATCGTGGAGTCTCCGAACGGCTACGGCCAGTGAGGGAACAAGAACTGCCAGGGCATACACGATGTAGAAAAAGCCATAGCCCAAATCTTCAATAGCGGTTCCCAGAAGGTTATCCAGGACGGTGGCCAAGATGGTGAAAATGACGTTGAAGAGGAAGAACATCCAGTATTCCTTCCTCCTTGCGCGGCCGCTGAAAACCGCATATTTTTTCAGGACAGTAAGGTACCAGTTCATGCGAATCTCCTTATGAACAAGACGAACAAAGGCACAGAACAATGCGCTGTGAAGTACGCCCTCCTGTCTCGTAGGAGTTACGCCGAGTATCACACCGCCAAGGTGGTTTCTCGTGGTGGAGGTCTCCGCCCTGCCGTGCCATTGCCCGCAGTTGCCATTCCTTCGCGCGTACTTTTGCCTGCGCATCCACAGGTATCTTAACCGGCTTGAACGGGTTGCGGTTGTTTGGAAACCATTGTTTTTTATTTTAACACCAAACGCAATTCGGCGAACGGCTTCCGCGTTCTCTTACACATCTTTACTCTATCGCGCTTCAGATTCTATCCTTCTGATGATCCTCCATGCCATCAAGGTCAGCCAGCGAGACGGCTCCTTTTTCTGCCCGAACTCCCACTCCTTCCATGCTGTCCAAATTGATTCGGGTGTAAAGCGCCCTTGCCGATCTGCCTTGCTTTTCAGTATTTCAAGCATATCCAACAGGCGGGCATCTTTTCGAAGCCACGAAAACCGTGACAGCACATCAAGCACGTGCATGAGATCATACCAGACAAACGGCACTTTGAGTTTACGAAAATCGGTGCCGGCATAGAACATATATGGGTGTTGTGTCGCACTTTCGTTCCATAAAGTGAGAAGTGCCTCTGCGCCAATTTGACAGGCCGGGCTATCGCGCAACGATTCAACTTCCGAAAGCGCCTTGAGCATGGCCAGATTCGCAAACGGGCAAGGATCATCCTTGCGTCCTGGTCCACGGAACTTACCCAATTCCTTCGAAACGGCGCAGGGCCAGCCATTCTCGCGTATTAATCCAACAAGGTATTTGATGGCTGCCTGCACCGCAGGTTCGTTCTCCAGGCCAAATTTGATCAATGCATACACAATAAGCGGCGCATCGCACAACGCCCAGGCCCATTGATCCTGTCTCGTTCCCCCATAGTGTACAGAGACACTCATTGGAAGTTGGAAAGGGCCTTCGGCGGACTGATGTTCCAAAATGCGGCCTGCAATCGCGTCAATGCCGGGGTCATGCATGGCCAACCCCAGATCGGCAATAAATGTCAGTTTATGAAACGGTTGGCTGGCGCTCTTGTGGCTTGATATCACCACCCCCGGCCAGTCTGATAGTTCGGCAACCAGGTTTTGCACCTGGGCACTTGCCAGCATTGCGTTTCGGGCAGACTTTACCTGAGGGTCGTCTTCAGACTGCCCCAGCAAATCGCGCCTGGTACGATATACAATCCAGGGTTCGCCCTCAAGCAGCCAATCTAGCGGAACATTCATGGGGTGTTGTGTTTCCATGCGTTTATGAAATCTCGTGTCAGGTCGAGGTACTGAGTGCCGTAATACTGGCTCGGCTCAATGTGGCTGTTCTCCTGCCATTCGTTCCAGGAGGTGATGATGATCCACTCCGCGCCGCTCTGGATGGCCATTTCCCAGGCGTTGCTATAGGTCTGGCCATCGGCGCGGTCCAGAATGGTGATGTCCTGCTCGGTCATGCCCTGGGCCAGGGTATCGCGCCCGTTGTAGAGCGGGGTGTTGTCGAAGCCGGGCGCGACGGTGGCGGCCCAGAAGCGCGGCCGACCAGCCGGAGCGGACAGGCTCTGCAGCAGCGAGGCCTGCTGGACGGCGCGATAGACCTCGGGGAGATCGGCGATGTAGAAATTGTGGTACTGGTGCAGGCCGTCAAAGAAAGCAAACTGGGCGGGATCGTAACTCTCGCCGACAAAGATGGCATCCAGCCCGCGCTGGCGGAACCCGTCCAGCAGGCCCGGCCATTCCGACGGATCTTCCGACCCGGTGCTGTACATCACCACGACCGGCAGGCCGTTCATGTGATAGTAGGCCGGGTGAGCCGCGTGGACGGTCAGCAGGTACTCCAGGTCGGCCGGCCGGAACTCATCTCCGGTGCATAGCAGGTCATAATAAGCCGCGATCTTGAAATTCAGTTCGAGCGCCAGGTCGAGCAGCGTACCAAAGTTCCGATCGATCAGCGCGTCGCCGAGAGTCGGTCCGCCGCACCATTCGACCAGGAAACCGTCAATGCCGGCCGAGCGGGCCTGCTCGATGTGCGCGCGCAGGCCGGCAGGGTCGTCCGACGACCAGGGTTCAAGCGGCCGGTCGGTCCAGATGTCACTCGCCCACCAGCGCTGACCGAACTCCTCCATATACCAGGGATAGTAGATCGCCCAGACCAGCCGCTCGATGCCGCTACGCGACACGGACTGTTTCCAGGGCACGGCCGTCTGCAGCGCGCTCAGGTCAACAGTGAAGCGGGCCGCGCTGGTGTCGGGGTTGTTCGGGTCTACCCAGCGGTGATCGAACTCCCGGAGCAGCAGCGCCTCCCCGTCAACGGGCAGCAGGTAGACGCGGGTCAGTGAACCGTTGATTGCTCCGTGCTGAGACAGGAACTTGAGCATACCGCTCGTATCGGCCGGCAGGGCCACCTCGATCAGCAGGCGAACTTCCGGCTGGGTCTTCAGGTCGGCCAGCGGGCGATTGACATCAATCTGGCTGGCCGTGACACTCACATTTGGCGTGCCGGTCTGTTCGATCACCGTGACTGCCAGGGCGTTCTCGATTCCGGTGATTTCCAGCGAGCCCCAGTCGGAGGTCAGGAGGTATTCGATTTGAATGCGGTGATAAGTCAGTTCGATTGCAGGCAGCGGGGTTGGGCTGGGGATGGGCGTCGGCGGGACCGGCGTGGGAGGAAACGTAGGCGCGGAGACGGCCGTCAAGGTGGGCGTATTGGTTACGGTTGCTCCCTGTGCTGTTGAGGACATCTCACTGCCGTTGTTGAGGCACGAGGTCAGCAAGAAGAGGAAAACCAGATAGATGATCATTGTCTTTTTCACGTTTGCCTTCTTTCCAAATCTCTCCACGATAATAGTGCAAGGTGGGCCTCTGTTATAGAGATTTCTCTTTCCATGTCGTCAGGCGCCCGCCTTGACCGACAGAATCGTCCCCCCGCCGAGGACAAGATCGCCGTCATAGAACACCGCCGCCTGCCCTGGCGTCAGGTCCCGCACCAGCGCCTCAAAGCGGACCCGACACCTGCTGCCCGTTTCGAGCGGCGTCACCTCCGCCGGGACTTCTTTGGCCGTGTAGCGCGCCTTGACCTCGGCCCGAAATGTCCCGGCCGGCGGCTGACCGGAAATCCAGTTCACCTCGCCCACCTCGCAGACCTGCGCCCCCAGTTCCTCCGCCGGGCCGACAATCAGGACGTTGGCGGCGGCGTCTTTTTCCAGCACATAGAGCGGCTGCGGCGAGGAGAGCCCCAGTCCCTTGCGCTGACCAATCGTATAGTTGGCCAGGCCATTGTGCTGACCAAGCGTCTGCCCGTCGCGGGTGCGAATCGGGCCGGGGAGGGCCATCTCCGGCGCGTGGCGGCGCAGGAAGGCGCGGTAATCCTCGCCTGCCAGGAAGCACAGGTCCTGGCTATCCGGCCGGTGAGCGGTGGGCAGGCCAAAGGTCCGCGCCAGGGTGCGGATTTCGGACTTGGGATACTCCCCCACCGGAAACAAACTGCGGGCCAGTTTGTCCTGCGTCAGGACATGCAAAACGTAGGACTGATCTTTGCTGCGATCCACGGCGCGCAGCAATTGATAGGTGCCGTCCACCGTCTGCCGGCGCACATAGTGACCGGTGGCCATGCACTCGGCGCCCAGGTCGAGGGCGCGCTCAAACAGAAATTGCCAGCGGATGAGACGGTTGCAGACCAGGCACGGGTTGGGCGTCTGGCCGGCGGCGTAACCGGCCAGGAAGGCTTCCACCACCGTCTGGCGGAAGACCTCTTTGGCATCCACCACGTAGAAGGGGATATCGAGTTTGGCCGCCACGCGCCGGGCGAGCGACATGGAATCGGGCGTGCAGCAGCGGTTACTGTCTTCTTTGCCCGGCTCAGACCAGAGACGCAGCATCATCCCAATCACGTCATGGCCCTGCTGTTTCAGCAGGGCCGCGGCGACGGAGGAATCTACGCCTCCGGACATGGCAACGACAACTCTCATCCCAACCTTCCCCAATTCAGGCCTGCGCCAGGCGCCGTTTCGGCCACAAACTCAACGCCACATAATAGGCCACATAGACCAGCGAGGCCCAAATGGCCCAACGCGGCACATCGGGATATTGCGCCAGGCCGTAAAGTCCTAAAGCGCCATACAGGTAAGAGAGCAAAAGCGTCAGGCGGCGCGCCACCGTGTTGCGGCTGGGATAGACGTACTTGATCGGGACAAAGACCAGGATATTGCAGAGGAGGAGCAAGGCCAGATTCAGCCACGCACCGGTGCCTAAGACAAGCATGTAAATCACCAGCACATTCCAGTAGGAGGGGAAGCCTTTGAAATAGTGATCTTCCGTCTTGGCATCCACTTGCGAAAACTGGTAAGCAGAGGTCAACAGAATGGACAGCGCCCCGGCCAGGTTCCAGCCCGCAGGCAAGAGGTCGCTAACATACAGGAAATAAGCCGGGACAATGACATAGTTCAGGTAATCCAGAATATTGTCCAGCAGCGCGCCATCCAGGCCGGGGGCATAGGTTTTCACGTCCAGCCAGCGCGCCAGCATGCCGTCGAAACTGTCTACCAGGATCGCCAACACCATCCAGCCAATGGCGGCGCGGTAATTACCGGCCTGAATGGCAAGAATAGAAAGAAACCCCCACGCCGCTCCGGTGGCCGTGAAGAGATGTACCCCCCAGGCAAGGGTTTTACGTAAGAAGAGAGGCAGTTTATTGAGCATGACATTCACCTTATCCAAGAAAGTAATGAAGTGTTCCTTTTTGTAATTCTCTGTGACTCTACTACAAAAGGGCGTTTCTAACGCAAAGCCGCCAAGATTTAAAGCCGATTTCCTTTGCGGCCTGGCGTCTTTGCGTTGAGATTTTCTGCAAGCGTGTTCATCTGCGGCGAGCCTTCTCCACCAGGGACGGCAGGGCCTGCAGGAATTGCTCCACCTCCTGCGCCGTCGTCTGGGCGCCCAGGGTGACGCGCAATGACCCCAGGCCCCACTCGCGCGGCAGGCCGAGGGCGGTCATCACCTCACTCGGTTCGGGGTTGCCGGTCTTGCAGGCCGAGCCGGAGGAACAGGCGAAGCCGGCTGCGTCCAGCAGTTGCAGCAGGGCGTTGCCATCCGCGCCGCGGAAGACAAAGGAGGCGTGATTGGGCAGCCGCTCGGCGGGGTGACCTGTGAGCCGCGCCTCGGGGATGGACTCCAGCACCGCGCCGATCAGGTGGTCACGCAGCGGACGGACGTGGGCAGCCCGCGCCTCGCGCTCCGCCGCCGTCAGCCGCAGGGCCTCCCCCAGGCCGACGAGGTAAGGCACGTTGGAGGTCCCGGCACGGCGGCCGCCCTCCTGCCCGCCGCCGGTCAGCACCGGCAGCAGCGGCGTCCCCTTGCGGACGTAGAGCGCGCCGACGCCCTTCGGGCCGTAGAACTTGTGCGCCCCCAGCGAGAGCAGGTCCACGCCCAGGTCGTCCACGTTCACCGGCAGGTAGGCAGCCGCCTGCACCGCGTCGGTGTGGAAGAGGACGCCGTGCCGATGGCAGACCTCGGCAATCTCACGGATGGGGTTGATCGTGCCGATCTCGTTGTTGGCGTACATGACCGAGACCAGGGCAGTCTCCTTGCAGATGGCTTTCTCCACCGCTTCCGGCAGGAGGCGGCCGAATTCATCCACCTCCAGCCATTCGACGTGGAAGCCGTAGTGCTTCTCCAGGTCGGCGGCGGTCTTGCTGACGGCGGGATGCTCGGCGCGGCTGGTCAGAATCCAGTTTGCGCCGGTCTGCTGGCGCACGGCCAGGGCCGCGCCGCGCAGCGCCAGGTTGTCCGATTCCGAGCCGCAGGAGGTGAAGATGACCTCCTCCGGGCGGCAGCCCAGCACGGCGGCGACGGTTTCACGGGCATCCTCTACCGCCGCCTCGGCGCGCTGTCCATAACGGTGAACAGACGACGGGTTGCCGAACGAATCGCTAAAATAGGGCAGCATGGCCTCCAACACGCGGGAATCCACAGGCGTGGTGGCGGCGTAATCCAGGTAAATCTTGTCCATAATTCACGATTATAATCCACACCATGTTCCTGCCAACCACCCGCGAAGAAATGCAGCGCCTGGGCTGGGACGAATTGGATGTCATCCTCGTCAGCGGCGACTCGTACATAGACAGCCCGTTCATCGGCGCGGCGGTCATCGGCAAGGTGCTGCTCAATGCCGGTTACCGCGTCGGCATCATCGCCCAGCCGGACGTTTCGAGCCTGACCGACATCGGGCGGCTTGGCTTACCGCGCCTCTTTTGGGGCGTCACTGCCGGCAGTGTGGACTCGATGGTGGCTAACTACACCGCCCTGAAGAAAAAGCGCCGCTCCGACGACTACACCCCCGGCGGCGAAAACACCCGCCGCCCCGACCGGGCGACGATTGTCTATAGCAACCTGATTCGCCGGTGGATGAAAACTGTCCCCTCACCCTCCGCCCTCTCCCAAGGGGAGAGGGGACTCGCCCCGCCCATCGTCCTCGGCGGCATCGAAGCCAGTTTGCGGCGCGTCGCCCACTACGACTACTGGGACGACGCCATCCGCCGCTCGGTGCTGTTCGACGCCAAAGCCGACTATCTCCTCTACGGCATGGCCGAGCGCAGCGTCCTCGAACTGGCCGCCTGCCTGCGCGATGGCAGCGACCCGCGCCGCGTGCGCGGTCTGTGCTACATCGCCAAAGAGCCGCCCGCCGGCTACCTGGAACTGCCCGCCTACGAGACCGTCGCCGCCGACAAAGACGCCTTCACCCAGATGTTCCACACCTTCTACCGCAACAACGACCCCGTCAGCGCCCGCGGCCTCTTCCAGAAACACGGCGACCGCTACCTGGTCCAGAATCCGCCCGCCCCGACCGAGACGCAGGCCGAACTGGACGCCATCTACGCCCTCGACTTCGAGCGCCGTCAGCATCCCTTCTACGAGAAACAGGGGCCGGTCAAAGCCCTCGAAACGATCGGCTTTTCCATCGCCACCCATCGCGGCTGCTACGGCGAGTGCAACTTCTGCGCCATCTCCGTCCACGAGGGGACGACCGTGCGCTGGCGCAGCCCCGAATCCATCCTGGCCGAAATCGAACGGCTGACACATCACCCCGACTTCAAAGGCTACATCCAGGACCTGGGCGGCCCGACGGCCAACATGTATGGCTTCGAATGCCCGAAAAAACTCGCCAAAGGCATCTGCACCGCCAAACGCTGCGCCTATCCCGAAGTCTGCCCGCTGCTGCCGGTGAACCATCAGCCGCAGACCGAACTGCTCAAGAAAGTGCGCCGCATCCCCGGCGTCAAGAAAGTCTTCGTCGCCTCCGGCCTGCGCTACGACCTGATCCTGTGCGACCGCGAACACGGCGACGCCTACCTGCGCGAACTGGTGGCGCATCACGTCTCCGGCCAACTCAAAGTCGCCCCGGAGCATGTCGAAGACCGCGTCCTTGGCCTGATGGGCAAACCCGGCCGCGCCGCCCTGCTGGAGTTCAAGCGCCGCTTCGACCGCCTGAACCGCGCAACCGGCAAGCGCCAATTCCTCACTTACTACCTCATCGCCGCCCACCCCGGCTGCAGCGAAGCCGACATGCAAAAAGTCAAACACTTTGCCAGCCGCGAACTCAAGATCCACCCCGAGCAGGTGCAGGTCTTCACCCCCACCCCATCCACCTACTCCAGCCTGATGTACTACACCGAGCGCGACCCCTTCACCGGCCAGCCGCTCTTCGTTGAAAAAGACCTGCGCCGCAAAGCGCGGCAAAAAGAAATCGTAACGCAGCGCGAAGGACACCAGGAAACACGAAGGAAAACGCAAAAGAAACCTTCGTGACCCTTCGAGCCTCTTCCTTCGTGCCCTTCGTGTTAAGGTCTTGCCCTTGGACATTTTCTTCGCTGTAACCGCCCCCGGCCTCGAGCCATTTACCGCCCTCGAACTTTCCCGCCTCTTCCCGGACCCGCAGCCTGCTCCCGTTGATTCGGTCTTTTCCGCCCCTCGTCCGGCCGCCGGCGGCGTGGAGTTTCGCGGCAGCCTCCCCGAACTCTACCGCGCCAACCTGGATCTGCGCACGGCCAGCCGCGTCCTGGTGCGCCTGGGCATGCCCTTCCTGGCGCGTGACTTCGACGAACTGCGTCTCAAAGCCGCCCGCCTGCCCTGGGAACGCTTCCTGCGTCCTGGTCAGCCGGTGGCCCTGCGCGTCACCTGCCACAAATCCAGACTCTACCACTCCGACGCGGTCGCCCGCGTCCTCCTGATGGCCCTCGCCGACCGGCTGGGGCAGCCCTCCCCGCTCGTCAAAGCCGAGGAGGACGCCGACCACCCGCCGCAGTTGATCGTCGTCCGCCTGGCCGAGGACAAAGTCACCGTCAGCGTGGATTCATCCGACACGATCCTGCACAAGCGCGGCTACCGGCAGGCGGTTGCCAAAGCCCCCCTGCGCGAGACCCTGGCGGCGGGTCTCCTGCTCGCCTCCGGCTGGGACGGGCGCTCGCCCCTGCTCGACCCCTTCTGCGGCTCCGGGACGATCCCCATCGAGGCGGCGCTGATGGCGCTGGGCATCCCGCCTGGTCTCAACCGCCGTTTCGCCTTCATGGATTGGCCTGGTTTCGACCAGCAACTCTGGACATCCATTCGAACTTCATCAGCCATTAACCGTGATCCATCCCCAACCATCCTCGCCTCCGACCGCGACGCGGGGGCGATTGAGATGGCGCGGCAGAACGCCGAACGCGCCGGCGTGGCGCAGGCCATCGAGTTCAGTTGCCGGGCGGTTTCTGCCATCGAGCCGCCGCCCGGGCCGGGCTGGATCGTCACCAACCCGCCCTACGGGCGACGCGTCAGCGAGGGAAAGGATTTGCGCAACCTGTATGCCCGCTTCGGCGACGTGCTGCGCCAAAAATGCCCCGGCTGGAACGTCACCGTGCTGTGCAGCGACCCCGCCCTGCTCGGTCAGATGCGCATGGAGTTGGATACGTCGCTGAGTCTGGTCAATGGGGGGATACGCGTCAGGGTGGGGAGAGGAAAAGTCAGGTAGGTGGCTTCACCGCAAAAACAGAAAATCTCAACGCAAAGCCGCCAAGGCGCGAAGAAAATGCAATTTCCACTGCAAAATTTTCGGTTTTGGATAATGTCTGGTGTGAATGTAGGACAAGTCTTATGAGGCTTATCCTACACAAAAACCTTAGCGGCTTTGCGCCCTTGCGTTAGAAACGTCCTTTTTGCAGCAGACCCATCGAGGGCTTTCTCATGATGGCCGTAACTACCTACCCTCCCGCAGGTTTTGGCGCAATGTCCAAATCACAAGGCATCTTCGCAAGTGCTGGCATTGGCTGCCCGCCCCGTTCTAACCTGCAGGAGGGTTAAAGGGAGGGAGTTACATTCACCCAAACAAAAAGGCTATTGGGAAGCCCCACATATGGCTGTATAATGCAAATGACCTTACAATTCTGTAAGGCGCATTTTCAGGAGATATGCTATGAACCAAAATCTGATTCTACGCCTGAGCGTAGGGGTTGCCCTTGTTCTCGTCATCCTGGCTTGCAGTTTTGGCCAGGCCACCCCTCAGGCGGAACCGCCCCCACCCCCCACCGCCATCCTGCCTCCCACGCCTGAGGCAACGCCCGAAGCGCCGCCCGCCATCGAACACAAAGACGTCCCGGTTGACCTGCCCTACGAGCGCACCAGCCAGGCCGGCGATCAAGACTCGTCCACCACAGCCAATCAAAAGCGCGCCCCCGGCGGCGACCGCTTTACATTTGGCCGCTACGAACGTCCATTCAACGCCAACACAATGGATCAGTATTTTCCCGAACTGGATATCATCAACTCCATCTTCTACCAGGATGATGCCTGGATTTACGCTACGATTACGCTGCGCGGAGGAGATAAAGAGAAGCACCTGAGTGGACAGTATGGCTTTGAAATCGACTCCGACCTGGACGGAAGCGGGGAATGGCTGATTCTGGCCTCTAACCCTGCTTCAACGGATTGGAATGTCGACGGGGTTCAGGTCTGGTACGATGCCAACGGCGATGTTGGCGGCAGGATAACCGTCGGTGCAGATGAATACGGCAATGGCAACGGCTACGAAACACTTTTATTTGACAGCGGTCAGGGCGACGATCCGGACCTGGCCTGGGCGCGCGTCGCGCCGCAGGATCCAACCACCGTACAGATAGCCGTCAAAACCGCGCTGTTGACAGGCGACCCGACCTACATGGCCGGCGCCTGGGCAGGCCGCGACTTAAACCCCGCCTTGTTTGACTTCAACGACCACATGACCCACGAACAGGCCGGAGCGGCTTTGATCGAACTGGAGAATTTCTACCCCATCAAAGAACTTGCCGAATTAGACAGCGTCTGCCGGATTGCCGTAGGCTTTCAACCCAAAGGGGACGAGCCGGGGTTGTGTGTAACCAATCCGCCCAAAAAAGTGGCCTGTCCATCTGGGCAATACCAGTGCTATAACTTCGGCAACCAACAGATCTGCGTTTGCGTTCCATAAAGCGAGTAATCGGTTCCTGTCTCTGTTATAATCTTGCACTCAGAATTCACTTCACGGAGACCCACGCATGACCTACAAAATCACCTTCGGCACCGACGGCTGGCGCGGCGTCATCGCCGAGGACTACACCTTCGACAACGTCCGCCGCGCCGCCCAGGGCTACGCCGCCTACATGCTCGAACAGGGCCGCGCCGGCCAATGGATCGTCGTCGGCCACGACAAACGCTTCGCCAGCGAACACTTCGCCGCCGCCGTGGCCGAAGTGCTGGCCGGCAACGGCTTCCGCGTCTATCTCACCCAGGAGGCCACCCCCACCCCCGTCATCGCCTATGCCGTAGTGGACAAGAAAGCCTGCGGCGCGGTCAACATCACCGCCAGCCACAACCCGCCCACCGACAACGGCTTCAAAGTGCGCAACGAGACGGGCGGCGCGATTGATCCGGCCGGGCTGAAGCGCATCGAGGCCCTCATCCCCGATAGCGTCGAAGAGGTGAAACGCCAGCCCTACGCCCAGGCCGAAAAAGAAGGCCAAATCGTCAAATTCGACGCCGCCTCGCCCTACATCGCCCATATCCAAAAGTTGATTGACCTCCAGCCCATCAAAGACGCCGGCCTGACCGTGCTGGTGGACGCCATGTGGGGCAACGGCGCCGGCTACTTCACCCGCCTCCTGGAAGGCGGCAAGACCAAAGTCATCGAAATCCACAATCAGCGCAACCCGCTCTTCCCGGAGATGAAACGCCCCGAACCTATCCGCCCCAACATTGACGTTGGCCTGCGCGCCACCCGCGAGCATCGCGCCGACGTCCTCCTCATCACCGACGGCGACGCCGACCGCTGCGGCATCGGCGACGAAAACGGCGAATTCATCAACCAACTGCGCGTCTACGCCCTGCTGGCCTACTACCTGCTCGAAGTGCGCGGCGAGCGCGGCGACATCGTCAAAACCCTCTCCACCACCACCATGCTCAACAAACTCGGCCAACTCTACGGCGTCCCCGTCCACGAGACCGGCGTGGGCTTCAAATACGTCGCCCCGAAAATGACCGAGACGAATGCCCTCATCGGCGGCGAGGAAAGCGGCGGCTACGCCTTCCGCGGCAACGTCCCCGAGCGCGACGGCATCCTGGCCGGCCTCTACTTCCTCGACTTCATGGTGCGCACCGGCAAAAAACCGACCGAACTGCTGCAAATGCTCTTCGACAAACTCGGCGCCGAATACTACTACGACCGCATTGACACCCCCTTCAAAGGAAACCGCGCCGACCGCGAAGCCGCCATCCTGGCCGCCAAACCGCAGACCATCGGCGGCCTGAAAGTCACCGAACTCGTCACCCTCGACGGCTTCCAATTCCGCCTCGAAGACGGCGGCTGGCTGCTCATCCGCTTCAGCGGCACCGAGCCGATCATGCGCGTCTACTGCGAGACCACCCACAAAAACAAAGTGCAGGCCATCCTGCAAGACGGGCTGAAAGTGGCGGGCATCGCCTGAACGACGTGTTAACCGACACCCACTGCCACCTGGACTTTCACAAATTCGACCCCGACCGCGACGCCGTGCTGGAACGCGCCGTCCGGGCCGGGGTCGAACGCATCCTCATTCCGGGTCTTAATCTGACCTCCAGCCTGTCGGCCGTCAAACTGGCTGAATCTCACCCCATACTCTTTGCCGCCATCGGCGTCCACCCGACCGAGGCGTTGGAGGTGGCGGGTCGAGCGTCCGACGTCGGCCCTTCGGCCTTCGACCCTTTCCGTGAACTGGCGCGGCATCCCAAAGTCGTCGCCATCGGCGAAATCGGCCTGGACTACTACTGGGACGCCGCCCCGCACGACCTGCAACAGCGCCTCCTGCGGGCGCAACTCGACCTGGCCGCCGAACTCGGCCTGCCGGTGGTGATTCACCTGCGGGAAAAAGGCGACGCCCCCGACGGCCCCTGCGCGGCGGACTTGATGAAGATTCTGGAGGACTGGGTAGCAGGCCTCAGGTCCGGGAACGACGCGCTGGCAGCCCGGCCGGGGGTGCTGCACTCGTTTTCGGGTTCGCTTTCAACGGCGCGGCGGGCAATCGCCCTCGGTTTTTGCATCGGCGTCACCGG
Organism: Chloroflexota bacterium; assembly: GCA_019873735.1. GTDB lineage: Bacteria > Chloroflexota > Anaerolineae > Anaerolineales > Villigracilaceae > DSXF01. The sequence continues at coordinate 59,016 of JAIOAQ010000010.1, read as the reverse complement.
CCCGGTCACCTATCGCAAAGAACGGCAGGAACTCATCGCCGGCCTGCCGCTGGACCGTCTGCTGATCGAGACCGACGCTCCCTTCCAGGCGCCCGCCCCGCAGCGCGGCAAGCGCAACGAGCCCGCCTACGTGCGCCTGATTGCTGATAAAATAGCCCTGCTGCACCAGTGTAGTCTTGAGCAGGTCGCCGTGACGACCTCAGCCAGTGCAAAATTCCTTTTTGGTTGGACCGATTGACTTGAACTCTTATCCCGCCCTTGCTCCCATTCAAGCGATGATTACCGAGGTAGAAGCCCGCATGTGTGCGCAGGGAGAAGACTGCCACCCCGATTTGCGCGCGGCTCTGGAACACTTGCTCTCGTCCGGCGGAAAGCGTATTCGCCCAACGCTGGTGCTTTTAGTTGGCCGCATGCTCGGCGCCCCGCACGACAAATTAATCACCCTGGGGGCAGCCGTGGAAATGCTCCACACCGCCACCCTGGTGCATGACGACTTGATTGACGGCTCCCTGCTGCGGCGCGGCATTCCTACCCTCAACGCGCGCTGGTCCCCGGCTGCGACTGTGTTGACCGGCGATTTCATCTTTGCCCGCGCCGCCAAACTGGCCGCCGAAACCGAAAATGTCACCCTGATGCAGTGGTTTGCCGAAACGCTGGCTGTCATCGTCAATGGCGAGTTGACGCAGATGTTTACCAGCCGCGGATTAATCAGCCGGGAAAATTATTACAAGCGCATCTTTTCCAAGACTGCTTCGCTGTTCGAAATGTGCGCCCGCGCCGCGGCCAAAGTCAGTCCAGCAGACGACGAGACCGTCGAATCCATGCGCCGCTTCGGCCACAAAATCGGCATGGCCTTCCAAATTGTAGATGACATCCTGGATTTCACCGGCGACCAGGCAACCGTAGGAAAACCTCTTGGCTCCGACTTGCTTCAAGGATTGGTGACTCTGCCGGCGTTATATTATATTGAGACGCATCCCAATGATCCCGACGTCCATTTGCTCAGAGATGGCGGCTGGGGCAACCGCGAGCGCATGGAGAGACTCATCGAGTCAATACGCGGGAGCGATTCCATCCAGCGTTCCATGCAGGAAGCGCGCGACTACATTGAAGACGCCCTGGAGATTCTGGCATCCTGCCCTCCTAGCCCGGAGCGAGACAGCCTGGAACAATTGTCCAGATATATTATTGATCGGCAAGTATAGTTGCGACTTGCCGATAAGAGACAATTTATGGGAGGTAAAAAGCAATGAATGCATCGTCTCAACCATATTTTGAATACCCTTTTGGCGCAGAATCCTGCGAGCATGAATATGCTGTATTGCAGGATCGCTACCAAGAGTTTTTCTATGGTTTGAGCCGCTTCAACCAAGAGGCGCTCGAAAACGAGACATATCTGATTGTTGGCCGGCGTGGTTCGGGCAAGACCTCTCTGACCCGTTATTTTGAGTTTCAGGACACCATCAAGAAAGCGCACTGTATTTTGGTGGATGTCTCTGATATCTACAACACCCTCAACCGCCGCTTTGGCAATCAGGCTTATCTCAATCCCGACCTGGTAGTTGGCGATGTGCGCAGGATATGGGACCTTTTGTTCTGGCTGCTCATTTTCAGCGAATACTGCGAGCAGGACGAAAACTTGATAAACCACATGTACAGGCTGATTGGCGTCCAGCAGCCTTGCCGCGAGGCCGGAACTGTTTTCCACTACATTGCAAAAAACTACATTGATGAAAACGGGGGAATTGCAGACGAATTAATCCAATTGCCGGGCAATCCAGAATTTCAATCTGCTAGAGATGCCGTCCTCGCGCTTACTACCGATGAACCCGTGATTATCGCCGTAGATACCTTTGAGCGCTATGACCGCGAAAACGAAATTATGATGTCCATTACCGCGGCGCTCATCCAAAGCGCCAGCGACTTCAATATTCGTTATACACGCCGCGGAATCCATATCAAAACCTTTATCTCGTCGGAAATTTTCCCCTACATTAAGGAAGGCAATATCCCCAACACGACCAAGTTCATCCGCAACCCGGTTTACATGAACTGGCGGCCGAAAGACCTGGTGCGGTTGATCACATGGCGTTTCAAGAAGAGCCTGGCTTTTGAGGGGCACGCCGCCGGCATGATGCGCGTTGATTGGGAAAACTTTGACGAAGTGCGAACCAGAATGTGGAATCCGTTTTTCGGAGAGCAAATCATCAATCTGCGTGGACAGCCAGAACAAAGCCTGCCCTATATTTTGCGCCATACCCAGATGCGGCCGCGTCAGTTGGTTGTATTGTGCAACGCCATTGCCAAAGAGGCCCGCGAGGCCGGCAAATACCCCAACTTTAGAGAAATCCCCATTGCTCGGGTTGTTGCAGATATCGAATCGGACCTGGCAGATGAGGTGCTGAATTCCTATAACCGCATCTACCCTGGCGTTGCAGACATCACCCAAGAGGCCCTGGCCCACTCGCCCGCCATCTTTCAAGGAAACTACATTGACCAGGTGGCCAGGAAGTCAGCGCGCTTCTGGCCAAACAACAGTTATACGGCCGCCGGCTTCCGCAAACTGGTAGCCGAATTGGGCATTGTCGGGCGTGTGCGCAAGAAAGATGAGCGAACCGGCATCATCGAAGCAGACTTCGAATATTTCTTGAAAGACCGGCTGGTGATTTCAGACGGCGACGAGTGTGTCATTCACCCCATGTTCTACAACAAATTACAGGTTGTGCGCGACCAGCCCTACATTATCTACCCCTTCCCCGATCACCCCGACTACGATGAATTGCGGGAGAGATAGCCTTCTCTATGAAGCCATCATCTCTCAGTCCGTGGCGCGCCTATTTTGCCCTGGCAGTCGGCGTGATCTGTATCGGCACATCGGCCATCTTTGTTAAAATCGCCAATGTACCGGGCTTGGTCTCTGCTTTTTATCGCGTTCTCTTTGCCGGTATAGCCCTATTCTCCCTTTACCTGTTCAGAAGAAAAAAGCGCCTGCCATCACCTCCAGACCTGGGATGGATTGTACTTGGCAGCCTTTTCTTTGCCCTGGACCTGGCGTTATGGAATACGTCCATCCTGCTTACATCGGCGGCGGTCTCCACGCTGTTGGCCAACAACTCGCCGCTGTGGGTGGGACTGGGAGCCATGCTGCTCTTTCGTGAAAGACTCTCTCAAAAGTACTGGCTGGGACTGACCATTGCCCTAACCGGCATGGTGTTAATCGTAGGCGGAAAAGCCGTTCAAGAATTGCGCTTCAATACCGGCGATCTGCTGGCAATTGCTACCAGTTTTTGTTATGCGGGGTACATGCTGGTCACCCAAAAAGCGCGCAGTCGAATGGATACATTGACGTTGAACACTTTCACCATGTTGGCCTGTACCTTATTGCTCCTGCCGGCCAACCTGTTCAGCAGTCAGATGTTAACCGGCTTCAGCCTGCGCACCTGGCTGGCGCTGGTCGGACTTGGACTGGTGCCGCAATTTGTCGGCTGGCTGGTCATCAACTATGCTATGGGACACCTGCCCGCAGCGCGCGTTTCGGTCACGCTGCTAGGACAGGTATTGGTCACCGCCATCCTTGGATTCCTGCTGCTGAGGGAATCGCCGTCATTGGCCGACATTGCCGGCGGGCTGCTGGTATTAGCCGGCATTTATCTGGTCAACCAGCAAGGCAAGACATAAACGCTTTTTGGCTACACGAAAAACACTTGACGATGCAAGTCGAGTGTGCTAGAATGCTTTCACACATCCCTTTATAAACTACCGAGATTTACTGTGAGCCATCCCCGCAATCCCCTCCGCTTTAACGTCGGTTTTATCGTCAGCCAGGAAGTCGGTTATAGCCACCAATTTGATTTCGATTTTCACAAACTCCAGGTCGCAGATGACCTGGAGTTACGTCATTTCAGGGGTGTTGCCCACGTAGGACGGACACCGCAGGGGTTGTATCTGCAAGCCCATTTTGAGGCTCAACTGACCGTGGAATGCGTCCGCTGCCTGAGCAATTTTGAACAAACCGTGGCCTTCGACATCGAAGAACTGTACGCCTTTTCCCGGCGCTCTGTAACCGACTCTGGCTTAATCCTGCCAGAAGATGCAAACCTGAATTTGAGACCCCTGGTACGCGATTACGCCCTGCTGGAAATTCCCATCAACCCGATCTGCAAACCAGACTGTAAAGGTTTATGCCTGCAATGCGGCCAGAACCTGAACGAGGCCGACTGCGGCCACATGCACCCACAAGACGAATCGCCATTTTCAACGCTTAAGGATTTACTGGACCTTTAATTACGGGAGCATGCGCCATTGGCGGCTTGCAACGTAAGACAACAAGACAATCAATCCAAAACAAGCAGACAACGCCCCCGCCCTTTGGGGTACTTAAGCGCATGAGACTATTCAGAGATTCACCGACACAAAATATTTCAATGTAAACCGGTTGTCTGCAATTGCTTCTTGTCTGCGGGCAATTTGGGAGGTCACGTGGCACCCATAGGTCGGCAAAAGCAGTTACAAAGCAAAATAGAAATGCTGCTCGAAAGAGCCGGCATTCAGGGTTACTTAACCACGGATGACTTGATGGAAGTCGTTCCCAATGCCAGCCAGGATGCAGAACGATTGAATGCCATCCTCTTTGCACTTCGAAGCCGGGGGGTCGAAATCGTTGATCTCACCGATGATGAGGCCACATCCTTTCAGTTTGTAGAAATTGGCCTGCCCGAAGAGCAGGCATTCGTGGAAGTGGAAAAAGACGACAGCCCGTCATCGGATGATATTACCGGCCTCTATCTCAAAGAGATGTCGCGCGTGCCCCTGCTCACCGCCGAAGACGAACTAAATCTTGCCATCCGCATAGATAAGGCTCAGCAGGCCAAACAAAAACTTGCCAGACTGGGACCTCGCTCAAGTCCGGCTACCCGTCATCGGTTGGAAACAATTATTCAGGACGGCGCACTGGCGCGCGATCATCTGATTAAAGCCAATACACGCCTGGTTGTCAGCATTGCCAAGCGTTACATTGGTCACGGCGTGCCATTCCTGGATTTGATTCAAGAGGGCAATTTGGGATTAATGAAAGCCGTAGAGAAATTCGAATACCGGCGCGGCTTTCGCTTCTCCACCTATGCCACCTGGTGGATACGGCAGACCATTAGCCGCGCCATCGCCTGTCAGGCTCGCACCATTCGCGTGCCGGTCCACATGGTAGACCGCATTCGGCAAATATACAAAACCAGCCATGAATTAGAACAAAGCCTGGGCCGCACACCTACCATCGAAGAATTGGCCGCCAGATTAAAAATCGGCGTGCAAAAACTACAATGGATTATGCAAGTTTCCTGGGTGCCGCTCTCGCTTGAGTCGCCTGTGGGCGATGACGAGGAATCGGAACTTGGTTACTTCATTGAGGACACGGTCAACCCATCCCCGCTTCAGAATGTGTATCAAGCCATGCTCAAAGAGCGGCTAGAGGAAGTGCTCAACAGCCTGCATCCCCGCGAGGCGCGTATTCTGCGGCTGCGTTTCGGCCTGGACGACGGAAAGACCTACACCTTAGAAGAAGTGGGAGAAAAGTTTGGCCTGACACGCGAACGCATCCGCCAGATTGAAAATCACGCCCTGCGACAGTTACGCCAGCCACATTACAGCCGCCAGTTGAAAGAATACCTGTAAACCATCGCGCCCCAAACGCTGCAAAGGCTTGAACAACGTTTGAAAGCACATTGAAGCAGCGTCGCCGGGGCGCTTCCCGACAACAATAAGGACATTTGTCCGGTCAATTGTCACTATTCGGGGGGAAAATGAAAATTGTATAATGACTGCAAACACGCCAAATGAGTTATGAGGAGAGATGAACAATGACAGCCCAAATTATTGACGGGAAATTGATTGCCCAGCAAGTGCGCGACGAAGTGGCCGCCAAAGTGGCTCAGCGTGTAGCCGCCGGCAAACCCAAACCGGGGCTGGCTACCGTACTGGTCGGCGACCGCGTAGATTCGGCCACCTATGTTGCATCAAAACAAAAGGCCTGCGCCGAATTGGGGATGGAATCCTTCCACCATCACCTGCCAGCCGATGCGACGCAGGAAGAAGTGGAAGGCCTGGTCCAACGCCTCAACCAAGACCCCAAAGTGAACGGCATCCTGGTACAGTTGCCGCTGCCGGCACATCTGAACGAGGAACGCGTCCTGCAAGCCATTAGCATCGAAAAGGACGTAGATGGCTTTTCGCCGCTGAACATTGGGCGGCTGGCACAAAAAGGACGCGAGCCGCTGTTTGTGCCTTGCACGCCCTACGGCTGCATTTATCTATTAGAGCAGGCCGGCGTACAAATTGAGGGCGCCAACGCGGTCGTGCTGGGGCGCTCCAATATTGTCGGCATGCCGGCCGCCCTGCTTTTGATCGGCAAAAACGCTACCGTTACCGTCTGCCACTCGCGAACCCGCGACCTGCCTGCCGTCATCCGTCAGGCTGACATCCTGATCGCTGCCATTGGAAAAGCAGAAATGGTACGCGGCGAGTGGATCAAACCCGGCGCGGCCGTGATTGACGTGGGCATCAACTCCAAGCCGGACCCAAGCAAGAAGAGCGGCTACCGCCTGGTGGGAGACGTCAACTTCGACGAAGCCAAAGAGGTGGCGGGGTACATCACGCCGGTTCCCGGCGGCGTTGGCCCAATGACAATTGCTATGCTGATGAAGAACACCCTGCGCGCGGCGGAAATTCAACAGGGAGAATAAAGCCAGATTTAACGAGAGCAGCCTCGGGGTCGGGCCGGAACCGGTCGGTTCCATCCCGGCCCCGGCTTGATTCTGTTTCGAGGGCCTATCCTTAATCTCGAATTAACAAAAGCAGGGTACAATCACACTCTCTGGCTGTCTCAACAAATTTACCGGCCAGAAAAGGAGAATAAATCATGAGTGATGTTTTACGTGTTGGGGACGGCCAGGTCATTTCAATTGCATACCGTTTACAGGTAGACGGCGAAGAGATTGATGCATCTCAGGACAATGCGCCGCTGGAATACCTGCATGGTTTTGGGAATATCATCCCGGGCTTGGAGCGAGAGATGGAAGGCCTGGCAGTTGGGGACAGCAAGCATGTGACCGTCTCGCCCGAGGATGGCTACGGTGAGCGCGACGAAGATGCCTTCGTTGATGTGCCGCGCAGTGAATTTCCGTCCAATCTGAAACTTGAGGAAGGCACGGCGCTGCGCCTGGAGGGAGAACACGGCGAGCCAATTTTCGCCCGCATTGACCGCGTGGATGCCGAACAAGTGCGCCTGGACTTCAATCACCCGCTAGCCGGTAAGGAGTTGCACTTCGATGTGACCATTGTCGGCGTTCGGCCGGCCACCGATGAGGAATTGGAACACGGCCACCCGCACACACATGGTCATTAGTCCCAACGTCCCGAAGGTTTTTACAGCAACCTTCGGGACGTTGGCAATCCAGGGTCATGGCCAGGGAATTTCGGCCGGCCCGGCAAAACCATGCTTTTCCTGAACAAAAACCCGCCCATGGGAGGGTTGATCACAGCCGGGATCGTCCACAAAAGTGATGGAAAGGTCGTTGGTGGCCAATGGCTCGAAAATGAGTTGTCCGCCCTCGCAGCGCCAGACTTCCACAATGTAATGCAGCATGTTTTCGTCTTCTTCATCCCCTGCCCGCAGGGGAACATCCAGCCATGAGACTTCCACCAGGCTGCCATTGCGCGATGCGCTCAGGATAGTTGTGGGCGGGTAGTAGGGAGATTTAGGCAAGGGGGCCTTTTCGGGATAATAGACTTCCAGGCTCATCACATCCCCGTCCACTTGCATGAGCGAGGCTTTGACCCAACAGGGGTTGTTCCCGCCAATCGCCTGAACGTAGAGCCATTTGCCATCTTCGCGGCGGCCGATAACCTCGAGACGGTTGCCTTTCACCAGCCCATACTTATACAAATAGGGAGCGCCCGGGCCATAGCGACAATTGGCCAGTTCCAATACTTCGCCGCGCAATTTAACCGGTGTGGCTGTGACTTCTGGCGTGGCGGTCTCACTTGGAGTCGGGCTGAGGGTCGGTTCGCTGGTTGAGGTGGGCTCAAGGGTCAGGCTGGGCGTGGATGTGGCCGGCAGCGTCGGTGTGGAAGTCCACGTCGGGAAAACGGTCAGGATAATTGGGGTGGCCGAAGGAAAGGCGCTCGGCAAGGCCGGAAGCACATCCGGGTCGGCACAGGCCGAAAGGGTCAGAAGCAGGACAAGGGTCAGGATGAACCGTTTAAGCATAGGGGGTTATCTCCAACTTAAGTGGCGCTGTTCTTGTCTTTTCTGCGGAAAACGTCTGCCCAGTCTACGTGGGCGGTGATTTGCATCATGACCGCCAGCGTAATGATCGCGCCGATCGTAATCACCAGGCCGGTATATCCTTCGAAGAAGAAAGCGTACGAGAAAAGCACCAGGAAGAGAAACTGTGCCAGGCCGGCCCACAAGGCAAAACGCCAGCCATTGACGCGGCCCAGATAGATAACCACCAACGCCATCGAAACCAGCGCGGAGATGACAAAGGAAATCTCTACCAAAATGTGATCTACCAGGTAAGCGAAGAGCAAATGAAAAGCAAAGAAACTGGCACTCAAGAAGAAATAGTGCATGGGATGCAGATTTTGCCCCTTGACTGCGCCAAGCACAATCAGGATGGTAAAAAAGAACAGCAGCGAGACGGGGGCAAAGTAACTCATCCGGCTGGCAAGCGGGCCGGGGTTGAGTTTGGAAGGCATCTTAACTCCCAGGTCAAAATCGGAGACCAGGTTATTAAATTCCCAGGTAAAAACCCAGCCCTGAGCGGTCTTCGTTTTGGTAGAAGGTGAAATTGTGGATTCGGGGAAATCGTATTCATCAAAATCGGTGGTAACCGTCATCTTAAAATTCCTGACGGTAATGATTCCATCCGAAAAACTGTAGCGCCATTCATTCAGACCTCGCGACTTATAGGCGACATGAATAGGAACCGTAGCCCCTCTGGGGACAGAAATTTCCGTGCTGGCGCCGCTGTACAATTGACCTCCCGGAGAGACCAACTGGTCGCCTACCCGAAACTCAAAGTCGTCATAAATTGTACCGGAGGATGGGAAATTGAAGGTGACGGTGAACACCTTGTCTTCGTCTAAGGTGTTGGTAAAGGCATAGGTACCGTCAAAAGCAACCTCATAGGTCGCATACCAGTACAGGCCTTTGCGGCGATGTTGAAGTTTTAAATCTACGTTGACGTTGCTGGAGTCCAATTCAAGCGTTTGAACATGGTCTTTGGACTTTGTCCACGTCACCGTTGGGGCAGATTGCGTATGCGGCGAGCCCCACAAGGTTTGCACCTGGTGGACAAGGCTGGTATCACCGTAGTCCGAGCGCACAACAATGCTGGTTCCCAGAATCATCCATGCAATGGTAGCGCCGATGAAGATGAAAACAATGGCAATCAAACGTCCAACACTCATGACAAGCCTCCTGATTTAAAGTGGATTATAGCACCAAGGCTACAAGAAAGAAGTTTATGCCGTTGAATCCATCAGACACTATTGAGAGGCTTTCAATCACTTCCAAACACTGCAAGGATCTTCAGAAGCGGGCGGCAAGGATCGAAAAGGTAAAGGCTTGAGCCTTATTTTGTAAAGTGATTGACATCTATGTCTTTATTTGTTAAACTATAAGTAGTTGTCAGACAACTAGACCTTTCTCCCCTTTCCCAATCTATGAGCACACTTCTCATCCAGCACGCCTATCTTGTCACGATGGACGACCACCGGCGGGAGATTCCCGATGGTGGTCTTTTCGTCCGCGACGGCTTCATCGAGGCAATCGGGCAAGTTTCAGACTTGCCTCACGAGGCCGACGAAATCCTCGACCTGCGCGGCCACATCATTCTGCCGGGGCTGGTCAACACCCATCACCACTTCTACCAGACCCTCACCCGCGCCGTCCCGGCCGCGCAAGACGCCAACCTGTTCAACTGGCTGAAGACGCTCTACCCCATCTGGGCGCGGCTCACCCCCGAAGATATCTTCATCTCGGCGCAAACGGCGCTGGCCGAACTGGCGCTTTCGGGCTGCACCACCGCCTCCGACCATCTCTACCTCTACCCGAACGGCTCGAAACTGGACGATGAGATTGCCGCCGCCAAAGAGATTGGCGTCCGCATCCACGCCTCGCGCGGCTCGATGAGTTTGAGCGAAAAAGACGGCGGCCTGCCGCCCGATTCGGTGGTGGACAGCGAGGATAACATCCTGCGCGACAGCCAGCGGCTGATCGAAACCTACCACGACCCGCGGCCGGGTTCGTTCGTCCAGATCGTCCTCGCCCCCTGCTCGCCCTTCTCGGTGACCGGCGACCTGATGCGCGAATCGGCCCGCCTGGCGCGGCAGTATGGCGTTCATCTGCACACCCACCTGGCCGAGACCGAGGACGAGGAGCAGTTCTGCCTGCAAAAGTTCGGCTACCGTCCTGTCCCCTACATGCAGTCGCTCGATTGGGTGGGGGAGGATGTCTGGTTTGCCCATGCCATCTACGTCAACGGCGAGGAAGTGCAGACCTTTGCCAGACACGGCTGCGGCGTGGCGCATTGCCCCTCCTCGAACATGCGCCTGGCCTCCGGCATCGCGCCGATCAAGGAATACCTGGCGGCGGGCGTCAAGGTCGGCCTGGGTGTGGACGGCAGCGCCAGCAACGACAGTTCGCACATGCTGGCCGAGGCCCGTCAGGCCATGCTGCTGGCACGGCTCAAGGAAGGCATCACCGGCTTTTCGCTTTCCAACGACCCGTCGCGCAAACTGATGACGGCGCGCGATGCCCTCTGGCTGGCCACGCGCGGCGGGGCGGCGGTGCTGGGGCGAAGCGACATCGGCAGCCTGGAGGTCGGCAAATGCGCCGATTTCTTCGCCATCAAACTCGACCGGCTGGAATACGCCGGGGCGCTGCACGACCCGGTGGCGGCGGCGGTCTTCTGTCACCCCGTCCGCGCCGACTATACGGTGATCGGCGGCCGGTTCGTTGTCCGCGAAGGGCAGTTGACCACGCTCGACGAGAGGAAACTTGTCGAACGGCACAACCGGGCGGCCAGGCGGCTGCTGGAGGCGGCATGAGCGGGCTCCTGGCACTCGCAAGCCATAGGATAAGGAAATATGCCAAACGATTCAAACATCACGAAAACATTGATTGACGTTGCCATGGGACGCGCTCCTGCCGACATGGTCATCCGTCGCGGCACCTGGGTTTGCGTCCAGTCTGGTGAATTCATCCCCGACACAGATATTGCCATCAAAGATGGTCGTATTGCCTACATTGGACCAAACGCTTCCCATACGATCAAAGGCAGCACCATTGTCATGGATGCAGGCGGCAAGTATCTGGTACCAGGCCTGCTGGACGGTCACATGCATGTTGAATCGGGCATGATTACGGTGACCGAATTTGTGCGCGCTGTGGCGCCACACGGTACAACCGGCATGTTCATTGACCCGCACGAAATTGCCAACATCTTTGGGCTGAAAGGCGTCAAACTGATGGTGGACGAGGCCGCCCAACAACCAATTCACGTCTGGGTGCAAATGCCATCTTGCGTCCCTTCAGCGCCCGGCCTGGAAACACCCGGCGGTTCAATCGGACCAGACGAAGTGGCCGAAGCCATGACGTGGAACGGCATCATCGGCCTGGGCGAGATGATGAACTATCCCGGCGTTTCGGCCGGTGACCCAAAGATGTTAGCCGAGATGGAAGCCGCGCGCAAAGCCGGAAAAGTGATTGGCGGCCATTATGCCTCACCCGACCTTGGACCGGCCTTCCATGCCTATGCTGTAGGTGGACCCGAGGACGATCACGAAGGCACAACGCTGGAGGATGCCATTGAACGCGTCCGCCAGGGGATGAAACCGATGTTGCGTTACGGTTCGGCCTGGCAAGATGTGGCTGCACAAGTCAAAGCAATTACCAAATACAAACTAGACGCGCGACATTTCATCCTGTGCACCGACGACTCTCACGCCGCAACCCTGGCTCAGCAAGGCCATATGGATCGCGTCCTCAGGCACGCCATGAAAGAAGGCCTGCCACCCATGACCGCCATCCAGATGGCAACGATCAATACTGCCGAACATTTTGGCCTGAGCCGTGAAATCGGCATGCTGGCGCCGGCCCGCTGGGCAGATATTTTGATCGTCAACGAGGTCAAAGAATTCTTTGCCGAAATGGTGATCGCGCGTGGACAAATTATCGCCGAGCGCGGCCGTCTGACCGTTTCGCTGCCAGCCTTCCCTTACCCCGACTGGGCAACGCAGTCGGTGCACCTGAAACGGCCGCTAACGGCTGAAGACTTTCAAATCCGCCTGTCAGAAAAACAGACAGGCGCTGGTACAGTCCGCGCCAACGTGATGGGCATCATTGAAAATCAGGCTCCCACCCGTCACCTAAAACTAGATCTTGCTGTAGTTGATGGCCAAATCCATGCCGACGTGCAGAGCGACATTGCCAAAGTGGCGGTTATTGAGCGCCACAAAGGCAGTGGAGCCATCAGCCTGGGTCTGGTGCGGGGCTTCGGTTTCACCCAACCTTGTGCAGTAGCGTCAACTGTCGCCCACGACAGTCACCATCTGGTAGTGGTTGGAACGGATGATGAGAGCATGGCCATTGCCGCCAACAAATTAGCCGAGGTCGGCGGCGGCCAGGTGGTCGTCCGAAACGGCGAAGTTATTGGCCTGGTGGAACTCAAAATTGCCGGCCTGATGTCTAATCAACCTGCCGAAGTGGTAGCCCAAAAAGCCGCCAGCGTACTGGATGGATTCCGGGCTTGCGGCTGCAAGATCAACAATCCCAACATGCAACTGAGTTTACTGGGGCTTGTAGTCATACCAGAACTGCGCATATCTGATCTGGGATTGGTAGATGTCACCCGTTTTGAGTTCATCCCGCTGGTTGAAAAATAGCCGCCGATCTGTGCTTTCCTCCCAAGAGGTGATGTATGTCACAATTTCCTTTCCAGCGATTACAGACCGAACTGGCTGTGATCATTTCGCATACCCCGCCGGGAGAGCGGCTTCCCTCAGAACCGGTGCTTTCCCGACAACTGGGAGTCAGCCGGGCGACATTAAGAGAGGCAATGCGCGCTTTCGAAACGCAGGGGCTGATTCGCCGGCGGCAGGGCGCGGGCACCTTTGTGGTCGGTCAGGTTCCAATTCTCGAAAGCGGACTGGAAGTGCTGGAAAGTTTGGAAACATTGGCCAAGCGCCAAAACAAGAGCATTGCCGTTCGTTACCTGCACATTGACGAAATTCTTGCAGACAGGGAAACAGCCGAAGCCCTCAACGTCCCCCTTGGCACGCCCCTTACACGGGTTCAACGGGTCATTCTAACTGATAATCGCCCGGCGGCCTATCTGATAGACATCCTGCCCCAAGATGTCCTCAGACCTGGGGATCTGCCCGAACGATTTGGTGGCTCCGTGTTGGATTACTTGCTTCAACGCGGTGACGCACTGACGATTTCGCGCGCAGACATCAGCGCCACAAATGCAACCACTGAGGTGGCCAGAGCGATGGAAATTCAGCGGGATGACGTTCTCTTGAAATTCACTTCGCGTCTTTACAGCGCTTCTGGGCGCATTGTGGACTATTCTCACAGTTACTTTTTGCCTGGCTACTTCCATTTCCACATTGTACGCAAGGTCGGTGGTGCCTGATTATGGACAATATCGTTAAACAAATTCGAGAACGCGTACACAACGCCCAGGACGACATTATCCGTTTTATGCGCGACATTTGCGCCATTCCCAGCATGGATGGCCAAATCAAAGACGTGGGAGAGCGGATTCAGGCCGAAATGCGCAAACTCGGCTTCGATGAAGTACGTTTCGATAAGATGGGGAATACCATCGGGCGCATCGGAAACGGGCCGAAGGTTCTCGTCTTCGATTCGCACATTGACACCGTCGGCGTGGGCGACCCGGATGAGTGGGAGTGGGATCCCTTCACCGGCAAGGTGGAAAACGGCATTCTGTATGCGCGCGGCGCCTGCGACGAGAAGAATTCCACCCCTGGCATGGTCTATGGCCTGGCGCTGGCGCGCGACCTCGGCCTGCTGGAGGGGTACACGGCCTATTACTTCGGCAACATGGAAGAGCAGTGCGATGGCATTGCCCCCAATGCCTTTGTGGAGGTGGATCCGCAGGTGCGGCCCGACTTTGTGGTCATCGGCGAGCCAACCCGCATGCAAGTTTATCGCGGCCACAAGGGGCGGGTGGAGTTACGCGTCATTGCCAAGGGCCGCTCGGCACACGCCGCCTCGCATTATTTGGGCGACAACGCCGTCTATAAGATGGCGGGCGTTATCGCTGCGATTCGCGACCTTGACCGGCGCATGCGTTTCGGCTTCGGCTATCATCCGGTGCAAGGGTATGCCTCGATTGCCGTAACCGACGCTGAGGCGCGCACTGCCTCGCTCAATGCCGTCCCCGATCAGTTCACCATCTACATTGACCGCCGCATGACTCTCAGCGAAACCCGCGAGCAGGTCATTGCTCAGGTGAAGGGTCTGATTCCCGATTACCTGCAGGAAGAAATCCAGGTGGAGGAGTTGTTCTACGATACGCCTTCCTACACCGGCTTTGTCTTCCCGGTCTCAAAGTTCTACCCGCCCTGGCTGCTGGAGGATACTCACCCGCTGATTCAGGCTGCCCAGCGGGCGGTGGAAATGCTCTGGAACGAGAAGCGGGAACTGGGAACGTGGGATTTCTCCACCAACGGCACCTATTGGGCGGGCAAAGCGGGCATTCCCTCTATCGGCTTTGGGCCGGGCGATGAGAAGTTTGCTCACACCAATCTGGAACAAGTGCCTTTGGACGATGTGGTGGCAGCGACTGAGTTCTATGCTCTGTTACCGGGTATGGCAGGTAAACAGGTATAAAGGTACGCAGGTACACAAGTAAACAGGTAGACGGGTAAACAGATGACAGAAAGAAAGCCGTTGTATGAATCGCCTGGAGAAAAAGGCAAGCGCGGGTTTGAGGACCTGGAGTGCTATCAACTTGCGCTGGAGGTGATGGCAAAAATACACGCTTTTTCTAAAACACTGCCTGCTGATGAAAAATTCGATTTGTACGCTCAAATTCGCCGCTCTGCCAAAGGCGTGACCGGCAATATTGGCGAAGCCTACGGGCGCTACCACTACCTTGACAGCCTGCATTACTATTCCATTGCCCGCGGTGAATTGATGGAAACGCTGGCCAGATTGATTGACGCACGCGTGTTGCAATACATTGCTCAACCCGAATTTGAAGCGCTTTACAAACTAATCCGCCAAACAGAACAGGCACTCAACGGTTTTATGACATATGTCCGCCGTCAACGCGCCGGCGCGCAAGAATATGGTGACAAGAAAATCCGCGAAGATCAGGCGGAATATTACGCAAGTTTGGAAGATGAAGGAGATGAAGATGTACATAGGTAGGCAGGCAAAAACGTACACGGGTACAGGTAGACAGGTAGACAGGTAGACAGGTACACAGGTAGAGATGTACTTGTATACTTGTGTACCTGCTTACCTTTACCTGTGCACTTAATCACTAAACCACCAAAAGGAGTTTCACAATGCGTAGTTTTGCTGGCCGGGACATCCTGTCCCTCAAAGATTTCGAAAGGAATGAATTTTTCCATGTCTTCGACGTGGCGGCTGAGTTGGAGCCGATTGCCGTTCAGCGCCGCAACAGCGACCTGTTGAAGGAAAAGACGCTGGTGACGGCCTTCTATCAGCCGTCCACCCGCACGCGCCTGGCGCACGAGGCGGCCATGCACCGCCTGGGCGGTCACGTGACCGGCTTTGCCGATGCCAAGATGACCCGCGCCGGGGACTTCTACCAGGAGTCCATCAAGGATACGGTCAAGATGCTGGAGTTCTACGGCGATGTGATCGTCATGCGCCACTTCCAGCAGGGCGCGCCGCACGAGGCGGCCAAATGGGCTTCCATCCCCGTCATCAACGGCGGCGATGGCTGGGGCGAGCACCCGACCCAGATTCTGACCGACCTCTACACCGTGCTGAAGGAAAAAGGCACCATTGACGGCCTGAAGTGGCTGGCAGTGGGCGACATGCGCATGCGCACCATGCACTCGCTGGCTTACGCGCTCACCCAGTTCGATTGCCCGATCACGTTTGTGGCTCCCCCCGACATGTCGCTGACCGAGGAATTCAAGGCCGAGTTGCGTCAGTACAGCCTGAATTTCCGCGAAGCCGAGCATGTCGAGCAGGCCATCGCCGATGCGGATGTCATCCTGGTCGAGCCGGTTGTTCAGCCCGATTACACCAAGTCCCGCGATGAGCGCAAGGGCGACGTGGGCCTGACCCCCGCCAACTACAAGATCACCCGCGAACTGCTGGCCACCAAAGCCAAGTCGGACGCCATCCTGCTCCACTCCCTGCCGCGCATGGACGAGGTCCCGACCGATGTGGACATCACCCGTTGGTCGCGTTACTGGCAGGAGGCCTTCAACGGCGTGGTGATGCGCATGGCGCTGCTGGCGCTGGTTTTGGGCGCGATGGAATAGAAAGGAGATTTACTTATGCAAACATTTCTTCATGGCCGTGACTTGATCGGCGACCTGGACTTTACCAAAGAAGAAGTCGAAACCGTCCTCGACGTGGCCTTCGACCTGAAGCGCAAGCGCGCCCTCAACGAACCGCACGCTTATCTGCGCGATAAAGTGCTGGCGATGCTGTTCTTCTTCTCGTCCACCCGCACGCGCGGTTCGTTCGAGGCCGGCATCGCCCAACTGGGCGGACACGGCGCTTTCATCGAAAGCCGCACCACCCAAATCGCCCATGGCGACACGCCGAAGGAAATCGGCGAAATCTTTGGCCGCTACTTCGACGGCATCGCCATCCGCCACGTGGACTGGGGCGTGGGCAACAAGTACATCAACGAGGTGGCCAAGTACTCGCGCGTCCCGGTGCTGAACATGCAATGCGATATCTACCATCCCTTCCAGTGCCTGGCCGACCTGATGACCATCGTCGAGAAAAAAGGCCGCGACCTGCGCCGCAAGAAGATGGTCGTCTCGTGGGCTTACGCCGCTTCGTACCAGAAGCCGATGTCGGTGCCGCAGTCACTCATCCTGCAGATGCCGCGCTTTGGGCTGGATGTCACCCTCGTCCACCCGCCGGAATTCCGCCTGATGCCCGAGATCATGGACCAGGCCGAGGCCGAGGCCAGGAAAGCGGGAGTCGGCTTCGAGGTCATCTCCGACCCGGACGGGATGGAAAAGGCTTTCAAGGACGCCGACATCATCTACGCCAAGTCGTGGGGTGCGATGGTCCACACCCCAGACGCCGAAGAGGGCGCGAAGATCATCAAGAAATACGAACACTGGATCACCGACGAACGCAAGATGGCCCTTGCCAAGCCGGACGCCATTTACATGCACCCGCTGCCCGCCGACCGCAATATCGAAGTCACCGACGGCGTGATTGACGGCCCCAACTCGGTCGTCTATGACGAGGCTGAAAACCGCCTGCACGCACAGAAGGCGGTCATGGCGTTGACGATGTCTTAGGGTAGACAGGTAAACAGGTAAACAGGTAAACAAGTAGACAGGTATACAGGTATACAGGTATACAGGTAGACTTGTGTACTTGTGTACCCATATACTTGTGTACCTGCTCCCCTGCTCCCTCATGCACACCCAAGGAGAATTTCAATGGCAAGAAAACTCGCAGTCGTCGCCATTGGCGGCAATTCACTCATCAAAGACGAAAAACACAAAACGGTTGAGGACCAGTACCAGGCCGCGAAAGAGACCTGCTACCACATCGCCGACATGATCGAAGCCGGCTGGGACGTGGCCATCGGTCACGGCAACGGGCCGCAGGTGGGCTTCATCCTGCGCCGCTCGGAAATCGCCGCGAAGGTGGAGGGCATGCACGAGGTCCCGCTCGACGTGTGCGGCGCCGACAGCCAGGGCGCCATCGGCTACGCCCTGCAGCAGAATCTGCAAAACGAACTCTACCGGCGCGGCATCAAGAAGAACGTCGCCACGGTTGTGACCCAGGTGCTGGTGGACAAGAACGATAAAGCCTTCCAGAATCCCACCAAGCCCATTGGCAGTTTCATGGACGAGGCCGAGGCCAAACGCCGCGAGAAGGAAATGGGCTGGAACGTGGTCGAAGACGCCGGGCGCGGCTGGCGGCGCGTCGTCGCCTCGCCCCTGCCCAAGGAAGTGGTCGAACTCGAAACGGTCAAAACGCTGTTGAATGCCGGCATTATCGTCATCACCGTCGGCGGCGGCGGCATCCCGGTCATCGACAAGGGCAACGGCGAATACGTCGGCACCGCCGCAGTGATTGACAAGGACTACGCCTCCAGCCTGCTGGCGCGCGAAATCAACGCCGACCTCTTCGTCATCTCCACCGCGGTCGAAAAGGTGGCCCTCAACTTCGGCAAGCCCGACCAGAAATGGATTGACAAGATGACCCTGGCCGAGGCCAAGCAATACCTGGCGGAAGGCACGCACTTTGCCAAAGGCTCGATGGCGCCCAAGATTCAGGCCATCATCTGGTACCTGGAAGCCAACCCCAACGGCAAGGCGCTCATCACCAATCCCGAAAACATCGGCCGCGCCCTCAAAGGCGAGACCGGGACGTGGATTGTGCCGTAACTATCCATCAACTCCTGGCGGGGGAATTGCTCTTCCGCCAGGAGTTTTGTATCCGTAGATGAAAAGCATCAGCAGCCGCATAGAAAAATTCATCAATTCACCCGCAGGCCCGCCCCTGCTTATGCTGGGCGTGTGTATCCTGGCCTATGGGCTGCAAATTTCATCCCTGGGTTTTTACTGGGATGATCTGCCCATGTCGTGGATACCTTATGAATTGGGCCGCGAAAAAAACCTGCTCTATTTTTCAGAAAATCGGCCTGTCTGGGGTGAGTTATATTGGATTACCACGCGGATCTTGCCGCACAAGCCGCTGGCCTGGCAAATTTTCGGCCTAGTTTGGCGTTGGCTAACGGGCCTATCATTCTGGTTGCTTCTACGCAAACTGTGGCCAAAGCAAAAAAGCCTGGCCTTGTGGGCCAGCCTGCTGTTGCTGATTTACCCCGGTTTCAATCAACAATTTGCTGCCTATTTATACGCGCATTTCTGGATTATCCTGACGGCTTTTCTGCTCTCTTTCTGGCTCATGCTCGTTGCACAGGAGAGAAAACGCCTTTACTGGCCATTAACCATCCCTGCCCTGCTTCTTTCGGCAGCCAATTTGTGGACGCTGGAGTACTTTTTCCTTTTGGACCTCTTGCGCCCCCTGGCCCTCTTTGCCATCTCACATCACGCGTCAGGACGACGCTCAAGGCTGGTTCGGGCGACCCAGGCCTGGATTCCCTACCTGAGCGTTTTCCTGCTTGCCGTCTACTGGCGGGCATTCCTGTATAAGGGGCAGACAACCCACTATCAATTTAATTTGCTCGAAAGCCTTACGGCAACGCCTCTTCAAACTTTAATAGACCTGGCCTACATGCTCGTCAAAAGCATATGGCTGGTCAACCTGCCGGCCTGGCTGAAGGCGTTTTCCATTCCCAATCCTTTCATGCTCGGCTGGCGCGTCTTTGCACTGTGGATTCTGGTCACCGCAGGTGTAGCAGCCGGTTTAACGGCGACCCTCTTACGGGTCCGGGATGAGCCGCCAGGCAACCGCCAGGGAGGCAAAGAGGCTGCAGCTGCCGGTTTGCTCATCTGTCTGGTTGCCGGTTGGCCGTTCTACTTGATTGGGCAGCCGCCAACGCTTGCCTTCCCGATGAATCGTTTTACCATCCCTTTTATGCTGGGCGCCAGTCTGCTTTTGGCAGGCCTGTTAACGTGGCTAAAGGCCAAACAGTGGCTAAAGGTAATGCTGGTAGTATTGGTGATTGCCTTTTCTGCAGGCCGGCAATTCCAGTGGAGCGACGAATACCGCCGCGCCTGGATCACCCAAAAAAATCTGTTCTGGCAAATGTCATGGCGCATGCCGGGCATACAACCCGGCACCATGTTAATCATGAACGAAGATGCCATTTCATATTACAGCGATAACTCTCTTTCGACCCCGCTGAACTGGATATACGCGCCCGAAAATCGCTCTGCCGAACTTCACTACATGATTTACTTCCCCACCAATCGGCTGGGAGGCAATAACCTGCCCGCCCTCAAGCCCGGTTATCAAACAGCACACGACTATGACCGCGTCGCCGTCTTCCACGGAAATACATCTCAGGCGATTGTCCTTGTCTATTCTCCACCCTCCTGCCTGCGAGTGCTGGAAGCAGACCTGGACGTTAACAACAAACTGATAGGACCGTTGATGCGGGATGCAGCGGCGCTTTCAAGCAACAAGTGGATTCTTTTGGAAGGCAAGCCGCAACTGCCGGCAATCTACCAGCCGGAGCCGCCGCATGGCTGGTGTTACTACTTCGAACAAGCCGATCTGGCGCGTCAGCGCGGCGACTGGGAACAAGTAGCCGCTCTGGGAGAGATTGCCTTCAACCTGAACGACCACCCCAATAATCCCGTTGAGCGCTTTGTCTTCATCGAAGGCTATGCGCATACCGGCAACTGGGAACGCGCTCAGGAAATCTCCAAAGAGGCATACCTGGTCAGCAAAAACTACATGCGCCCCCTCTTGTGTCAACTCTGGGCGCGGATCGAAGAAAGCACGCCGGCCAGCGCGGCAAAAGAACAGGCCGTGCAAAAAGCAGAGGCCGAATTGGGTTGTGCGCCATGACCGCGGCATCCAAGCCCTCTCGATCTATTTTGCTGGTCTGCCTGCTGGGAATCGGTGTGGGGCTGATGGGCTGCGCCCCAAGGCATACTCAGCCAGAATTCGACTTTTCCCATATTACTCTTGTCCCAACGCTGGTTGAACCAACTCCCGTCCTTTACACCTTTGGCCTGATTTTAAGCGGCCCATATAATGATCAGGGCGAGAATCAGGCACACTATCTGGCAGGAACCTACGTAGAGGCAAAACTTTCAGATACAAAAATGATTTACATTGATCAGCCCGGCATCGAGCCGGCTCTGGCAGCAGAGAAACTCAAAGGACAAGGGGCGCGCCTGATCATCTTTACTTCAAGTCAAATGGCAGAGAGCGGACTACAGTTTGCCCGCGCTCATCCCGAGTTGTATGTGGTCATTGTTGCCGGAGATCAGGCTTGGCCATCCGGGCAAAATTATGCCGCCCTACCGAACCTGAGCAATGTCGCCGGACGTATGGAATACGGGCAAATGATTGCAGGCTGCGCGGCGGCCCTGACCACACAAACCGGAAACATCGGCTATTTGGGTTTGAGGGACGAGTATGAGAGCCGACGTTTGGCGGCTTCGGCCTTTTTGGGCACAAAGTATTGCTGGCAAAATTATCGCGCGCAAGACCCAATCCGATTAAAGTTTTTGGTTGCCCCTGCCGGCGATCCCGCTCAAAGCGCCGAAAATCTGTACGCAAACGGGAGCGATGTGTTGATTCTTGGCCCCGGCACCCAACAGGCCATTCCAGTTGCCCAAATGCAAAACGCAGCCGGGCGCCATGCGTGGGTCATCGCGTACGACTCTATCCCTGCCTGCCAAGCCGCGCCTCAAACCTGCCTGGGCGTCCCTTATTTCAACTGGGGCCCGGCCTACGTAACGGCTGTCAAGGCCGCTCAGGATGGCAACTGGCAGCCCGCTTTCCGCTGGAACGGGCCAGACTGGGCCGATATCAACGAAAGCGATACCAGCGCCATCGGCTTCTTTCGCGGCCCGGCTCTCTCGCAAGCGGTCAACGTGGGTCTGGATCATTTTGTTGAAGAACTGGCTTTTGGCCTAAATCTATGGACCGGGCCGCTGAACTTATTAGATGGCACTTCTTATCTGCCTGCAGGCCAGGCGGCCACCGACGAACAGGTGTGGTATCTGCCGGACCTGCTACAGGGCATGAGCCGGTGGCCTTGAAAACAGCATTTTGGATAATTTACCAAATTTATTGTGAGAAATGTACTTGATTTTTTTGCCAAAAGTGTTATACAATGAAGTTGTCAGACAACACCTATGCCGATCCGAAAGGAGGTTGCTCATCAAAGAGTGCTTGTCGTTTCCCCTCATGCTTGTCAAACATATATTTCATACCCCTATTACTAGAAAAGGAGGAGTAAATGCGTAAGTCGTTTTATGTTGTGGCCCTTTGGCTGGCCGTTGTAGCGATGGTGCTTGCGGCCTGCGGACCAAAAACGGAGGAAGTCGGCGGCTTCCAGATTCCGGATATCAAAAGCGGCAAATTCAATGTTGCTATGGTGCTGATTGGCCCGCACGACGACGGCGGCTGGTCACAGGCACACTACGAGGGCCTGGTTTACGTGGAAGAAAACGTCCCTAACGTCCATGTAGCCTATATCGAGAACGTGCCAGAAGGCGCGGACTCCGAGCAGGTCTTCCGCAGCCTGGCCCGCAAGGGTTTTGACCTCATCTTCGGCACTTCCTTCGGTTTCATGGACCCGATGGAGACGGTGGCGGAAGAGTTCCCGGATGTCATGTTCATCCACATCAGCGGCTACAAGACCAATCAGAAAAACTTTGGCAACCTGTTTGGCGCGATGGAAAACATGAAATATCTGGCCGGTATGATTGCTGGCGCCCGCGCCAAGGCCGACGGCAATCCCAAACTCGGCTACATGGCCACCTTCCCCATTCCGGAAGAACTGCGCCTGGGCAATGCCATTGCGCTGGGCATGAAGAAAACCTGCCCCGAGTGCACCATGGACGTCCGCTGGATCAACACCTGGCATGACCCCATCATTGAGAAGGAAGCTGCTGCCTCCCTGTTCGACGCCGGGGCGCAAGTGGTCTTCACCGGTGCGGATACCCCCGCAGTAGCAGATGTGGCGCAGGAAAAGGGCAAGTGGGGCGTCACCTACGACTGGTACGGCTCCTGCAAGGTAGAACGCTGCCTGACCGCGCCCTACTGGAACTGGGGCCCCATCTACGCCAAGATTACAGAAGAAACCATTGCCGGCACCTATGTCCCAGGCTGGGATTACTTTGACGCCGACAGCGGCGCGCTGGGCCTGTATGGCTTCATGGAAGGCCAGGAACTGACACCCGGCATGAAAGACCTTGACCCAGAGGTCATCGCCATGGTAAAGGACACCCTGGATAAGATGCTGGCCGGCGAATTCACCCGCTTCGATGTCTTCAAAGGCCCGATCTACGATAACAAGGGCAACCTGATCCTGGCAGATGGCGTCTCGCTGGAACAACTGGACCTCGATCAGTTCAAAGAGTGGAATCCTGACGTCAAGACCGGTATGTACTGGTGGGCTGAAGGAATCACCGCCGAACTGCCATCGTTGCAGTAACCACCTGCCAAAAATCAAAGGGGCCAGGACTTGAAGGGTTCTGGCCCCTTCTTTAGAGGTAGGCAATTCAAGTATTATCAATCCCATGCGCCCCAGGAGCATGACCATGGCTCAACCCAACCTCCCCAACAACCCAGACCCATCCCCCGCCCAGCCCCCGTTCGTTGTAGAAATGCGCGGTATCGTCAAGCGATTTCCCGGTGTGCTTGCTAATGACCACGTAGATTTTGAATTGCGTCCCGGCGAAATCCATGCTCTGCTTGGCGAGAATGGAGCCGGGAAAAGCACCCTGATGAATGTATTGGCCGGGCTTTACCGACAAGATTCCGGCGTTATCAAAATCAACGGCGTCCCCGTCACTTTCTCTTCGCCCCGTGATGCCATCAATGCTGGAATCGGCATGATCCATCAGCATTTTATGCTGGTACCATCACAGACCGTTACAGAAAATATCCTGCTTGGCTTAGACAATCCAAGATTCATTTTGAATCTTTCTCGATACGACTCCAAAATTGCAGAATTGGGCAAACAATTTGGACTGGAAGTTGACCCGCGTGCCAAAATCTGGCAACTCTCAGTTGGCGAACAGCAGCGGGTAGAAATCCTGAAAATGCTTTATCGCGGCGCCAATGTCCTCATCATGGATGAACCGACTGCTGTCCTGGCGCCCCAGGAAATTGAAGGCCTGTTCAGCATCCTGCGTTCGATGACTGCCCAAGGAAAATCCATTATCTTCATCAGCCATAAGTTAAACGAAATCACGGCCATTGCCGATCGGGTGACCGTTCTTCGGCGCGGCAAAGTAACTGCAGCCGGACAACCCGCCAGGGGACTTACCCGACAACAATTGGCCAATTTGATGGTAGGGCGTGATGTGATTTTCAACCTGGAAAAGAAACCTGTCCAGCGCGGAGAAGTTGTTCTGGACATCCAGGATGTACACGCCGACAACGACAAAGGCCTGCCAGCCCTGCGCGGCGTCTCCATCAACGTTTGTGCAGGAGAAATTGTTGGCCTGGCCGGTGTTGCCGGCAACGGGCAGCGCGAATTATCACAGGTAATTACCGGCTTGCGCAAATGCAAACAAGGACGCATTTACCTGAACGGCGAAACAGTCAGCAATCGCAGTGTCATCTTTGGTATTCAGCGCGGCATGGCTTACATCCCCGAAGACCGCACCCATGTCGGGACGGCGCCCAATTTGAGCGTCACCGACAATGTCATTATGAGAAAATATCGTCAGTCCCCTATTTCTCAGTATGGGCTTCTGAACATGCCGCTGGCCGTCAAGTACGCCAACGAACTCAAACAGGCCTATGACATCATTGTACCACACGTTTCAACGCCGGTACGGCTGCTCTCGGGCGGGAACCTGCAACGAGTCATTCTGGCACGTGAGATTTCTGGTCAACCCCAGTTTATGGTTGCCGTCCAGCCAACACGCGGCCTGGATGTAGGGGCTATCGAGGGCGTTCACCGGCTTCTTCTGGCACAACGCGAGGCTGGCGCTGCCATCCTGCTTATCTCAGAAGAACTTGAGGAGTTACTCTCCCTAAGCGACCGAATCTACGTGATTTACGAGGGAAAAATCATGGGCGAAGTGAAAATCGAGCCCGGTGAGCCAGACCCGGGTCTGATTGAAACGATTGGTCTGATGATGACAGGAACGCCGCTCGAACAGATTGAACAACAGGGAGTACGCGTGCATGGCTGAGAAAACAAAACTTTTCACACGCATCAAGTTTTATCGCATTCGCATCGAACCACGCTTAAGCGAACCTCCTGCCTGGTATCCACCGCTTATTTCGGTAGGCGCGCTGATCCTGGCGCTTATTCTGGGCGGCATCCTGATTAAACTGGCGGGCGGGGACCCCATCCGTTCTTACGCGCATATTGCCAAAGCCTCCTTCGGCAATATTGGGGTCATTTCAGATACGATTGTTAAAGCCACGCCAATCTTGATGACAGCCCTGGCATGTTCTATCGCTTTCCGGATGAAATTGTGGAACATCGGCGCGGAGGGACAATTCATCATGGGCGCTTTTGGCGCCAGCGCCATTGTGCTGACAAAAGTTCTGCCTCCGGAAACATCGCGTTGGGTTTTCATCCCCCTCATGATGCTGGCAGGAATGGCGGGCGGGGCAATCTGGGGCTTCATCCCCGGCTATCTGAAAGCCAAATTCAATGTCAATGAGATTATCAGCAGCCTGATGTTGAATTACATTGCTGTCGCTTGGGTCAACTTCTGGATTTTTGCCGTATGGACCGAAGCCGGATTTCAAATGAGTCCCAAATTCCCCTTGAACGCCTGGCTGCCACGTTTAACAGATTATGCTCAAAACATCCCAGCACTGAGCGGCCTGACCACACACATGGGACTGCTATTCGGCATCCTGGCAGCCGTGATTTTGTGGCTGGTTGTCTTCCGCAGTTGTTGGGGTTATGAAATCCGCCTGATTGGAGATAACCCCCAGGCGGCCCGTTACGCGGGCGTCAACATTGCCAAAAACACACTCCTGGTGATGATGCTTTCCGGTGCCCTGGCAGGGCTCGGCGGCATGTCCGAAGTAAGCGGAATGGTGCATCGCCTGCAAACAGCCCCTATCGCTGCCGGCTATGGCTTTACCGGCATCATTGTCGCCTGGCTTTCCAAACTCAACCCGCTGGCCATTATTTTCGTCTCAATCCTGTTTGGCGCTCTCATCCTGGCTGGGCGCGAAATCCAACCATCCGGCGTGCCTAAAATGATACAGGGCATCATCCTGGTTTGTCTCATCGCCAGCGACTTTCTGTTGCGCTACCGCGTCCGCATTGTAAATACAGCCGAGGAGAAGTAGGCTCATGGACCTCATTATTGTCCTGCAAGCCGGTGTTGCAACCGGCACCGTTTTACTCTTTGCAACCATCGGTGAAATCCTTGCCGAACGCTCCGGAGTCATGAACCTGGGCGTAGAGGGCATGATGCTCATCGGCGCCATGTCTGCTTTTAGCACCACCATCGCAACCGGCAACCCCTGGTTGGGTGTTTTGGTAGCCATGCTCTTTGCCGGCCTCATCAGCCAGATTCACGCCTTTATCACCATCACCCTGCAAGCCGATCAGGTCGTTAGCGGCCTTGCCCTGACCTTTCTAAGCACCGGCATCAGTCTGGTGCTTGGAGAGGGTCTGAGCAAAGCCGGCACAGTCTCCCTCATGCCTGTCTTCTCCATCCCCGTCCTCTCGCAAATTCCCATCCTGGGACCCATCTTCTTCACCCGACACAGCATCCTGGTATATTTTGGCTACATCCTTGTCCCCCTCTCCTGGTATTACATCAACCGCACCCGCCCAGGCATGCACCTGCGCGCCGTAGGTGAATATCCCGCCGCCGCCGACGCCCTGGGCATCAATGTCTTTCGGATGCGCTATCTGTACGTCTTCGTAGGCGGCGTTATGGCCGGCCTGGCAGGGGCTACCATCAGCCTGGCCGTCTCGCCGGGTTGGTTCAGCGAACTGACTACCGCCGGGCAAGGCTGGATTGCCGTAGGGCTGGTCATCTTTGCCCAGTGGGACCCCGTCCGGGCTGCTGTCGGCTCCTATGCTTTCGGCGCCTTGCGGCGGCTGATTCTCGATATTCAAGGTCCCACCATGCTCTTTGGCTTTGCCAATCCTTTCTACTACAACCCTTATTGGGGCTTTTTCCTGCAGATGCTACCCTACGCCTTTACCGTGATCGTCCTGGTCATCGGCTCACGCGAAGCCATGCGCAAACGAATCGGCGCGCCGGCCGCCCTGGGCGTTCCTTACATCCGTGGTGAACGCGGCCTCTAGCCTATGCTTCCCTGGCAAATATACCTTCGACCCCAAACGCTTGCCGAAGTCAGGCAAGCCCTGGATTCTGCGCCGAAACCTGTCCTCCCCATCGCCGGCGGCACAGATCTGCTGCTTGACCTGCG
Organism: Chloroflexota bacterium; assembly: GCA_019873735.1. GTDB lineage: Bacteria > Chloroflexota > Anaerolineae > Anaerolineales > Villigracilaceae > DSXF01. Next base: position 31,721 of record JAIOAQ010000010.1, on the reverse strand, counting down.
ACAGGGACGTCACGCGCCGGTGCAAACACTGGTAGATCTGACCGCCGTAGCCGAGATGACCGTGATTGAACTGCGCGGCGAACATCTCTTCATCGGTGCCGCCGTCCCCGTCAGCCGCGTCCACTCCGACCCGCTGGTGGCCCGCCATGCCCGGGCATTGACCGAGGCCTCGGCTTTAATCGCCGGCCCTCAGGTGCGCAATGTGGCCACCCTGGGCGGCAACGTGGCCCATGCCCTCCCCGCCGCCGATGGCACCATTGCCCTGCTGGCCCTGGATACCCAGGCAGAAATCGCCGCCATATCCGGCGAAAACCGAATCGTCCCACTGAGCCAGTTATTCCTCGGCCCCGGCAAGTCGGCAATTGACAAGAATAAAGAAATCATCGTTGGGTTTTACATCCAGGTGCTAGAGGCCTCAGAGGCCTTTAAGGTCTCCTCCTGCTTCAAACGCATCATGCGCCCGCAAGGCGTGGCTCTGCCCATCATCAACTGCGCCATCTGGCTGGCGCGCGAAGGAGACCGCATCCGCGACATTCGCATTGCCGTTGGGCCGGGCGGCCCCATCCCATTCCGTGCAACCAAGGCAGAAGCGGTTTTACGCGGTCAAACACCGACAAATGAAACAATCGAGCGCGCGCTGATCGCCCTGCTCGACCAGGTCCAATTCCGCACCAGCCCGCGCCGCGCCAGCGCCGACTATCGCCGTCACCTTGTCGGCGGGCTGTTTAGAGACGTGATCGAATCTGCCTGGGAACGAGCAGGTTGATTCTTTGCCTACCCCTCGTCCGATGTGAGCGCGACCTGGATAATGAGGGATAGCAGGCAGTTGCGGTAATTTTACGATTTCGAGAAACGATGAGCAACCAAATCACCCTTACTGTTAACGGACAATCTCATACCCTCCCCGCCATCCCCGGCGAGATGCTGGCCGACCTGCTGCGCAAACGCCTGCGGCTGACCGGCACAAAGATCGGTTGCCAGGAAGCCGAATGCGGCGCCTGTACCGTCATCGTGGATGGCGAACCCGTCCTGTCCTGCGTTTACCCCGCCGAGCGGGCCAATGGCAAGACTGTATTGACCATCGAAGGGCTGGCTTCCACCTCTGCCCCTCTCCCTAAGGAAGATGAGCAAGGAATGGGGATCAAACTTCATCCTCTGCAGGAGGCCTTTGTCCAGCACGGGGCGGTGCAATGCGGATTCTGTATCCCCGGGCAGATCATGACCGCCTATGCCCTGCTCCAGCGCAACCCAAACCCAACGCGCGATGACATCCGCGCCGCGCTCAAAGACACGCTTTGCCGCTGCGCCGGTTACCCAACCATCGAGAACGCCATTCAGGCCGCTGCTCATGCTCTGCGCACGGGCGAACCCGTCCCGCCGCCGCATATACCCGATTCGGTCCATGCCCACAAAGTCGTTGGGCATCGTCACATCCGCCCGGATGCGGTGGAAAAAGTGACCGGCAAAGCCCTGTACACCGACGACCTGGTCTTTGACAGGATGCTGTATGCCGCCGTGCGCCGGGCAATGGTGCCGCACGCCTTCCTGAAGAAACTGGACGTGTCCAAAGCCAGGGCACTGCCAGGCGTAGCCGCCGTTTTGACCACTGAAGACATCCCCGGCGAGAAGACACATGGCCTAGTCATCTACGACTGGCCGGTGATGATTGGCCTCGGAGAGCGGATTCGCTACGTGGGCGACGCGCTGGCCATCGTCGCTGCGGAAACGCCCGAGATCGCCGAGCAGGCTGCGGCTTTGATCGAAGCGGAGTTCGACCTCCAGCCTCCCATCCTGGATCCGGTCCAGGCCCGTCAGGAGGGAGTCCCACAAATCCACGAAAAAGGGAATCTGCTCAAACATATCAAAGTCCGCAAGGGCGATATGGAGCAGGGTTTTGCCGAGGCGGAGGTCATCCTGGAGCACACCTTCCACACCCCGGCCACCGATCACGCCTTTTTAGAGCCGGAATGCAGCATTGCCGTGCCGCTGCCCAACGGACGCATGGAAATCTACGTCGGTTCGCAAATCCCCTATCAGGACCGCACCCAGGTGGCGCGGGCGCTGGGCTGGCCGGAGGAGCGAGTGCGCATTGTCGGGCAGTTGATGGGCGGCGGCTTTGGCGGCAAGGAAGACATCGCCGGGCAGATTCACGCCGCGCTGCTGGCCCATGCCACCGGACGGCCGGTAAAACTGCTCTTTGACCGCCGCGAGAGCCTGCTGGTGCATCCCAAACGGCACGCCACCCAGATTCGCGTCAAAGTGGGCGCCAAAAAGGACGGGCGGCTGACGGCGGTAGAGACCGAACTATACGGCGATACAGGTGCTTACGCCTCGCTGGGCGAAAAGGTGATGACCCGCGCCACCACCCACTCGGCCGGGCCATACGATATCCCGCATGTGCGCGCCGACTGTTACGCCATGTACACCAACAACCCGCCGGCCGGCGCCTTCCGCGGCTTTGGCGTGCTGCAATCGGCCTTTGCAGTCGAGAGCATGATGGACATGCTGGCCGAGAAATTGAATCTCGACCCCATCGAACTGCGCCGCATGAACGCCCTGCACGTGGGCAGCATCACCAACACCGGCCAGGAACTGCGCGACAGCGTGGGACTGACCGAATGTATTGACAGGGTGTCGGATGCCATGAGTCGGGTTTCGGGTTTGCCGCGCGGCGAACTGTTCAAGCCCCGCCCGGCGCCCAACGCCCCGCACCTGGTACGCGCCTGGGGCTTCGCCGCAGCCTACAAGAATACCGGTCTGGGCGGCGGCGCGCCCGACAAATCCGGCGCAGACGTAGAGTTGTATGAAGACGGCACATTCGAGACGCGTAGTTCGGCTGCCGAACTTGGACAGGGATTGGTGACCGTCATGCGGCTGGCCGTGGCGGAGGAACTCTCGCTTCATCCCGACCTCGTGCGGGTCCTCGTTATGGACACCGATCTGACCCCCGACGGCGGTCCCACCACCGCCTCGCGCCAGACCTACGTAACCGGCAACGCCGCGCGCCTGGCGGCCCGCACCCTGCGCGAACAAATCAGCGCCGTGCTGGCTGAAAAGTATGATGTACGCCCGGAGCAAGTGCGCTTCGAAGACAGCAAAGTCCATATCAACGGACACACGCTCACCTACGCCGAAGTCTATCGAGAAATGACCGCCCTGGGCCAGCGTCCACGCGTCCGCTATGAATACGAGGCCCCCAAGACCCAGCCGCTGGGCACAGGCGGCGACATGCACTTCGCCTACTCATTTGCCGCGCAGGCTGCCGAAGTGGAAGTCAACACACTGACCGGCGAGGTACGTGTCTTACGCGTCATCTCGGCCAATGACGTGGGCGCAGCCATCAACCCGCTCGGCCTGCAAGGGCAGGTGGAAGGCGGCGTGATGATGGGTCTCGGCCATGCTCTGACGGAGGAATTCATCGTTGAGGGCGGACAGGTGGTTACCGACCGGCTGGCGCGCTACCGCATCCCCGGCATCCAACTCACACCAGAAATCACCGCCATCATCGTCGAGCATCCCACCGCCGAGGGCCCCTACGGTGCGAAGGGCGTGGGCGAAATCGTCAGCATCCCCACCCCGCCGGCCATCACCAATGCCATCTACAACGCGGTCGGCGTGCGAATAGACCGCTTGCCGGTAGATCAGGAAAAGATAGCGGCGGCCCTTTGGGAGAGAAAACAGAATACGTCTCCAGCAGACAAAACATAGCCCGGCAGATATTGCCCGACAAAACATAACCGCAACCACCCAATGTGGCTGCGGTTCTGCGCGCAACGTGGTTAAAAAAGCCCTATTTTCAAGCGTACATTCCCCAATCAAAAGCAGATGGATCCTCAAGCATCGAAAAATCCCACGGCTCTGCACCGATTTCAATCAGTACCGGATGGTTGACCGCCTGCTGGGCTTTTTCCTTTGTCAATTCGATAATCGCCGGCCCGTAAGGGCAAAACGGCGTCGTCAAAATCATTTTGAGATGCAAAACATCGTCCCGCATTTCTACCTGACGAATCAGGCCCAATTGAATCACGTTCATGCCAATTTCCGGGTCTACCACCTGCGATAGACTCTCCCGCAGCGGCTGGACCAATTCTGGATGAGTATCATGTATCAACCACCTGATTTCGTTCTTCTCAGCCTCGCTCATCGGTTTTCTCCTTAGCGGCCTGAACAATAAACGTGCATAAAGCATCTCCGTCCAAAATACAGCGTACCTTTTCTGCCGGCACCGCCAGCATATTCGAAATCAGGGTCTGGTCCACCATACAGACTTCTGGGTGGCTTTGCCCAACCTGAAGATAGGGGCAACTGATTTCATGGATGTGGTACTCATCCCCCTTTTTTTCCCATTCAATGACAAAACCTTCTTCTGCCAGCACATTACGCGCCGCCTCCAGGCGCTGCTCCAGATTCAAGCCTTCCATCTGCTGTGAATGCTTGGACGCCAAATCCTGTGCGACATCCGAGAATATCTGCCCGACCACAGGCTGGGGCAATTTCTCTTTCAGTTGGGATAGCAGGCGCGTCGTCAGGCGCAGGTAACGGGTTGGGAACCGTTCAAGGCCGGCCTCGGTCAGAAAATATACCAGGCGCGGCCTTCCCACTCCGTGCCGTTCCTCTTCGGCCGCAACCAGGCCCTCGATCTGCAAATTGGTCAAATGATGACGCACCGAGATAGGATTAATGCCCACGGCCTCGGCCAACTCGTTAATTGTCGTGCGCGGCTGACGCAGCAGCGTTTGTAAAATGCGTTCGCGGGTGGCTTTCATAAGGTCTCTCTCACCGTTTCCTTTGCGCCAGTATACCCACAAGTTCATGACTTGTCAATATTTATGATAAATATCTATTATATAAACAAATGTCCTCTTGGCTCAATTTTCCAGTAAAATTAGTGATGAAGCGTCAAATCTCATTGCCCGCCGGGCAATCTCCGGGGTACAAAGAGGTCATTTTGCCGCTGAGAAGTAACACGCAGAGAGACAATAGTTGAGAAGAGTCATATGTTAAGACAAACCTGCATCCTTTTCCTGCTCACACTAATCCTGCTGGCTGGTTGTAAAACCTCTCCCAGCCCAACCCCCACTGCCAGCCCTACACCACCGCCGCCCACGCTAACAGATACCGTTATCCCCTTTACAGAAACACAAGTCATTGTCACACCCAGCCCTACCGCAAGCGGGCCGCTAACCCCGCAGCCCATCACCGGCATTGTACGCCTCGCGACCAATGTGCGTACCCTGCCCAACAAAAACCTTGGGGAGCGCATCGGCGGCCTTTTCCCCAACGAAACCGTACAGGTCATTGGCCGCAACGAAGACGCCAGTTGGCTTTGGATCGTCTACACCCCGGCTCCCAGCGGGACAGCCTGGGTGACAGCAAAAAGCATAGAACTTAAAGGGGAAATGGGCTATCTGGCAATCGTTGTCGGCGCGGATAGCGGACTTACGCCACAGGTACTGCCGCCGCTCCTATACGAAATAACCGGCACACCGCTCCCCCTAAACCTACCCCCGGCCGGGGCATTAACTGCCACCGTCAATTACGTCACCAATGTGCGCGTCGGACCGGGAACCGGTTTTATCAGCATTGGCATTTTACCGCCGGGCAGTGTTGTCACCCTCACGGGCCGGCTCAAGAACAACTCCTGGCTGCAAATTGACTATCCCTCCGGCCCTGATCATCGCGGCTGGGTTTCGGCCAATGTGCTCACGCTGGAGGGCAATCCTGGCAGCCTGCCAATATACAACCTGCTAGGGACACCCGTCGCCGACGAAAACAGCGGCACACCCGCGCCGGTCATCCCGCTGCCAGGGACACTTCCATCTGGCCCCACAGGGAAAACCGTCATCTTGCTTAATGTACGCCTGGCCCCTGATCAAAACAGCCAGGCTATTGGCGTTCTCAAGCCGCAAACGCAGGTGGTCATTCTAGGCCGCACGCAAAAAGGAGACTGGTATCTGATCCAGTTTGCATCGGCTCCCAACGGGCGCGCCTGGGTTGCGGCCGAATTTGTTGAAATCCTAAACGGCGACATAGACAGCCTGCCGATTTACGACGAGCAAGGGAATCCAGTAGGCGGCTTGTAAAGGCATGCCCCTTTCACAAAGAGGGAATTTACTAGAAAATTATCATAAATATTGACAAATCTCGTCCTCTTTGCTATAATGCCTTCCGATAGTACAAACGATAGACCCGAGACGACACACATCGTTCTTTGGGAGTCCAGGGTCTGTCGTTTATCGTCTTCTGAAGGAGCACATCCCAATGTCTCAACTTGAAATCAAGAATCTGCACGTCAATATTGCAGACAAGGAAATTCTCAAAGGTGTATCGCTCACCATCAAGCAAGGTGAAATTCATGCCATCATGGGGCCCAACGGCACCGGCAAATCCACCCTGGCTTATACCTTGATGGGGCACCCCGCATATGAAGTAACGCAAGGCGAGGTTATCTTCAAGGGTCAAAACATCCTTGAGTTGGAGCCAGACGAACGTTCGCGGCTGGGAATCTTCCTCGCTTTCCAATATCCGGTAGCCATTCCGGGGGTGACAGTCGCCAATTTCTTACGCACAGCACTTAATGCCCGCCGCAGAGCCGAAAATCCTGAAGATAAGGGCATTCCCGTCCCCGAATTTCGCAAGTTGCTCAAAGGGCATATGGAAATGCTGAAAATGGATCCGGCTTTTGCCGGTCGCTACTTGAATGATGGTTTCTCAGGCGGCGAGAAAAAACGCGCCGAGATTCTCCAAATGGCAACCTTAAAACCCGAGATCGCCATCCTGGACGAGACCGACTCTGGCCTGGACATTGATGCCCTGAGAATCGTTGCCGATGGCGTAAACGCGCTTGCCGGGCCGGATCTGGGCGTCCTGGTCATTACGCACTATCAACGCCTGTTGAACTATATCAAGCCCCATGTCGTCCATATTATGCTGGGCGGCCGGATTGTTGAATCGGGCGGACCAGATTTGGCATTGCATCTTGAAGAACATGGGTACGACTGGATACGCGAGAAATACGAAAATGGAATTGCTGTCTGATGGCTTTGACTTTAGAGGTGAAGAATGAGCGACGATGCCCGTTTGCTGGAAGCAATTGGAGAATACAAATACGGATTTCGAGACCGAGATGATTACTACGCCTTCAAATCTCAGAAAGGTTTGAGCCGAGAGGTCGTAGAGCAAATCTCTTACATGAAGGGCGAGCCGAAATGGATGCTTGAGTTTCGCCTTAAGGCATTAGAGCATTTTCTCAGCCGTCCTATGCCTACCTGGGGCCCCGATCTGAGCGGCCTGAATCTGGATGAGATTTACTACTACGTCAGGCCGACGGAGAAGCAGGAGAAATCGTGGGACGACGTGCCGGATGACATCAAGCGCACCTTCGACCGCCTGGGCGTGCCGGAAGCCGAGCGCAAGTTTTTGGCCGGGCTTGGCGCGCAATATGAATGTTTGAGCGGTGACACGCGCGTTTATACCACTCGCGGGGTTGTCCCGATTCGCAATATCCTGCCCGGTGATGTGGTCTTCTCGTTCGATGAAACGACGAACACCATCCTTCCTGCGCCTGTGAAAAATTTCATGCCAAAAGGGGAACGGCCGGTGTATGAAGTAAAGGTCGGCACCCGCGCCATTCGCGCAACGGAAAACCATCCCTTCCTGGTGCTGGAACACCACAAATCGGAAGGCAAGCAGCGCGGGCGCTATATTCGCACCTGGAAATATCTGCGCGACATTCAACCCGGCGACCTGGTGGCAGTAGTGAAGGCTTTGCCTGATGTGGATTCGGTGGGGCTAACGCCACCTTCTCAGTACGTGGAAACCCTTTCGGGTTATGGGCGCGAGTCGGGTTTACCCGACTTTCATGAACTGAGGCAGGACTTTAGTCCAACGATTACGGAACGCACAAACCTGAAATCTGGAAGTCGTTCAACTTTATCCCGGTTGCTGGAAATAGCTGCAAAAAACGATGCGCCTTATTTCGACATCGAGAACATGGCATTAGGCAATCATATCAACGAGTATTTTGGTTATGCCCGCGTCGAATCCATAGTGCCTGCTGGCGTAGAGGAAGTCTTCGATATCGAAGTGGATGGTCCTCATAACTTCGTGGCTGAGGGGCTTATCGTGCACAACTCTGAGATGGTCTATCACTCCATTCAGGAGCACCTCGAAAAGCAAGGCGTTATCTTCCTCTCCATCGAAGACGGCCTGAGGCAGCACCCCGACCTGTTCCGCGAATATTTTGGCACGGTCATCCCCATCGAAGATAACAAGTTTGCTGCGTTAAACAGCGCCGTCTGGTCGGGCGGCTCGTTTGTCTATGTGCCGCCGGGCGTCAAGGTGGACTTGCCGCTACAGGCCTACTTCCGCCTGAATACTGCCAACGTGGGGCAATTTGAGCGCTCGCTCATTATTGTGGACGAGGGCGCGCAGGTGCATTACGTGGAGGGCTGTTTCCTCGCTGGGGCACAGGTACGCACCCGCCAGGGCGAAAAACCCATTGAACAGGTACAGGTTGGCGACGAAGTGTTGACTCACCTGGGACGCTGGCGCAAGGTCTATCACACTCAGGTGCGGCCGTATCATGGCAAGATTTACAATATTCAATACTACGGCGATAGCAAACGCACCCTGCGCGTGACTGCAGAACACCCGCTCTTGGTTGCGCGCCGTCAGCGTCGCTCGGAGCGCAACAAGGAGTTCCAACTCGTTTGGGCACGCGCCGATAGCGTCAGAGAAGGTGATTATCTGGTCGTGCCGGTCTACCAGCCGGAGGCTGAACTCGTGGCGGCTGGAATCAATGTCGAAATTGGCCGCGGCCGCCATGCCCCGGTTCAGCATTACGTTGAATTCCCGCAAGAGCCAGAGTTTTATCGCTTGCTTGGCTACTATTTTGCTGAAGGACATGTGGATAACGAGCATTACCTCACCCTGTCTTTCAACGTCAAAGAAAACAGCCTGATTTCGGATGCCAGAGACCTGATGCAGCGTTACTTCGGCAAAGCCCCCATTGAAAATGCTCCTCGCCAAAATGGGCAGACGCTGGTGCTTGCTTCTACCGAAGCCGCCCGCGCTTTTGCCCGCGAGTTCGGCGCAACTGTCTATGAAAAGCGCATCCCTGAATGGATTTTGAGCGCTCCCCGCGAATTCCTGACCGAATTTGTGCGCGGCATGTGGTTAGGAGACGGAAGTTATGACGCCCGCAAAAACATGTTCCGCTACAATTCGGTTTCCCCCAACCTGGCATACACCTTCCGCGATGCTTTACTGCGGTTGGGGATTGCCGCTTCGGTGAATCATCAGAAGCGCACTGCTCCACGCAGAGACATCTACACGGTGGTGATTGCATCCCCGTTCAATCCGCAATTTGGCGAGATGGTGGGCGTGCAGGCTCCCGCAGGCGACTGGAGCGGCTCGCCGTTTGTGCTGGACGAAAATTTCCAGTATATGCCCATCAAGAACATCACCGTTGAAGAGCAGGAAACCGAAGTGTACAACTTCTCGGTGGAAGAAGACGAATCCTACCTGGCGGAAGGCGTCATTTCGCACAACTGCACCGCTCCTCAATACACCACCGACTCCTTCCACAGCGGCGTGATTGAAATCATCGTCAAAAAAGGCGCCCGCTCCCGCTACACCACCATTCAAAACTGGAGTCACAACGTCTACAACCTCGTCACCCAGCGCGCCAAAGTCTATGCCGATGCCACCCACGAATGGGTGGATGCAAACATGGGGAGCAAGGTCACCATGAAGTACCCCTCCTGCTACCTGATGGAACCCGGCGCGCACGGCGAAATGCTCTCCATGGCCTTTGCTGGCGCCGGTCAGATACAGGATGCCGGCTCTAAGATGGTACATTTTGCTCCCAACACCAGTAGCAAAATCACATCCAAATCCATCAGCAAGGCTGGCGGACGCGCCTCCTACCGCGGCCTGCTCAAAGTCTATAAGGGCGCCAAGGGCGTCAAATCCAACGTTGTCTGCGACGCGCTGCTGCTTGACCCCCAATCGCGCTCGGACACTTACCCTTACATTGAGATTGACGAAGACGACGTCACCATCGGTCACGAAGCCTCCGTCAGTAAGGTCGGCGAGGAGCAACTCTTCTACCTCATGTCGCGCGGCCTGAGCGAGGAGGAAGCCACAACAATGGTGGTTTCGGGCTTCATCGAACCGCTGGTTAAAGAACTGCCGATGGAGTACGCCGTAGAAATGAACCGTCTCATCCAATTGCAAATGGAAGGCTCAATTGGCTAGTATGCTGGCCGTTTGGCAACCACACCTTCCAACACTCAAACCTGTTAAACCTTGAAACGGACACACATGCAGGAAAAACCCAAAATCACAATTTCACGCACTCGGCCGGGCGTCTCTGTTGCCCAAAATTTTGCTTTCACGGCCGACATGCTTCCGTCCGGCGGCGCTCTGACCGAGTTCCGCCGCCGCGCGTTTGAGACCTTTTCCCGTCTGCCAATGCCTGCACCCACCGACGAAGCCTGGCGGCGCACCGATTTGCGCGCTCTGCCGGCGGCAGACTTCCGCCTGCCAGCCCCCGAAACGTACCGCGACCTGGCGCCTGTCCCTGACGAACTGCTCAAACCGCTCACCGCCAAGCAGCACGGCGGACAGATTGTCCTGCTCCCCGGCGGGGCACGGCTCGACCTCGATCCTGCTCTCGCCCAACAGGGCGTGATCTTCACCGACTTGCAGACCGCCGAGCGCGAATATCCCGAACTGCTCAACCGCCTGGCCGGGCAGATCGTCCGCCCGGAGGAAGGCAAATTTGCAGCCCTGGCTTCAGCCTTCTCACAAAACGGCGTCCTTCTCTACGTCCCCCAAAACGTGACCGTTGAGCAACCCCTGCACAGCATTCTCTGGGGGCCAGGAACAAGCCTGGGGCACATCTCGCACCTCATCGTCTGGTTGGAAGCGGGCGCCTCGGTAACGTATGTCCACGAAGCCGCCTCTCCTGACGAGACAGGTAACGCCATGCACGCCGGCCTCGTTGAGATTCACGTTGGTGAAGACGCCCAACTACACTTCGTGGAATTGCAATCCTGGGGCAGACACGTCTGGAATTTCAGCCATGAACGTGCCCGCGTCGAACGCGGCGGCAGCCTGGATTGGATCTTTGGCGCAGTCGGCTCCCGACTGACCAAAAACTTCTCCGAACTTGACCTGGTGGGCGAAGGTGCCAGCGGGCGCATGTCTGGCTTTTACTTTGCCGACGGCAATCAGCACCTGGATCATGACACCCAGCAAAACCACCTTGCTCCGCATACAACCAGCGACCTGCTCTTCAAAGGCGCTCTCAAGGGAAAAAGTCGCTCCGTTTGGCAGGGGATGATTTATGTTGCCCCCGGCGCTCAAAAAACCGACGGCTATCAGGCCAACCGCAACCTGGTCTTGAGCGACCAGGCACGCGCCGACAGCATCCCCGGCCTGGAAATCTGCGCCGACGATGTGCGCTGTACACACGGCGCAACCGTCAGTAAAATTGAGCAGGAGCCGCTCTTCTACCTGCTTTCGCGCGGCATCCCGCCCAAAGATGCAGAACGGCTGATTGTTGAAGGCTTCTTTGACCCAATCATGCAGCGCATTCCGTTTGAGGGCGTGCGCGAACGCTTCCAACGGGCAATTTATATCAAAACAGTGGAAGAATAACTTCACCACAAAAACTCACCGCGGAGACGCTGAGAACGCAGAGTTTAACATCGACCCATTCTCTGTCTACTCTGCGTCTCAGCGGTAAAATAAGTCTTTTGGGAGGGACTCCCTGGAGGTTTTTGGATGGCAATAGAACAAAAAATTACCTATATGCGCCGCCCGGCCCCGGAACACGAATTCGAGGTGGGCGACAAAGTAGAGGTATTCTGCGACCATGAAAAAGGCAGTGAACGCGTGCGCGGCTGGATTAAAGGTATTGTTGTCCAGGTAGATGCCAAGATGGTCGCGGTGCAATTTCGCTCCAACGTTTTTCTAACCGATGGCTGGATGGTGCCAGACCGGATTCTGTGGTATCCATCCAACTCTGAGCATTTGCGCCCTGCCGGCTCGGCCAAGAAAAGCGGGACCAAAGAAATTCCGGATTATTAAACGCCATGAGTCTCGACATCGCTCGCATTCGCCACGATTTCCCCGTCTTGCAGCGTGAAGTACGCCCTGGCGTGCCGCTGGTTTATCTAGACTCCACGGCAACATCACAAAAACCGCTTGCGGTGATTCAGGCGATGGACAATTTCTACCGCCTCTCAAATGCTAACATCCACCGCGGCGTCCACACACTGGCAGAGGAAGCCACAGCCCTCTACGAAGAAGCGCGCCAGAAGGTTGCCCGTTTCATCAACGCCCCGGCCGCCCGGCAAATCCTCTTCACCCGCAACACAACCGAGTCGATCAACCTGGTGGCTTACGCTTGGGCCCGCGCCAGTCTAAAAAGCGGCGATCTGGTCATCCTGACCGAGATGGAACATCACTCCAACCTCGTTCCCTGGCATATGCTGGCGGCCGAACGCGGCATCCGCCTGGAATTCATCCCGGTGACCGAGGAAGGCTTGCTCGACCTGGAAGTTTACCGGGCGCTTCTTTCCCAAGACCCTAAACTGGTTGCTTTTACACATATGTCCAACGTCCTGGGCACGGTCACGCCGGCCGAGGAGATCATTCGACTGGCGCACGAAGCCGGCGCCCTCACCCTGGTGGATGGCGCCCAATCTGTGCCGCACCTGCCAATAGATGTGCGCGCCCTGGACGTTGATTTCCTGGCCTTTTCGGCGCACAAGATGCTCGGTCCTACCGGCATTGGCGTGCTGTATGGCAAGGAAAAATTGCTGGAGAGTATGCATCCCTTCCTGGGCGGGGGCGATATGATTAAAGAAGTCAAATTACGCTCCTTCCGCCCAAACGACCTGCCCCACAAATTTGAGGCCGGAACGCCTGCCATTGCCGAGGCGGTTGGCCTGGGAGCGGCAGTGGACTATTTAACAGAAGCAGGCATGAGCGCGGTCCGAGCGCATGAGCAGGAGATCATCGCCTATGCCCTGGAACGTCTCGAAGAGATTCCGGGACTGCACGTACTGGGTCCCTCAGCAGATAAAAAAGGCGGGGTAGCCGCGTTTACGCTGGATGGCGTCCATCCTCATGATGTGGCACAGATTTTGGACATGTCGGGCATAGCCGTGCGCGCCGGTCACCACTGCGCCCAACCTTTGCACGAGAAATTCGGCATTCCTGCCAGCACCCGCGCCAGTTTTTACATCTACAATACCCTGGAAGAGGTGGACAAACTGGTGAACGGAATTTACAAAGTAAAAGAAATTTTCGGATAAGGCGTTCACAGGTACGTTTGTCTTGTGGATGTAGACGCTGGAGATTTGTATGGACGATTTGTATCGAGAAACCATCATTGAGCGCTACAAGAGCCCTCAGTTTCGCGGGCGGCTTGACCCGCACGACATCCAGTTTGAGGACGACAATCCGCTCTGCGGGGACCACATTGAAGTCACCTTGCGCGTGGGAGAAGACGGGCGCGTCACCGAAGCCGCTTTTGACGGCAAGGGCTGCGCCATCTCACAGGCTTCTGCAGACTTGCTGATGGAGGCGGTGATCGGCAAAACCATAGACGAAATCAAGCAGTTAAACAAGGAGTTTGTGCTCGATTTGCTTGGCATTGAACTGGGACCGGTGCGATTGAAATGCGCCCTCCTGTCCCTGAAGGTGCTTAAGGCAGGCGTATATGGACTGGGAGAAGCCAGCGATGAACTGGTAGAGTAGCCACTCAAAAAGCGAGCGTTTTATGTACAACTATACCCAACTGCCTCCCGAACAATGCGAATTCTTTGAAATTGCCCCCCTGGATGCCCTGCCCAACGGCGAACGCCTGTTTGTTGAAATCGGCGATCGGCCGATTGTCATCTTTAACGTGGCGGGAAAGCTTTTTGCCATTGGCGATGTTTGTTCACACGATGAAGGCCCGCTGGGAGACGGCGACTTAAACGACTACGAAATCGTCTGCCCGCGTCATGGAGCCCAATTCGATATCCGTACCGGGCAGGTCACCCGTCTGCCGGCCGGAACCGATATTCCGGCCTATCCGGTGCGGATCGTCAATGGCACAATCGAAGTGGGTATCCCGAAGGGTGAATAAATACAAAAAACGGGTGAGGGCAATCATACGTTCTCCGTTCGCAATTGAGCAAAAACAAATGTATAATGAAATCGGAACGCTTTTTATCCCCCTATTCTGAAAGGAGTTTAACCCATGAGCCTTTTCTCTGCCATTCTGGATAAACTTGGTCTTGGCAAGAAAAAAGAAGCGCCCGCCCCTCCACCCGCCGCGCCGGTCCCTCCAAAACCAATCACGGGCACGTTCATCCCCGCCAAACCCGCCTCAACCTCCGCACCTGTAGAGATTGAGCCGGACGCCAAAATAACATCCAAACCTGCCGCTCCCGCCGTTGAGCCGATCTCAGAAGTGGACGTGGTCAAGAAACTGGAGACCCTTGCCGCTGGCTCTGGCCTGGACTGGAAAGTCTCCATCGTGGACTTGCTCAAACTGCTTGGCCTGGATAGCAGCCGCGAAGCCCGAAACGAGTTGGCCAAAGAACTCGGCTGCCCCGAGGAACTGATGAGCGACTCGGCCAAGATGAATACCTGGCTTCACAAGACCGTCTTGAAAAAGATTGCCGAAAACGGCGGCAACATTCCCAAAGAATTGCTGGACTAGCAACGCCAGTCACTACCGAACAAAAAAAACGTGGATGTTCAATCCACGTTTTTTTTGACCTTCAGAACGGTGATAGAATCAACCCATGCTGGCACGCGTCTTTTCCTGCGCCGTCATCGGCTTAGACGGCGTCATTGTAGAAGTCGAGGTAGATACCGGTCAGGGATTGCCGGGCATGACCATTGTCGGCCTGCCCGATGCGGCCGTGCAAGAGAGCCGCGAGCGCGTTCAGGCAGCCATCAAAAATGCCGGCCTGCCCTACCCGCGCATTCGCATTGTCGTCAACTTAGCGCCCGCCGCCGTCCGCAAGGAAGGACCAGCGTACGACCTGCCGATTGCCGTCGGCGTGCTGATTTACAGCCACCTGCTTCCACCGAATTGCGTAGATGAGACCTTGATCGTAGGCGAACTATCTCTGGATGGAACAGTACGCCACACGCGCGGCGTCCTGCCAATGGCCGCGGCAGCGCGCACGCAAGGGTTTAAACGGATCATTGTCTCTGAGAGCGACGCGGCCGAAGCGTCGCTGATTCCCGGCCTGGAAGTCATCCCCGTCAAGACACTGGCGGATCTGTACAACCATTTGACCGGCCGCCGTTTAATTGAGCCATTCCAACCCTCCGCAGAGGAACCCGCTCCCCTTTTCGTGCCAACCGACTTTGCTGAAATTAAAGGACAGGAGCATGTGAAACGCGCCCTTGAAGTGGCTGCGGCCGGAGGGCATAACGTGTTAATGATCGGCAGCCCCGGCGCCGGAAAAACCCTGCTGGCGCGGGCCTTGCCGGGCATCCTGCCCGAAATGTCCATTGAAGAATCTCTAGAGGTCACCAAAATCTATTCCGTTGCCGACCAACTCCCGCCCGGCACGCCGCTTATCCGCCAGCGCCCATTTCGCGCCCCGCACCACACCATCAGCCATGCCGGTCTGGTAGGCGGCGGCAACCTGCCGCATCCTGGAGAAATTTCGCTGGCCCATCGCGGCGTTCTGTTTCTGGACGAATTCCCCGAATTCGGCACCCGCGTGCTGGAAGTTATGCGCCAGCCTATGGAGGATAAAGTTGTCACCATCAGCCGCGCCCAGGGTTCACTCACCTTTCTGGCGAACTTCCAACTGGTGGCGGCCATGAATCCCTGTCCGTGTGGCTATTTTGGCGATCCGGTCAAGCCGTGCACGTGCGCGCCGTCCACAGTGACCAAATACCAGAAACGCATCTCTGGACCCATGCTCGACCGTATTGACATTCACATCGAGGTCCCGCGGGTAGACTACGAAAAATTGAGCGCCGACCGCATGGGCGAAAGCAGCGAAGCAATTCGCAAGCGCGTTCAGGCCGCGCGGGACATTCAGCACGCCCGCTTTTCCAAATTAGATAGCCGTTCACCCGCCATCATGTGCAACGCCGATATGCGGCTGGCCGAGATCAGGCAGTTCTGCAAACTGGATGATGCCGGAGACACTTTGATTCGCACCGCAATGAGCCAGTTGAATCTGACCGCGCGCAGTTATCACCGTGTCTTAAAACTGGCGCGCACAATTGCAGATTTGGACAGCAGTGAACAGATCCGGGCCGTGCACCTGGCCGAGGCCTTGCAATATAGACCCAGAATGACAGCCTGAAACTTGAAAGCGACTCCACCCCCCAGCAACCCGCCATCAAAAATCCGCGTTGGCTGCCCCGCCCACAACTGCGGCGGACGCTGCCTGCTCATCGCCCACGTCGAAAACGGACGCATCGTCCGCCTCGAGACCGATGACCGCCCCGACAGCCTCGCCGCCCCGCAACTGCGCGCCTGTCCGCGCGGACGCGCCTACCTGCGCCGCCAATACCATCCCGACCGCCTGCTTTACCCCCTGAAAAGAACCGGCAAACGCGGCGAGGGTCAGTTCCAGCGCATCTCTTGGGACGAAGCCATCGAGACAGTCGCCGCCCAATTCGAGCGCGTCAAAGCCACCTACGGAAACAGCGCCCTGTTCGTCCCCTACGGAACCGGCTCCTACAACCAACTCAACGGCTCGCACACCGCCCGCCGCCTGATGAATCTCTACGGCGGCTGCCTTGGCATCTACAACTCCTACTCGTGGGCCGCCATCAACGCCGCCACGCCCACCGTCTGGGGCACGCTCGTCACCGGCAATCAGCGCCAGGACTGGCTCAACAGCCGCTACATCCTGATGTGGGGCTGGAACCCCGCCGAAATGCGCGACGGCACCAACTCCGACTACTTCATCAAACTCGCCCGTCAAAACGGGGCCAAAGTCGTCTGCATTGACCCGCGCCACTCGCTCTCTGCCGCCGCCCTGGCCGACGAGTGGATTCCCATCCGCCCCGGCACAGATGCCGCCATGATGACCGCCATGGCCCACGTCATGCTCACCGAAGGCCTGCTCGACGAAGCCTTCATCCGCCGCTACTGCCTCGGCTGGGACGCGGCCTCCATGCCGCCCGGCCACGAAAGCGACGAAACTTACACCGACTACCTGCTCGGTAGGCGCGACGGTACACCCAAAACCCCCGAATGGGCCGAAGCCATCACCGCCGTCCCGGCGGCCACCATCGCCCGCATTGCCCGCGAATACGCCACCCGCAAGCCCGCCGTGCTCTACCAGGGCTACGGAATGCAGCGCCGCGCCTATGGCGAGCAGGTTGTCCGCGCCGGGGCGGTTCTCTCGGCCATCACCGGCAATTTTGGGATTTCGGGCGGCTGGGCCAGCGGATTGGCACTCCAGGCCCCGGATGGCGGCGGCAAATGGACGGTTTTCCCGACCGGGGAGAATCCCGTCAAAGCGGCCATTCCGGTCTTTCTCTGGACCGAGGCTGTGCTGCGCGGAAAAGAGATGACCGCCGCCGACGGGGTGATCGGCGTCCCCCGCCTGGAGACCAACATCAAACTCATCTACGCCGTCGCCACCAACTGCCTGATTAACCAGCACGCCAACGTCAACCGCTCCGCCGAAATCCTGCGCGACGAGTCGAAAGTCGAATTCATCGTCGTCCAGGACAACTTCCTGACCCCCACCGCCCGCTTCGCCGACATTATCCTGCCCGCCTGCACCCAATTTGAGACTTGGGGTGTTGAGGACGGCTGGAAATACTCGGATGAAGTGATTCTCCAGCCCAAGCTGGTGGAGCCGCCGGGTGAGTGCAAATCCGACTATCAGATTTGCGCCGAAATTGCCGAACGGTTGGGCATCGGCGAGGCCTACACCGAAGGCCGCGATGAAAAAGCCTGGGTGGAGTATTGTCTATCGGTCTGGAGAGAAACCCGTTTCCCTGATTTGCCGACCCTGGATGAATTTATCGAGAAGAATCTCGGCGCGTGGAGTAACCCCGTCACTAAACCGGCCATCGCCTTTGAAGACTTCCGCCGTGACCCCGAAAAGCACCCACTGCCCACCCCCAGCGGCAAAGTGGAGATTTTCTCGAAGCAGTTATACGACTTCGGCAAGCCCGATGAAGTGCCGCCGATTCCAAAATACATCCAGGAATGGGAAAGCCCCTTTACCGCAGAGACGCAGAGTTCGCAGAGCAACATATTAAAAACTCCGCGCTCTCCGCGTCTCTGTGGTGAAAAAGAATTCCCACTTCAAGCAATAGGGCATCATACGCTCCATAGAGTCCACTCCACCCACGACAACAACGACTGGCTGGGCGAAGCCTTCCCGCAGCGGGTCTTCATCAACCCGATAGACGCCAATGCGCGCGGAATCCGCGACGGCGACCTCGTCCGCGTCTGGAACGAGCGCGGCGAACTTGTCCTGCCGGCCCGCGTCACCCCGCGAATCCTTCCTGGCGTGGTGGATATTCCCCAGGGCGCGTGGTGGTCTCCAAATGAAAACGGCGTGGATTTCGGCGGCTGTATCAACGTGCTGACCTCCGAAAAATGGACGCCCTACGCCTTCGGTACGGCGCAGCATACGATTATGGTTCAAGTCAAGAAACATGATGGACAGGATTAACAGGATATTTTAGGAAAACCTGTTGATTTTGCCCATCACGATAAAAATTATCCTGCCCATCCTGTCTATCTTGTCAAAGGAGTTTCTATGGACCAATATCCCACCAGCAAAACTTTGCTCTATGCTGATATAACCGAAAAGATACTTGAAGCCGCTTTTGAAGTCAGCAAAGAACTAGGCGCCGGTTTTCTTGAATCGGTGTACAAAAATGCCATGGTGATTGCTCTGCGCGCGAAAGGTTTGGTTGTGGAAGTTGAAAAACCGATTTCGGTCATTTTTCGCGGGCAGTCCGTTGGACAATTTTTTGCTGATTTGTTTGTGGAAAACAAGGTGATTGTCGAGATCAAAGCCGTTTCCGCACTTGCGCCAGAGCATTCCGCGCAAACCATCAACTACCTGAAAGCAACGGGCATTGAAGTTGGTCTGCTCATCAACTTTGGACGCCCCAAAATTGAATACAAAAGACTTCACAAATAATCAGCCACGCTCCGAATCCCCAAAAAATCCTGCCTACCCTATCCATCCTGTTTGAAGCCCATGACCTACGCCTTCACTTTTGACGCCTCCGCCTGCACGGGCTGTAAAGCCTGTCAGGTGGCCTGCAAAGACAAGAACAACCTGCCCACCGGCGTTCTCTGGCGGCGGGTTTACGAGATTTCCGGCGGCTCCTGGCAACAACAGGGCAATGCCTGGACGACGGATGTCTTCGCCTACAACCTGTCGCTGGCCTGTAACCATTGCGAGCATGCCATTTGTGCCGGGGTGTGTCCTGTCAACGCTTACACCAAACGGGATGACGGGCTGGTCATCCTGGACATTGATAAGTGCGTCGGCTGCCGCTACTGCAATTGGGCCTGCCCATACGGCGCGCCGCAATACAACCCAGCTGCGGGTCACATGACAAAATGCAACTTCTGCATGGACAGCCTGGAGGCCGGGCAGCCGCCTGCCTGCGTAGCCGCCTGCCCCATGCGCGCACTTGATTACGACAGGCAAGAGACCCTCCTCGCCCAAACCGGCGGACGAATAGAAGTTTATCCCATGCGGCAAGTGAACAAGCGCGAGCCCAATATCTTCATCCACCCCCACCAAGCCTCGGAACGGGCTGCTGCAGAGGGCGTAATCGCCAACTGGGAAGAGATTGCGCCGCGCAAGGAGAGTAAATTTGACGAAGCGCCGCTGGTAGCCTTCAGCCTGTTGACACAGATGGCGGTCGGGGCTTTCTGGAGCATTGAACTCATTTACCTGGCTTTTGGAAGTATCTGCCTGATTTTCAACCCGCCGTTTGACTATCAGGGCACCGACCTGCCCGCCCGCCTGACACTGACCGCCATGCTGGCCATCGGTCTGCTGTTGGGGCTAGGACTGCTGGCCTCGCTCCTGCACCTGGGCACACCGCGCAATGCCTGGCGGACACTCTCAAACCTGGGCAATTCCTGGCTGAGCCGCGAAATTCTCTTCACCGGTTTGTTCGGCGCCGGCTGGGCATTGACAGCCTTCTGGCAATTTACTCAGGCGGAATTCCTGCGCGTCATCAGCGGTTGGCTGACAGCCGGACTGGGCGCGGCCCTGGTCTACTGCATGGTGCGCGTCTACCGATTTAAGACCATTCCGGCCTGGTATGGCTGGCGAGTGATGCTGGGGTTCTTCGTCAGCACGCTGCTGCTAGGACGGCTCTTCACCGCTTCTGTTCTCGCCCTGGGAAGCCTGCATCCGGCAAACAATACTTTCTACGTCAGTTCCTTTCAGAACGCGGGCTGGGGCATCGTCCTCCTGCTGGGCATTCAGTTGGCGCTGGCGCTCTCAGCCAGGACCACGGCCCATCGGGGAACGCGCAGGCTGCGGCTTGGATTGATCCTGACGGGCATCGCCCTGAGCGGCGCGTTGCTCATCGTCCCCCCGCCTGCCGGGATGTGGTTAATTTTCCCGATCTTCATCGTTGCTTTGTTTGAGGAAATCTTGGGCCGCTGGCTATTTTACATGTCACGAGAACGGGTGATGTGAAGTTAAGAGTTTAGTTAGACTTTTGCATTGGGGGGAGTAAAAAAAGTTTGTTGGGGGTAAAATCATACCAACCGGTCGGTATTTTATGGCAACAGACGTGCTCCCTATCATTGAATTGCGCGGCGTGGTAAAAGTATATACCAGCGAGGCGGGGGACTTCACCGCGCTCAAAGGAATTGACGCGCAGGTCATGCCCGGCGAGTTCTTGGGAATTGTGGGCAAATCGGGGGCAGGGAAATCCACATTGCTCAACATGATTAGCGGCGTGGATCACCTGACACGGGGCGAGGTCATTGTGCGCGCCAACGGCAAGGATGTTTCTGTCCACACACTGAATGAGAATGACCTGGCGCTCTGGCGCGGGCGGACAATGGGAATTGTCTATCAGTCTTTCCAGTTGCTGCCCATGTTGACACTGGTTGAAAATGTGATGCTGCCGATGGACTTATGCGGCCTGTACCACCCGCGCCGCAGCCGCGAACGCGCCCTGGAATTACTGACACTAGTAGAACTGGAAGAACATGCCAATAAACTGCCGGCTTTTATCTCTGGCGGGCAGCAGCAACGCGTGGCCATTGCCCGCGCCCTGGCCAATGACCCGCCGATCCTGATCGCCGATGAACCCACCGGCTCATTAGATTCGGTGACAGCCGACCACATCTTTGAGTTGTTCGAGCATTTGCGTGAAAATGGGAAAACAATCGTCATGGTAACGCACGACAAGAGCCTGTCACCCCGTTTCTCGCGTCACCTGGTCCTTGCCGATGGAGAGATTGTGCCCAACGGCAAGCGGGAGATATAAGCCATGATTGAGATGCGCCAGGTGGTGAAGACGTTCAAAAACGCCGCGGGGGAGTTTACCGTGCTGAAGGGCATTGATCTGGAAATTGCCCAGGGGGAGTTTGTGGCCGTAATCGGAAAGTCCGGCTCCGGCAAATCCACGCTGCTCAATATGATTACCGGCATTGACCACCCCACCTCTGGGCAGGTCATTATTGGCGGCACGGATGTATATGCCATGACCGAAAGTCAACGCTCTCTCTGGCGCGGCCGCAACCTGGGAATTGTCTTTCAATTCTTTCAACTCCTGCCCATGCTGAGTCTCCTGGAAAATGTCATGCTGCCCATGGACTTTACCAACACCTACGACACAGACGAGCGGCCAAAGCGGGCAATGGAGTTGCTGGCCATGGTGGGCCTGGAAAAACTCGCCCATAAACTCCCGCTGGCCGTTTCAACAGGCCAGCAGCAACAGGTTGCAATTGCACGCGCCCTGGCCACAAATCCGGCCCTGATTGCGGCCGATGAGCCGACCGGCAACCTGGATTCGCGCTCGGCCGAGGCAATTATCAGCCTCTTTGAGCAACTTGCATCGCAGGGCAAGACCATTGTGATGGTCACGCATGACCCGTCCATCACAGAGCGCATGTCCCGCACGATCATCCTTTCAGACGGGGAAATTATTGACGAGGCAGTTGCCCACTGTCTGCCGCTTCTCAACCATCGCCAGATGCTGCAGGTGACAAAGCACTCTTCCCGCAAGGTATTTGAAGCGGGGCAAACGATCCTTGCAGAGGGCCAGCATGTAGACGAGTTTTTCATGATCGGCCGCGGAGAAGTGGAGATCGTCATCAAAGGCAGGCGGCGCGAAACAATCGTTGCACACCTTGGCGCAGGTGAATTCTTTGGCGAGGTTGAGTTAACCCAGGGCGGCAGGTCTATTGCCTCTGTGCGCGCCGCCCCAACAGGTCAGGTAGAAGTGCGGACCATCCCGCGCGCCGACTTCCTGCAACTACTCCAGAACTCGCCCCTGACAGCCGAAGCAATTGCCCGCATTGTCCAGTCCCGGCTGGAGGAAAACCGCGCTACGGCGCAAGGCCGGAAGGGAAAAAAATGAGACCGCGTTGGAGAAAAGTTTTTCTTGACCTGATTGACAATAAACTGCGCACCCTGCTGGTTGTGCTTTCCATTGCGGTGGGCGTCTTTGCGGTGGGGATGATTGCGGGAACATACGTCATCATCTCTAACGACATGAGCGCCAGTTATGCCGCCAATCGGCCCGCCAATGTGCAAATCCGGAGTGACGATTTCGACGACGAGTTGCTGACCACCATCCGCCGGGATCGCGCCGTAGCCGAAGCAGAAGGCCGCCGAGTGGTCAACCTGCGCGTGCGGGCGCCAGACAGCCAGAAATGGGTCTCGCTGGACATTGTAGCCATTAAGGACTTTGACAAGAATCAAATCAACCTGCTCAACCCGATCTCCGGCAAGATAAAACCCGATAAACGTGAATTGCTCCTGGAGCGCGAGGCACTCAAAGACTTAGATGTCCAGGTGGGGGACAAGGTGGAAGTACAACTGGCAGACGGCACCATCAAACGTTTGCCGGTTGTGGGTATCGTTCAAGACCCAACCACTGGAGCAGGAGATTTTCTCGGTCAGCCCTTTGGCTACATTACCATGGATACGCTGCCCTACCTGCGTGAACCAGAAAGATACAACCGGATTTACGCCACGGTGGCCGAGGGACAGGACGATCTTGTCCACATCCGGCAGGTAACCGCCGACCTGAAAGACAAGATCGAAAAAGCCGGTTACCAGGTGCGGCGCACCAATTCATCCAAGACACATGAGCATCCGCTGGCTTCGGTGGTCAATGCCATTTTGGGCATCCTGATGGCGCTTGGCGTACTGATCGTCTTTCTGAGCAGTTCGCTGATCGCCAACACCCTGAACGCCTTGCTCAACCAGCACCTGCGGCATATTGGCGTGATGAAACTGGTAGGAGGCAGGCGGAATCAAATCTTCAGCATGTACATCGTTCTCATCCTGACCTTTGGCCTGCTAGCCCTGTTGATCGCCGTGCCGCTGGGGGGACAGGGTGCTTACGCCCTCTCCAGGTTGATTGCCGATCTGATGAGTTTCACCCTGCAAGGCTATCGCATCGTCCCGATTGCCTTCGTCATCCAGGCGCTGATTGGGCTGCTCATCCCGCTGGCGGCCGGAGCCGGCCCTCTGGTTAGAGGCACACACACCAGCGTCCTGCAAGCCATCAGCGGCGACAGCGGCCGGGGAGACGGGAGCAAGCCAAAGGGCGAAGAGAAGCGAGAGTCTCGCTGGGAAAGGTTCCAGGTTCGGGCTGCGGCTGCCCTTGGCCGGCGCGGCATCCATATTCCTCGTCCGCTGCTGATTTCTTTGCGCAACACCTTTCGCCGTCGCAGCCGCTTCATCCTGACTCTCTTCACCCTGACCATGGGCGGCGCGATCTTCATTTCGGTCTTCAATGTGCGCGTCAGTCTGCATGAATTTATCGGCGCAGTCGGCAAATACTTTCTGGCCGATGTGACCCTGGACTTTGACCAGCCTTACCGCCTGCGCGAAATTGAGCAGTATGCCCGCCAGGTGCCCGGCGTGGTAGATGTGGAAGGCTGGGCCTACGCCAGCGCAGAGGCGCTCTACGCGGATGGCAGCACCGCCGACAACATCACCATCCTGGCGCCGCCCGCCGAGAGCCCGCTGGTGGCGCCAATTGTGGTCGCCGGGCGCTGGATTCGCCCGGACGATAAACGCGCCCTGGCCGTCACCGAAGGCATCCTGGCCCTGTACCCCGACTTGAAACCGGGAGACGCCATCCGCCTGAAAATTAACGGTCAGGAAGAGACGTGGGAAGTGGTCGGGCTGTTCAAATTCATTGACCGCGAGGGCTACCTGGCCTATGCCCCCTACGAGTACATCTCGCGCCAGAATAATCAGGCCAACCAGGCTTACTCTTTTCGCATTGCCACCGAAAAACACGACCGCCCCTACCAAACGGCAATGAGCGCCACCCTCGATCAGTACTTCCGGGATGCCGGCTTCAAGGTGCGCCAGGCCCAGCCGGGTTTGTCGTCGCTTGATAAAGCCTCAGAGAGCCTGGACATCCTCATTGTGTTTCTGCTTATCATGGCCTTGCTGACGGCTACCGTCGGCTCCATGGGCTTGACAGGGACAATGGGCATGAACGTCCTGGAACGTACGCGCGAGATCGGCATCATGCGCGCGGTAGGGGCAACCGACGGCACCATCACCCGCATGGTGATGATTGAGGGCGTTGTCATTGGCTCAATATCCTGGGTGTTTGCCGTCCTGCTCTCTTTCCCCATCACCGTGCTGCTCTCCACCATTATCAGCGTAGCCATCTTCCAGAACCCTATTGAACTGGTCTTCACCTGGACGGGATACCTCATCTGGCTGGCGCTGGTGCTGGTGCTTTCGGCCTTTGCCAGCATCCTGCCGGCCCGCAACGCCGCCCGCCTGACCATTCGGGAAGTGCTGGCCTACGAATGATGCCATTTTGTCTGATAAGACAACAATCGGCACCCATCGTCTCTTTGACTATACGCAATAAACGAGGTAAATATGAAAGTAAAACCGAAAACCCTGTTTTTCATCCTGGTACTTGCTGCCACCCTTTTGACGGCCTGCGGCTCGGCTCCGACAACCCCCACGCCGGCTCCCGTTATTGATGCAGACGCGGTCATTGCAGAGGGACACATCATCCCCCGGCGCGACATCACCCTCTTTTTTGCCGTCCGCGGCCGCGTTGACCGCATCCTGGTCGAAGAAGGCCAGACGGTCAAGAAAGGCGATCTGTTGATTCGCCTGGCCGACCGCGAGCAGGCAGAGGCCTCCCTGGCCGCCGCAAACCTGGAACTGACCGACGCCCAGCAGACCTTTGACGCCTTCATGCGCACCACCGACATCCACCGCGCCGAAGCCTGGCAGAACTACATGCAGGCCCAAATCGAGCGCGCCAAAGCCGAGCGCGATTGGGAAAAACTCAACCTGGACAATATCGAAGACGATATTGAGGACGCCCAGGCAGATGTCCGGAAATACCAAAAAGAGTTAGAAGACGCACAAGAAGAGTTTGACCGTTACAAAGACCTGGACAAAGATAATGCCCAGCGCAAACAGGCCAAAGACGACCTGGAAAAGGCCGAAGAGGATTACAACGAGGCCGTGCGCAAACTGGAACAAATCATCCGCAAGCGGGATGAAGTCCGCGCCAGATTGGATGCCGCCATCGCCGCCGAAGCCGAAGCCAAACGCAAATATGACCTGACCAAAGACGGCCCCGACGCTGAACAACTGGCACTCCTGGAGGCGCGCCTCAACAATGCCAAAGCGCAAGTTGCCGCGGCGCAAAACGCCCTGGATAACTACGACCTGAAAGCGCCTTTTGACGGCGTGGTGACAGACGTCAACCTTACGCCCGGCGAACAGGTAGGGCCGGAAAAGTGGGCCGTCAAAATGGCCGACTTCAGCGCCTGGTATATCGAAACCAGCGACCTGACCGAGTTGGAAGTGGTCAAAGTCTTTGAGGGGCAGCGGGTAGAAATTGTCCCAGATGCCCTGCCGGGGCTGACCCTGAAAGGTCAGGTGGAAAGGATAGCCCAGTCGTACGTTGCACAAAGCGGCGATATCCTGTACAAAGTCAAAATCCGCCTGGAGGACAAAGATGAGCGTTTGCGCTGGGGCATGACAGTGGAGGTAACGTTTCTAACGGATTGATATTTAAGCCATCCACACGTCTGGTAAAATAGGGCCGTGCAAGGCCAAAACTTCAGGCCGACCATCGCAAAAGGACACCATGCAGTTCAGAGCCCAAATCCTATCCACCGAAGAGCAAAGCCGCATTCATGAACAAAGCCTGCGCATTCTCGAAAGTGTGGGCTTGCGCTTTCATGGACACAAGGCACTCCCCATCCTGCGCCGGTATGGCGCTCAGGTGGACGAGGAGAGCAAAATCGTCAAAATCCCGCGCGCGCTGGTTGAACAGGCTCTGGCCGCTGCTCCAAAATCGGTCATGCTGGGAGCGCGCAACCCGCGCTACAATCACCCGCTCCCGTCAACAGAGCCGCGCTATTGCATGGATGGAACCGCCGCCTTTGCCCAGGATTTTGAAACCGGCGAGCGGCGTTACGGCACCCGCAAAGACATCGAAAACGGCATGCGCATCTTTCAGGAACTCGACCTGGGCGTCATGGCCTGGCCGCCGGTCACCGCCTCGGATGCGCCCGCTGGCTCACGCGCCCTGCACGAATTCCTGACCATGGCCCAATTTTGCTCCAAGCATGGTCAGCACGAACTACACACCAGCCGGCAGGTACCCTATCTGGTCGAAGGGTTGACCGCCATTCTGGGCGGAGAAGATGAATTCCGCCAACGCAAAGCCTACTCGCTCATCTACTGCCCGGTAGCCCCCCTCACACACGATGGCGAAATGCTGGACGCCTATCTGGAACTGGGAGAGTTTGAGATGCCGGTCATGATTATGCCCATGCCCGTGCCCGGCTCTACCGGACCCGCCAGCCTGTTCGCCAACCTGAGCCTGGCCAATGCCGAGGCGCTTTCGTCCATTGTCGTCTTCCAGTTGGCGCACCCGGGCCGCCCGCTGATTTACAGCAGCGCCGTCGGCACGCTGGATTTTTCCAGCGGCGGTTTTCTTGGCGGCACAGCCGAGATGGGATTGATGTCGGGCGCCCTGACCGAAATAGGACATTTCTACAACCTGCCGACCACCTCGGCCGGCTGCACCGCCGATGCAAAAGAGCCGGGGGCGCAGGCCGTCCTGGAAAAACTGATTACGATCATCCCCCCACTGTTGGCCAGATCAGATATTATCGTTGGCTTCGGAGAAATCGAAGGCGACCAGTTACAAGTCCTGGAGCAGTACATTGTGGACAACGAAATTGCCCATCACTGCCAGCGGCTGTTTGAAGGCATTGACACCGCGCCGGAGAAAGAACTCTTCGAGGATATCGCCAGAGTCGGCCCGGGCGGACATTTTCTCACCACACAGGCATCCCGGCGGGCGCCACGCAGCGGTGAATTTTACATCTCCAAACTATTGGACCGCCATACCCGCGAAGCCTGGCTCGAATTGGGAAAACCATCTTTATACACCAATGCCCGCCAGAAAGTGCAAGAGATTCTTGCCTCCCCGCAGGTTGACCCCCTCACAGACAAAGTTATCGGCCAGATTGAAGCCATATTAAACAAAGCAGATAAGGAGTTGACATAATGCAAACCATTCTTCGCAGTAAAACCAAAGAAGTCAAGATTGATGCTCATTCGGCCTTTGTCATCATCGGCGAAAAAATCAACCCCACCGGACGCAAAAAACTGGCTGCCGCCCTCCAGGAGGGCAACCTGGAATATGTCAAAGAAATTGCCGCCAATCAGGTGGCCGCAGGCGCCGACTTGCTGGATGTGAATGTGGGCGTCCCCGGCCTGGACGACGTGGCCATGCTGCCCAGAGTGGTGCAAATGTTGAGCGAGAACTTTGACCTGCCTCTCTGCCTGGATACCCCCAACCCCCAGGCGCTGGAAGCCGCCATGCGGGTTGCGCCCGGCAAGGTGTTGGTCAACTCTGTCAACGGCGAGGAGAAATCTCTGGCGGCCGTCCTGCCCATCGTCAAGGCTTATGATGCGGCGGTCATCGGCCTGACCATGGATGATAACGGCATCCCCAACGACCCGGAGACGCGCACTGCCATCGCCGGAAAAATCCTCGAGCGCGCCGCCAAACTCGGCATCCCGCCCGAAAACGTGGTCATTGACCCGCTGGTATTAACCGTCGGCGCAGACAGCAAAGCCGCCTGGGTCACGCTGCAAACCATCGAACTGGTGCGCCGTGAGTTTGGCGTCAATATTAACATCGGCGCCAGCAACGTCTCTTTTGGCCTGCCAGAACGGGATGTGGTCAACCAGGCTTTTCTTGCGCTGGCCATTCAGGCCGGCGCCACCTGCGCCATTACCGACCCCATGAAATACGGACTCTTCATCAAGGCCACCGACCTGCTCCTGGGACGCGACAACTACGCCGCCAAATACATCAAATATTTCAAGGCGCACCCCAAAGAAGAGCCGGCAAAACCCGCCTAGAAAGGCGGACCGGCTTTCAGGCTCGCCCACAAACGCCTGCGTCTAAAGGGTCAAAGGCTCAAGTGGGCCGATTGTGAGCATGAAAACACATCGGAAATTCTACCTGATCTCCCTGCTGGTCTGTTTACTGGGGCTGGCAGGGATGTTTATCTACATCATCTATGACCTGCCCGATGTAGATACTTTTCCTGCACATCTCCAGCTTCCCAGTATCCGCGTCACCGATCGAAACGGGAACCTGCTCTACGAAATTCTGCCCGAGGAGGGCGGCCGGCATACCGTCGTCCCATTGGACGAGATTCCGGAATGCATGAAGCAGGCCACCCTTGCCGTTGAAGACCGCAACTTCTACCAAAACCCAGGCGTGGATTTTGAGGGGATTGCCCGCGCCCTGTGGATTAACCTGCGTGGCGGCGAAACCATTGCCGGCGGCAGCACCATCACCCAGCAGGTCGTGCGTAACCTGCTGCTCGATTCGGAAAGAACCGAGCGCAGTCTGCGGCGAAAATTACGCGAGGCTGTCCTCGCCTGGCAAATCTCACGCCGCCTGTCCAAGGACGAAATCCTGGCCCTCTATCTGAACCAGACTTACTACGGCGGGCTGTCCTATGGCGTGGAATCGGCCTCGCAAACCTATTTCGGCAAGCCCGCCCGCGACCTGCTCCTGCCCGAGTGCGCCCTGCTGGCCGGCCTGCCGCAGGCCCCCGGTCTGTATGACCCGTTGACCAATCCGGACAAGGCGCGCGAACGTCAGAAGACGGTACTCGGCCTGATGGAAAAAGAAGGCTTCATCAGTCCCGAGGAACGCCGTACGGCCGAACTCACGCCGCTGATTTACAACCCCAGCCCTTATCCCATTCAAGCGCCGCATTTCGTCTGGCTGGTCAAAAACCAGTTAGAGGCGCTCTACGCCGAGGGCAGGCTGGACCGCACTCAAAGCCTGGTGGCGCGTACTACCCTCGACCTGAACGCCCAGCATCTGGCGGAGGAGGTCATTGCCCGCCGCTTAAAAGCCTTTGAGCCTCAAGAAGGGAAATTGAGCCGAAACGTAAATAACGCCGCCCTGGTGGTGCTTGACCCTGCCAGCGGAGAAGTCCTGGCCCTGGTAGGGAGCGCGAACTATTTCGATGCATCCATTCAGGGGGCCATTAACATGGCCGTCTCACGCCGCCAGCCGGGCTCGGCCTTCAAACCTTTTTTATACGCCCAAATGCTTGACCCCAACCGTTCCGGGGCCTGGACGGCCGCGACCATGCTTCTGGATGTGCGCACCACCTTTATCACCCATGAGGGCAAACCCTACACGCCCAAAAACTATGACGGCCGCGAGCATGGCCCGGTCTCTGTCCGGCAGGCGCTGGCCTCGTCGCTCAACATCCCTGCCGTGCTGACGCTTGAGAAAGCCGGCATCCCTGAAACCATCCATCTGGCGCGGCAACTCGGCATTACCTCGCTGGGAGACCCTAACGAATACGACCTTTCCCTGGCCTTAGGCGGAGGACAAATGAGCCTGCTGCAACTTTCCGCCGCCTATGCCGCCTTTGCAAACAGCGGCATATACAGCGGTTACAGCCTGCTGCTCGATATCCGCACCCCAGAGGGCAAGGTCGTTTATACCGAACCAAAAGACCCGCCGGTTCAGGTCTTTGACCCGCGCGTGGCCTGGCTCATCAACGACATCCTGAGCGACGACCGCGCCCGTTACATCGGCTTCGGGCAAAACAGCACCCTCAAAATTGAGCATACCGCAGCCGTCAAAACCGGAACGACCACCAACTTTCATGACAACTGGACCATTGGCTACACGCCCGATCTTTTGGTAGGGGTTTGGGTGGGCAACAGCAACTATCAGGCCATGCGAGATGTGAACGGCCTGACCGGAGCCGCCCCTATCTGGCAAGACGTGATTCGCGGCCTGCTGCGCGGCCGGCCCGACAAGCCCTTTCCCCGCCCAGAGGGCCTGATTCGGGTCGAGGTCTGCGATATTTCCGGGCTGCTGCCCACGCCCGCCTGTGAACATACCCGCTACGAGTGGTTCATCATTGGCACCGAACCAACCGAAGCAGATACCATCTACCGGCAAGTCTGGCTGGACGCTCTAACCGGCGCGCCGGCCGACGAATCCACTCCGCCCCAGCGCCGGGTTCAACGCACGGTCTTTGACCTGCCGATTGAGGCCCACGCCTGGGCGCGCGCCCACGGCCTGCCCCTTTTCGCCGATTTGCCGCAGCCGCCCGCAGCGACACAATCTGCCCTGGCGTTGATTGCGCCGCGGCCGAACACTACCTATCACCTGAGCAACTCTTTCGACCCTGCCGCCCAGCAATTGCTGGTGGAGGCCGTTGCCGGGCAGGGAATCACGCAGGTCACGCTGTGGGTAGACGGGAGACAACTGGCAGCCTTTGAGGCCGCGCCATATCAGGCCTGGTGGCCGCTCACGGCCGGCGAACATCGCTTTTGGGCACAAGCCTATAACACAGAAGGAGAGTTGATCACCAGCGAGGTTGTCTCCATCACCGTGCTTGCGCCCTGATCGTCCGTTTGATAGGGCTTTCTGTAGGTGATGCGTGGCGGGGTAAAAGGGATAAGGTTCGGGTCAAGGAGTTGGACGAAGATGGAGGAGCGGCGGTTGCCGCCGCCACCCGGCGGGACTTGGCCGACCGGACAGCAGGCAGGCGAGCCGTCGCGGTTTTGGCAGCAGTAAAAACCGTTGTCGCAATGACCAGAACCACAACTTTCTTCATAAGGCTCACCAGGCGGGCTGGGAAGAGGGCTGGGAAAGGGGGTGGATTGAGGTGGGGTGGTTGGAGTGGGTTCAATTTCATCGTCATCTTGTGGGATGGCGGTGGGGTCAGAAGGGCAAGAACCAGTGCAACACTTTATGTAGTCTTTATCGCAGTATATGTTTGGTTGTGAACCACAATCGACTTCACCACGCTCACAATCATAAGCACAACGCCAGCTACAACCAGCATAAGTTGGGGATGTTAGGATAGTGCAAGGATTTTTCTGTAAAAGTGGTCTGGATACCTCTTTCGGAGTCTGAAAAGACAAAGATTGGGTACAATTAGTGCGCCCCTAACGGAACGGGAACGGCTCTTT